>CALVHO010000015.1 GCA_944328445.1 uncultured Clostridia bacterium | reverse complement strand
GGAGCTGACGGTGCGGCTGACGCCGCACCGTCACCCGCGCGCTGCCGCACGCGGGCGCCGAAGCCAAGCGCACGCCCCAACGGAGAAACAGAACAAAACTGAACGAAAGCGCGGCGGCCGCGGAGCCGTCCCCGCTAACCCGCTTGGGGATCGGCTGCCGCTTTTCCCGCCGCGCACGGCTTTCTTTCATCGGGTTTTATCGTTGCTGTTTTGTTCCGTTATAAGTGGCGCGCTATGTCACTTTTGGCAGTAGCGCTATCACTTCGGGGCTGACCTGTCCCATATATTCGCCCTCTTGATGATGTAGTCATTGATCCGCATCGCCAAGGACGATGCGAACAAGTTATATTCCACCTCGGTCATGCGGTCGATGTCTGGCTCCCCGACGGCATAGACCCGTATGCCCAAAGGATTGTTTTTCAGTTCTATCTCCTTCATCAACACACCTCCCCATTGAGTTTTTGCTGCAAAAACAGCAAGAGCTTTTTATTGTCTACCGAAAACCCCGCGATAGTCGCGGGGTTCAAAGAAGGCTAAGCCGATGAGGATGACAAAAAGACTCCGATTGTGTAAAATAAGAACTGACCTGCCAGTCAGAAAAGGAAAACACAATCGGAGGATATCATAATGCAGGAGCAAAACAATATCATAAATAGTTTAGCACATACGAAATGGAATTGCAAGTATCATATAGTATTTGCGCCAAAGTATCGACGAAAAGTATTCTACGAAGAAAAGCGGATGGAGATACGAGAGATACTGAGGAAACTGTGTCAATGGAAAGGCGTGGAGGTGATAGAGGGAGAGATATGTCCGGATCATATCCATATGTTGGTAAGTATACCGCCCAAAATGAGCGTTGCGGGATTCATGGGGTATTTGAAAGGGAAGAGTAGCTTGATGATATATCAAAAATGGGGAAACATGAAATTTGCATACCGCAACCGCGAATTTTGGTGTAAGGGATACTATGTAGACACGGTAGGAAAGAACACGGCAGCGATAAAAGAATACATAGCAAACCAGTTGAAGAAAGATAAGGAAAGCGAGCAATTAAGTATCTTTGACCCGCGGGACCCGTTTACGGGTAGCAAGTAACCAATGCATGGCTGGCAGGCCAATATAAAAGCGCACTTGTGCGCAGCCGATAAAGTTTAGGGTTATACCCGAAAATGAAATACCCCGCGTTTCCACGCGGGGAGCTTTATTTTTCTGCCGAATGTACTCTGTGCTGTAATTAAGATCTTCCGCCGTTGCTTCCTGCGTCAGACCCTTGACATACAGCTCAAAGTAGATGTAGTACAAATCAAGCGGTGCGGCGTTGACGATAGCGGCATACTTCTCGGCAAGTTCTTTTACCGTATGCGGGAGGGCGTCGAAGGCATCAGAAAAGCGCGCCTTGTTCGTATAGTACAGGCGTATCGTCTTTAATTGCTGCCTTATTTCGTTTAATGTCATGATCTCCTCCCGTCGTGCGAATTACCTCTCACTTTTCTAAGGACACTGATCCTAAAAAGTTCGGGGGCTCGCCGAAATAATCTCTCTGCTATCACAAGGACAAAAAGTTTGTAAAGTACGTGGTTAGGAAGAAAAGTTTTCGAGAAACAAAAAAAGACCGTGACCGCAGACAAAGGACAGACGATCTCTCGTCCATCTTGCCTGAAAGCCACGGTCACCCGGATATTTCGTCAATTCTTTGGTTTGGGTCTAAGCCCGACTGCTCCCGCTGGTTTTTTCCCACAGTCAGAATACATTCCTCTGTGATATGAAGCCGAACCTCGGCTTGTTTGTGCTTTTATTCTACCACAGCACTTAAACTTTTGCAACCAACACTGCCGATAGTAAACCCCAACAAAACCGCAACTCCTGTTGACAATTTAGCAACTCACCGTACTTTTTTGCACCTTTCGGCTTTGGGATGGTGGGAGGCGGCTTTGCCTGTCAAAGGCGCGCAGCAATTTTGATTGCGTGGAAAGATGCTCCCTTCTACAAAATTCCTGCGCGTCCCTTTTGGGGCAGACCTTTGACAGACTGCGCCTTGCTCTCCCTGTTTTTCGGTTGCGCCGAAAGGTACGGGAGTACCGAAAGTGTACCGCTCCCGTTGGGGTTTTGTATCGGTACCGTTTGGGTATCGGCAGGAAACAGTACGTCAGCCGTGCCTGTTGATCCCTGCCGTAAAGGTGTACAATGAAGGCAAAAAATTTTGGAGGTATCAATTTTGAAAACAGCAGTTATTTACGCCAGATATTCATCTGACAGTCAGACGGAACAGTCCATCGAAGGACAAGTTCGTGTCTGCAAACAGTTTGCGGAAAAGAACGATCTTCTCGTCGTCGATCAGTGTGTCGACAGGGCGACGACGGGGATGAACGAAAACCGCGCGGCATTCCAACAAATGCTGCGCGACAGCAAACGACGGCAATGGAGCGTGGTCATCGTTTACAAATTAGACAGGCTTGCCCGCAACAAGTATGAATCGGTCGTCAACCGAAAGAAACTGACGGACAACGGCGTGGAACTTGTCTCCGCAATGGAGAATATTCCCGATACACCGAAAGGCAAGCTATTCCTTGCCGTCATCGAAGGCTTCAACGAATACTTTTCGGAAGACCTCAAGCAGAAAGTCAACCGAGGCTTGCGGGAGAGCTGGCTCAAAGGCAATGCCACGGGCGGAAGAGATATCTTCGGATGGGACTTAAAGGACAAAAAGTACCATATCAACGAGGCGGAAGCCGAAGTCGTCCGCGAGATATTCCGAAAGTACGCGCAGGGCTATAAAGCGCAAACCATCGTAGACGATCTGAAAGAAAAAAACTTCCGCCGCAAGAACGGGAAGTTCATCACGCACAAATTCGTATACAAGGTCCAGCACGACAAACGCTATACGGGTGTCGTGACCCATAAGGGCGAAGACTATGACAAAGTCTTCCCCGCGATCACTTCAAAGGAGTTGTGGATGCAAGTGAACACCATCAATGAAGAAAACAAGAACGCTCCGGGGCGCAAGAAAGAAATGTACGACTATATCCTTTCGGGAAAGCTCATCTGCGGAAAATGCAAGCACAGGATGGTCGGCGAGAGCGGCATGAGCAAGACGGGTGAGATCCATTACTACTATTCCTGTCTCTCCAAACGCCGCAAGCAGGAAGATTGCGACTGCAAAGCCGTTAAAAAGCAGATCCTGGAAGATTACGTCATCCAAGCGACGGTTGCAATGCTGCGCAGGAACAGCATCATCACGCAGATTGCGGAGACCGTCGTCAAGATACACGAAAAGATGATGCAGGACGATTCGGGTTTACAGATCCTGCTGCAAAAGCGGGACGATGCCAAAAAGGCGGCAGACAATATCGTAAAAGCCATTGAGTAGGGCATCATTACAGATTTTACAAAGGACAGGCTCAACGGTTTACAGGCGGAACTCAACGAGTTGGAGATTGAGATCAACAAGGCAAAGCAGAAGTCATACGCTCACCTTTCCGTCGAGGAAGTGGAGAAGTTCCTGCTCTCCAAAGTCTTTGAGGACCCCGACGACATCAAGGTTCGCAAACTGCTCGTGAATACCTTTGTGCGGGAAGTGATCTGGTACGGCGATCTCATGGTCATTACATATAACTTCCAAGAATGGTTTTCTACGGAGCGTTTTTCAAAGTCGTATGTGGAAGATATAGAAAGGCAGGTTGGGGAATGTTCCCGATCTGCTTCTTCTTTTCCTTTGAGTTCGTACAAAGTCACCCAATCGGCGCCAAACCGAGGATAAGGGCGCATCTTGCGCCCTTTCTTCATGTCTCGGGCTTCGGTCATTTACGTTTTAGTAAACTCCCTTGCCCTCGCACTTGAAAGGACGCAACCTGCAACCCTTCTGCTCGGTTTGGAGGGGAGCGATTTATCCGCGAAACCCATTGCGTGCCGCCTGCGCAGTCTTTCGCAAAAAGTTTTGGTGAGTGAGATCCTTCGACTGCGCTTCGCTCCGCTCAGGATGACAGAGGGGCGAATGTAGAATGTAAAATGTAGAGTGTAGAATTGAGGAAAAAGCATATGTCATCAGCCCTCATGAAAAATCTCGGGCGGAACCGCAAGGGCTCCGCCCGAGATTTTTGCGAGAGCAAAGGAATAAAAGAGTTTATAAATTGTATGCGATTTGCAATTTCCTATACAAATATAGTGTCATTTTATCATTTCTGAACTTGTCGAAAAAAGTGCTAAAATATGGTTGACAAGTTTTTTCAAATCCTGTATAATAGTTGCATATTTAATTTTTTATAATTTTTTTATGTATAATTTTGCTTGACAAAGCTGCACGCTCGTGCTATGATAAGCTCACCCGATGGGGGTGGGCTTTTTGCGTTTTGCTGCAAAACAGCAACCGCCGTCGCTAAAACCTGAGGAGGGAGTTGTTTTATGGGTACGGAAGAGAATATCCTTGAATCACGTTTTGACGTTTTTCTGGGGTATCACGGCACAAATGACCCGAACGGTTCGCTGACGGTAGCCGAAAGACTGTACGATATCCTTTCTTTTGAAAACAAGGTGAAAGTCTTTTTGCAGACCAAGACAAACGTAGTGGGTGATTTTAAAGGTACGCCTACCATTGCGTCCCATTCCACGGTCTTTCTGTTGGTGGCAAACAATACCATCCCTGTAAATTCCCTTGGCAGGGTTCCAGAAGGACAAGACATCGCAGAAGAGATGAAAAGGTTTTACAATGCGAAAGTCTATTGTAAAGGCACCAATCCGGCCAAGGTATTTGCCTGTGGCGGGCTCGATTACGATAAGGCGAAAAAATTACACGTGATGTTTGAAGGAACGGAACTTTTTCGTGTTGCCGAAGAGGGCGAGGAGGGATTTGAAAAAGCTGTCGTCTCCTTTTTGCGCTGGCTTACCAAAGTTTTGGGCAAGGAGACCGAGTATTTTGATGAAACAATAGCCCATTTCTTCGGCGCGGGCGACGGCAGGTGCGCGGAGGAGAGCTCTTCCTCTGCAAAGCCTGTCAGCCGGGAGGAGGCCGTGAAGAGGGCATTGGAATATTCCGTCCGTGAATTTTCCCATCAGCACGCGGCGGACAGGTTGGAGAGCTCTCCCGAAGAGATCCGGAAAGATATAGACGAATTTTCACGCATATTCAAGGACATCACGCAGATCGAGAGCAAAGGCGATCCAAAACGCAAAAATGTTGAAAATATAGGCAAAACAATATACGACATAATTATTGTTGGCAGTTTGCGGGGCAGCACACCGAAGGCAAATAAGCTGATCTTGAAAATCGAAAGCCCGCTCGGCTCGTATAAGAACCGGTTGCTGCAATACGTATATCTCTATCTTGCAAAGACGTTGACGGACGTGCTGCCTTTCTATATCGATGTGGCGATGTATGAACGGACGGACAGTGCAAGGTGGCCGGATACTTCTATAAAAGAGCGTGTGCGGCGCAATCTGGACGAAATCGAGGGAATGATAAAGGCTTCGCCCGAGCTTATCCCGTTCGTCATGGTAGACGGCATACGCGACTTCGCCTGCGGCAAGGTAGCAATATACGACATACTCAAAGAGCGGCTTGACCGTCTTGGTTGCTATTGGGTGGTAGGGCTGGATACCGACTTCACAAACAACAGTAAGCACGAGGCGCACTACCGAATTGCTGTCAATGATTTCGAATATTTTATGAGGATAAGCTCTATGAAGCTCGACCGCAAAGAGGAGAGCAAAGAGTTTATGAAGACATGTATAGAAATATTTCAGAAGGAGGACAGGAATTTAGGACATTACAGCGAGGAGGATGTAGACCGGCTGTACGAAAAGTTCAACAAATTTGAGCTCATCTCGTTGGACGCATACTGGTTTATCACCATACTGCGCAACCTGCAAAGCTATTCGCCTGAAAATCTTATAGAATTGTACACTTCGCTTTGCAAGGATGTATTGGGTAGCGAGACGGAAAAGACAGATAAAGCCGCGGACTTTGCCTATAACTTTGAATTCGGCGAAGAGAGCTTTGAAGACAGTGAATTTTTTTTCAGCAAGGAGTGGAAAACGGTGCGCAAACACCGCAGCGTCCTCGACTTTCTTGTGGCGCGCTCCTATATGAATCAGCTTGAAACGCTGAATATGGATGACCTCGAAAAGTGCAACAATGAAAACGATGAGACGGGTATTCGAGATATGTTGAAACCCTTCGATATCGTGATGCCAAAAAGCATAACGCGCTTTGTCGTGGCCATGTTGCGCCAGAGCGATGAAATGCAGAAAAAAGTGCTGGAAATTGCAACCAAGTATTATAACGGCTTGGGCCTTTACGGTAAAAGTGAATTTACATTGTGGCTGGGCAGGATGACGGAAAGATACAGCCGCAGTGCGCAGGATATCCTTGAAGGTTTGCGCTGCGAGCAGCTGCGGCTGTGTGCAAATTGTGCGTGTGAGGACATGAATGAAAGGCGCAACAAAGCCTTCCTGTTGCGGGGCATAAGCGTCAGCAGGATATACGGCGGCAATGCGCAGGCTTTTACCGATTACATGCATTCCTTGCTGCGCGATAAGCTTGCCAACGAAATCAACAGGGGCTTCCATTTGGAGTACTATGGAGATATCAAGGTTTCGGTAAGGCCCGGCAAATATGTGCTCCAATACGAAGATAACACTTCCAAGGGGATCAATACTTTCCGGGCTCTCGAAATGTCGTTGTCCGACCTTGAAAAGGAGGGCAAGCCGTATACATACAAAGCCGTTTTGCAGCTGTTTACGATGTGCAGCCTCATTCAGGCGCGCATGTTCGGCGGCGAGAAGGTCCTGGATGTGTCGGCCATGATCTCCCGTTGCCTGGAACATATCGATGAATTGTTCTCGCAAAAATCGTTTTTCAATCGGCTCGACGGTGAGATCAAGGCGTATTTTCAGTGGATAGGAGACGAATTCAAGTCGTTTAAGGAGCGAAGCGATGCTACCGTCGAAACGAGTGTGTATGATAAGTTTTCGCGCGCGTGCGGGGTGGAACGTACGGGTTGGATCAATCGCGGCCTTGCGCACCCTGAAAATATTGTGGAGCACATGTATGCCTGCTGGTTGATGGGGCTCGTCTTTTTGCCCGATCAAAGCGAGGAGGAGGGGTATTGTAAGGACAGCGTTCTCAAAATGCTGCTCATTCACGACATAGGCGAAGCCGTCACGGGCGACATAGACCGCGGCGAGAAAAAGACAAGCAGGGATGCGTATGAAAAACGCGAGGACGCGGAGGTGCGTTCGCTGTTGTTCATCGGTACATATCCTGAGGTCAAGGCATCTCTCGCCGATTTCAGCGACCAATGGACGCGCTGGATGAGACACAACAAACAGGATGCAGACATCAATGCCCTTATCGCAAAGGACATAGACGATATCCAAGCCGCTTATCAGTATTGCAAGTACTATTTGGAAGGGGAAGGCAGGTTTACCGAAGAAGATTGTGCGCGTTGGCTGTCGGAAGTCTATGTGGGCGGACAGGATTGTGCGCTGCGCACCGGTATAGGATGCGAGATAAGCAAAAAGGCCATTATCGAAAACCCCGAATTTGCAAAGTGCATACGGCTGGTGAAGGATTTTCAAGCATGACGGCGGTCCTTGTATAAGCGGCGTTGCGGCAAACACGGGAAAGGGCGGCAAGGTGCACCCTCCAAAGCCGCGCGCGGCAGGGTAGGGGCAGGTCCTGTTGCTACGACCAAAAAGGAAGACCCAAGGAGTTTGCACCTTCAGGGGGCTTGCGGCTGCGCCGCAAAATTCTTCGCTTCGCTCGAATACGAACAGATGCCCTGCGGGCATCGGCTCGGTCCTGCTGCTACGACCAAAAAGGAAGCGAGAAGGCTTTTGCCTTCTCGCTTCCTTTTTGGTGCACCTTCAGGGACTCGAACCCGGGACCCACTGATTAAGAGTCAGTTGCTCTACCAACTGAGCTAAAGGTGCATATGTGGTGATCCATCCGCGATTCGAACGCGGGACACCGTGATTAAAAGTCACGTGCTCTGCCAACTGAGCTAATGGACCGTTTCCTTTCCAATGGCTGGGGTGGCAAGATTCGAACTTACGAAATGCCGGAATCAAAATCCGGTGCCTTACCGCTTGGCTACACCCCAATAAGTTTATGGGGCGGGCGACGGGAGTCGAACCCACGACCTCCAGAGCCACAATCTGGCGCTCTAACCAACTGAGCTACACCCGCCATAAAAGTTTGGCGCGCCTGAAGAGATTCGAACTCCTGACCCACGGCTTAGAAGGCCGTTGCTCTATCCGACTGAGCTACAGGCGCAATTCTGTCGTGCTCGATCCTCATCGCTGCTTTTGGAGCGGGTGATGGGAATCGGACCCACGCAGCCAGCTTGGAAGGCTGGAATTCTACCATTGAACTACACCCGCATCAACACGCTAAAAAATTATACCAAACCGGGCGGGTTATGTCAAATATTTTTCACGCTTTGCAAAAATTTTTTTGTGCCGAACGCGCGTTCATGCCGCCCGCGGGCGGCCGCTGCGCCGGTTCAGGGCAGGGCGCGCACGTCGACGATGGTCGCCACCGCCTTTTTGTCCGCCACGACGAGGTAGCAGTAGGTCTGCCGGGGAGAAAGCCGCGTCATGCACCCGGGATTGACGACGAGCACGCCGCCTTCTTCGTGTACGTCGGGCTCATGGGTGTGGCCGTAGAGGGCGACGTCGCACAGGTGTTCTTTGGCCGCCTGCACCAGCCGCGCGGTGCCGCGCTTGACCCCGTAGCGGTGCCCGTGGCAGAGAAAGATGCGCCGCCCCTCCGCCTCGATGACGTATTCGCTCTCGCCGCCGAAAAAGTCGTTGTTCCCCGCCACGACGTACGTCTTTTCGGGGTAGTCGCGTACCAGTTCGCGCGCGTCGGAAGCCATGTCTCCGAGGTGGACGATGTAGTCGCTCTCGGCCAGCACGACGGCGATCTTGGCCAGCGGCGCGGTGTTGCGGTGGGTATCCGACAAAATGACGAAGGCCTTCACGGTCTCCCTCCGCGCGGGCCGCGGCGCGCCCCGTCTTTTTTGTCCGTGAACGTGCCCGCATCCTTTTCCGTGCCCTTTTCCGCGGCCAGTTTTCCGGCCAGGCCGGCCAGCGCGCGGCCGCGGTGGGAGACGGCGTTCTTTTCCTGCGCGGCGGCCAGCCCGAAGCTCTTCCGCAGGTCGTCGCTGTAAAAGAGGGGATCGTAGCCGAAGCCTCCGTCGCCCTCGGGGGCAAAGAGGATGCGCCCGTAGGTGCGGCCCGTGCAGGTCAGTTCGCGCCCGTCTGCAAAGCACAGCGCCACGCAGCTTTCAAACCACGCCGTGCGCAAATTTTCGGGTACGTCCTTCAATTTTTCGAGCAGCAGGGCGTTGTTGGCGGCGTCGTCTCCGTGCCGCCCGCAAAAGCGCGCGCTGTACACGCCCGGCGCCCCGCCCAGCGCGTCGACGCACAGCCCCGAGTCGTCGGCCAGGGCGGTGCAGTGCAGCGCGCGGCTGACGGCGCGCGCCTTGATGAGCGCGTTCTCCTCAAAGGTGGCGCCCGTCTCCTCGATGTCTCCCGCAAAACCCGCGTCCTGCATGGACACGATGCCGTATCCTTGAAAGATCTGCGCGATCTCGCGCAGCTTTGCCTTGTTGCCGCTGGCAACCACGATCGTCTGCATCCGTTCTCCTTTGCCGCCGTTCCCGCAGGCGGCGGCCCGTGCCCGCTGTGCGGGCGCGGTATCGTTTGCCGCATGGCGGCCTATTTGTGGCGCTTTTTCCACGCCTTGATCTCGGCGAGCCGCGCGGCCAGGCGGCTCTCGGCGCCCTCCTCGGTGGGGGTGTAGTATTCGCGGCCCGCGAGGCTGTCGGGCAAACATTGCATGTTCGTGAGCTTGTCGGCGGCGTCGTGCGCGTATTGGTAGTCCTTGCCGTAGTCGAGCTCTTTCATCAGTTTCGTGGGCGCGTTGCGCAGCGCGAGCGGCACGGGCTCGGCGAGCTGCGTGAGCGCGTCGCGGCGGGCGCGGCCGTAGGCGGTGTACACCGCGTTGGACTTGGGCGCCAGGGACAGGTACACGACCGCCTCGGCCAGGTGCACGGTGCATTCGGGCATGCCGATCATGTGGCAGGCCTGGAAGGCGGCCACCGCGAGTTCCAGGGCGCGCGGGTCGGCCAGGCCGACGTCCTCGGCGGCAAACCGCGTGACGCGCCGCGCCACGTAGAGCGGGTCCTCGCCCGCTTCGAGCATGCGCGCCAGCCAGTACACGGCGGCGTCGGGGTCGGAATTGCGCATGGACTTGTGCAGCGCGGAGATGAGGTTGTAGTGTTCCTCGCCCTTCTTGTCGTACAGCAGCGACTTTTTGGAAGTGCATTGTTCGACGTCCTCGGCGGAAACGACGGTCTTCGTCCCCTCGATGCGGCCGTTGAGCACGGCCATTTCCAGCGTGGACAGGGCGATGCGCGCGTCCCCGCCCGAAAAGTTGGCGATGGCCGTGAGCAGCTCGGGGGCGATCTCCACTTCCTGGTTGCCGAAGCCGCGCGCGTCGCGCAGGGCGTGGCGCAGGAGCTGTTCGATCTCCTCGGTGCTCAGCGCGTGCAGCACGAACACTTTGCAGCGCGAGAGCAGCGCCCCGTTCACTTCAAAGGAGGGGTTTTCGGTGGTGGCGCCGATGAGGATGATGCTGCCCCGCTCCACGAAGGGCAAAAATGCGTCCTGCTGCGCCTTGTTGAAGCGGTGGATCTCGTCCACGAACAGGATGGTCTTTTTGCCGAAGCGGCGCGCCCTTTCGGCCTGTTCCATGACCTGCTTGATCTCCTTGATTCCGCTGGTCACGGCCGAAAAGTCGATAAAATCCGCCTTGGTATGCCCCGCGATGATGCGCGCCAGGGTGGTCTTGCCCACGCCGGGCGGGCCCCAGAAGATCATGGAGCCGATGCTGTCGCTCTCGATGAGCCGCCGCAGCACCTTGCCCTCGCCGAGCAGGTGCTTTTGCCCGCAGTATTCGCCGAGGTCGCGCGGCCGCAGCCGCGCCGCCAGCGGCTGGCTGCGTTCGTCCTCAAAAAATGTGCTCTGTTCGTACATCGCCGCCTCCTGCGGGCCGCGCCCGCGGCAGGGTCTTTCTGCGCCCATTATACCACATCTTCCGCGCGAATACAATCGTTTGCGCGCGTGCGTGTGTGAACGTGCGGAGACGGCGTGAACGTACGGAGACGGCGTGAACGCGCGGGGCGGGCGGGGACGTGGAAAGACGACGGGCGCGGGCGGGCGAGCGGGCGCGGGAACGGGCGGGGGCGTTTCCGCAGGGGGCGCAGGGGTAGGGCGCGGCGGAATTTTTGCGGGCGGGTATTTTCCGCGGGGCGGGTTCATATATTGAATTGTGCGGTGCGGGTAAGCCCCGCGCCCGAGTCCCGTGATGAGGAGATCTGGTATGGAAATGCAGTTGTTCGCGGCCCTGGCCGCCCGTGCGGGCGGCGGTTGCCGCATCGCCGCCGTGGGGGAGGGCGCCGCCGCGCTCTGTGCCGCCTTTGCGCGGCAGACGGGCGCCTCGCAGGGCGCGGGCGAGGGCGGCGGGCAGGCCGCCGTTTTGGGGACGGAGAGCGGCGCCGTCACGCTGGCAGCGTACGCCGCCTGTCCGCAGGGAGACGCCTTCGACGCGGCCGTCCTCGTGCCGCCGTGCGCGGACGTGGACGGTTCCGCCTGCGCGGCCGTGCAAGGCGCAGGCAAGCCCTTCGTCTGCTTCGCGGGGGAAGGCGGGGAGCAAAGCGGCGCGGAAGCCGCCGCGCGCCTTGCCGAAGAGTGCGGCGTTCCCCTCGTTTCCTGCGGGGCGGAAGACCTGTCCGCGCTGTGGGAGGCGCTGCTGTTCGCCTTCCCGCCCGCGTCGGTGGAGATCGGCCTGCCCGCCTGGATGAGCGTGCTCCCCGCCGAAAACGAGGCGGTGGCGCCCCTGTTGCAGAAGGTGCGCGCCGCCGCGCCCTCCCTCGTGCGCCTGTCCGACTGCGCGCGCTTGCAGGAGGTCTTTGCCGACGACGACGTCTACTGCGAGGATTGCAGCACCGATCCCGCCACGGGCCGCGCCGTCCTGCGCATGGCCGCCCGCGAAGGGGTGTTCTACCGCATGCTCGGCCGCGCCTGCGGGGCGGAGATCCCCGACGACCTGCATCTGATGGCCTATGTCTCTTCGCTGAAAGAGGCCAAGCGCTTTCACGACAAATTTGCCGCAGCATTCGCCGCCGCCGACGCCGACGGGTACGGCCTGGCCGCGCCCGCGGAGGAAGACATGCGCTTGCAGCCGCCCGAGATCGTGCGGCGGGGCGGGCGGTGCGGCGTGCGGCTCAAAGCGGACGCGCCGTCCTACCACGTGTTGAAGATCGACGTGCACAGCGAGCTCACGCCCGTCACGGGCGAATCGGCGCGCAGCGAGGAGATCGCCCGCGGCATGGTCGAGAGCTACGAAAAGGACGCCGAGGGGCTGTGGAACACCGACATGTTCGGCCGCACCTTCAAGGAGATGGCGCAGTCCGCCCTGCACGAAAAGCTGGCCAACATGCCCGCCGAGGCCCGCTCCAAGCTGCGCCGCGCCGTCGGGCGCATCGTCAACGAGGGCAAGGGCGGGGTCATCTGCATCCTGCTGTGAACCCGCCCGCCGCCCCGCGCGGGCAGGGGTTCCCGTGCGGGCAGGTACGGTGCGGGGCCGTACGGTTTTGCCGCGCCGCGGCCGCAGTTTGCGGCCGCGGCGCGGCTTTTTGCCCGCGCGCGCCCGCAAAGGGCGCGCGCGGGCCCGAATTGCTTGCTTTTGGGCGCCGTTGCACGTATAATGGAGGGGAGACCGCCATAGCGCGGGCCCGCCTTTCCGGCGCGCCCGCGCGCCGAGAGAGAAAAAAGTGAAGCGTTATTTCAAGTATCTGAAAGAGTACAAGTTGCAGTGCATCCTTGGCCCGCTTTCCAAGTGGATCGAGGCCGCGCTCGAACTGCTCGTGCCGCTGGTCATGGCGAACATCATCGACGTAGGCGTCGTGGAGCGGGCGGGCATCCGCTACGTGCTGGCGGGCGGCGGCATCATGCTGGCCATGGGCGCGGTGGGCTTTTTGTGCGCCCTCTTTTGCCAGCGCAGCGCCTCCATCGTATCGCAGGGTTTCGGCACCAACGTGCGCGACGCGCTGTTCCGCCACGTGAACACCCTCTCGCACCGCGAGCTCGACAAGCTCGGCGCCTCCTCGCTGGTCACGCGCACCGTCAACGACGTCAACCAGATGCAGAGCGCCGTGGCCATGATCATCCGTCTCGTGGTGCGCGCGCCCTTCATCGCCGTGGGCTCGGTGGTGCTGTGCCTGGTCATCGACTGGCAGATCGGCCTCCTGGTGGCCGCGGCCGCGGTCGGCGTCGGGCTGGTGCTCTGGGTCATCATGCAAAAGACCGTCCCGTATTACGCGAAGAACCAGCAAAAGCTCGACCGCCTGACCCAGATCGCGGGGGAGAACCTTGAAGGCGCGCGCGTCGTCCGCGCCTTCGCCACCCGCGACAAGGAGCGCGCCCGCTTCGACGGCGCCGCGCAGGACATGCTCGGCAACTCCCTCGTCATCGGCCGCATCTCCGCCTTTTTGAACCCGCTCACCTACGCCATCATCAACTTCGGCGTGGCGCTCATCCTGCTGTGGAGCGGCTTCAAGGTGGACGCGGGCGTTCTGACCAACGGCGAGATCGTAGCGCTCATCAACTACATGGCGCAGATCCTCAACGCCATGATCGTGATCTCCAACCTCGTTTCCCTCTTCACCAAGGCGCACGCCTCCATGAACCGCGTCAGCGAGGTGTTCGATACCCAAAGCTCGATCGTAGACGGCCCAGGCGCCGCCTGCGATTTTTCCGCCCCCGCCGTGCGGCTGGAAAACGTCAGCTTTTCCTACGCGGGCACGAAGCAGTATTCGCTGCAAGATATCAGCCTGACGGTGCCGCGCGGCGCCACCGTCGGCATCATCGGCGGCACGGGCAGCGGCAAGTCCACGCTGGTGAGCCTGCTCCCGCGCCTGTACGACGCGGGCGAGGGCAGGGTGGAGGTCTTCGGCCACGACGTGCGCGACTACGCGGTGGCGGACCTGCGCGCGCTGTTCGGCATGGTGCCGCAGAGCGCCGCCCTCTTTTCGGGCACGGTGCGCTCCAACCTGCTCTGGGGCAAGGCGGACGCGAGCGAAGAGGAGGTGCAGGCCGCCCTGCGCGTGGCCTGCGCGGACGGGTTCGTGAACGAGCAGGGCGGGCCGGACAGGCCCGTGGGCGAGAGCGGGCGCAACTTTTCGGGCGGGCAGCGCCAGCGCCTGACCATCGCGCGCGCGGTGATCGGGAAGCCGCCCATCCTCATTCTGGACGACAGCTGTTCGGCGCTCGACTTCGCCACCGACGCCAAGGTGCGGCAGAACATCGCCGCCCTCGAAGGGGTGACGACGATCATCGTATCCCAGCGCGCCTCGTCCATCCGCGGCGCGGATACCATCTTCGTGCTCGAAGACGGCCGCATCGCGGGGGCGGGCAAGCACGAGGAGCTGTACAGGACCTGCGGCCTGTACCGCGAGATCTGCGATTCGCAAACGAGGGCCGCACAATGAAGAACAATGAAAAAAAGGCCCTGCGCAAGGGCATCGTACGCAGGCTGACGGGGTATGTGCGGCCGTACAAGGGGTACGCCGTGGCGGCGGCCGTGTTCAGCGTCTTTTACGTCGCCTTCACGCTGGTGGGGCCCGTGCTGTACGGGTTCGCCATCGACGCCATGATCGGCGCGGGTCAGGTGGATTTTGCCGCCGTATACGCGATGGTGGGGGGCTTTGCGGGGTGCGTGCTGCTCGCCTCGCTGGCGCAGAAGCTGCTCGGCAACTGCGTGAACGCGCTCTGCTACAAGCTCGTGCGCGATCTGCGCCGCGAAGCCTTCGACCACCTCACCGACGTGCGCATCAAATACGTCGACACCCACGCCCAGGGCGACGTCATCGCCCGCGTCGTCAACGACGTGGATATCCTCTCGGACGGCCTGTTGCAGGGCGCGGCGCAGCTGTTCACGGGGGTGATGACCATCGCCGTCACCCTCGTCGTGATGTTCGTCATCAACTACATCATCGCCCTGGCGGTGGTGGTGCTCACGCCGCTTTCGCTGTTCGTCGCCTCCGCCATCACCAAGCGCACCTTCAAGAGTTTCAGCATGCAGGTCAAGGTGCAGGGGCGCCTGGCCGCGCACACCAAGGAGATGATCGGCGGGCAGAAGACGGTGCTTCTGTTCGGCCAGCAGGAGGGTTCCTGCCGCCGCTTTGAAAAGATCGACGCCGAACTGTACAAGATCGGCTGGCGGGCGCAGTACTATTCGGCGCTGACCAACCCGAGCACGCGCTTCGTCAACGCCGTCATCACCGCCTTCGTCTGTGTGCTGGGCGCGGTGTTCTGCGTGCTCAGCGAGGGCGGCGTGCTCACCGTCGGCGCGCTGACGCTCGGCGGGTTCACCGTCGGCATGCTGTCGGTGTTTTTGAGCTACACCAACCAGTACACCAAGCCCTTCAACGAGATCTCGGGCGTGGTCACGCAGCTGCAAAACGCCTTCGCCTCGGCCGCGCGCGTGTTCGAGATCGTCGACGAGCCCGGCGAGCGGCGCGGCGGCAGCGCGCACATCGGCAAGGTGCGCGGCGACATCCGCGTCGAGGACGCGAGCTTTTCCTACGACCCCGCCCGCCCGCTCATCGAGCATTTTGACTTGAACGTGAAGGCGGGCAGCAAGGTGGCGATCGTCGGGCCCACGGGCTGCGGCAAGACGACGCTCATCAACCTTTTGATGCGCTTTTACGACCTGGACGGCGGCCGCATCTTCGTGGACGGGACGGACGCCGCTTCCGTCCCCCTCGACGAATACCGCAAACTCTTCGGCATGGTGCTGCAAGAGAGCTTCCTGGCGGGGGAAACGGTGGCCTGGAACATCGCCTACGGCCGGGAGGACGCCACCCGCGAACAGGTCGAGGCGGCGGCCAAGGCGGCCTATTGCGACTTTTTCATCCGCAACCTGCCGCAGGGGTACGACACCGTGCTCAAAGCCGACGCCCTGTCGCAGGGCGAGCGGCAGCTGCTCTGCATCGCGCGCGTGATGCTGGCCGACCCGCCCATGCTCATCCTCGACGAGGCGACCTCCAACATCGACACCATGACCGAGATGCGCATCCAGAAGGCTTTCCGCAAGATCATGCAGGGGCGCACCTCCTTCATCGTCGCCCACCGCCTCTCCACCATCCTCGACGCCGATCTCATCCTCGTCATGAACGCGGGTTCCGTCATCGAACAGGGCACGCACGCCGAGCTGATGGAAAAGAAGGGCTTTTACTACAACCTGTACAATTCGCAGTTCGCGCACTGAGCGCGGCCGCGCGGGCTTTTCTCCGCGCGGGGCCGCGTCCGTACGGCTTTGCCCCGCGCGGGATTGCGTCCTTTGTAAAAAAAGCGGCGGGGCGCCCTAAACAGGGGGCGCCCCGCCGCGCCGCATGCCCGCGCGCTCTTTGCGCGGGGCGGTTCACGCCGCCTGCGGCGCTTTTTCTTTCTTACGGGCGGGCAGGTAGTTTCCGTTCACGCGCATCGCGTTGAGGATGGCCAGGACGGCCACGCCCACGTCGCCGAACACCGCCAGCCACATGCCCGCCAGCCCGAGCGCCGTGAGGGCGAGGATGGCGAGCTTGATAGTGACCGAAAAGAGGATGTTTTGCAGTACGACGGCCATCGTCTTTTTGGCGATGCGCTTGCCCAGGGGCAGCCCGCGCAGGTCGTCGCGCATGAGCACGACGTCCGCGGCCTCGATGGCCGCGTCGCTGCCCGCGCCGCCCATGGCGATGCCGATGTCCGCGCGCATGAGCACGGGCGCGTCGTTGATGCCGTCCCCCGCGAAGCAGAGCGCCTCGTCCGCCCTTTTCGCGGCCAGAAGCGCCTCCACCTCGCGCACCTTGTCCTGCGGCAGGAGCGAGGCCTTGTAGCCCGTCACGCCCGTCTCTTCGGCCACGCGCGCGGCGACGGCCTCGTTGTCGCCCGTGAGCATCACCGTCTTGCAGCCCATGGCATGAAGAGCCGCCACGACTTCGCGGCTCTCGGGCTTGGGCTCGTCGGCGATGAGCAGCGAACCCCTGAACGCGCCGTCCTCGGCCACGTACACAGCGGTGCCGGCCCCTTCCTGCGGCGTGAAGGCGACGCCGTACCGCCGCATCAGCTTTTCGTTGCCGCACAGCACGGTGTGCCCGCCCTTTTCGGCGCGCACCCCTTCGCCCGCGGTATCGGTCAGCGTGTAGCCGCTTTCGGCGGGCTTGCCGTACCGCGCGGCGACGGAGACCGCGATGGGGTGGGAGGAGCCCTGTTCGGCGCAGGCGGCCAGCCGCAGCAAACCCTCCTCGTCCGTGCCCGCGGCGGGGTCGATGCGCACCACCGCGAAGTTGCCTTTGGTGAGGGTGCCCGTCTTGTCGAACACGAAGATGTCGGCGCGGTGCAGCTTTTCGAGGTAGGCCGAGCCCTTCACGAGGATGCCGTAGCGGGAGGCGGCGCCGATGCCCGCGAAGAAGGAGAGGGGGATGGAGATGACCAGCGCGCACGGGCAGGATACGACGAGGAAGGAGAGCGCCCTGTACACCCACGCCGCCCAGTCTCCCGTCACGAGCCCGGGCACGACGGCCAGGAGCAGCGCCGCCGCGCACACCGCGGGCGTGTACCAGCGGGCAAAGCGGGTGATGAAGTTTTCCGCCTTGGATTTTTGTTCGGCCGCGTTCTCCACCAGTTCCAAGATCTTGGCGACGGTGGAGTCGGTGTATTCCTTTTCCGCCCGCACCGTCAGCTGCGAATGCGTGTTCACGCTCCCGCTGATGACCGCGTCGCCGCGGCTCACCGCGCGGGGCAGGGATTCGCCCGTCAGCGCGCGGGTATCGAGGGCGGAAGCGCCCGCTACGACGGTGCCGTCGAGGGGCACCTTTTCGCCGGGGTTGACGAGGATGCAGTCGCCCGGGTGCACGTCGGCGGGGTCCGCCCGCACGGCCGTGCCGTCGGGCAGCAGCAGGTTGGCGTAGTCGGGGCGGATGTCCATCAGCTGCGCGACGGACTTGCGCGCGCGCCCCGCGGCGCAGTCTTGGAACCATTCGCCCGTCTGGTAAAACAGGAGCACCGCGCAGGCCTCGTCAAAGCCCTCGGTATCCAGCCCCGACGCCCCGCGGAACACGGCCAGCGCGAAGGCGCCGACGGTGGCCACGCACATCAGAAAATTCTCGTCGAACACCTGTCCGCGGATGATGTTGCGCGCCGCCCGCCACAGCACGTCGTACCCGATGAACAGGTACACCGCAAGGTACAGGCAGAAGGGGAACACCCATCCCGCGCGGCCCCCGAACACGCCGCCGAGCCCGCCCGCCAGCGCCTTGTCGGCGATGAACAGGGGCAAAAACATGCCCAGCGCCGCCAGGATGCGGGCAAGCTGCCGCTTTTCCTTTTTGTCCAATGCGATCTTCATGCCGCCCTCCGTTCAGCGCACGACGGTGCAGCCCGGCTCCACACGGCGGCAGGTATGTACGACTTTGTCCATCACTTCGTCGAACGCCCCGTCGTCCGCTTCGACGGTCAGCCGCCCCGCCAAAAAGGAGACGGCCGCGCCCCGCACGCCGTCCACCTTGCGGACCGCGCGCTCCATTTTGGCCGCGCATACGGCGCAGTCCAGCCCTTCGAGTTTGTAAGACCTCTTCATGATTTTTTCCTCCTGCAGGATCGTTGATTATTTGTTTTTATGAACAATCGTTCAAATAATGGTCCCAAAAAACAGGGGACGTTTCCCCGTTTTTTGTGCCGCGTTTGGCCTATTTGCCTTCGTTGACGTGCGTCAGGCCGTACTCCATGATCTTGGTCACGTGGTCGTCGTCCAGCGAATAGCGCACTTCCTTGCCTTCCTTGGTGCCCTTGACGAGCTTGGCCCCGCGCAGCACCCGCAGCTGGTGCGAAACGGCCGAAACGCTCATGCCGAGCACCTCGGCGATCTCGCCCACGTTCAGGTCGCGCACCTGCAAGCACCCCAAGATCTTGGCGCGCGTGGCGTCGCCGAACATCTTGAACAGCTCGGCGAGCGCGGCGAGCGTGCCGTCGTCGGGCAGCTGCCTGCGGATGCTTTCGCAAAGTCCGTCCATGTGTGGTTCCTCGCCGTTTTTATTTGAACGTTTTTTCAAATGTTCAATGATAGTATACGCCTTCCGTTCGCGCTTGTCAACCCTTTGCGCCGTTTTTTTTTGAAAAATTTTTCGGCGGGCGGGGGAGGGGTTATTTTTGCGGCGTGCGCTTGCCGTCCTTGCCGATGAGCATGGTGGGGCGCTCGTCTTTGAGGGACATCAGGTAGTCGTTGTACTGCTCTTCGGTCAGCGTGCGGATCTTTCTCTTCTTTTTCGGCATAACGGTCTCCTTGCCCGCGCGGGCGGGGCTCGCTTGCAGTATGTGCGCCCGCCCGCCGTCGTATGCGCCGCCCGCCTTTTGCGCCCGCGCGCGGACGGGGTGCCGAGTTTTGTAGACAAGCACGGCGTTTTGTTGTATAATGGAGAAAAAGCCCGCACGGTGAGAGATATGATCAAAAGCGCGCTGAAAAGTTTTTTCAGGAACCTCAAATACTACTTCACCCCGCTCGGGGTGCTGTTTTTGTTTCTGCTCATCGGCCTGGCCGTAGCGGTGCCCGTCGCCTTATCGGCCGCGGGCGACCTCACGGCGTCGGTGCGCGGCGTCATCACCGAGGCGGAGATCGACCCCGCCGTCTTCCGCGACCTGTTTCTGACCGAGATCGACAAGCTCCCGCCCTCCTTCGCCGCGGCGGCCGAGCACGTTTTGACGACGTCGTGGCTGGAAGACACGCTCCACGGGCTGCTCACGGGCCTGACGCAGGAGGCGAACGTCTACCTGGAAGGCATTTCGGCCTCCGTCAGCGTCTTTTTCGGCGAATTGCTGGTCAGCTTTGCCGTCGTCATCCTCTTTTTCGGCTTCGGCCTGGCGGCGGGGCTGTGGGTCACCCGCTTCCTCGTCCGCAGGGAGATCGCCCGCCGCTCCATCTGGCGCGCCATCCTCGCGGCCGTCGTGCACGCCGTGCTGGTGGTGATCGTCGTCATCGCCGCGGGCATCCTGTTCCTGGTCTGGACGCCGGGCGGCATTATCCTGACCGTGCTGGTGCTGCTGCTCTCGGGCTTTATCGGGCTGGTGGAGGCCTACTTCGTGCACGGCCGCGGCAAGGTGCCTTTCCGCCGCGTCGTCTCCGTCAAAAACATCGCGGGGCTGTACGTCGGCTACATCCTCGTTCTGGCCATCGCCGTGGCGGCAGCGGCCCTGCTCGTCTGGCTGGCGGGCTCGCTCATCGGCGGCGTCATCGCCGCGCCGATCTTCATCATCGCCGTCATCGTCAACGGCATGAGCGACGAGGCCTACGTCCGTTCCCTGGCCGAAAAGGCGGGCAGCGCCCCCGCGGCTGCGGAAAAGGAGTCTTGACAGTTCCGCCGTTCTATGGTATGATGGAAGCGGAAAAAGCCGCGGCCCTTTTGCCGCCGCGGAAAGGAGAAGGGTATGAAAAAGTTTTTGGCCATCCTGTGCGCCGCCGTGCTGGCGGCCGCCGTGCTCGCCTTCGCGGGCTGTGAAAAAGTGTACATCAAGGGCGATTTTTCCCAAGAGGCCTCCGCCGAAGAGGTGAGCGCCCTCTACCAAAAGGCCGTCTCCGCGGAGGGCGCGGTGCAGCTGCGCGGCGCGGCGGAAACGGAAGAGTACAGCCTGCGCCTGCTCGGCAAAAGCGACACGCGCACCGCCTTCACGCTGGCGGGGGAGAGCGTCGAGGCCACGGCCGCCGCGGACATCGACATGACCGTCTCGCGCGTGAAGTCGGGGGAGAAGTACGCCGCGCGCTGCCGCGGCGACGTCGACATCTCCGCCGAAGGGGCGGGGATCGGCACCTCCGTGAAAGGTGACATGTACATCGACGGCACCACCTTCTATCTCGACGGCAGCATGAAGTCGAGCGGCATCGAGGGCGACCTGTCCTGGAAAGGCAAGCTCGTGATCCCCACGGGCGGCTCGTTCACGGGCGCGGCCGCGGGCGGCGTCGACCTGGGCCTGGGCAGTGCCGAGAGCATGCAGGGCGCGGTGCTGGAATTCTGGCACCTGGCGCTCGGGGACGGCGGCAAGGTGTACATCGACGACGGCGGCAGCGAGGTCAAGATCAAGGTCTCCTTCGACGTGCAGTACTTCCTCGGCCTGCTCGCCGAGGAGTACGGCCCCGTGTTCGAGGGGCTGGACATCGCGGCCTCCGTGCAGGTGGATACCCTCGATTATTACCTCTCGTATGAAAAGGATACGATGGTCTTTACGGGCTTCGGCGCCGTGTGCGAGGCGTCCGTGCACTACGAGGCGGAGGGCGTTTCGGTGGAGATCGAACAGAAAGCGTCCTCCTGGCTGCTGGCGGGCGGCAAAACGGCCGAAGCACCCGCAGGGCTCGAAGATTACGAGGAAGTTTCCGTCGCGTAAAAACACATCCGTGAACCGAAATAAAGAGCGCGGCCCCGCACCATGCGGGGCCGCGTTTTCGCGCTTTTTTCGGGGCGGCGGGCCCTTTTCACTTCTTCTTGTGCAGGCGGGGGAAGAGCTTTTGCAGGAGCGCGTCGTTGAAGACCACGAACTTGTCCCAGAAAAATTCCCCCACGAAGTTGATGACCATCATCATGAGCGTGACCAGCGTCCCGTTCCAGCCGCCCGCTTCGAGCGCGTCCCCGCCGAACAGGGAGGCGGGCACGAAGGCGACGTAGAACAGCGCCGCCAGCACCATCGCCAGCGGCACGTTGCCCGCCGAGGCGAAGGTGAATTTGCGGTTGAAGGTGAAGTTCCACAGCACGGAAAGCGATATGCCGATCAGGTAGGAAGGCCACCAGGGCAGCCAGCCCGTCCAGTTGTACAAAAGCTCGAAAGAGACGAGCTGGATCGCCCCCGCCGAGAGCGAAAAGCAGAGGAATTTCAAAAACTGCAAAATTGCCTTTTTGGCGGACCGCGCCGCCTTTTGTTCGCCCGCCGCGGCCTTGGCGCCTTGCACGCCCGCCGCGGCTTCCGCGTTTGCAGCGTCCGTCTCGTTTTGCGCGGCCGCCGCGGCTTCCGCGTTGGCCGCGTCCGTCTCGTTTTGCGCGGCCGTTGCCGCGGCCGCGCCCTTTTGCTCGTTCATATTCTCTCCTTAAACGAAGGAGCGCCCCGCCGCAGTGCGCGGCGGGGCGCCTCGGTCCCGTGGTTTGTCGGTATGTGCCGCCGCTCAGCCGAGCACGCGCACGCGCAGCACGCCGGGGAGCGCGGCGATGGCGTCGGCCGTCTTTTGGTCGGGCATGGCGTCGAGGTCGACGATCATGTACGCCATCTCCTTTTTGGACTTGTCCAGGAGGTTGGCGATGTTGATGCCCTTGCCCGAGATGACGGAGGTGATGGCCGAGATCACGCCCTCGACGTTCTTATGCATCACGCACAGGCGGGCCGCCGAGGCGCGCGGGGCGGCCACGTCGGGGAAGTTGACGCTGTGGGTGATGTTGCCGTTTTCGATGTAGTCGACCAGCTCTTTGGCAGCCATGGCCGCGCAGTTGTCCTCCGCTTCGGGCGTGGAGGCGCCGAGGTGGGGCACGCAGATGCAGCCCGGCACGCCGATGAGCTCGTCGGCGGGGAAGTCGGTGATGTAGCGCCCGAGCTTGCCGCTTTCCAGCGCGGCGAGCACGGCGGCGGTATCCGCCAGCTCCCCGCGCGAATTGTTGATGAGCACCGCGCCCGCCTTCATCTTTTCAAAGGCTTCGGCGTTGAACATCTTTTCGGTGGAAGGGGTGAGGGGCACGTGCACGGTGATGAAGTCGGCCTTTTTGAGGATGTCGCCGAGTTCGGCCGTCTGCACGCGGGTATCGAGGTGGAGCGCGCCTTCGACGGAGAGGTAGGGGTCGTAGCCGAGCACCTTCATGCCCAGGGCGGCGGCGGTGTTGGCCACCAGCACGCCGATGGCGCCCAGGCCGACGACGCCGAGCGTCTTGCCCAGGATCTCGTGGCCGACGAACTTAGACTTGCCCTTTTCGACGGCTTTGGAGATGCCTTCGGTGCCTTTGAGAGTCTTGACCCAGTCGATGGCGTCGACGATCTTGCGCCCGCCGAGGAAGAGTTCGCAGATCACGAGCTCCTTGACGGCGTTGGCGTTGGCGCCGGGGGTGTTGAACACTACGATGCCCTTGTCGGTGCAGGCGGGGATGGGGATGTTATTGGTGCCCGCGCCCGCGCGCGCCACGGCCAGAAGGCCGTCGTTGAGGGGGTAGTCGTGCATGTTGAAGGAGCGCAGCATGATGCCGTCGGGCTCCTTCACCGCGTCGGAAAATACGTAGTTGGCAGGAAATTCTTTGTCGGCGACCTCGCTGATCGCGTTGAGTTTGAGTATTTCTGGCATGTGATCCACCTCGCGTTTCAGGCGTTTTCCTTTTCAAATTTCTGCATGAAGGCGATGAGCGCTTTCACGCCGTCGACGGGCATGGCGTTGTAGATGGAGGCGCGCATGCCGCCCACCAGGCGGTGGCCCTTGATGGAGACCAGCCCCGCCGCCTTCGCTTCTTTGACGAACTTTTCGTCCAGCTCTTTCGAGCCCGTCACGAAGGGCACGTTCATGATGGAGCGGTACGCCTTTTCCACGCCGTTGGTGTAGAGCTTGGAGTTGTCGATGTAATCGTACAGGAGCCCCGCCTTGTATTCGTTGATCTTGTTGATCTCTTTGATGCCGCCCAGCTTTTTGAGGTGGCGGAACACGAGGTTGGCCATGTAGATGGCAAAGCAGGGGGGCGTGTTGTACAGCGATCCGTTATCGGCCTGCGTCTTCCATTTGAGCATGGTGGGGCAGGCGGGCAGCGGGTCTTCGATGAGGTCCTTGCGCGCGATGACGATGGTCACGCCCGCGGGGGCCACGTTCTTCTGCGCGCCCGCGTAGATGACGCCGAACTTCGTCACGTCCACTTCGCGCGAGAGGATGTCCGAGCTCATGTCCGCCACCAGCGGCGCCTTGGTCTCGGGGAAGCGGATGTAGCGCGTGCCGAAGATGGTGTTGTTCGAGCAGATGTGCACGTAATCGGCGTCGTCGTTGAAGGCGATCTTGTCCACGTCGGGGATGTAGGTGTAGGTCTTGTCTTCCGAAGAGGCCACTTTGCGCGCCTCGCCGTAGATCTGCCCTTCCTGCCAGGCCTTTTTGGAGAAGTTGCCCGTCACCACGTAGTCCGCCTTGCCGGTGTGCATCAGGTTGAGGGGCACGGCCGCAAATTGCTGGCTGGCGCCGCCCTGCACAAAGAGCACGCAGTAATTTTCGGGGATGTTCATCAGCTCGCGCAGGTTGGCTTCCGCCTCTTCCACGATGGCGGAAAAGGCCTTGTCGCGGTGGCTGATCTCACACACGCTCATGCCCGTGCCCGCAAAGTCGAGCAGTTCCTTCTGCGCCTCTTCCAGCACTTCGAGCGGAAGCATGGAGGGGCCGGCCGAAAAATTGTAAACTCTCATACGCTTAAACTCCTTCGGGATGTCCCTAAAAAACCTATCCCGTCGATTATACATCAAACGCCCTTTTTTGACAAGCCTTTCGCCGCCCATTTTCGGCGTTCGCAAATTTTTTCCCGCCGCGGCGGGAAAAACGCGGACCCGCTTTGCCCGTTCACGCCTCCGTATGCGCGGGCGGCGGGCGGAAAAGGGCGGGAACGCGCGGCCCGCACGGCGCGGGCAAAGGCGGCGGGCAGGGAACTTTCGCAAGGAAGAGCGGCCCGCCGTATAAAAAGTTGCGTTCATTGGCAAAAATAACGCGGCAAAGTATTTACTTTTTTTCCGTTTTGTTGTAAAATGGTAAAAAGCGGTGCTTGCAGTTTTCCGCGCCCCCGCAGCTTTCGGGGAACGTTTAAGGAGGCCCTCATGTCTGAAACGCAAAAGCAGCAAAACAACCTTTCCGCCGCGGACAGGTTGAAGGCGACCGATAAATACCTGGCGGAGATGCGCTCCGTCCTCGCTTCGATGGACGAGATCGACGCGCTGCGCCGCAGCCGCGGCGAGGCCGCTTCGGACGAGTACAACGGTTACAAACGTTCCTCGGTGCAGAGCCTCGTGGACGGGCTGGAAAAGCAGCGCGAGGCGCTCTATGCCGAGATCGAACGGGGCGAGCGCGAGCGCTCCGCCCTCCTTTCGCGCGAGCGCGCCAGGGCGGAGGAGGCCCGCCGTGCCCCCGCGCCCGCCGCGCAGCAGAACGCACCCGCCGCGCAGCAGAATGCACCCGCGCCCGCGGCGGCGCAGGCGCCCGCCGTGCGCGGGGAAAACCCCGTGGCCGACTTCAAAAACGGCGATCCCGCGCTGGCCATCGAGAGCATGTACCTCAGCCTTTCGATGGACATCGAAAAGATGAAGGACGACATCTTGCAGGAGATGAAGTATACCTACAAGCAGGACATGGCCATCTACGACGACCTGTCCGCCATGCTCGGCGCCCTCAAAAAGCCCGACGACGCCCCGACGCTGGAAGAGAGCCTGCGCCCGCTCTCCGAAAAGATCGACGCCTTGCAGGCGCCCGCCCTCGACTACAACGCCTTGGCCGACAAGGTGGCCGAGCGCGTCATCGCGGGCGGCATCGACTATGACGCCCTGGCCGGCCACATCGTGGCGCTGATGGCGGGGGCGGGCATCGGCGCCGCCGCGCAGGCGGCCATCGCGCCCGCGGAAGAAAAGAAGGAAGAGGAAAAGGAGCCCGTGGCCACCGCGGCCGAGCTCGGCGCCGTCGAACGCAAGATCGACGACCTGCAAAACATGCTGCGCGGCTCGCTCGACACCCGCCAGATGCCCGAGTTCCGCAAGCTCGATTCCATCGTATCGCAGTACCTGCACACCCTCTCGTACGACCTCATCCCCGACCTGTTGCTGGCCGCGGACGAGGCCAAGAACATGGCCAACCGCTACATCGTCAGCGGCAACGTGCTGCGCGGCGAGACCATGCTCGCCGACATCCGCCTGCGCCTTTCGCGCGTCAACGTGTGGGGTGCGGACGCGGTGGCGGCCGTCTCCGACGCGATCGCCTCGCACGGCCTGCCCGCGGTGTGCGCGGCCGACGCCATGAACGCCTACGGCGCGGCCTGCCGCGAGTTCGAGCAGAGCTCCGTGCTGCCCGACGACGGGTTGGTGCTCCGCCTGCGCGAGGCCAAGCGCGTGCTCTTCAACGACCCCGACCTCGACGCCCTCGACGCGGACACCGTTTCGGAAATGGCGGCCGTGCGCGGCGAAGTGGAGGGCATGCCCACGCAGGAACAGGCCGAAAGCCTGGCCGCGCTCAAACGGGAGCTGATGTCCTTCAACCTCTCGTATTTCATCGACCTTTCGCCCGCGCTGCCCGCCGAGCAGGGCACCGCGCCCTCCGTCGACACCCAGGCCATCCTCGACGCCATCGCCCGCCTGCAAGCCGCGCCCGCCGCGCAGCCTGCGGCGGCGCCCGAGCAGGACCTCACCGAGCGCCTGCGCGCGGCGGGCCGCGGGGGCAAAAAGGTCCGCGTGCTGCGCCCCGCCGTCTCCGCCAAGGACAGCCGCGTGGAGAAGACGGACCAGCCGCTGCGCACCTTCCGCCGCAAGATCGACCTCACGGACGAGAACCCCGACGCGCTCTCCAAAAAAGTCGTCGAGGAGCTGGCGGTGCGCATCGCCAACAGCCGCGTGAAGTGAGGCGGCAACGAGTAAAAACGGCGCGCATGCCGCGCGCAAGACAAGCGGGCTGAACGGCGTTCGGCCCCCTTTGTATGTAAACGGGCGCCCCCGCCCCGCCCGGGGGAGGGCCCGCGGAAGGGCGGGAACGGTATGGGGAAGTGAGAAGAAAACAGCCAAGGAGCAGAACTTGAAACCGACATTCGCAAATCGCAACACCAACGCAAGAGATCAGAAGGCGCGCGGCGAGATGCCGCAATACCTCGGAAACGCGCGGCGGGAGGCGCAGGCCGCGCCCGAAGCCGCCCGCCCGCAGGAAACGCGCCCGCAGGAAGGGCCCGAAGGCCGCGCGGGCAAGCGCCCCGCCAAGGAGCGGGAGGACAGGTCCCGCAAGGACGCCGTCCGCGTCCGCGACCCCAAGGAACGGGGCGAAGGCGCCGCCCGCGACGAGCGCGCGGCGCGCGGGCAGGACCGCCGCGACAAGGCGGACAAAAAGGGCCCCAAAAAGGGTAAGCGGTCCCGCAACCCCGTCAAGATCGTGTTCTTGGGCGGCGTGGGCGAGATCGGCAAAAACATGACCGCCATCGAGTACGGCAACGACATCATCGTCATCGACGCGGGCCTGACCTTCCCCGACGAGGAGCTGCCCGGCATCGATCTGGTCATCCCGGACATCTCCTACCTCGTCGCGAACAAAAACAAAGTGCGCGCCCTTTTGGTCACGCACGGTCACGAAGACCACGTCGGCGGCATCGCCTATCTATTGAAGGAGATCAACGTCCCCGTCTACGGCACCAAACTCACGCTGGCTTTGGCCGACAACAAGCTGCGCGAGCAGCGTATCAACAAGGCGCAGCTCAACTGCGTGCAGCCCGGGGATACGATCAAGCTCGGCTGCTTCACCGTCGAATTCGTCAACGTGAACCACTCCATCGCGGGGTCCCTGGCCCTTTGCATCGGCACGCCGCACGGCAAGATCTACCACAGCGGCGACTTCAAGATCGACCTGACGCCCGTCGCGGGCAAGCCCATCGACCTTTCGCGCATCGCCGAGATCGGCCGCGAGGGGGTCAAGCTGCTGCTTTGCGAGTCCACCAACGTCGAGCGGCCCGGCTACACGAT
Organism: uncultured Clostridia bacterium; assembly: GCA_944328445.1. Classification (GTDB taxonomy): domain Bacteria; phylum Bacillota; class Clostridia; order Christensenellales; family Borkfalkiaceae; genus Borkfalkia. The sequence goes on along the minus strand of CALVHO010000015.1, from coordinate 26,959 downwards.
GAGCGAGACGGTGGTGGGCACCACCCTCGACCATCTCTTTTCCGAAAACGCCAACCGCCGCATCATCGTGGCGACCTTCGCCTCCAACGTGCACCGCTTGCAGCAGATCGTCGACCTGGCCGCCAAGTACCGCCGCAAGGTGGCGCTCTCGGGGCGGAGCATGCTCAACGTCGTCGACGCCGCCGCCAAGATCGGCGAGCTGACCATCCCCGAAGGCGTGCTCATCGACGTGGAAAAGATCAAAAACTACTTCGACCGCGAGATCGTCATCGTATCCACGGGCAGCCAGGGCGAGCCGATGAGCGCGCTCACGCGCATGGCCGCGGGCGAGTTCAACAAGGTGACCATCGGCACCAACGACACCATCATCATCTCCGCCAGCCCCATCCCCGGCAACGAGAAGATGATCTACCGCGTCATCAACAACCTCTACCGCAAGGGCGCCAAGGTGGTGTACGAATCGCTGGAAAAGATCCACGTTTCGGGCCACGCCTGCCAGGAGGAGTTGAAGATCCTGCACTCCCTGCTCAAACCCGAGTACTTTATCCCCGTTCACGGCGAATACAGGCACCTCAAACGGCACGCGGGCCTGGCCATGGAGCTGGGCATGAACGAGCGCAACATCCTCATCGCGGACATCGGCAACTGCGTGGAGCTCTCTTCCAACGGCATCCAGTTCGGCGAGAGCGTATCGTCGGGCTCCCGCCTCGTCGACGGCGGCGGGCTGGAAGACCGCGAAAACAGCGTCGTCATGAAGGACCGCAAACATCTCTCCGAGGACGGCATCTTCGTGATCACGGCCTGCGTCTCCGAGCGCAGCGGCGAACTCATGAGCGAGCCTTCGGTGGTCATCCGCGGCTTCGTCATGCCCGAAAACGCCGATTACGCCGCCGAGATCGCCCGCATCGTAGCGGGCGTGGCGCGGCAGACGGACATCCGCGGCGACGCCGACAACAGCGAATTTGCCGCGGCGGTCAAAAAGGCGGTCAAAAACTTCATCTACCGCAAGACCAAGCAGAACCCCGTCGTCATGGCCAACATCGTGCGCATCTGATGGAACTCTTTTCGTTGCCGCCGCTGCCCGCGGAGCTTATGCGGCTGCGCGGGGCGGCGCAGGGCGGGCTGGACCCCGCCGCTTCCGACGAGGTGCTTGCCCTCCTTCTGGCCGCGGCGCGGCTGCGCGGCGCGGAGCGTATTTTGGAGATCGGCACGGCGGAGGGGCTCACCTCCGTCGCCCTTTTATGCGAACGCCCGCACGCGGAGCTGGTCACCGTCGAAAACGACCCCGCGCGCTATACGCGGGCGGTGCACAATTTCGTGCGCTTCGGCGTGGCGGGCCGTACCGAGGCCGTATTGGCGGACGCCGCCGCGCTCCTGCCGCGGCTGCAAGGGCCGTTCGACCTCGTGTTTTTGGACGGGCCCAAGGCGCAGTATATCCGCTATCTTCCGCACTTGAAGCGCCTGCTCGCGCCCCGCGGCCTGCTCTTTGCCGACGACGTTTTGCTCTACGGCTGGGTGGACGGCCGCGCCGAGCCCCCGCCCAAGCGCCGCTCCATCGCCGCCCGCCTCGGCGAATACCTCGCCGCCGTCACCGCCGACCCGTGCTTTGCCACGAGCGTCCTGCGCGTGGGGGAGGGAGTCGCCCTGTCCGTGCTGCGCGGGGAATGAACCGCCCGCAAGGCACGAAGCGCGTACGGCACGCGCTTGTTTGGCTGCGCGTCAACGGTTTTTTGTTTCCGTCCGCGCGCGACGCGCATATTCTTTTGTTTATAATACGTTCGTCCGCGCGCGCGACGCGCGGCAGCGGCCCCGTGAAGGGGCGCATCGGGTTTTTGTATGGAAGGGCGCATCGAACTTCTGGCCCCGGCGGGCGACTTTGAAAAACTGAAAACGGCGCTGCACTTCGGCGCGGACGCGGTGTACTTCGGCGGCAAGGAATTTTCCCTGCGCGCGTACGCGGGCAACTTCACGGAAGAGGAAGCGGAGCGCGCGGTGCTTTACGCGCACGCCCGCGGCAAAAAGGCGTACGCGGCCGTCAACATCTTCGCGCGCGGGGAGGACCTGCCCGCCCTCGGGCGGCATTTTGCCTTTTTGCAGGAGATCGGCGCGGACGCGGCCATCGTCAGCGACGCGGGCGCTCTGGCCATCGCCAAAAAGGAGGCGCCGCGGCTCGCCTTGCACCTTTCCACCCAGGCCAACACCACCAACGCGGCGGCGGCCCGTTTCTGGCAGGAGCAGGGCGTGCGCCGCATCGTGCCCGCGCGCGAGCTCTCCTTGGCCGAACTTTCCGCTATCCACCGCGCCTGCCCCTCGCTCGAACTGGAAGCCTTCGTTCACGGCGCCATGTGCATTTCGTACAGCGGCCGCTGCCTTTTGAGCAGCTACCTGGCGGGGCGGGACGCCAACCGCGGGCAGTGCGCCCAGCCCTGCCGCCTGCGCTACTTCGTGCGGGCGCGGGAGGAGGGGAGCGAACTCCCCCTCGAAGAGGACGCGCGCGGCAGCTACATCTTCAACAGCAAGGACCTGAACATGCTCCCGTACCTCTCCGCGCTGGCGGAGGCGGGGGTGTGCTCGTTCAAGATCGAGGGCCGCATGAAGAGCGCTTACTACCTCGCCACCGTCGTCAACGCCTACCGCCGCGCCCTTGACGGCACCTTCACGGAAGGGGAGGCACAGGCCGAGCTGGACAAGACCGCCCACCGCGATTTCACCGCCGCTTACGCCGTGGGGGACAACGCGGAAACGGTCAGTTATTCCGACGCGCAGCGCGGCGGCACGCACGAATACATCGCCGACGTGCTCGAAGGCGGGGAGGGTTCCGCCCTCGTGCAGATGCGCGGCCGCTTCCGCGCGGGAGACGTTTTGGAGATCTTGTCGCCTACGGCGAGCCACGGCCGCACCTTCGTTGCCGCGATGTGCGCCGAGGACGGCACCCCCGTGCAGGACGCCAAGCTCGTGATGCAGAAGCTGCGCCTGCGCTGCCCGTACCCGTTGCAGGCGGGGGACATCCTGCGCAGGGCAAGGATATGATCGTACTCCATTCCGACCTGAACAACTTTTACGCCACCGTCGAGCGGAAGCTGTACCCCGAGCTTGCGGGCAAGCCCGTGGCCGTGTGCGGGGACCCCGAGGCGCGGCACGGCATCGTCCTGGCCAAGAGCGAGGAGGCCAAGGCCTGCGGCGTCAGGACGGGGGATACGATATGGGAAGCGAAGCGCAAATGCGCGGGGCTGGTCGTGCGGCCTGTGCGCTTCCCCGAATACGTCAAATGGTCCCGCGCCGTGCGGGACATCTACGCCCGCTATACAGACTACATCGAGCCCTACGGCATCGACGAGTGCTGGCTGGACGTGACGCACAGCTCCCTCTTCGGCACGGGCGAGCAGATCGCCGAGGCCATCCGCCGCGCCGTCCGCGAGGAGCTCTCGCTCACCGTCTCGGTGGGGGTCAGCTTCAACAAGGTGTTCGCAAAGCTCGCCTCCGACCTCAAAAAGCCCGACGCCGTCACCGTCGTCAGCCGCGAAAACTTCCGCGAAAAGGTCTTTCCGCTGCCCGTTTCCGACCTCCTGTACGTGGGCAAGGCCACGGCCGCCAAGCTGGCTTCGGTGGGCATCCGCACCATCGGCGCGCTGGCCGCGGCCGATCCCGCCTTTTTGCAGGGCTATCTCGGCAAGTGGGGCGCCACCCTCTCGGCGTACGCGCGCGGCGAGGACCAAACGCCCGTCCGCCACATGCACGACAAGCAGGCCTTGAAGTCGGTGGGCAATTCCATGACCTATTTCGAGGACATTTATCGCCGCGAGGACGTGAAGCGGCTGCTGTACGTGCTCAGCGAATCGGTGGCCGCGCGGCTCAAAGACGCGGGCCTCGGCAAGGCGGATACCGTGCACCTGTGGGTGCGCGACAACGCGCTGGAAAGCTATTCCTGGCAAAAAAAGGTGCGCCCGACGGCGCTGTGCGGCGACATCGCCGCCGCGGCCTTTTCCCTCTTTTGCGAGCGCTACGCCGCCCGCCGCGGCGTGCGCGCCCTCGGCGTCACCGTTTCGGGCTTCGACGGGGGCATGGAACAGATGTCCTTCGACGATCTCGGCGGCGATTACGAAAAGAAGGCGCGCGCCGAGAACGCGGTGGCGGGGCTGCGCAAAAAATACGGCTACGCGGCCGTGCAGCGCGGGATCATGTTCGAGGACCCGCTGGCCGCGGGCATGGACGTGCGCGGGCAGCGGCTGGTCCGCCCCGCGGGGCTGGACGGCGAGATCGCCTCGCAGGACGATGGCGAATGGGCGGCCGTGCCGATCGACGACGAGGAGTTTTGAAGGGCATGAAAAAGTACGGACTTCGTGAATTTACGGCGGCGCACGCGCTGACGGCGGAAAAGCACGGCTGCTACGGCGTGTACAACGGGTACCGCATCCACGTGCGCTACCGCTTCGGCGGCAACCCCGCCTGCCTGCTCACCGTCGTCGCCGACGCGGGCGAAAAGAAGAAGATCATCGAACAGTTCCTGGAAAAGAAAAAGGCCGCGCTGCACATCGCGCAGTTCGGGGTGGCGGGCATCGGCCTGATGGTCAGTCCCCGCCTGCGCGGCGATTTCCGCCGCGCCGAGGCGCTGCTGGCGGCCGTCACGGCCAAGCTCAAAAAGCTGGGCTGCGCGGGGGCGGACGCCTGCCCGTACTGCGGCAGGCCGCTGGACGAAAGCGCCGTGGACATGCGCGAATCGGGCATTCCTTTCCGCGCGCACGAGGCCTGCTTTGCCGCCGCCCGCCGCTCGATGGCCGAGCGCGAGGCGAGGGAGGCGGCGCGGGCGGATAAAAAGCTCGCGGGCACCGCGGGCATGGCGCTCGGCACGCTGGCGGGGCTGGCCGTGACCGTGCTCACCTTTCTTTGGTTCGGGTTCGGCGCCCTCGGCACCCCCGCGGCGGTGCTGCTCGCGTGGTGGATGTACGGAAAATGCGGCGGCAAGCCCACCGCCTTCCGCGCCGCCCTGTGCTCGGCCGTGCCCGTCGCGCTCACCTTCGCCGCCTACTTCGGCTGCCTTTTGTTGGAGGCCTCGGCCGATCCCGCGGCCGCGGGATCCGTGTTCGCGCGCCTGGCCGAAAGCTGGCGGCAGCCCGCCTACCGCACGGCGGTCATCGTGAACATCGCCTGCTTTGCCGCCTTCGCGGCCGCGTCCGTCTTGTGGGTCTGCCACCTGCTGCGCCGCGCGCGGAGCAAGTTCGACGCCGAGCGGCTCGTGCAGCGCATGGAGTAGCCCGCGTCCGTGCCCGCGCCGCATACCGCGCCGCTTGTCATCGTTTTGGCGGAACGTACCGCCGTTTTCATGACCGTCCCTCCGCAATCGGCGGGGACGCGCCCTTTGCCTTTGCCCTGCGGGGCGGGAGGATCGCATGCTCATCGACTTTCACGTTCACACCTTTCCCGACAAGCTCGCGGCGGGCGCCGTCGCCTCGCTGGCGGAAAAGGCGCACTTTCATCCGTACACCGACGGCACCGTCGCCGCCACCGGCGCGCTCATGGCCGAAGGCGGCGTCTCCCGCTACGTGGCCCTCAACATCGCCGTCTCGCCCCGCTCCGAGCGGCACGTCAACGACTTCGCACTTTCCCTCCTGGGCAGGGAGGACATCGTGCCTTTCGGCTCGGTGCACCCCGCTTCCGAAAACGCCCTCGCCGAGATCGGCAGGCTGGCGGACGCGGGCGTGAAGGGGGTCAAATTCCACAACGAATACCAAAATTTTTTCGTCGACGACGAGGCGGCCATGCCGCTGTACGAGGCTTGCGCCGCCCGCGGGCTGATCATGCTCTTCCACGGCGGGGCGGACCGCGGCTTTGCGCCGCCCGCCGACCTTGCGGGCAAGCGCAGGGAGGTCAAGACCGCGCCCGCGCGCATGCGCCGCGTGGCCGGGCGCTTCCCCGGGGCGAAGATCGTCGTCGCCCACCTCGGCGGGCAGGACATGCTCGAAGACGCCGTCACCTTCCTCGCGGACACGGGGGTGTACATCGATACCTCCTTCGCCTCGCGCACCGTTTCCCCCGCGGACGGCGCGGCCGTGGTGCGCGCGTTCGGGGCCGGGCGCGTGCTCTTCGGCACCGACTGCCCGTGGGACACCCCGCAAAACACCGTCGCCTGGGTGGAGAGCCTCGGGCTTTCTTCGCAGGAAAAAGAGCTCGTGTATTTCCGCAACGCCCTGCGCCTTTTGGGCTGAACCGCCACCGCGCGTTCACGCTTCACGTTTTTTGCCTGAACCGCCTCCGCGCCTTTGCGCGCGCTATGTGTTGAAAGCGTGCGGGCCCGCCCGCCGCAACAGGATCGCCATGAAAAAGACACTCATCCGCAACTATGCAAAACTCATCGCCCGCGTGGGCGGCAACATCCGCCCCGGCCAGCGCGTGGTCATCGCCGCCGAAACGGAGTCCGCGCCCTTCGTGACCCTTCTGGCCGAGGAATGCTACCGCCTGGGCGCGGCGGACGTCTCCGTCGACTGGCAGTGCGCGGCGCTGGATAAGCTCGCCTCCCGCTTCGAGGCGGTGCGCGAGCTCGGCTCGGTCGCCCCGTGGGAGGAGGCCCGCCTGGCCGAGCGCGCCGAGCGGCTGCCCGTGACCATCAAACTGCTCTCGGCCGACCCCGCGGGCATGCAGGGGGCGGACCGCGAAAAGCTGACCCTCGCGGCCATGGCCAAAAACGCCATCGTCAAGCCGTATGCCGACCGCATGACCAACCGCCACCAATGGTGTGTGGCGGCCGTGCCCTCCGTCGGCTGGGCAAAAAGGCTGTTCCCGCAGGAGCGCGCGGGAACGGCTGTGGAAAAGCTGTGGCAGCTCATCTTGCAGGTCTGCCGCGCCGACGGCAAGGACCCTTTGACCGACTGGATGTGGCACAACCGCGCCCTGCGCGAGCGGTGCGACAAGCTCAACGCCCTGCACCTTCGCTCCCTCGAATTTCGCGGCGGCAACGGCACCGAACTTCGCGTCGGGCTGATCGGGCAGGCGCGCTTCATCGCGGGCAAAAAGACGACGGCGGAGGGCGCCCCCTTCAACCCCAACATCCCCACCGAGGAGTGCTTCACCACGCCGAAGAGGGGGGAGGCGGAGGGCGTCGTGTATTCCTCCAAGCCCCTTTCCTACGGGGGCGAACTCATCGAAAATTTTTGGCTGCGATTCGAGGGCGGCCGCGTGGTCTCCTGCGGCGCCGAAAAGAACGCCGCGCTGCTGGAAAAGATCGTGGCCATGGACGAGGGCGCGGCCTACCTCGGCGAATGCGCGCTCGTGCCATTCGATTCCCCCGTCAACCGCACGGGCGTGCTCTTTTACAACACGCTGTTCGACGAAAACGCCTGCTGCCACATCGCTCTGGGCAGGGGGTATTCCAACACCATCGAAAACTTCGCGCAATACGGGCGCGACGACTTTGCGGCCATGGGCGTGAACGATTCTTCCGTTCACGTCGACCTCATGATCGGTACCGCCGACATGGACGTCACGGGCGTGACCGCGGCGGGGGAGCGCGTCCCCGTGTTTGAAGGCGGCACGTGGAGCCGCGCGCTGAGGTGAGCCATGAAAAAAACGGTCCTGAAAAATTACGCCAAATTGCTGGCGCGGGTGGGGCTCAACGTGCAGAAGGGGCAGGAGGTCATCATCTCCGCCGAGCTCGATCAGCCCGATTTCGTGCTGCTCTGCGCCGAGGAATGCTACCGCGCGGGCGCCTCCAAGGTGCGCGTCGAGTGGACGCACCAGCCCCTGGCCCGCCTCGGCGCCGAATGCAAGAGCGAGGAAGTGCTCTCCGAAGTGCCCGCCTGGCAGGAGGAAAAGCTGCGCTGCGAGGTGCACCGCCTGCCCGCGCGGCTGTACCTGGAAAGCGAGGACCCCGACGGCTTGCAGGGCATCGACGCCGAAAAGTATGCCCGCGCCTTGCAGGCGCGGCAGAAGGTGATCAAGCCCTACCGCGACAAGATGGAAAACAAGTACCAGTGGTGCATCGCGGCGGTGCCGGGCGCGCGCTGGGCCAAAAAGGTGTTCCCTTCCGCCCCCGCCCCCGAAGAAAAGCTGTGGACGGCCATCCTGCGCGCCTCGCGCGCGCTGGAAGGCAACCCCGTCGCCAACTGGCAGGAGCACGACAGGCAGCTCGAAGCGCGCTGCGCCTGGCTCAACGGCCTGGGCCTTTCCTCCCTCGAATACAGCAGCTCCAACGGCACCCGCCTGCGCGTGGGGCTCTTGCGGCAGGGGCTGTTCGCGGGCGGCGGCGAACGCACCTTGTCGGGCGTGTATTTCAACGCCAACATCCCCTCGGAAGAGGTGTTCACCAGCCCCGCCCGCGGCGAGGCGGAAGGGGTGGTCTATTCCACCAAGCCCCTTTCCTACCGCGGCCGCCTGATCCGCAACTTTTCGCTGCGCTTTGAAAACGGGCGGGCCGTCGAGGCGCACGCCGCGGCGGGCGAGTCCGTCCTGCGGCGGATCCTGTCCATGGACGAGGGCGCGGCCTACCTCGGCGAGTGCGCGCTCGTGCCCTGCGATTCTCCCATCCACAAGGCCAAAGTGCTCTTTTACAACACGCTGTTCGACGAAAACGCCTCCTGCCACCTCGCCCTCGGCGCGGGCTTTACCAACTGCATCCGCGGCTACGAAAATTACAGCGAGGAGCAGCTGCACGCCATGGGCGTCAACGATTCGATGGTGCACGTCGACTTCATGATCGGCAATGAGGATACGGACATCGACGGCGTCACGGACACGGGCGCGCGCATCCCGATCTTCCGCGCGGGCAACTGGGCCGAGCGGCTGTAAACCGTTCCGCCGCAAAAAACGCGCCCTCCGCGGGGTGCGGAAGGCGCGTTCATGGATACAAGAACGGGGCGCGCGTACGGAGAAGAAGGCGGTGGCCTGCGGGCGCTCAGCGCGCGGGCGGGTCCGCCCGCCGCAGGGCGTAGCGGGTGTAATCGCCGCAGAAGCTGAACGAGCAGCCCTCCCGCTCGAACTGCGTGACGCGCACGGGCTCCTCCTTGCCGTCGAGGTAGATGCGCCCGCCGTACCATTCCACGTGCCGCCACAGCGCCGCCAAAGATCCCGCGAGGTACTTCACGTAGCTTTCGCGGGCCGTCCAATGGCAGTAAAAATCGCGGGTGGAGGATATCTCGCCCCGTTCGCGGGCGCTGAACTTGGCCAAAACGGCGGGGCGCGCCTTGCCCGTGAGGTCCTCGCAGTCGAACCCCACGGCGCCGCGGCGGCCGACGGCCAGCGCCGTCAGCCCCTTGCTGTGGCTTAGGTTGAAGCACACCTTGTCCCCGGGCAGGAAGGGCTTGCCGTGGATGGTCTTGCGGATGTCCGCCGCGGGGATGGCGTAGTATTTTTGCAGGATGTGGCGCGTATAGTCCTCCGAACGGACGGGCACGCGCGTAAAATAGATCTCCAACATACCTTTATTATAACACACCCGCATGGGAATGCAAGCGTTCGCCAAATTTTGCGCGGATTTTTTTCGGCGGGGGAGGAGAATCGGGATGAATACCAGAGGCCGGGCTGCGGAGGAAAATTTTTACCGCGGCTACAACTGTTCGCAGGCGGTGCTGCTCGCCTTTGCCGACATCCTCGGCATGGACGAGGGCGCCCTTTTGAGCGTCTCCGCGCCCTTCGGCGGCGGGGTGGGGCGCACGCGGCACATCTGCGGCACCCTCTCGGGCGCGCTGATGGCGGCGGGGCTGCTGCTGTACGACCCCGCGCAGGTCACGGGCGAACAAAAATCCGCCCTGTATGCGCGCGTGCAGGCGCTCATCGCCCGCTTCCGCGCCGAAAACGGCTCGCACATCTGCGCCGAGCTGCTCGCGGCGGCGGGCATCGACCCCTCCGCCACGCCCGAGGCCGAAGCGCGCACGCCCGCCTATTACAAAAAGCGGCCCTGCCCCGCGCTGTGCCGCGCCGCGGCGGACATGCTCGCCGCTTACCTGCAAGAGGAGGGCGTCCTGGCCGCGGACGGCTCGTTCACGGGCAAAAAGCCCTTTGTGCCCGCAAACGAGGGCAAAGAACGGGGAGGGCATGAACGATGAGCATGGTCTACACCGTCACCTGCAACCCCGCGCTCGACTACGTGGTGCGGGCGGAAAACTTCAAGGCGGGCACCCTCTGCCGCGCCAACGACGAAACGCTGCGCGCCGGCGGCAAGGGCCTCAACGTCTCCCTCATGCTCGAAACGCTGGGCGTGCCCTCGGTGGCCATGGGCTTTGCGGCGGGGTTCACGGGCGCCGTCATCCTGGACGAGATCCGCGCCCGCGGCATCGCCGAGGACTTCATCCGCGTGGGCGGGTTCAGCCGCATCAACGTCAAGCTCTTGCAGGACGGCCGCGAGACCGAGATCAACGGCCGCGGGCCGTACATCCCGCCCGGGGCGGTGGCGCAGCTGCTGGCCAAGATCGCGGCGCTGCCGCAGGGTTCGCTGCTCGTTCTGGCGGGCAGCGTGCCCGATTCTCTCCCGCGCGATTTCTACGCCCGCCTGCTGGCGGAGTCGGGGCGGGGCGACCTGAAAGTCGTCGTCGACGCGGAGGGCGAGCTCTTGTCCTCGGCGCTTTGCTGCCGCCCCTGGCTGGTCAAGCCCAACTTGCACGAGCTCTCCTTGCTGTTCGGCGCGCGGCCGCGCACGCGGCGGGAGGTCTCGGACCGCGCCCGCGACCTGCGCGCCCGCGGCGCGCGCAACGTCATCGTCAGCATGGGCGGCGAGGGCGCGCTCCTGGTCTCCGAAAACGGGGCCGAAGCGTTCGTCCCCGCCTTCAAGGGCAGGGCGGTGGATACCGTCGGCGCGGGAGACGCCCTCGTGGCGGGCTTCATCGCCGCCAAGGAGGGGGGCGCCGCCGACGCCGAGGCGCTGCGCTACGGCGTGGCCGCGGGTTCGGCCACGGCCTTTTGCAAGGGCATGGCGGACCGCGCCGCCGTCGAGGCGCTGCTGAACGGCTGACCGCGCCCGCCCGGCGCATCGTCAAAACCACGGTCCGCTTTCCGCGCCGTCAAAATCACACGTTTTCCGCCCTTTCCGTACGTGAAAAGGGCGGAAAATTTTTCAAAAGCCACTTGACTAATCGCCCTTTGTGGGGTAGAATTGAAGAAAGGACAGCAAGGAGCATCTTTTATGATCAAGTACGCATTGGACAAGAGCAAACAGGGCATCGCCGTCAGCAAACATCTGTACGGCCTCTTTTTTGAGGACATCAACCAGTCTGCCGACGGCGGCCTCAACGCCGAGATGGTCATCAACAATTCCTTCGAGTTCGAGTACCTGGCCTACGACCTGCACAACGGTTCCGTCCCCGTGCAGATCCGCCAGATGAAGGACAAGTATTGGGACATCTTCGGCGCCGGCCCGCACTTCATCTCCACCGAAGGCGGCATGAACGAGAACAACCCCTCGTACCTGCAAATGAACGTGGGCGGCATCTACCGCCTCGAAAACCCCGGCTACGCCGTGGGCGCCTGGAACTACTACGGCATGGCCCTCGAAAAAGGGGAGACCTACCATTTCAGCATGTGGGTGAAAAAGCTCGGCTTTGCGGGCACGGCGGAGGTGTTCATCCGCGGTGCGCGCGCCCAGCTGACCACCAAGGCGGAGATCGAGCTTTCGGGCGACGGCGGCGAATGGGTCAAAGTCGGCTGCTCGGTCAAGGCGCTCAAAACCGAGCTCGGCCGCCTGGTCATCATCTTCAAGGGCAACGGGCACATCGGCGTCGATTACGTCTCGCTGCTGCCCTCCAACGTCTGGGGCGACCCCGCCAAATACCGCAACGGCAAGCTCTCGCCCCGCATCGTGCAGGTGCTCAAAGACTGCCATCCCTCCTTCCTGCGCTTCCCCGGCGGCTGCGTCGTCGAGGGGGACGAGGCCTTCTCCAACCAGTACCGCTGGCGCGGCACCGTCGGCCCGCTCGAAGCGCGCAAGCAGATCGCCAACACCTGGGGGTACATGCAGTCGTACGGCATCGGCTTCTACGAATATTTCTGCCTGTGCGAGGACCTGAACATGGCCCCGCTGCCCGTCGTGCACTGCGGCCTGCTCTGCCAGATCCGCGTGGGCGAACAGCGCGGCGAGGGGTACCGCCGCATCATGCCCGGCACCAAACAGTTCAAAGAAGAGGTCATCGACAACGTGGCCGACCTCCTGTTCTTTGCCAAGGGCGACGTGAACAGCCCCCACGCCGAGGAGGCGTACTGGGCCAAGGTCCGCGCCGACATGGGCCACCCCGCGCCCTTCCCCCTCGAATACGTGGGCATCGGCAACGAGAACTGGGGAGACGTGTATTTTGAGAACTTTGCCGCCTGCCGCCTGGGCCTGGAACAGTACAACTACGCGGGCAAGCAGACCAACCTCATTGAAAAGTTCGGCGTGACCATCGTCACCACTGCGGGCGTCGACATCCGCCCGCAGGACTCCAACGACAGCTGGAAGGTCATCAATGCCAAGCACCGCGACACCATCGTCGACGAGCACGTGTACAATTCGTACCAGTGGTTCATCGACAACACCAAGCGCTACGACTGCTACGACCGCACGGGCGCCAAGGTGTTCATGGGCGAATACGCCATGCACACCATGAGCGACGGGCGCGGCCGCCTCAACGGCGAAAACAACCTGCGCTCGGCCATCGCCGAGGCCGCCTTCCTCACGGGCTGCGAGCGCAACAGCGACGTGGTGAAGATGACCTGCTACGCGCCGCTGTTCGCGTCCACCGCCAATTACAAGTGGACGCCCAACCTCATCTGGTTCAACCCGCGCGACATCATGCTCACCCCCAACTATTTCGTGCAGCAGATGTTCGCGGCCAACACGGGCAAATACGTGCTCGACGGCGTGCGCGACACGGACGACTGCAACGCGGGCGGGCTGCTCATCGGCGCCCACGCCACCGCCGTCGAAGTGCGCGAAGTGCGCGTCAAGGACATCGCCACGGGCAAACAGCTGTACAGGCACAACTTCAAGGACGGCATGGGGGAGTGGAAGCTCTACCCCCGCTGCATCGGCGGCAGGCTCGAAAACGGCGCGCTGGTCATCGCCCATGCCGACGCCTTCAACGGCTATTACCTGGACGGCGATTTTGAAAACTGCGAAGTGGAAGTAGACATGCGCCGCCTCGAAGGGGCGCAGAGCTTCATCGCGGGCGTGGGCGTCAAGGACGTCGAGGACCGCGGCACGATGGACTGCAACGGCTTTTCCATCAGCTGCCAGTACGGCAAGCACCACAAGGGGTACGACGTCTCCTTCGACAAGCGCGTCGGCTTCATGCGCACCGTCTGCGAGATGATGGGCAAGGACAAGTTCATGGGCTATTCGCCCGAGGGCAACACCTTGAAGCTCGTCTACACGCGCAAAAAGCTCGAAGCCTATTTCCTTATGAACGGGGAATGGCACTTCCTCTTTGAAAAGAATGTCTGGCGGGTGAACGAGCGCGTCTTCCATTCCGCCACCGTGGACGGGGACAAGATCTACTTCAAAGTCGTCAACGCGAGCGGCGAACCGCAAAAGATCCGCGCCGAGCTCAAAGGCTTCGGCAAAAAGAAGAAGGCGCGCGTCATCACCTTGTCCGACGAGGACGAATTCGTCATCAACGAGATCGGCACCAACTACGGCGCCAAGCACAACATCGTGCCCGTCGAGTCGGAAACGGCCGTCAAGGACGACGTGCTCGACTACGCGCTGGACAAAAACAGCGTCACCGTCTTCGTCATCGAATAAGCGGGCGGCACCCTGCGCGCCCCGCCGCAGCCGCGGCGGGGCGCTTTGAAAATAAGGAGGAAAGTTCATGCACAAGACCAAGATCTTTGCCGACAAAAATTTGAAGATCGGCGCCATCGACCAAAACCTGTACGCATCCTTCCTGGAACACCTCGGCCGCGCGGTCTACGGCGGCATCTACGAGCCCGGGCACCCCGCCGCCGACAAGGACGGCTTCCGCGAGGACGTCATTTCCCTCATCCGCGAACTGAACGTGCCGCTGGTGCGCTACCCGGGCGGCAACTTCGTTTCGGGGTACGACTGGCGGGACGGCATCGGCCCCAAGGCAAAGCGCCCGCGCCGCCTCGAACTGGCCTGGGCCAGCATCGAGAGCAACGAATTCGGCACCGACGAGTTCATGAAGTGGTGCAAAAAGGCGGGCATCGCGCCCATGATGGCCGTCAACATGGGCACGGGCACCCCCAAGGACGCCCTCGAACTGTTCGAGTACTGCAACCACCCGTCGGGCACCTACTATTCCGACCTCCGCCGCCAGAACGGCGCCGAAAAGCCGTACGGCGTCAAGTATTGGTGCATCGGCAACGAGATGGACGGCGACTGGCAGATCTGCGCGCTGGACGCCGAGCGCTACGGCAAAAAGGCGATGCAGACGGCGCGCATGCTGCGCTGGGCGGACGCGAAAAAGGTGGACGAGGCGGGCGCCGTGCAGCTGGTCGTCTGCGGCAGCTGCAACTGCGACATGCCCACCTATCCCGAGTGGGACCGCGTCGTGCTCGAAAACACCTACGAAGAGGTCAACTACCTCTCCATGCACCGCTATTACGAATACAGGCCCTCTTCCAAGGACCCGCTGCTCGACTTTTTGGGCAGCGCCGACAATATGGGCGAGTTCATCGATACCGTCCGCGCCACCATCCGCTACGTGCAGGCAAAGCTGCGTTCCAAGCACAACGTGTACATCAGCTTCGACGAGTGGAACATCTGGACGCAGAGCGCCCCGCGCACCGAGCCGGACTGGGTGCAGGCGCCCGCCCTCTTGGAGGACAAGTACACCTTCCGCGACATGCTCGTGTTCGGCGGCCTCCTGAACACCCTCATCAACCACTGCGACGTCGTGAAGATCGCCTGCCTGGCGCAGCTGGTCAACGTCATCGCGCCCATCATGACCCAAAACGGCGGGGGAACGGTCAAGCAGACCACCTTCTATCCCTTCCGCTACGCCGCCGCCTACGGCCGCGGCGAGGCCGTGCGCTCCATTTCCGACTGCGCCCTGTTCGACAACCGCTTCGGCAAAGCCCGCCGCATCAACGAGGCCGTCACCCACAACGCCGCCGCGCGCGAGGTGTGCGTGTTCCTGTGCAACTATTCCGAAAGCGCCGAAGAGGTGGAGCTGGAACTGCGCTCCTTCGGGGACCTTGCCTGCAAGGAATTCGTCTCCATGCACAGCGCCGACATGGGCGCCTGCAACACCTTCGCCGCGCCCGAAGCCGTCCTGCCCGTGCAGAACGAGCCCGTGGCCGTCAAGGGCGGCGGCCGTGCCGACGTGCGCTTGCAGCCCATGAGCTGGAACTTTTTGCGCTTCCGCTATTAAGAGGTGGACTTTTTATCGGACATTTCTCCGCAACGGACACGGGGGAGGGGCAGAACGGCCCCTCCCTCGTTTTGCGCAAAACGAACAAATTTTGAAAATTTTGAAAAAACCATTGACAAACCGCGCGGGGCATGGTATGATGAGGGTGCGATAACGATATCACATCGCTATCGCTTTCTCTTGCAACGATATGATATCGATATCATAACGAGGGAAACGGCATCCGTTTCCGTCCGCGGAAAGGGGAGTTTCTCCGTTCTGTATGATATCGATATCATAAAAAACAAGACCAAGGAGGAAAACGATGCAAAAGAGATTGGTCCGATCCGCGATGTTTGCCGTACTGGCGCTGGCTATGGCCGCGTGCTGTGCGTTCGGCATCCTCGGATTGACGCGCGGCGCCCGCGCCGCGGAAGGGGAGGCGCGCCTCGGCCCCGAAGTGCTCATCGAAGAGGACTTTGAAAACGCCGTGCCCACCCGCGCCGAAGACGGGTCAACGGCCTTTTCGGACTACGTTTCCGGCGGGCCCGGCAACGATTACGAGATCGTCACCGACGAGGCGACGGGCAACAAGTCCCTCAAAATGATGTACCTCGAAGACACGGACGACCGCGTCTACTCCACCGACGAGCGCGCGCTCGTGGTGCGTTCGGCGGGCATGGTGCCGTACCAGAACTACATGGTCTCCTTCTACGCCAAGCGCGCCACGAACATCTGGATCGCCATGGAGCTGCGTTCGGGCATGCCGAGCAAGAACTATGGCGAATTCCGCACCATGAGCACGCAGGGCAACGACGCCTTTTCGGAGGCGCGCACGGACAAGGGCGTGCTCGTCTACCAGATCGTGCCCGCCGACCCCTCGGGCCTGCTCGAATTTACGCTGAACCCGCGCAAGGTACTCGGCCACGATACGGGCCTGGGTCTCATCCTCGACGACATCCGCGTGCAGCCGTTTACCGCCGCGCCCGACGGCAAGGAAAACCTCCTCGACCACGGCGACATGCAGGCCGTCTGGCACGGGGACACGGAAATTTGGGATTTTAACGACGGCGACCCCCTCACCGACGACTGGGCGCTGAGCGTCGGCGCGGGCATCGACGTGTGGACTGCCGCCAACCGCCTTTCGGGCACGGACAACGTGCACCTCGGCACGGCGGACGGCGCGCCCGTCTCCATCTCGCAGCACGTCTCCCTCGAACCGCAGACCGAATACAACTTCTCCCTGTACGTGCGCCGCTTTTTCATGGGCACCATCTGGAAGGCGGAGGACACCCTTTCCGTATACATTTCGGACGGCAACGGCTACGAGAGCCGCGTGACCTTCTATACCAAGGACATCGGGCAGGATGCCTTTGAACAGTACGTGAAGATCGGCGGCGTCCTCAAAACGGGGGACGCGACGGACTACACCTTCTACATCCAGCACGACGTGCCCTTGGCAGACATGTCCTGGCGCGGCTTCCAGGTGGACGAGGCGGCACTGTACAAGGCGGACAACGTCCCCGTGCTCGCCTACGGCGACGCGCAGACGTCGGGCGTGACCGAGACGGAGGACGTTTTCAGCGGCGTGGAGGACGATACCGTCTTGCAGGCCGACCTCTCGCAGCAGGCGGCCAGGATCGTCTACGAGCTCGACGTTTCGCAGGATACCTACTACACGGCCTCCGTCGACGCGCAGAAGCCGCCCCGCCCCGTGGGCGCGGAGGTGGCGGACGGCTCGGCCACGTTCAACGCCGTCAAGCCCATGAACATCCGCGTCAGCGTGGAGACGGCCGCCGACGGCGGCGAAGTGCTCGCCGCCATGACCGACGACCGCGGCGTGATGCGCGCCATCGAGACCTTCCGCCTGCACTTCAACAGCGGCAGCCGTGACAAGGTCTACCTTATCGTCACGGCCGACAAGATCGAAAGCGCCGACCAGTTTACTTCCTACAACACTCTTCTGAACTTCAAAAACTTCTCGCTGGCCCAGCACGAAGTGACGGGCATCGAGGCCGAAGGCCGCACCGTCGTGGTGGGGGATACGGGCAGCGTGGAAGTTTCCGCCGTGCTGAGCGACGGCCGCCGCACGCCCGTGGAAGGCGCCGTGTTCACGCCCGAAAACGGCAACGTGACCTTTGAAGGCGACGCCTTCACCGCCGCGGGCGTCGGCACGTGCGAGGTTTCGATCGCCTGGAACGGCCAGCAGACTTCCGTGCTCTTTACCGTGCTCGACGTCATCGAAGGCATCGACGCGGGCGAGGACCGCGAGATCCGCCTCAGCGAGACGGGCAGCCTCACCGTCACCGCCACCTATGCCTCCACCGAGCCCGAAGACGTGACGGCCGAGGCCGAAGTGGTCATTGCCGACCCGTCCGTGCTCGGCTATGCGGACGGCACGTTCACCGCCCTCAAAGTCGGGCAGAGCGAAGTGACCGTCTCCTTCCGCGGCGAAACGGACACCTTTACCGTGACCGTTCCCAAGGAACTGACGCGCATCGACGCGGGCGAAGACCGCACCCTTGCCTGCAACGGCACATACACCGTCCGCGTGACGGGCTATTACAACGACGGCACTTCGGCCGAGCTGGAAGCCGCCTCCTACACCGTGCAGTCGGCCGCGCCCGCCGTGGTCTCGGCGGAGGGCAACGTGCTGACCGCCGTGGCGCAGGAAGGCAGCGCGCTCATCACCGTCACGGCGCAGGGGCCGGACGGCGACCTTACGGATACGTTCACCGTCACCGCCACGGACAACGTCACGTCCATAGACGCGGGCGACGACCGCGAGATCGAACTGAACGAATACGCCGCGCTGACCGTCACGGCCGCCTACCAGTCCGGCGGCACGAAGGACGTCACCGCCGACAGCGAAGTGGACGTGGCCGATCCTTCCGTCCTCTCGTACGCCGAAGGCAAGCTGACCGCCCTGAAAGTGGGGCAGACGCTCGTCACCGTCACGTACAGCGGGCAGCAGGATTCCTTCACCGTCACCGTCCCGCGCAGGCTCTTGTCCGTCGACGCGGGCGGAGACCGCGACCTGGCCATCGGCGTGCCCTCGCCGCTGACCGTCACCGCCTCGTACAACGACGGCACGCAGGAAACGGCGGACATCGATGAGGTCGAAGTCACGGTCACGGATACGCAGGTCGTGCGCTATGAAAACGGCGCCTTCACCGCCTTGAAAGTGGGGCAGACGCAGGCCACCGTCTCGTACGGCGGCAAGCAGGCGACCATCGCCCTGCGCGTGCCCAAGCGCCTGCAAGAGATCGTGCTGCTCGGCGAAGACGGGCAGGAACTGAGCGAACTGACGCTGGAAAAGGGCGAGAGCGCCGAGCTCACGGTCAAGGGCGTCTACAACGACGGCACCGAAAAGGAACTCAACGCCGTCCTCGCTTCCGACGCGCAGTGCGTCGTGGTCAGCGGCCACACCGTCACCGCCGCCAAGGCGGGCACGGCCACCGTCACCGCTTCCTACCCCGGCGAACAGGTGCAGGGCACTTTGACCGTCACGGTGCCCCGCCGCATGGAAAGCCTCCGCCTGAGCGGGCCGTCCGATCTGACCATCGGCGGCACGGGTAAGATCGCCGTTTACGCCGTGTTCAACGACGACACCGAGGAGGCCGTCACGGGCGCCGAGATCGTCAGCAGCGGCGCCGCGGTGACCGTCGAAGGCAACACGCTGCGCGCCGCGGCCGCGGGCACGGCGGTCATCACCGTGCGCTACGGCGGGCTGGAAGCGACGCTGACCGTCACGGTCACCAACCCCGTCGTCTCCCTCAAAGTGACCTGCCCCGCGCTCACGGCGGGCGGCTCGGTCACGCTGTCGGTCACGGCGGTCTACGCGGACGGCTCCGAAAAGGCGCTGACCGAAGCGGAAGTTACCGTCACGGATACGTCCGTGGCCACGGCCGAAGGGTTCAAGATCGCGGGCGTTTCCGCGGGCACGGCGCAGATCGTCGTGCGGGCGGAGGGCGCCGCGGTGCAGATCGACGTGACCGTATCCGCGGCCCCCGCCGATGACGCGGGCGGGTGCGGCAGCTTTGCGGGTACGGGCGCCTGCCTGGCCGCGGCCGCCGCGGCGCTGTGCGCGGCCTGCCTCGCCCTCCTGCACAGACACCGTAAAGGAGAAAAACGATGAATAAATTCATGAAGATGCTCGGCACGGCGGCGCTCTGCGCGCTGCTCGGGACCGCGGCAGCGCCCGTTGCGGGCGCCGCCGCGGCCGAAGCCGAAAAGGTGGCCCCGCAGAACGGCTCCGCCGTCAGCTACCTCAGCGACATGGAGCTCGAAGGCTACGTGGGAGACGCCATCCACGGCAACATCGCAGAGTGGCAGATGGAGGCGCTCGAAGTCAACCCCAACATCATCGAGGAGATCTTCAATGCCTCGCGCAGGAAGGCGAACTTTTCCTCGCTGATCAACGACCCGTACAACGTGCGGGGCTATTACAAGATCGAGCAGGATACCGAAGGCAAGGGCCTGGCGGGCAAGGGGATCAAGTACACCTACCGCAAAGAAGTTTCGGGCTTTGCCGACAGCGATTTCGTGTTCAACAAGGACGCGACCGTGAACACCGATTGTACGGGCGCCGAAGAGCTGTGGCTGTACGTGAACGCGAGTGAATTCGGCACCGAGCCCGTTCCCGTCCGCCTCTCCTTCGAGGAGGGGGATCCCGGTACGGCCGTGCGCGAATCGTGGAAGCCGAAGGCGGGCGCCGCCGCTTACCTCATCGCCGACGGCGCCGCCGCGCGCAGCGAGGTGCGTGTGGACGGCGAGGGCTTCGTCTCCCTCCCCGCGGGCTTCCGCGGCTGGCTCTGCCTCCCGCTCAATGAGAACACCTACGAGATGTACTGGTCCTCGGCCCCTTCCAACGGCACGATCGACAAGACAGACATCCACCAGATCCAATACTGCATGAAGGGCAATCCGACCGCCCTGAACAAGTCCTTCTACTTCGACGCGCTGAGCATCGTAGGGGAAGAGCTGACCGTGCGCGACGGCGCCACGGGGGCGCCGACGGACGCGGCCGAGTATGCGGGCAAGGAGTTCCGCCAGCTGTGGACGATGGACTATCCCGAAACGCTGAACACCTACGACGGGTCCATCATGGTCTGGTACGGCGAATTTGCGGGCAAGCTCCTCACGGGCATGGTGTTCAGCTACAAGCTGACCGCCGACGAGGCGCTACGCGGCAAGATCGAAGAGCTCGTCGACGCGCTCATCGCCGCCCAGGGCGACGACGGCTACATCGGCACCTATACGAGCGGGCGCTTCTCCGTCGGTGCGGACAACTGGGACCTGTGGAACCATTATCACATCATCTACGGGATGTACCAGTGGTGGCGCGTTTCGGGCGATGCGCGCGCGCTGCGCTTGTGCACGCGGGCGCTCGACTACATCATCGCGTTCATGAACGAGAACAACGGCGGCAGCTTTATCCCCGACGGCGGGCTGGAAATGAACGCGGCCATCGGCCACGCCTTTGCGCTCATCTACAAGGCGACGGGCGAGCAGCGCTACCTCGACGCCTGCCTGCAAATGGTGGACACCGATTGGGACAGGATCGGGAACTGGTTCAAAGACGCGCTCGCGGGCAAGGATTTTTACCAGTCCAACCTGCACCGCTGGGAGGCGCTGCACCCCGTCAGCATGCTGGCCACCTTGTATGAAGTGACGGGCGAAGAAAAGTATTACGACGCCCTCGAACACATCTGGTACAGCATCGCCAAAACGGACCGCCACAACGCGGGCTCCTATTCCAGCGGCGAGGGCTCGCAGGGCACGCCTTACCTTTCGGGCGCGGGCGCCGAGATCGAAACGTGCTGCACCGTCGCCTGGATGGCGCTCGGCGTGGAGTACTATTCCGTTTCCAAAAACCCGTACGTCATCGACGAGCTCGAACTTTCCTTCTTCAACGGCATGCTCGGTTCGCTGCTTGAAAACCGCCGCGAAGTGACGTACAACACGCCGATGGTGGGGCAGGTCACGGGCGGCAACTACGACGGCCGCAAGATCGATTCCGCCACCGACATCGCCTTCCAGTGGAACAGCGGCTCGCCCGACTTCACCTGCTGCCAGGCCAACGCGGCGCGCGGGCTGGCGCAGCTGTCCGAATGGGGCGTGGCCACCGACAACGAAAATCTCTACGTCAACTACTACGGCCCGAGCACGGCGCACACGAAAACGCCGGGCGGCGGCTCCATTACGATCGCGCAGGACACCGAGTACCCCAAAAACGGCGAGATCGTCATCACGCTGGGCGGCATGCAGCAGGCCGAGTACTTCGCCATGAATTTCCGCATCCCGTCCTGGTCCAAGCAGACCACCGTTCAGGTCAACGGCGAGGCGCCCGTGGCCGTCTCTTCGGGCAGCTACTACGCCGACTCCCGCACCTGGAAAAACGGGGATACCATCCGCATCAGCCTGGAAATGAGCGTACACTTCTGGGCGGGCGAAGAGCTGTTTGAGGGGATGACGTCCGCCTATTACGGGCCCATCCTCATGACCCTCGACGAGCGCGCCGAGCCCGGCCGCACCGTCACCGGTACCAGGTTTGAAGACGCCGCGTTTTTGGACGTGAAGGTCTCTTCCGCGGCGCAGGACGGCGGCTGGCTGTACTTCGACGTGACCGATAAAAACGGGGAGAGCGTGCGCCTCGTCGACTACGCGAGCGCGGGCTGGTTCACGGACGGCGAACCGGGGGACTACTCCTCCTGGCTGTACATCGAGAGCGACGAGCTCGCGCCCATGCGCGCGGGCAAGGACTACCCGCCCGTGTACAACAACATGCTCTCGCACGGCATCACGGGCGGCGAAGGCGTGACCCTGGCGCAGGCGAGCGCCAAGGGCGGGGAAACGGTCAGCTTTTCGGTGCACGTGCCCGAAGGCAAGGAGATCGCTTCCGTCGCCGTCACCACGGCGCGCGGGCCCGTCGCCACGGTATGGGACGGCTACGGCTATACCTTTGAAATGCCCAATGCCGACGTCGCCGTCGCCGTGACCTTTGCCGACGCCTCCGCGGGCGGCTCGGGCGGCACGGACGCCCCGGGCGGCGGGCTCACGGGCGGCGCCATCGCGGGCATCGTCATCGGCAGCGTGGCGGGCGCGGTGCTCATCGCCTACGCCGTCGGCGCGGTACTGTACAAAAAGAAGATCGCCAAGGGCTCCTTCTTCGCCAAGGCCTATCCGTTCATCAAGGACAAGGCGGAAGGGAAGGACGAGGACGGCTGAACCTCGGAGCCATGAAACGGCTTTCAACGCAAGGCGCGGGCGGTCCCGCGCCTTTTGCCGTGCGGGCGGGCGTTGACAAACGCGGCGGTTTTTGGTATGATGGAACAAAACGGCCGGGGCGCGCTGTCCGCGCCCCGAGGCCTTGCGCGGCGGGTATGGCCCGCGGCGGAGAGGAGGGTTTTTTCATGAAAGTGCTTTTGCTCAACGGCAGCGGCCGCACGGACGGCTGCACCTACACGGCCCTGCGCGAGGTGGCCGACGGGCTCGAACGGGAGGGCATCGGCTCCGAGCTGTTGCAGATGGGCGGCAAGCCCGTGCGCGACTGCGTCGCCTGCCGCCGCTGCACCGAGCTCGGCAAATGCGTCTTTGACGATCTCGCCAACGAACTCATCGAAAAGGCGGCGGGCGCGGACGGGTTCGTGTTCGGTTCGCCCGTCTATTACGCCCATCCCACGGGCCAGTTGCAGGCCGTGCTCGACCGCGCCTTTTACGCGGGCGGGCGCCACTTCGCGCACAAGCCCGCGGCGGCCGTCGCCTCCGCCCGCCGCGGCGGCACGGCGGCCTCCTTCGACGTCCTGAACAAATATTTCACCATCAGCCAGATGCCCGTCGTCTCTTCCACCTATTGGAACATGGTCTACGGCAGCACCCCCGACGAGGTGAAGCAGGACCTCGAAGGCATGCAGACGATGCGCAACCTCGCCCGCAACATGGCCTGGCTGCTGCGCTGCATCGAGGCGGGCAAGGCGAGCGGCGTGCTCCCGCCCGCGGCGGAAAAGAACTTCCGCACCAATTTCATCCGTTGAACGTGCCTCTGCGCCGCCTGCGGGGCGTCCGCCCCCGAAGGCAGGCCCCGCCCCTTGCGGCGGCCCTGCCCGCGGACGGGCGGGCAGGGGAGGCCGCGCCCTCCCGCTTTGCGCCGTACGCGCGCTTTGCCCTGCGCGTCCGCTCTGCGCCGCGCGCCCGCCTGCCGCGCGCGTGCAGGCTGTGCGCCGCGGGCATGGCGGCGGCCTTCGTGCTGCTGCTCGCGCAGGTCCCGTTCCTGTGCGAATACCTCTTCGCGCGGGGGATCACGCGGTGGCTGTCGGCGGCGGTCTCGCTGCTGACGGGCGCGGTCTCCGTCTCATTGTATGAAGTCTGCGCCGTCCTGCTGATCGCGGGCGCGTTCGCGCTGCTTTCCGGCGTCGCCGTGCTGTTGGCCCGCCGCCGCTTCGCGCGGCTGCGGCTGTGGCTGTACCGCCTGGCCGCGGCGGGGCTGGCGGTGCTGCTCGCCTTCGCGCTCCTGTACGCGCCGCTGTACGGGCGCGCGTCCGCCGCCGTGGCCCTGGGCCTTCCCGCCGCTGAGGAGACGGAGGAGAGCGTGTACGAGGCCGCACTCTTTTTTGCAGGGGAGCTCGCGGAGGCCTCGGCCGCCCTTCCCCGCGGGGAGGACGGCAACGTCCTGCCCGTGCATACCTTCGCGGAGACGGCCTCCCTCGTCGGCGCCGCCTTCGATGCCGTCGGCGGCTCCTATTTTTCCGCCGCGCACGTCCGCCCGAAAGAGGTGCTGCTGTCCGTGCCCATGAGCTACCTCGGCATCACGGGCATCTATTTCCCGTTCACGGCCGAAGCCAACGTCAACGTGAACATCCCTTGCTACCAGATCCCGCAGGTCATGGCGCACGAAACGGCGCATGCCAAGGGCGTCGCGCGCGAGGACGAGGCCAACCTCGTCTCGTACGTGCTGTGCATCCGCGCAGAGGACGCCTATCTGCGGTACAGCGGCCTGATGCCCGCCGTCGCCGTGCTCATGAACGCCCTGCCCGCGGCGCTGTACGAGCAGGTGCATGCCCGCCTCCCCGCCGAAGTGCTGCGCGAATACGCCAACGCGAGCACCCACTACGCGCGCTACGAGGGCGCCGTCGACGCGGTCTCGTCCTTTTTCAACGACCTGTTTTTGAAGGCCAACGGCGTCTCTTCGGGCACGCGCAGCTACGGGCAGACGGTGCAGGGCCTCGTGGCGCTGTACCGCTCGATGGCGTGAACGTGCTCCCGCCCGTTTTCCCGCCCGTTGCGCCCGCGTGAACGCCGCACCTATCGGCTTCCGCGCGGTTTTCGGCCCGCCCGATGTGCGCCTTTGCGCGCCCGTCTGTGCGTTTTTTGGCGCTCGGTTTGCGCCCTTGCGCGCATTTTTTGCCGCAGGCCGCCCGCGCCGTTTGACATCCCGCCCGAAAAGGTTTATACTGAAAGTCCTCCCCCGAAAAGGGAGGACGATTTTTTCGGTTCACGGGAAAAACACGCATGAAACAGGTAAAAATATCTTTGGCGGGGGACCTCGGCAGCGGCAAATCGACCGTCGGAAAGGTGCTCGAAAAGCAGTTCGGCCTGCGGTATTATTCGACGGGCACCATCCAGCGCGAGATCGCCGAGGGGATGGGCATGACCCCCTTGCAGCTCAACCGCTATATGGAGACGCACCCCGAGATCGACCAAAAGATCGACGACGGCCTGCGCGCCCTCGAACGGGCGGAGGCGGGGCTGGTCATCGATTCGCGCATGGCCTGGCACTTCGTGCCGTCCTCCTTTGCGGTGTACATGATGGCGGCGCCCCTCGTGGCCGCGGCGCGCATCCTCGCCGCGGGGCGCGCGAACGAGTCCTTTTCCACCCTCGAAGAGGCGGCCTCTTCCGTCGCCGCGCGCAGGGAGAGCGAGGCGCGCCGCTATAAGGACATGTACGGCGTCGACATCTGCGACCTCGAAAATTACGATTACGTGATCGATACGTCCTTCGTCTCCCCCGACACGGTGGCGGCGCACATCGCCGCGCACCTGCAAATGTTCGCGGCGGGGGAGAGCTTTGCCCGCTACGAGATCTGCCCCGCGCGCCTGTTGCCCGCGGGCAGCGAGGCGGGCGCGCCCGCCTTTGCCGAGAGCGGCGGGTTCTTTTACATCGTTTCGGGCGCGGACGCCGTCGCGCAGGCCATCTCCCGCGGCGAGCCGCTCGTCGCCTGTTCACGCTGCGCCCTCGAAGACGCCGCCGCCTTCGCCCGCGAAAACTGCACGGAGGAAAAGGTGGAGAGCTGGGTGCGCCGCACGGGCGTGACCCCCGCGGCGCTGCCGCCCTTTTTGCAGCGGTGAGGGCCGCGCTTTCCCCGCGGGAGCGGGCCGAGCACAGCATCATCACCACCTACCGCCGCGAACTTTGGCGGCGGTTTTTGCGCGCCGTCAAGGAATACGCCCTCGTGGAGGAGGGGGACAACGTCGCCGTCTGCCTCTCGGGCGGGAAGGATTCGATGCTCCTGGCCAAGTGCATGCAGGAATTGCAGCGCCACGGAGACGCCGCCTTCGGCCTCCGCTTTTTGGTCATGGATCCCGGGTACGCGCCCGAAAACCGCGCCCTCATCGAACACAACGCCGAACTTTTGGGCGTGCCCGTTCACATCTTTTCCTCGCCCATCTTCGCCTCGGTGGAGGGGGTGGAAAAAAATCCCTGCTACGTCTGCGCGCGCATGCGCCGCGGCTATCTCTACCGCGAGGCGCAGCGCCTCGGCTGCAACAAGATCGCCCTCGGCCACCACTTCGACGACGTCATCGAGACCATCCTGATGGGCATTTTGTACGGCGGCCAGATGCAGAGCATGCCGCCCAAGCTGTACAGTTCCCGCCACGCGGGCATGCAGCTCATCCGCCCGCTGTATTACGTGCACGAAGAGGACATCGTGCGCTGGAAGGAGTACAACGGCTTGCGGTTTTTGCACTGCGCCTGCCGCTTTACCGAGCGCAGCGCCGAGGTGGAGGACCTTTCCAAGCGCCGCGAAGTCAAGCGCCTGATCGCCGCACTCAAACAAAACAACCCCAATGTCGACATCAACATCTTCCGCAGCGCCTACAACGTGCACGTCGATACCCTCATCGAGTACGATACGCACGGGCAGCGCTTTCCCTTCCTTTCCCGCTACGGCCCCAAGGACGTCGGCGAGGAATGAACTTTGCCCGCGGCGTTTGCCCGCGCGCGGCGGGGCCGCGCGGCAGGCCCTGCGGCGGAAGTTTTTGCGCCCGTGAAAAATTTTCCCGCCCTTTTGCAAAACAGCGGGCAAAAATAATTGATTTTTTCCGCCGATGTGGTATAATATACGAGCATGACGCCGCGCACGCTACTGTGGCTCAGTCGGTAGAGCAGCTGATTCGTAATCAGCAGGTCGCCGGTTCAAGTCCGGCCAGTAGCTCCAAAAAGAGAACACCCTTCACGGGTGTTCTCTTTTTGGTTTTGCGGGCAGAGTTTGGACCGTCCGGCCGAAGATTAAAAAGACGGGGTCCCCAAAAAAAGGCACGCCGACGTGACGGACCTCTTTGCCGTGCATTTTTTTGGGGCTACAAAAGGTCGCCGGTTCAAGTCCGGCCAGTAGCTCCATGATTGCAGACGAAAAGGCTGCAAAATAAAAAAACCATGAAAAACAATGCGTTTTTCATGGTTTTTTGCT
>CALVHO010000014.1 GCA_944328445.1 uncultured Clostridia bacterium | reverse complement strand
GCTCGGGATGACATAAGGTTTGTCCAAAATTCTACATTCTACACTCTACATTCTACATTCATTCCACGCCCTGCAATCTACATTCACAAAAGTCTACGCATGCGGCGGCGTTCTTGACAAAACAAGGTAAAAACGTTATAATACGGTATAGAAAATTTTATGCCGTTCCGCCGCGGCAGACGGCCGCGCGCGGGGGAGAACGGCATCGGGGAAAAGGCGGCGGAACAGGCCGCGGGGCGGCTTGCAAAGCCTTTTCGTGCGCAAACGGGCGCGGCGAAGGGCGGAAGGGGCCGCGGGGGCAGCCCGCGGGGGCTGCCGAAGGATCCGGAATGGAAACAAGACCTACGGGCCGCAGGGATGCCTGCGGCGCGGCGCTCGGCGCCGATTGGAAAACATACGGACAAAAACAGCTGGAAGAGCTGGCGGCGGACATCCGCGCCGAGCTTTTGGACGCCGTCAAAAACAACGGCGGGCATCTCTCGGCCAACCTCGGGGCGGTTGAGCTCATCCTCGCGCTCTACCGCGTATTCGATTTCCCGCACGACAAGCTCATCTTCGACGTCGGCCACCAAAGCTATACGCACAAGCTCATTTCCGGCCGCGCGCTGGCCGAACTGCGCGAAAAAGGCGGGCCGAGCGGCTTTCCCGACCCCGCCGAGAGCGAATACGACGCCTTCATCGCGGGCCACAGCGGCACGTCGGTGGCGGCGGGCATCGGCCTTTGCGCCGCGCGCGACCTGCGCGGGGAAAACCACAAGGTCGTTTGCTTCATCGGGGACGCCTCCATGGGCAACGGCGAGGCGCTCGAAGCCATCTTCGCCTCCGAAAAAAAGCCCGAAAACTTCCTCGTCGTGCTCAACGACAACGGCATGTCCATCAGCAAAAACAATTCGGCGCTGTACCGCTCCATCTCCAAGCTCACGGCCAAGCGCCGCTACCGCGATTTCAACTCCTTTTTGGGCAAGACCTTCAAGGAGACGAGCGCCTTCGGCCGCCGCCTGCGCCGCTTCAAGTACACCGTCAAGGGCTGGCTCAACAAAAACGACTTTTTCGAGCGCTGCGGGTTCAAGTACATCGGCCCCGTGAACGGGCACGACCTGCACGAGCTCGTTGGCGTCCTTTCCAACATTCGCCGCATGAACGAGCCCGTGCTGCTTCACGCCGTCACCGTCAAGGGCAAGGGCTACGGCGCCGCCGAGGACGACCCCGCCCGCTTCCACGGCGTGGGCCGCAATTTCTGCGGCGGTGAACACACCTTTTCCGCCGCGCTCGGCAAACTGTTGTGTGCGCGCGCCGAACAGGACAAAACGCTTGTCGCCGTCACGGCGGCCATGGCCGAGGGCGTGGGGCTCTCCGCCTTCGCCGAGCGCTTTCCTTCCCGCTTTTTCGACGCGGGCATCTGCGAAGAATACGCCGTGACCATGGCCGCGGGCATGGCGGCGGGCGGGCTCTCGCCCGTGGTGTGCATCTATTCCACCTTTTTGCAGCGCGCCTTCGACCAGGTGGTGCACGACGTCTGCCTGCAAAACCTGCCCGTCATCTTCTGCGTCGACCGCGCCGGCCTCGTCGGCGCCGACGGCAAGACGCACCAAGGCCTCCTGGACGTGCCCGCCATGCGCGCCGTGCCCGGGCTCTCCGTCTTTGCCCCCAAGGACGCGGAAGAGCTCGGCGACGTGTTCGATTACGCCCGTTCGCTGCGCGCCCCCGCGCTCATCCGCTACCCCAACGGCACCGTTCCCGCGCTCGGCTGCCGCCGCAAGATCGCGGCGGACGCGCTGTGGGAGGTGCTGCAAGAGGGGAGCGGCCCCGTGGTGTTGGCCTGCGGCGCCCGCGCCGTGGCGCGGGCGCTCGAAGCGGCCGCGGGCACCTCTGTCGCCGTGGTCAACTGCCGTACCGTCTGCCCGTTGGACGAGGCCTTCCTCGCCGCGAACGCGCACCGCACCCTCGTCACCTTCGAGGAGGGGTACATTGCGGGCGGGTTCGGCTCGGCCGTGGCCGAGTACTTCGCCGCCCGTTCGCAGCCCGTGCGCCTGACCGTTTTCGGCGCGCCCGGCCGCCCCGTTGCCCACGCCACCGCCGCCGAACAGGCCGAAGAGCTCGGCCTCACCGCAGAGCGGCTGGCCGCCTTACTCGGCACGCTCGCCTGAGGCGGCGCCCGAAACGGCGGCACGTATCCCCATTTTAGGACCAAAGGAGTTTTGCATGAACGATCCGCACACCCGCCCCGAAGAGGATGCCGCAGTTCCCGCCGCAGAGTCGGCGGCCGCCCGCCCCGAAGAGGAAAGGGAAACCGACGCCGCCCCCGCCGCGGCAGGAGGGGAGCCCGCCGCACGGGGCCCCGAAAGCGTACAAAACGCGGGCGGCACCCGCGAGGAGGCGGCGGGCGTGGCCGCGGCCACGCCCGCGGACGAACCCGACCTCCGCTACAAAAACGGCAAAGAGGTGGCCAAGGGCGGGCTTTTGGGCTTTTTCATCGGCCTGGCCGTCATCGTGCCCGGGGTCAGCGGCTCCACCGTGGCCATCATCTTCAAGCTCTACCACAAGCTCCTGTACGCGCTGGGCAACGTGCTGCGCAAGTTCAAAAAATGCGTGCGCTTTCTCTTGCCCGTGGGGATCGGGCTCGTCGTCGGCTTCGTGCTCGGTTTTTTGGCGGTGCAGCGTCTCATCGACGTCAGCCCGTTCGCCGTCATCGGCCTGTTCGCGGGGCTGATGCTCGGCGCCTTCCCCGCCGTGTACGACGAGGTGCGGGCCGAAAAAAAGACCCCGCCCCGCATCGGCCTGTTTCTGATCGGGCTGGCCGTGCCCGTGGCGCTTTCGCTCGTTTCCACGCTGGCCGCGGGCGGGCAGAACGCCCTCGAAGGCCTGCAATGGTACCACTACCTTTTGTTCCTCGTCCTCGGCTACGTGGTGGCCGTCACGCAGGTGGTGCCCGGGCTTTCGGCCACCGCCGTGCTGATGATGGCGGGCTGGTTCATCCCGCTGATGGACTCCGTCCATCTCTCCTACTGGCAGCAAAACCCCGCCGTGTTCGCGGTGTACGGCTGCCTCGTCGCGGGCTTCGCCGCGGGGCTGGTCACCTTTTCCAAGCTGCTGACCAAGCTCTTCGCGCGGCACCGCGGCACCTCCTTTTTTGCCATCGTCGGGCTGTCTTTGGGCTCGGTCGTGACCATGTTCTTCAACCCCGATATCTACGCCGTCTACCAAACCTGGGCGGCGGAAGGGGGCTTCGCGCTCGATCTTTCCCTCGGCATCGTGCTCTTTTTCGCGGGGGCGGTGCTCTCCTACCTGTTCGTGCGCTACGAGCGCAAAAAGGGCGCGCCCCTCTCGCGCTGACGCGCGCGCAACAATCGTATATGCGTGGGGCCGCACGGCCGCAAGGGCTTTGATTTTTCTTCGCCGCGCCTTCGGGCGCGGTTTTTTCGTGCCGAAAAACGCCGCCGTTATTACAACTTTGTTACAAAATTTAAGACATTTTTTTACAAGGCGGCGGTATACTGAAAGCACAAATTCCGAAGGAGAAAGAAAAAATGAAGAAGATCCTCACAGCGATTTTGAGCCTGGCCCTGGCCTGCGGTCTCGGCCTTGCCGTCGTCGGCTGCGGCGGCGGGGAGTA
Source organism: uncultured Clostridia bacterium (assembly GCA_944328445.1). Lineage (GTDB taxonomy): Bacteria > Bacillota > Clostridia > Christensenellales > Borkfalkiaceae > Borkfalkia. Next base: position 52,801 of record CALVHO010000014.1, on the reverse strand, counting down.
CATGATCAACGTTTCGGGCGGCGGCTCGGGCGTGGGCATCAGCAGCGCCAAGGAAGGCACCGTGGAAATGGGCATGGCCTCCAAAAAGGTGGAAGGCGAGGACGCCGAAGGCCTCGAAGTGTACGCCATCTGCCAGGACGGCATCGCCGTCGTCGTGAACAACGCCAACACGGCCGTCACCGACCTGACCATCGAACAGCTTTCCGGCATCTACACGGGTCAGATCGATAATTGGAGCGAACTGGGCGGCTCGGACGCGGCCATCGCCATCGGCCAGCGCGAGGACGGCTCGGGCACGCGCGACGCCTTCCTCGAACTTCTGGGCATCGAGGACGCGACCACGCTGGCGCAGGCGGCCAACACGGCCAACTCCACGGGTTCCATGATGACGTACGTGGCGGGCAACCCCAACGCCATCGGCTACATCTCCCTCGGCTCCCTCGACGAAACGGTCAAAGCCGTCAAAGTCGGCGGCGTCGAAGCCACGGCCGAGAACGTGCTCGGCGGCAGCTACAAGCTTGCTCGTCCCTTCAACGTGGTCTACAAGGCGGACACGCTGAAAAGCAACGACCTGCTCGCCGACTTCCTCACTTTCTTGAAGAGCAAGCAGGCGCACGACATCATCGTGGACGAGGGGTACGTCAGCGGCCTGGCGGCGGCGGAATCCTACGCGGTGCCCGCGGATAAGCCCGCCACGATGGAGCTCGACGTCAACGGCTCCACCTCCGTGCAGCCCCTGATGGTCCTGCTCAGCGAGGCGTATGTCGCGCTCCTGAATGCGTGAACGCGGCCGCACGATAAGACAAATAAAAAGGGCGGGGAATTGTTCCTGTCCTTTTTAGCGTTTGAGGAAAAGGCATGAAAGAACGAAAAACATTGCCCGCGGGCGAAGCGCTCGCGGCGCAGGCGGCCGAAGCGCTGCCCGCACCGCAGCCCGCGGCGGAGGGCGCGCAGGAAGGCGCGCTCGTGGTCAACAAAAAGGCGTTCGTGCGCGAGCTGGCGATGAAGATCGTGTTCATCGTGGCGGCGGCGCTCTTCGTGGTGGTGGTGGGCGTCATCTGCGTCTATCTCCTGGCCAGCGCCATCCCCACCATCGCCGAGATCGGGTTCGTCAAGTTCCTGTTCGGCTCCACCTGGCTGCCGAGTTCGGGCTACTACGGCGTGGGCACCCTCATCGTGGGCACGGCCTATTCCACGGCCTGCGCGCTGGTCATCGGCGTGCCTGTCGGCCTCCTGGTGGCCGTGTTCATGGCCTTTTACTGCCCCCGCTGGCTGTACAAGATCATGAAGCCCGTCACCAACATCCTCGCGGGCATCCCGTCCATCGTGTACGGCTATTTCGGCCTGGTGGTCATCGTGCCCATCGTGCGCGAGAGCTTCGGCGGGGGCGGGACCAGCCTTCTGGCCACCGCCATCATCCTCGGCATCATGATCCTGCCCACCATCATCAGCATCAGCGAAAACGCCCTGCGCGCCGTGCCGAAGAGCTATTTCGAGGGCGCCCTCGCCCTCGGCGCCACCAAGGAGCGCGCCATCTTCCGCACCATGTTCCCCGCGGCCAAGTCGGGCGTGGTCACGTCCGTCATCCTCGGTCTGGGGCGCGCCTTCGGCGAGACGGCGGCCGTCGTGCTCATCTGCGGGAACGCGGCCATCTTCCCGGGCAGCCTGCTCGACCCCATCCGCACGCTGTCCTCCAACATCGCATCGGAGCTGGCCTATTCCACGGGCCTGCACCGCGAGGCGCTCATCGCCTGCGCCGTGGTGCTGTTCGTGTTCATCCTGTTCATCACCGTCATCGTGATGCTTCTGCGGAGGAAAAAGAGGTAAAATGGCAAAACAATTGGTTTTGAAGGAAGGCGAGGTGGACACCCGCGGCATCGTGCCCATCAACCGCCAAAGTTTCAAGGACAAACTGCGCGCCTACCTGCGCAAGCCCTGCTCCTTTGCGGGCTTTCTGCTGGTCATGCTCGCGTCGCTGGTCACGGTGGCGCTCGTGCTGTGGATCCTCGTCTACGTGCTCAAACAGGGCATCCCGTATTTGAAGCCCAAGATGTTCGCCTGGCGCTGGTCGTACGACAACATGTCCATGCTCCCGTCGCTGATCAACACGCTGGTCATCTCCCTCATCTCGCTGGCGGTGGCGGGGATCGTCGGCGTCTTTGCCGCCATCTTCATGGTGGAATACGCCAAATCGACCAACATCTTCGTCAAGATCGTGCGCGTGGCGGCCGAAACGCTTTCGGGTATCCCGTCCATCGTGTACGGCATCTTCGGCATGATGTTCTTCGTCGAGCTGCTCGGCTGGGGCTATACCCTTCTGGGCGGGGCGCTGACCATGGCCATGATGATCCTGCCCTTGACCATGCGCACTACCGAAGAGGCGCTGCTGGCCGTGCCCGATTCCTTCCGTGAAGGCTCGTATGCCCTCGGCGCGGGCAAGCTGCGCACCATTTTCGTCATCATCCTGCCCGCGGCCATCCCGGGCATCGTTTCGGGCGTCATCCTGGGCCTGGGGCGCGTGGTGGGCGAAACGATGGCGCTCGTGTACACCGCAGGTTCCGCCTTCAACGTCCGCTACGCGGCGGGGCCCATGGGGCAGGGCTGCACCCTCACCGTGTACATGTATTCCCTCATCACCGAGGGCAACAAGTACGCGGGGGAAGCCTGGGCGGTGGCCGTCGTGCTCGTCGTGCTCGTCGTGCTCATCAACGGCGCGGCCGAATTTGTCGGCAACAAACTGAAAAAGGAGTATTAACGGTGGAAAACGCGAATACGATACAGCGCGCGGATAAGTTCAACGTCAAGGACCTCAACCTCTATTACGGGAACTTCCAGGCGCTCAAACACATCACGATGGACATCAAAGAAAAGGAGATCACCGCCTTCATCGGCCCTTCGGGCTGCGGCAAATCCACCTTTTTGAAGACGCTCAACCGCATGAACGACCTCATCCCCGACTGCAAGATCACGGGCGAAGTCCTCATCGACGGGATAGACCTCTATGGCGCGGTGGACATCAACACCCTGCGCAAGCGCGTGGGCATGGTCTTCCAAAAGCCCAATCCCTTCCCCATGAGCGTGTACGACAACATCGCCTACGGCCCGCGCACCCACGGCATCCGCAAAAAGGCGCAGCTGGACGAGATCGTCGAGCGCTCCTTGCAGGCGGCCGCCATCTGGGACGAGCTAAAAGACCGCCTCAAAAAGTCCGCGCTCGGGCTTTCGGGCGGGCAGCAGCAGCGCCTGTGCATCGCGCGCACCCTCGCCGTCGGGCCCGAGGTCATCCTCATGGACGAGCCGACGAGCGCGCTCGACCCCATCTCCACGGGCAAGATCGAGGACCTGGCGCAGGAACTCAAAGACAAGTACACCATCGTCATCGTCACGCACAACATGCAGCAGGCGGCGCGCATCTCGGACAAGACGGCCTTCTTCCTGCTGGGCGACCTCGTCGAATACGGCGAGACCGATCAGATCTTCGAGCGCCCGCGCGACAAGAGGACGGAAGACTACATCACGGGGAGGTTTGGCTGACATGACGCGGAAAATTTTCGACGAGCAGATCGCCGAGCTCAAAGACCTGCTCACCAAGATGGGAGAGCTCAACTGCACCGCCATCGAGGACGCCGTCGGCGCCCTCGAACGGCAGGACGTGGACCTGGCCAAAAAGACCAAGGCCGTCGAACGGCTGGTGGACGAAAAGGAACAGCAGATCGAAAGGCTGTGCTTGAAGATCATCTTGAAGCAGCAGCCCGTGGCGGGGGACCTCCTGTTCGTGACCTCCGCCATGAAGATGATCACCGACATGGAGCGCATCGCCGACCAGGCGGCGGATATCTCCGAGCTCGTCGTAAAGATGAGCAAACTGCCGTATGCCGACGCCGTCAAGGAGATCCCCGAGATGGCCGACCGCGTGCAGGAGATGGTCAAAAACGCGGCGCGCTCCTTCGTCGAGCGGGACGGCGAGCTGGCCAAAGCCGTCTGCCGCGCCGACGACGCCGTCGACGACCTCTTCGACGTCGTGAAGGGCAGGCTCACGGGCATCGTCCATAAGGACATCGACGAGGACGACAACGGCGAACAGGCGCTGGACATGCTGATGATCGCCAAATACCTCGAAAAGATCGGGGATCACGCCTCCAACATCGCCGAGTGGGTGCTGTTCATGCTCACGGGCGAACACAAAAAACTCAATTAACGGGCAGCCCCGCCGCGCTCTGGCGCTTTGCGCCCGCGGCGGGGCTCGGTTTCGGTGCCGTTTTCGGCCTCGGCGCTTGCGTAATCGCCGCGGTTGTGCTATACTGTGGGTACCGAACGAAAAGGCAGGTCATGATCACATTGGAAAAAAGGGTCTACGTTCTCGAAGACGACAAGAGCATCGGCGAGCTGGTCACCTGCGCGCTGGAAATGTCGAGCATTTCCGTCTCGTGCTACGGCACGGTGGCCGAATTTTTCGCCGCGGTGGAGGCGCAGCCCCCCCAGGCCGCCCTGCTCGACATCATGCTCCCCGACGGCAACGGGCTGGACGTGCTGGCCCGCCTCAAACAAAAATACCCCACGATGGGCGTGATCATGCTCTCGGCGCTGGGGCAGGAGACGGATAAGGTCAAGGGCCTCAACCTGGGCGCCGACGACTACGTTTCCAAGCCCTTCGGCGTGTTGGAGCTGGCGGCGCGCGTCAACGCGGTGCTGCGCCGTTCGGGCGGCAACGCCTCGCTGGTCCGCGGCAACCTCACGCTGGACGAGGACACGATGACGGCCACCCTGCGCGGCACGCGGCTGGAACTGAACAACAAGGAGTTCAACCTCCTCAAATACCTCATGCAGAAGGAGGGCAAGGCCCTCACCCGCGAAAACATCCTCAACGCCGTCTGGGGGTACGACGAGGGCGAAACGCGCACCGTCGACAACCACGTGGCGCGCCTGCGCAAGCTCGGCATCGACTACATCGAAACGGTCTTCGGCGTGGGCTACAAATTCGTCTACCGCGAATAAACAGGCGCCCGCCCGCGGCTTTCGCCGCGGGCGGCTTGCGAGGAACAGGGTATGCGCAAACGGATCCTCCTCGTTTCGCTCTCGGCCACGATCATCGGCATCTTGCTGTTTACGCTGCTTGTCAGCAACATTTTTTACCGCGATATCGTGCGCAGGACGAACGAACAACTCAAAACGTACGCGGGCTTTTTCGACCCGTCGCAGCCCTTCGGCGAGGAATACGCCGAGGCCTTTTCCGCGCGCCTGGGCGGCGCGCGCGTCACCTTTATGGACGCGCAGGCCGCCATCGTGGCCGACAGCTTCGGCGACCTCGGCGAGGCCTCCCGCTCCGACCGCGCGGAGGTGGAGGCCGCCCTGCTCGAAGGGGAGGGCTTTGCCGTCCGCCGCAGCGATACCGTGGGCAAGAACATGATGTACTACTGCGTCCGCCTGGGCGAGGCGCAGGGCGGCGGGCTGCTGCGCATCGGCGTGGAGGCGTCCTCGCAGACGGGCGTGTTCATCGGCGCCCTGCCCACCATGGCCTGGTTTTTGCTGCTGGATATCCTGTTCTGCCTCATCTTTGCCTGGATCGCGACCAACGCCGTGCTGCGGCCCGTCGAACAACTCACCCGCGCCGTGGCGCTCAGCGGCGGCAAACCCGTCGCCTGCAAGTATTCCGAGTTGCAGCCGCTGGCCAAGATGATGAACGAAATGACGGGCGAGATCGCCGAAAAGGTGGCGCGCGTCGAGGAAGACCGCCGAATGGAAAAGCTCATCCTCGACAGCATGGAGCACGGCATCGTCATCTTTCGCGACCCGTCCGACGTGCTGCTCATCAACAAGACGGCCGCGCGCCTTCTGCGCTGCGAACAGGGCGATCCCATCGAAAGTTTTGCCGCTGACCCCGAGATCGCGGCCATTCTGGCCGCCTGCGAGCCGTCCTCCGTCTACCGCAAGATCGAGGGGCGAGACTACAACTTCCGCTTCACCTTCCCGCCCGAATCCTGCGTTTTGCTGATCACCGACGTCACCGAGTCGATGGCCGCCATGCGCTCCAAAAACGACTTCATCGCCAACGTCACCCATGAAATGAACACGCCGCTCACCTCCATCAAGGGCTTTGCCGAGCTCATCGGGGCGGGCAGCGTCCCGCCCGAGCGGGTGCAGGGCATGGCGAGGACCATCATCAAACAGAGCGACCGCCTTGCCAACCTCATCCGTTCCATCATCAACCTCTCCGCCATCGAGAGCGACGAGCTGCCCGATTACGAGGTCAACGTCTCCGAGCTCGCCGCCGAGCTGATCGGCGGGTTCGAGCCAAAACTGCGCAAAAAGGACATCGCCTTGAAGATGGATATCGAGGCGGGCGTCAAGGTCATGACCCGCCGCGAACGCATGGTGGAGATCCTGAACAACCTCATCTCCAACGGCATCCGCTACAACAAGGAGGGCGGCGTGTTGGAGGTCTCGCTCTCGGGCGGCGCCGCGCCGCGGCTCACGGTGCGCGATACGGGCATCGGCCTGTCCGAGGAGGACAAGGAGCGCATCTTCGAGCGCTTTTATACCGTGGATAAATCGCACAACGGCGGGGGCGGCGGCTTCGGCCTGGGCCTTGCCATCGTGAAAAAGCTGTGCAAGCGCGCCGGCTGGAAGCTCGAAGTGGAGAGCACCCTCGGCGAGGGCACCGCCTTTACCATCGAATTTTGCCCCAAACGGGGCTGAGCGCCCCGCGCGGGGATACGCGGGGAACATGGCGGGGCCGCGCTTTCGCGCGGCCCCTTTTGCGCGCCAAAAATCTGCCCGCGCGCCCCTTCCCGGGGCAAAAAAACGGCACCCATGCTTGTTTTCGGCGGTCCGTGCGCGGTATACTGGCAGCAGGAGGTGGGCCATGCAGCGCTTTTACGATTCCAACATGCAGCTTTTAGGCTACTTTTTGCAGGGGCCGCAGGGGCGCGTCCGCGCCCTCGACGCCGATTACCGCGTCGTCGGCTATTACTACCCGTCCAGCAACAAGACGTACGACAAGGACATGAACCTGCTCGGCCGCGGCAACCAGCTCGCGTCCCTTCTGTCCTCGCGCAGGCAATGAGCCCCGCGCGCACGCACGGGCGGCAAAAAAGGGGCGGACCGCGCGTTCACGGCGCCGCGGGCAAAGGGCCTTTTTTACGGCGCCGCGGGCTTTTAAGGAGCGCTCTCTTGTTCACGGCCGCAAGGGGTCCGCATTTGCAGGAGGTGCGGGGAGGCCCGTCAAAAAGTTTTTGTTGAAGGCTTTTTCGGGCAGGGGCGCGCCCTGCGTGTGCAGGTAAAAGGCGCGCACCAGGTCCGCCCCTTCGCGCACCGCCCGTTCGTAGAGGGCGGCGGCGCCTTCGCGGGAGCAAAAGGCGGGCTGCGCGGGGGCGCGCCATTCGTTGCCTTCGGCGTTGAGGAAGCGCGGGTCGGGTTCGGCGCGACGGTAGAGGGTGGAGAGCAGCCGCGGCGCGTGCAGCACCTTCTCCGCGCCCACAAAAAATTTGCGGCGGACAAAGCGCGGGTCGCGGATCCCGCGCGCGTACAGGTAAAAGCGGCGCACGGCCGCGCGGAAGGCGCGTTCCGAAAGCCCTTCGCAAAGGGGCGCGGCCTGCGGGTACAGCGCCGCAAAGTTCAGCTCCCCGTAGCGCGGGGAGAGTGCCTGCTCCTGTACGGGCCGCCCGTGCGCGGCCGAAAACAGGGTGTCGAGGTCGCTCTCGATGCAGGTGTGCCAGTGCACGCGGGGGTTTTCGGCCGAAAGCTGCGCGCACAGCGCGTACACGTAGGGGTGGAACACGGTATCGGCCGCGTAGTGGCAAACGTACCCCGCGGCGTAGGAGAGGTCGCCCGCCCGCCGCGCGGCTTCGGCCAGCGCGCAAAAGCGGCCGTACACGTCTTCGCGGTGCAGGCTCCGCCCGAGGTTGCGGCGCTTTCCGCCGCCGTCTTTCGCGCGGCAGAAAAAGAACACGTCTCCGCCCTGCGCGCCCAGCAAAAAGGAGGGCAGGTCCTTGGCGGCCGCGCGCACGTTTTCGGGCAGACGCGTCAAAACGTCTTCGGCGATGAGGGTGTGGGTGAACAGGGAGGGCACGGGCAAAACCTCGCGGGGCGCGGCCGGGCCGCGCGTTTTTTATACAGTATGCCCCGCCCGCCGCGGTTTGCATACCGCCCGCCGTCGCGTGTGCGGAGCTTGCCGCAATTTGTATACCGTCCGCGCGGGTTTGCGGCGCCCGCAGGCGGCCGCCGCCGTCCCCGTCCGCGGCGCCCGTTCACGCCGAAAAAATTTTTTGCGGTTTTTTGAAAAAAGTTCGGAATTTTGCTTGCCTTCCGCCCGTTTTTTTGGTATAGTATATGAGCGGTTCGGACGGAAGTTTAGCTCAGCTGGGAGAGCACCTGCCTTACAAGCAGGGGGTCATAGGTTCGAGCCCTATAACTTCCACCAAGTTTTCATCGATAAATACAGTGCGGAATGTTATGCGGGAATGGCTCAGGGGTAGAGCGTTACCTTGCCAAGGTAAATGTCGCGAGTTCGAATCTCGTTTCCCGCTCCACAAAATTCCGCACTTATTTTTTGGCGCTATAGCCAAGTGGTAAGGCAAGGGTCTGCAAAACCCTGACTCCCCGGTTCAAATCCGGGTAGCGCCTCCAAAGGTCTCCGCTTTGCCTCTTCGGGCAGGGCGGAGGTTTTTTTATGAGCGGACAGGAGCTTTCCGTCCCCGGGGCGGTGCTGTATACGCCGCGGCTCGTCTTGCGCGAGCTGACCCGCGAGGATGCGCCCGCCCTTGCGCGCACCTTGCAGGACGGGGAGGCCATGTACGCCTACGAACACGCCTTTTCGGACGAGGAGGTGCGGCAATGGCTCCAAAATCAGCTGCGCCGCTACCGTGAAGACGGCTTCGGCCTCTGGGGCGTGCTGCTGCGCGGGTGCGGCACGTTCATCGGCCAATGCGGCCTGACCGTGCAGCCGTGGGGCGAGCGCCGCGTCATCGAGGTCGGATACCTGTTCGAGCGCGCCTTTTGGCACCGCGGCTACGCCACCGAGGCTGCCGTCGCCTGCAAGGAATATGCCTTTTCCGTCCTCGGGGCCGAGGAGGTGTATTCCATCATCCGCGATACCAATACGGCCTCGCAAAAGGTGGCCGAGCGCAACGGCATGCAGGTGTGCGGCAGGCTCGTAAAACACTACTGCGGCAAGGACATGCCGCACCTGGTGTACCGCGCCGTAAAGCGGTGAACGGGCTTGCAAGGGAGGCAGCCGCACCCCGTCCCGCGGTCCTGCCGGTTCGCGCGTTTGCGCGGCGGCTTGCACGCGCTTTGGCCGCGCGGAAAGCGCGGCGCCCAAAAACCTGCCCAAGGCAGCATATTTTTTGCGAGTATGGCGAAACCGGCAGACGCAAGGGACTTAAAATCCCTCGGGAGCGATCCCGTATCGGTTCAAATCCGATTACTCGCACCACGCAAAAAGCGGTCCCTTTTCGGGGCCGCTTTTTGCGTGGTGCGGGTTTTTCGGCCTGCGGCCGCAGGAAAAACGCGGCGGGAAGGCGGGTCATTCGTTGGGGGAGGAGAGGTGCTCCATGCGCCGTTCGATCTCCGCCGCCACGGCCGACATCTTTACGTCCATAGCCAGGCAGAGGCGGTACAGCGTTTCCAGCGTCGGCTTGCGTTCGCCGCGCTCGATGGCGCTCAGGTGCGTGCGCCCGATGTCGGCCAGCCCGCTGAGCACCTCTTGGGAGATCTTCTTCTTTTTGCGGAAAAGCGTGATCGCCTGTCCGACGGCCTTTGCATCCAAAAACTGTTCTTTCATGTTTTTACGCCCCTGTAATTGATTTTTATAACAATCAGTTTAGCGTAAAAAACTTTGTTTTCAGAATACATATGTTGCCACATGAACACTCATGTGCGCAATTTCTTGTCGGGGCCGTGCTAAAATTATCGGGAGAACGTCTGCTTAGGAGAAAGGCATGGCACAGAAGCTGAAAATATCGGTTTTGGTCCCGGTCTACAACACGGCGGATACGTTGGATCGCTGCCTGCGCTCGTTGCGGGCGGGGAATTTATAAGCGTTTGAGGTCAACAATGAAGAAGATACTTTCCGAAGAAGAAATAAGAGAAGAGCTGTTTGCGCGGTATCCCGCTCTTCAAGGGTGCAGGGACGATTTTGTTGCCATGTTCAACGCATGTGTGCGCGCGTATGAGAATGGCGGCAAAGTGCTTGTGGCGGGGAACGGCGGCAGCGCGGCCGACGCCGAGCATATCGTCGGAGAATTGATGAAATCGTTCCTGGTCCGCCGCCCCGCGGATGAAAAATTGTGCGGGGAACTCAAAGAGCGCTTTGGGGAAGAAGGCGCAAAGATCGCCGCCGATTTGGAAGGCTGCCTTTCCGCGATCCCGCTTACGTCCATGCCCGCGTTATCGACGGCTTTTTTGAACGACGTAGACCCGTTGTTGGTTTTTGCGCAGATGTTGTCGGGCTACGGCAGGCCGGGAGACGTCTTTATCGGCATCTCTACAAGCGGCAATTCCAAAAATATTTTGAACGCGGTCATGGTGGCAAAAGCAGCGGGGATCACGGCAGTGGCATTGACGGGAGAGTCGGGCGGCAAGTGCCGCACGCTTGCCGATATCTGTGTGCGCGTGCCGGAAACAGAAACGTTTAAGATCCAGGAATATCATCTGCCTGTATATCATGCCCTCTGTGCAATGTTGGAAGCGCATTTTTTCGGAGACGTTGCAAAAGCACGCTGATTTCTGCAAAGGAGAGTTTTTATGGGAAAGTTTGCAAACTTTTTGAAAAACTGTGGGATCAAATGGTATACCCCCAAAGGGATGATGCAATTGCTGAAAAGGGGCGTAAAATTTTCCAGGAAGAACAAGGGGCACATTTTTCGCTCGTTGAATGAGAGGATGGTGCAGATCGAGGATAGCCAAAAGAAGGCTACCAGCAGCATGCGCTATGACCAATATTGCCGTTTGGCGACGCCTAAGCAGGGAGAGATGGGGAAGCTTGCCGAGGCCGTGCCGTCTTTGCGAAAACAATTCACGTTTTCCGTGGTGATCATGGCAACAGAAGGGGGAGAAGCGCTGGATGCACTTTTGTGGGATCTGAAAAAGCAGATTTATCCCGCAAAACAGGTGATCGTATGCAGGGCCTATTATCGGGAGCCGGAGAAGAGGCCCGCGGATTTTTTGGAGGACAAGATCAGGGAAGAATTTTTGCAAGTCGACAGCACGGCGGAAGCGATCGCCGCAACAGAGGGTGATTATGTCGTGTTTTTGTCCGAAGGGGACAGGGCGGAGAGGACTGCTCTGTTTGAGCTTTGTTTTGAATTGAACCGCGAAGGAAAAGCGTGTGCCGCTCTTTACACCGATCACGACAATGTGCGGGGCGGGAAGTATTGTGAGCCGTATTATAAACCGGGCTGGTCCCCGGATCTGTTTTTGGCAAACGATTACATCCGAAACAGTGTAGCGATCGGCAGAAAAGCGTTGCAAGAGGCCGATCCGAACTTCTCGCTCGATTTTTCACTTTTTATTTACGACCTTTTGTTAAAAGTTTCGGAGAAGGGAGAGGTGTCTCATCTGCCCGGGGTGTTGTTTCATCTTGCGGACGATACTTTTGCAGAAGATTATTCGCCTTCGCGCAATAAATTGCGCGAAGAGGCGCTCGTGCGCCGAGGGATCAAGGCGAAGGTGGGCGTCAATGAATATTTCAATACGTCGATCGAATACGAGGTAGAGGGGGAGCCGCTCGTTTCCATCATTGTCCCCACCTGCTATACACAAGACTATATCGATACATGCATCGAATCGATCTACAAAAAAACGACTTATAATAATTACGAGATCATTGTTGTAGACAATTCCAGGCGTCATCCGGGGTACGGCCAAAAGCGGTTGAAAAAACAGATGGAGGGCGGCAAATGCCGTATTCTATATGTCAACGAGCCGTTTAATTGGTCGAGGCTCAACAATCTCGCGGCAAAAGAAGCGAAAGGCAGTTTCTTGTTGTTTTTGAACGATGATACGGAAGTGATAACCGCGGATTGGTTGGAGAGGTTGCTTGCGGAAGCTGCGCGGCCGGGCGTCGGTATGGTCGGGCCGTTATTGCTCTATCCCGACGGCAAGGTGCAGAGCGCGGGCGTGTTTTTGGTCGACCATGGCGGCGGCGGCAGAAGTTATTACCTTTTGGAGGAAGAAAAGAGCCGCAAATACCATGACATGCTCCATTTTACAAGGGAATGCTCCTTTGTGATCGGGGCCTGCATCATGGTGCAGCGCAGTAAATTTGAAGAAATCAACGGCTTCGACGAGGCGCTTCCTCTTGTCGGGAACGAAATGGATTTCGGTTTGCGTATGCGCAGGGCCGGATATCGGAATTTGTACACCCCTTCGGCAAAATTGACGCACAAAGAGCGGGTCAGCCGAGGGGATAAGAGCGAGACCGCGGCCGATGCCGTCATTTGGGAAAAATTAGGGAACGAACTCTGCGCGGGCGAGAATTATTTTAATATCTATTTGGATAAACATAAGAACACGCCGTGCAGAGATGGCCATCCCGTCCGCAATATGCTTACGGGCAGCCCGACCATTGTTCCGTCTTTGATCCGCAGCATCATTGTGGTGAAGCTGGACCACATCGGTGACAACATTATCGATCTGCCTGCCGTGCGTAAGCTGCGCAAGCTGTTTCCGCAGGCGCGGTTGGATATGTTGTGTGCTCCGTGGATGAAGAATTTTTGGGAAGAGCAGCCCGAGATCGACAAGGTCTTTACGTACGCATTTTTTGCGGAGCGCTCACAATTCGGCGTGGCAGGCCAGGACGTTGCAGAGTTGCAGCGCGTGATAAAGTCATTGGCCCGGGAGCATTACGACCTTTCGGTCCATATGCGCCGCCACGAAGATACCAAAAAGGTCGCCGAGGCGATCGCCGATTATTGCCTTGCGTACAGCGCGGAAGCCGAACAGGATCAATGCTGGTATGCCGTTCCCGCGCTGAAAGAATATAGCGGGAAAAATCCGCACTGGACGATGCACGACCAGATGCTTTCTTTGGTGCGAAACCTGGCATACGAACCGGAACTGGATCGGCCTTTTGCCGTATCCGAAGCCGCAGAAGAAAAAGTTCGTGAGTATGTGAAAACGCAACCCGTTTTTTCGGCGCCCGTTGTGGTCGGTATCCATGCGGGCTCGGGCGGGGATTTCCGTCAATGGGGTGAGCGCAAATTCGGATTGTTGTGCAATCTTATTTTGGAGCATACGAAAGGTTCGATCGTTCTGTTCGGCGGCAAAAGCGAGATCCCCATCAACGAAAAGATCCTTTCATTCGTATCCGACAGATCGCGCGTCGTTTCGGTTGCGGGGCAGCATTCTTTGACGGAATTTTGCGCCCTGGTAAAACACGTCGATTATTTTGTCGGGAATAACAGCGGCCCCAAGCATATTTCCGGAATGCAAGGAGTGCCGACGCTTACGATCGACGGGCCGTCGGGTGATTTTGAGTGGGCTGCGCCCGGGCCTAAAAATATGTCGGTAAAAAAAGAAACGGCGTGCAGGCCTTGTTATTTTTACAAGCGCGCCCAGTGTCCGTACGATTGGCTTTGTTTGGATCGGCTTGGCCCCGGCGACGTGTGGCGTGGGCTGGAAAGATTGATGCTCCTGTATCCGAAAAAGGAAACAAAAAACCATGGATGACATTATTTGGGAAAAGCTGGCAGGGAAACGGGTCCTCGTTGCCGGCGATTATATGGTGGACCGTTACATCGAAGGAGGGGTGCGGCGCATTTCTCCCGAGGCGCCCGTCCCCGTGATCGAAGTACGTTCCGAGCGAGAGGTTTTAGGCGGCGCAGGCAATGTTATCAATAATATTTTAGCGCTCGGAGGGGAAGCGATGGCCGTCGGCTGCATTGGTACCGACGGGGAGGGCGATAACCTTCTTTCGATGTTGCAAGCCCGCGGGGCCGATGTTTCTTGCATCTTTCGGGACGAAAATAGGCCGACCATTGTTAAAACGCGGGTGGTTTCCGGTTTTCAGCAGTTTTTGCGTTACGATAAGGAAAAAATCGAGCCGCTGTCGGGGGCGTGCATGCGCTTTTTCCGCGCGCACGAGGAGGAGATCTTCCGGCGCGCAGATATTGTTTTGTTGTCCGACTATGGCAAGGGGACCTTTACCCAGGAGTGTGCCCAGTTTTTTATCCAAGGGGCCCGCAAACGGGGGTTAAAGGTCGTGATCGATCCCAAGGGGAAAGATTACAGCCGTTATTACGGAGCAACGGTCTGCACGCCGAATGTAAAAGAATTGAAGGAAGCGACCGGTTCGCAGGTCGAAAGCGAAGAGGAGCTTTATGCTGCGGCCGAAAAGCTGCGGGAAGAAAACGGGTTAAATTATGTGCTCGTGACCCGTTCGGAAAAAGGTATGTCCCTTATTCCCGGGGTCAAAAAGAATAAAGATGATTTTCCCGCTCTTGCCAAGGAAGTTGTCGATGTGACCGGCGCCGGCGATACCGTTGTTTCGGTAATTTCGCTCGCATTGGCCGCGGGGATCCCTTTCCCGCAGGCTTGCAAGATGGCAAACCGCGCGGCTTCCGTTGTCGTTTCAAAATTCGGCTCGGCGACGGCAACAAAGATGGAACTGATCGGCGATTCTATTTCCAAAAAAGAAGTTGTCGCGCAAAAAGATGCGGAAGTTTTGGCAGAATGCCTGCGGCAACAGGGTAAGAAGATCGTATTTACGAACGGGTGCTTCGATATTTTGCACGCCGGGCATATTTCTTCGTTTCGGCATGCCCGCGCGCTGGGTGATGTTTTGATCGTCGGCCTGAACAGCGATGCGTCCGTGCGGCGCATCAAAGGGGAAAAGAGGCCTGTCATCGGAGAAAAAGACCGCGCGGCGTTGTTGCTGGGGTTAGAGGTCGTCGATTATGTGATCATTTTTGACGAGGACACGCCGGAAGCGCTTATTCATGCGGTCCGTCCCGACGTCTTGGTAAAAGGCAAAGATTGGGAGAGCAAGCAACCGGTTGCCGGGCAAGAATTTATAGAGTCGTATGGCGGCCGGGTCGCCTTTATGCGCCTGGAAGAGGGGCTTTCTACGACATCGATCATTGAAAAGATCAAAAATTCATATGGAAGCAAATAAAAAAGCCGTCTTTTTTGACAGAGACGGCACTTTGATCGAAGATAAGCATTATCTGAAAGATCCGGAGCAGGTGGTATTTTTTGATGATGCCATAGAGTGTTTGCGGTCGTTAAAGAAAAGCGGCTTTTTGATCGTTGTTGTCAGCAATCAGTCCGGGGTCGCGCGCGGTATGATGACGGAGCAGGATGTGTGCCGCGTCAACGCGCGTTTTTGCTCGATGGCGAAAGAGGCGGGCGCATCCGTTGACGCCGTCTACTACTGTCCTCATCTTGAAACGGGGAGCGTGGCGGAATACGCGATCGATTGTTCCTGCCGCAAACCGAAGCCGGGCATGGCGGAGCAAGCGGCAAAAGACTTGGGGCTCGATCTTTCCTCCTCGTATATGGTCGGAGATAAGGCAGCGGATGTCCTTTTTGCCGTAAACAGCGGAATGAAAAAAGCGTTTTTGGTCCCTACGGGCTATGGGTTAAGAGAAAAAGAAAAAACGAAAGGGATCGACAAGGCGGAGGCCGTCGCTTCCTTGCGTGAAGCCGTTTTGAAAATTTTAGAGGACGCATCCCTCTGAACACCGAGGCCGCCGCGGCGCGTAAAGCGCCGCGGCGGCTTTTTCGGGGAATGGGGGAAGGGGCCGATTTTTGTTCGGTCGGGGAGTTTGGTAAGGCAGAGGCAGGGCAAGGGCATGGCGGCGTTTCGGCGGCGGGGCAGGGGCGGGCCGTCGGCAGGGCAGCGGCAGGATAGGGGCCGTCGTGAGAGCGGTTCAGGTCTGCGTCAAGTGGATGCAGCGGCCCGTTTCGGCGTCCTGGAACATCATCCAATACCCCTTGCCGTCGGGGGCGAAGAGGGAGACGGGCACGTACGAGCTGTACTTTTTCAACGGTTCGGGCGGGCTTTGGCGGCGCTCGGCGGGCACGCCGTAACAGATGTACAGGGGTTGCGTTTCGCCGCGCACGACGCCCACCACATAGTATTTGCCCGCGGCGAAGTCGACCCGCGCCCAGCGCGAGCGGGGGATGCTCTGTTCGAGCGCCGTTTCGGGCGGGTATTTGGCGAACAGTCCTTCCAGCTCCGCCCTCACCGTATCGTAGTAGCAAGATCTCTCATCCTCTCGGAGCATTTCCGCGCCTGCGAAGCGGAATAGGCTTTGATCATGCGCATCCGTTCCAGTGTCTGTTTCGCCTGCTTTTGCAGGGCCGTCTGCCTCGTCTTTTCCATCCTCTCCTCCGTTTGCAAAGGCGTAATAGTTTTCGTCGGCCACCAGCTCGTCGTCGTACCCCTCGGGCGGGGGCGCGGCGTGAACGGGCTCCGCCTCGTCTTTTGTGCTCTGTGCGTCATGAACGCTCTCCGCTCCTTTTTGCCCGCCGTTTTTGCCTGTGCCTTTCCCCGCGGCGTCCGCCGTATCCTCGCCGCTGGCGGATCGTTTGCCCTTGCCCTCGCGGGCGGCGGCGTTCGCGGCATTCGCGGCGGGGGCTTCTTCCGCTTCGAGCAGGGCGGCGAAGCGTTTCAGGTCATAGGCCCCGTCTCCGCATTTGCCGAAGGCGGCGCAGGCGGCGTGCCCGTGCACGAAAAACACGGCGCAGCCCAAGCCGTCGGCCACGTCGAGCGCGCTCTCGCGGCGCACGGCGGCGCCTGCGGGGGAGGGCACGTCGAACACTTCGGCCGTGCCGTGCCCGTCGCAGACCACGCAGCGGTACCGCCCCGCCGTCAGGGGCGCAAAGCCGATCATCGCCAGCGTCAGCGTCACGCGGCCGGCAAACTGTTCGCAGGTCAACAGTGCCGAAACGGCCCTGCCGTCGGCGGCAAAGCCCGGGGAGACCTGTTTTAAGATGCACAGCTTTTTGATGTAATTCATACCTTCATTATACCTATGCCGTGCCGCCGCGAAATATCCGTTTTTGTCGGACGGGCGCACATTTTGCCGAAAGGGAGGGCAAAAAATTTGCGCCCCGGCCATGCGGCATAAGGCCCGCCCCGCGCCTTCCGCTATGCGGAAGGCGCGGGGCGGTGATAGGAGAGCAAAAAAGCGGGCGGCGCGCACCGAAAGGTGCGCGCCGCCCGCACGCAATTTGCGCGGCCGCCGCGGTGTCATTTCCATTTCCCGAAGCGGATCTGCTTGCCGAGGTCGGGCTCGCGCTGTTCCAAACGCGGCGCGGACGGGTCCGCATAGCCGATGCCGATGAAGGCGGGGATGCGGTAGGAAGGCGGTACCTTCAACCGCTCCTTCACGGCGTCGTGCTCCTTGTCGAGCGGGATGCGCACCGAGCAGGCCAGCCCTTCGGCCGCGGCCGCAAGAAAGATGTTCTCGATCACGCACCACGCCGTGGCGAAGGGGTTCAGCGCGGAAAGCGCCCCGTCTTTGACCGTCTTTGCCTTGAACAGGGGGATGACCACGTACGGCGCGCCTTTGAGCATGGAAAACTGGCGGGGCATGGCATAGCCGTACATCTTCTGCCCGGGCGTGATCGGGTACGCGCGGGGCATGTTCAGGTATCTCTCGGCGTCGAATTTTTCCGCGATCGCTTTCGCCTCGGCAAAGGCGTAGTCCTTTTCCTCGTCCGTTTGCAGCACGATGTACTGCCAGCTGCGGTTGTGGTCCCAGGTTGGCGCCTTGTTGCCCGCCTCCAAGATCCTTTTGACGGCGTCGAAGGGGACGTCCTTTTGCAAAAATTCGCGCGCCGTCCTGCGCGCGTTCACGGCATCGTAAAATTCCATGGCAGTCCTCGGTGCGGCCGCGGCGGGCCGTTTTGTTCCGCTTTGTCGGCGGAACGCGCTGGGCCGCTTTTTCGCGCGGGCCCGCCTACGGGCGAAAAAACGGCCGCACGAGCGTGCGGCCGTCGGGGTTTTTACTCTCCGCGGAAGGGGAGCAGCGCGACGATGCGCGCCTTTTTGATGGCGTTGGAAAGCTCCCTCTGGTGCATGGCGCAGGTACCGCTCATGCGGCGGGGGAGGATCTTGCCGCCCTCGGTGATGTACTTTTTCAGACGGTTCACGTCCTTGTAGTCGATAAATTCCACTTTTTCCTGGCAGAAGGCGCACACCTTGCGGCGGGGGCCCCTGCGCATGGGCCGCTTCACGGCGGGTTTCTCGTCCATTTCATTTACTCCTTTTCAAATTTGGTCATCAAAAGGGGATGTCCGAATCGTCGTCGAAGGCTTCGAGCGCGGGCTTCTTTTTGGGCGCGGGCGCGGAATAGCCGTCGTCGCCGCTGCTTCCCTTGGGCGTCAGAAATTCGACATCGTCGGCAACGATGTCGACGAAGGTGCGCTTCTGGCCGCTGTTGTCCTCGACGGTGCGCATCTGGATGCTGCCCGTCACGGCCACCTTTTGGCCCTTGCGGGTGTAGCGCGCGACGGTCTCGCCGAGTGCGCGCCAGGCCGTCACGTTGAAAAAGTCGGTCTGGCGTTCGCCGTCCTGCGCCGAAAAGCGGCGGTTGACGGCGATGCCGAAGCGGCACACGGGCACCCCGCTGTTGGTCTCGGACAATTCGGGATCGCGGGTCAGGTTACCGATCAAAAAAACTTTGTTCATGACCCACCTCAGTGCGCTTTGCTGATCATGCGGCGCATCACTTCGTCGGTAATGCCCGCGATGCGGTCGAGCTCTTTCACGGCGTCGCCGTTTGCATCGAACGTCATCAACACATAGTACGCATCGGTCTTGTAGTTGATGGGATAGGCGAGCTTTTTGACGCCCCACTTGTCGGTGGAGAGCACCTTGCCGCCCAGTTCGGAGACGATGCCTTCAAACTTGGCGACGAGCGCGTCTTTCCCCTCGTCGGGAACGGACGAGTCGATCAGATACAACATCTCGTATTTCATGTTTTCACCTCCCGGTCGTATTCGGCGTGCTTGGCACGCAAGGCTTTTGCGCCCGTTTTTGCGGGCACAGTAGCAATATTATAGGATGTTTTCCTGCAAAAGTCAATGATTTTTCATCCGCGCGGGCAAAAAGCGGGCACATTTTTGGCAGGCGCGCCCGCGCGGGCGGCGGGCGCTTCGTTCCCGCCGTGCCTCTTGGCGCGGTGTCAGGGCTGCACCAGGACGGAAAGCATCAGCGAGAGCATCTCGTTGATGGTCAGGCTGCCCAGCGTGCGGCCCGCGTAGGCGGAGCCGGAGATCTTTATCTCGTAGGCGAGCACTTCTTCCACCGTCATGTCTTCGGGCGGGCGGATGGTCAGCATGCCGTCGTTTACGAGCTCTGCCAGCGTCGCGCGGTTGATGTTGGCGCGCATGTTGGTGATGAGCGAACCCGCGTTTTGCAGCGAGCACTGCGCCTCGACGCCGTTTTCGTCGAGCAGCAGGTACTTCCAAAGCCCCGTCACCTGCCCGTAGGAATACAGCTTGGTGCCTTCTTCGGGCACGGCCTGCGTCCTGTCGGCGGCGTAGCGGGGCGCGGCCTCGACGCCGCTCACAAAGGTTTGCTCTGCCACGTCCCAAAGCTGCGAGGCGCCGCCCGCCGCCTCGTTTTCGCGGTAGATATACAGCTTGCCGCTTTCGTCAAAGTAGGCCGGGACGGCCGTCTTGCCTTCGACGGGCACGGGCAGCCCCGTTTCGGGGTCGGTGGCACCGTTCACGGCGTACAGGCTGCCGTCCGCACCGTAATAGTACAGGGCGACTTTCGAGGGGTTTTCCGCGTCCGCGTACACGGCCGCCAGCGGCAGCAGGCGGTACCGCTCCGCCACCGGGTCGTACCGGTACAGGCCGGTCTGCGTGTACAGCGCGGACGCGCTGTACGTTCCCGTATAGACGCGGCGCGCAAAGAGGGCGGCGCCGTCTTGAAGATCGCTTTTCAGCCCGTAGTCCGCGGGCGTGAGGGAGAGCGCCTTGACCGCCTGCGAGGCGGCGTCGCGGTAGTAGAGGGCGGAAACGAGGTACATCCCGCGGCCCGCGTCGTAGTAATCCGAGTTTCCGTCCGTGGTCACGGTCTCGTATTTGTAGCCCGTGATATTGCCTTCGCCGTCCGTCACGGCCACGCGCACGCCGAACGCGGTACCGGCGGTCACTCCCTCGGGCAGCGTTTCGGGCAGCTTCCAGCCCGTCACTTCGGTGGCGAGGCGCATGGCGTACGTCGTGGCCTGCGTGCCGTCCTCGCCCGTGGCCGTCTCCGCGGCGAGGTAGTACAGGGGCGCGCCGTCGTAGTAGCCGTTTGCGATGTCGCTTTCCGTGAGTTTGTAGTAGGGGCTGAACAAAGCCTGCGGCACGGCGCCCGCATAGTCCTCGCCTTCGGGCGTGCCGTCAACGTAGGCGGCGTCGTAAGCGGCCTTGAAGGCCTCGTAGGTGCGGTAGGTGTTGTTTTCGCGCACGTAAAGGTTTTCCGCGCCGTAGACGTTCACGTTTTGCCCGTAGAGCGTTTGGAGCGCGGCGTAATCGGCGCGGTTGGGGGCCGCAGAGCCTTCGCCCGCGGGTGTGATGGTGCCCACGGTGTGGTATTCGTACACCTCGTCGGCGAACAGTTCCTGCAAGGTCAGCGCCTTGACGTCGTCGGCCATCGTTTCGAGGGAGGAGGTGCGCAAAAGTTCGAGCACGGGGTCGCCGTCGATCGCGTCGCTGCCGAGGATCTCCTCCACGGTCAGGGTGTCCACGGCGGAAGAGATGTCTCCCAGGCACACGTCCGCCAGCTGCTGCAAGATGTTGGGGGAACTCTCGTTCACCGTCAGCACCTGGCCCAGGGTCAGCGAATCGATCTTGGCGTCGTTGGAGAGGTCGTTGATGGTCCAGTCGCGCACCGCCGCCAGCAGGGGCGAGGAGCTCTCGCCTTCGAGCAGGTCGCCGATGTGCATGGTCTCGGTGGCCGTGGTCACCGAACCCACCGTCTTGCGCTCGTGCACGATGAGCTCGCGCCCGGTCACCTCGCCCGTCTCCTCGTCCACGGTCTCTGCGATCTCGTAGCCCACGCCCTCTTCGCCGTAGGCGAGGTAGAGCATGGTCTTGGAGGAATCGGCGTTCAGGTCGAGCACGTCTTCGAGGGCGATGTTGTTGAGGGTGGCCTGCATGGAATCGGAAAGATAGGCAAAGGGCACGTACAGCAGCTCCTGCATGAGCGCGTTGTCGGCAAAGTTGAGGCCGAAGTAGCCGTCCATCTTTTCCAGCGTCAGGGTATCGGTGTCCAGCGCGTCCGAAAGGGCGTTGATGGCGTACACGAGGGGCAGGGAGGCCAGCCCCTCCGTCTTGACGTACACGGGCACGTTTTTGGCGGCCAGCGCCTGCGCCTCGTCGAGGGTGAGCGCTTCGCCCGTCTCGTATTCGAGGGCGTACAGCGGCTGCCCGTCGCGGTAGGCGTCGGCGATGAGGAAGCCGCCGTTGTCGGCGTCGAGGGCGTAGCGGCCCGTCTCGGCGTCGTAGGTGTTGACGGGAACGTAGTACTTCCCGTTCCATTCGGTGTACGTGCTGCCCTCGGCGGGCGCCGCGTCCAGCTGCGCAAAAAGCGGCGTGTAGCGGTATTGCGCCGCCACCTCGGGCAGGGAGACCGTCATCGCTTCCTGCCCGCCCTCCGCGGTCACGGGGGCAAGCGGCACGGCTTCGTAGTCTGCGTCCGTATCGTTCAGGCCGCCGAGGAACACGATATCCTCCTCCCGGCCCTCGCCCTTGCGCAGCGCAAAGGTCGCGTCGTACAGCGCGGGCGCCGCTTCGGGCGCGTCCTCGCCTTCGCCCGCGCCCTCGTTGTCCGCGCCGGCCGCGGGCGTTTCGCCGCCCGCGGGATCGCCGCCCGCTTCGGGGGTTTCTTCCGCGCCCTGTTCGAGGAGGGAATACACGGCGTCGTTGCCCGTCGTCAGGCGGGTGTAGGTGTAGCGCTCGGCCGTGACGCCGCCTTCGTCCGTTTCGGTGTATTTCGTGCGCAGGTAGAGCAGGTGGCCGCCGTAATACAGGTCGGTGCCCCGCTTTTCCAGCCCTTGCAGGGAGTACAGCTTTTTCTGCGTCCACTGCACGATGGGGTGCTCTTCTTCGGTGTAGACGGGGTCGCCCTCTTCCGTCTGCCCCGCTTCCACGCGCTCGGTGTAGTTTGCCGTATAGAAGGGCGTGCGGGTGTGGTAGGCGTAGCCCGTGGAGGAAAAGGCGAATTCGTCGTCGATCTTCCCGCTGCCGTCCTCGTTGGCGCGGGTGTACATCGTGGCCTGCCCCGCCTGCCCGCCCGTGATGACGGGCAGGTCGGGCAAGGCAAAGCCCGCGGTGGAGGCGAGGTCGTTCAAGGTGCCCGTGATGATGAGCACCGAACGCAGCGAGCCCGTGATGCCCGTCACGGGCGTGGAGTACAGCGCCGCCTTGTCCACGCGGAACAGCCCCACGTTTTCGAGGTTGCCCACGAGCGCGTCGAGCGCGGAGCCGAGCGCAGGGGAGATGTCGATGAGGTCCTGCAAGGTGAGGGTGCCGTCGCCGAACTTCCCCGCGATGGTCTGTACCACGTCTTCGATGGTGCCGTCGTAGTTCTGGTCGATGAGGTCTTCCGAGAGCAGGTTGCCCAGGTCGCGCACCTTCACCGTCTTGTAGACGACGACGATGGTGCCCGCCAGCGCCGCGATGGTGAACACCACCGTCAGCAGGATGAGCAGGATCTTGCCCGGAATGCTTGCGTTGGATCGTACCATGTCTTTTCCTCACATTTGTTTTTGCACGGCGATGAAGGTGCAGGGCCCGTTCACCTCGTATTCGCCTTCGCCTTCGATGCAAAAGGCCTGGCCCGCGGCGAAGGGCGTTTCGCCGCGCGCCCACTTGAAGTGCCCGCTCCCGTCCAGGAACAAAAGTTCGTCCCTTCCCTCGCAAAAGAGCTTGAAGCGCCTGGGCGAACGCACGATGCGCGCCCCGTCCGCGCGCCCGCAGCGGGCGCCCTGTACCGTCTTTTCCTGCCAGGAAAAATCCGCTTCCGCGGGCAGGCCCGCGGGCGGCTGTATGCGCATGATCTTCATGCCGCTATTATATACGATATCGCGCGCGATTGCAAACCATACGCGCCCCTTGCCCGAAATTTTGCGTGCGGCCGCCCCGCCGCGGGCCGAAAGCCGCCCCGACGCGGGCAAAAACCCGCCGAAAAAGGGAAAAAAGACCCGCCGCGGCGGGCAGGCCTTGCGGGCGGGTTCATTCCTCGTCGTCGGGGGCGGAGAGCAGCGCGTCGGCGCGTTCGCCGGAGATCTCGGAAACGTTTTTGAGCTTCCTGTCGATGGTGCGCGTCTTTTTGGCGGCGTTTTCGATGGTGTCCTGCGCTTCCTGCAATTTTTTCTGCGCCTTTTCGAGGATGGCCACAAAATTGCGGAATTCGTGGCGGAAGGCGGAAAGCAGCTCCCACAGCTCGCCCGAGCGCTTTTCGATGGCGGCCGTCTTGTACCCCATCTGCAAGGTGGTCAGCAGGGCGCCGAAGTTGGCGGGCCCGCAGGCGAGGATGCGCCGCGCGGCGAAGTGCTCTGCCAGCCCCTCCATCTTGATGCTCTCGGCGTACAGCCCTTCCAGGGGCAGGAACATCACGGCAAAATCGGTGGTCTGCGGCGGGCGTATGTACTTTTTGGCGATGGTGTCGGCTTGCAGTTTCAGGGCGCGTTCGAGGTTTTTCTGCGCGCGGGCGGCCGATTCTTTGTCCTCGGCGTCGAGCAGGCGGCGGTATTCTTCGACGGGGAATTTGCTGTCCACGGGCAGGAGCACCGTCTGCCCGTCCGCCGAGGGCAGCACCACGGCAAATTCCACCACGTCTCCCGACAGGGGATCGACGCGCACGTTGGCGCGGTACTGCTGCGGGGCGAGCATCTGTTCGAGCAGCGCCGAAAGCTGCATCTCCCCCCAGGTCCCGCGCAGCTTCACGTTGGTGAACACCTTTTTGATGTCCGCCACGCTGCCCGCCAGCTGCTGCACCTCGCCGATGCCCTTGTACACCGCTTCCAGCCGCTCGTTGATGAGCGAATAGCTCTTGTTGAGCCTGTTTTCGAGGGTGGAGGCCAGCTGCTCGTCCACCGTGCGGCGGATGGTTTCGAGGTTGCGCGCGTTCTGCTCGGCCATGTATTTGATCTCGCCCGTGACCATGCGCTGCATCTCGGCCAGGCGGCGTTCGGTCGCGGCGGAGAGGTTGTCCGTCTTCTCGGCGAGGGAAGCCAGCGCCCCGCCCTGTTGTTTGGAGAGGAAGTCGAAATAGTCCCGCACGGTGTGCGCCGTCTGTTCGGAGAGGTAGCAGGCCCGCTGCAACAGCTCCTCGCCCCTTGCGCTTTGCCCCGCGGAAGGGCCCGCGCTCCCCGCGCTCCCGCCGCGGCGCACCGCGCGCAGCGTCAGGACGCTCGCAACGAGCGCCGCGGCCGCCAGAACGGCCGCCACGGCCGCAAAAATTTCCGCCATCGTTTCCTCCTTGCGGACCCGCTTTGCGGGTCCCGTCGTCCTGCCCCCGCCCGCGCGGGCAAAGGGCCCGTTCATGCCTTATGCTTTTGCCCGCGGGTGCGGGCAGGTCCGTTCATGCCTTGTTTTTGCCCGTCTTCGCCCCGTCCGCGGCGATGCGCGCCGCCTCTTCGAGCAGCGTTTCCCTTCGGTTGCGCCGCCCGTCCAAGGCGCAAAACAGCAGCAGTTTTTGCAGTACGTCCCCCGTTTTTTGCACCTCCACGACGCCGCGCAGTTCGTCGCCGCGCACGGCCAGGCCGCGCAGCGTGAAGGGCACGCCCTCCGCGGCCATGCGCGCGCGGATCTCTTCCCATTTGCGGATGGTGGGGCAGGGGGAAAGGTCGTCCTTGCAGCCCGAGTAATCGGCCTGTTTTACGAGCAGCAACAGCCCGTACACGTCGTGGTTTTTGACGAGGAAGGTGCGCACCTTGTTTTCGCGCGCGCGGCCGTCGAGGTCGTACATGTGCAGCAAAACGAGCCTGCACACCGTTTCGGTCAGTTTTTTGGGCGCTTTGAGCCGCGCGAGCACGGCGCGGGCGATGGGCTCGCCCGCCGCGTCGTGGCCGTGGTATTTCCCCGTCTGCCTGTACACGGCGGGTTTGCCCACGTCGTGCAGGAGGGCCGCCAACCGCACGCGGGCGTCGGCGTATTTGCAGGCGCGGAAGGAGTGTTCGAGCACGTCGTGATCGTGGAAATCGGCGCGCTGCGGCAGCCCCTTGCCCGCGGCCAGCTCGGGCAGGATGTGGCCGAGCACTTCGGTCCGTTCCAAAAGTTTCAGCCCCTCGTAATGGGCGTAGCGGCGGCCGTATTTTTCGTCGGCGTGCAGGATCGCCTGCAATTCGGCGAAGATGCGCTCGGGGGAGATGAAGCGGATGCGCGCCGCGTTCTGCCGCGCGCCCTCCACGCACTCTTCCGAAGGCGCAAAGCCGAGCTGCGCCGCCTGCCGCGCCAGGCGCATCAGCCTGAGACCGTCCTCGGCAAACACCTCTTCGGCCGCGCGGGTGGTGCGCAGTACGTGCGATCGCGCGTCGTCCGCCCCGCCGAGGGGGTCTTCGAGGGTGCCTTTGGCGATGTCGTAATACACGGCGTTGCACAAAAAGTCCCGCCGCAGCGCGTCGGTGCGGATGTCCTGCGTGAAGGCCACGGCCGCGGGCGCGTGTTCGCCGCGGCGGTAGGTGTCGGTGCGGAAGGAGGTGAACTCAAATTTCTGCGCCCCGTCGCCGAAGTTGACGGTGCCCGTGTTCTTGTACACGCCGTGCACTTGCAGCCCGCAGCGCTCCGCCAGCCGCGAAAGCTCCTCGGCGGATGCGGGCGCGGCGAGGTCGATGTCGGGCGAGGCGGGCAGCCCCGCGAGGGCGTCGCGCACGGCCCCGCCCACCGCGTACAGGGGGAAGGGCGCGCACGCTGCCAAACGTTGCAGTTTTTCGGGAAAACGGATCACCATACGGGCCTGCCTTGCGGCGGCGGCATTTTTGCCGCCCGCCTGCAAAAACTATTATAGCAAAAACAAAAATAAATTGCAAATCGGCGCCGTTTATTATATAATGGAAGAGGGTCCGCGCCCGCGCCGCGGCATTTTGCGGCCCCGCATCGGAAAAAACCCGCCCGCGGCGGGCACAAGGTACGGGAAAGAGGTATGTACAACGTCATCGTCAACCCCTGTTCGGGCGGCGGAAAGAAAAAAAAGTTCTGCGCGCGCGCCCTGGCGCGCTTTGCCGCGCTCGGCAAGGAAGTCTGCGTGCACACGGCGGAGGGCCGCGGGCAGATCGCGACGCTCGCGCACGAACTCTCGGCCGAGGGGCATGACCTCATCGTCGTCGGCGGGGACGGCTCGCTGCACGACGCGCTCAACGGCATGACCAATTTTGAAAACTGCGCCCTCGGCCTCATCCCCGCGGGCACGGGCAACGATTTCGCCGCCGCCGCGGGCATCTCCGAAGTGCCCGAAGAGGCCGTAGACCTCATCGCCGGCGGGCAGGCGAAGTACACCGAATTCATGCAGTTTCCCGGCGGCATCCGCGGCATGAACGCGGCGGGCACGGGCATCGACGTGGAGATCTTGCGCCGCTGCCGCCGCAACCGCCTCTTCCGCGGCAAAACGGGGTACCTGTTCAGCCTCATCGTCTCCCTGCTCAAATTCAAAAATTACGAACTCACGGCCCGCTTCAACGGCAAAGAGGAACATTTTTCCGCCCTCATCGCCTGCGTGGGCAACGGCTACCGCTTCGGCGGCGGCATCCGCATGTGTCCGGAGGCGGTGCTCGGGGACGGGCTTTTGGACATGGTCGTCGTCGACGACGTGAAAAAATCGCGCATGATCCCCGCCTTCGCCAAGCTGATGAAGGGCCGCATCATCGAAGAAAAGTTCACCCGCTTTGAACGGGCCGAACACGTGGAGATCGTGCCCGAGCGGCCGCTCACCGTGCAGATCGACGGCGAGCTGTACGACGGCCTTCCCTTCGTCGTCGACGTCGTCAAGGACAAGCTGCGGATGTACCGCAAATAGCGGGCGGTCCGTGCAGGCGGGCGGCATGGCCGCGCGCGGAAAAAGAAAGGAGGTAACGGGATGGAATACGTGTACATGCTGCTGCTCGTCGGCGTGATCATCGCGCTGTGCATCTTCATCAACCGCATCACGGACAAGCTCAAAGTGCCCTCCCTGCTCCTCTTCATCGGGCTGGGCGTGGTGTTCGGGCTCTTGTTCCGCGCGGGCGGGCTCGGCAACTTTACAGACTACGCCCTGGGCAACGTCGTTTGCTCCGTCTGCCTGGTCTTCGTCATCTTTTACGGCGGCTTCGGCACCAACTTCAAGGAGGCGCGGCCCGTCGCGGGCAGGGCGCTGCTCCTGTCCTTTGCTGGTACGGCGCTCACGGCGGGGCTGGTCGGCGTCGGCGTGTGGGGGATCTTCCGCATCCTGCCCTTTTTCGAGGACGGCATCGGCTGGGTCGAGAGCTTTTTGATCGGTTCGGTCATCTGCTCGACGGACGCGGCCTCCGTCTTCAACATCCTGCGCTCCCGCCGCCTCAACCTCAAATACCGCACCTCCTCGCTGTTGGAGATGGAATCGGGCTCCAACGACCCCACTTCGTACATGCTGACCGTCGTGTTCACGGCGGTGCTGGCTGCCAAATACGGCGTTGCGGGCGCGGGCGCGATGGGCGCGGGGCAGATCGTGGGCATGCTGTTTGCGCAGGTGGGCTTCGGCGCGCTGTTCGGCGTTTTGTTCGGCTTCCTCGGCGTGTTCATCCTGAAAAAGTTCTCCTTCAACATGGGGCAGGGCGGCACCATCTTCGTCGTGGCCGTGGCCCTGGTCACCTACGCCCTTCCCTCGGTGCTTGGGGAACTGACGGGCGTTGCGGAACTGGCGGGCAACGGGTATCTGGCCGTCTACATCTGCGGCATCATGCTCGGAAACGCCCGCATCTCGCAAAAGCGCGACTGCGTGCACTTTTTCGACGCGCTCACCAACGTGGCGCAGATGCTCATCTTTTTCCTGTTGGGGCTTCTGGCCACGCCCGAGTGGCTGGTGCGGCCCGAGGTGCTCGTGCCCGCGCTGCTCATCTTCGTGTTCATGACCGTCCTCGCCCGTCCCGCGGCCGTCGCGGCGCTGTTGGCGCCCTTCCGCGCCAAGGCCAACCAGCTGGCCGTCGTCTCCTGGGCGGGGCTGCGCGGCGTCGCGTCCGTCGTGTTCGCCATCTACGCCGTCAGCGAACTGGGCGAAACGGCCCTGCCGTACGACCTGTTCAGCATCATCTTCGTCATCGTCATCGTCTCCATCGCCTTGCAGGGGTCGCTGTTGCCCCTCGTCTCCAAAAAAATGAACATGCTCGGCGACAACGACAACGTCCTGCGCACCTTCACCGACTACCAGGACGAGACGGACGTGCGCTTCGTGAAGGTCGTGGTGGGGGAAAACCACCCGTGGGCGGGGCGGCCGCTCAAAGCCTGCGTGCTCCCGCGCGAGTTTTTGGTGGTGCTCATCATCCGCGGCAACGACACGGTGGTGCCCGACGGGCAGACGGTGGTCAACCCGGGGGACCTGCTCGTGACCGCCGCGCCCGAGTTTGAAAACCACGACAACTTCGGCATGTTTGAAGAATACATCGGCAAAAACCATCCCTGGTCGGGCAAAACGGTGCGCGAGCTCGGCCTGCCCAAGGGCACGCTGGTGGCCATGATCAAGCGGGACGGCGGCACCGTCATCCCGTACGGCGCCACCGAGATCTGCCCCGAGGACGTGCTCGTGTGCATCAAGCTGGCCCCGCCCGAGGCTTCGGCCGAGACCCCGCCCGAAGATCCGCCCGAAGCGCCCGCGCCCGCGGCGTAAGGACGCAAAGAAAAAGAGGCCGCCCCGCATGCCCGCGGGGCGGCCTCTTGCCGCGCGCCGCCCTCGGTCTGCCCCGCAAAAGCGCCGCAAAAGGGCGTTTTGCTGCCGCATACAAAACCGAAAGGACGGCAGGCCCATAGGCTTGCCGTCCTTCCGGTTTTGGTCGTATTCCGTTCCGCAGGGGAACGGGGGTAAACGTTTGTGCCCGTACGCGGGGCTACCGCGGCCGCGGGCGGGCCCGTGCGCGGGCGGGCGTTCATGCCGCGTTACTGCGCGTCGACGCCCTCGGGGTCGAAGATGAACATGTCCTTTTGCAGCTGCGCCACGCCGCCGCCGAGGGCGTAGATGGCGCCGCTGAGGATGTCGACGACGCGCCCCGCCGTGCCGTCGCTCAGCTCCTGCAAGTAGACGATCACGGTCAGCTTGTCTTTGAGGCGGTCGATGATCTCCTCCACGTCGGCAAAGGAGCGCGGGTGCCGCACCTGCATGGGGCGGGAGCCGCCCGTGCGGTACTCTTTTTTGGCGGGCAGGGGATCGTTTTCGCCGAAGATGGGGCGTTTTTTCGGTCCGTTGTTTCTGAAAAACGCGAACATACTGACGTTTAACCCCCTTGCGCACCGTTATTGTAACACAAATCGCGCCCGCGCACAAGTATATCGCACGGCGTTGGTGCAAATTTTACAAAAGGCAAAATTTTACGGGCGCCGCTTTACCCGTTTTTGCGCCTTTCCGCGCGCGGCCTGCGGTTTTTGCGCGGCGGGACGCTCCCGTTCAGGGCGCGGGCGCAATGCGGCGCTCGCCGAACAGGCAGGTGCCCAGGCGGATCATGTTGCTGCCGTTTTCCACGCACAGCCGCCAGTCCCCGCTCATGCCCATGGAGAGGTGAACGCAGTTTTCGTCCTCGCCGCGCAGCGCCTCGAACAGGGCGCGCATCTTTTTGCACAGCGCGGCCAGAAGGGCCGCGTCGTCCGAGAGGGGCAACATCGCCATCAGCCCGCGCAGGCGGATGTTGGGGAAGGGGCGCAGCTTTTTGTAGGCGGCGGGCGCCTCTTCGAGGGAAAACCCGCTCTTGGAAAGTTCGCTGCCGATGTTTATTTCGATCAAACAGTCGGCCGTCCAGTTCGCCTTTTCGGCGCGCTTTTGCAGCTCGTCGGCCAGTTCCGTGCGGTCCAAGGACTGGATGAGCTGCGTCTTGCCGACGAGGTATTTGACCTTGTTCGTCTGCAAATGGCCGATGAAGTGGCGTTCGGCGCCCTGCACGGCCTCGTATTTGGCGGTGAACTCCTGCACCTTGTTTTCGCCCACGGCGCGGATGCCCGCGGCGATGGCCTCGTTGATCTCTTCGGGCGTGCGCGTCTTGGTGGCGGCGACGAGCGTGACGGGTTCGCCCATCGGGTTCCCTCCCGCGGCCTCGGCGAGGTATTTTTTTACGTTTTCGGCGATCATGGTTGCTGCCTCGTTTTTTCCAATATTATACCGCGGCGCGGGCGGCCTGTCAACCGTGCCGCCGCCCCCGCGATGTGAAAAAGAGCGGCGATTTCGCCGCTCTTTTGCCTGTAAAACGATCAGATCCTTTCGACGATGAGCTTGGTCATCTCGCTGCCTTTGACCTGCTTCATGCCCTCGCTCATGATGTCGGCGGTGCGGTAGCCCTCGTCGAGCACTTTGTTCACCGCCTCTTCCACCGCTTTCGCCTCTTCGGTCATGTCGAAGGAGTCGCGCAGCATCATCGCCGCGGAGAGGATGGTCGCGATGGGGTTGGCGATGTCCTTGCCCGCAATGTCGGGCGCGCTGCCGTGGATGGGTTCGTACAGGCCGCGCTTGGTCGCGCCCAGCGACGAGGAGGCGAGCATGCCGATGCTGCCCGTGATCTGCGCCGCCTCGTCGGAGAGGATGTCGCCGAAGATGTTGGAAGTGAGCACCACGTCGAACTGCGAAGGGTTTTTCACGAGCTGCATCGCGGTGTTGTCCACGAGCATGTCCAAAAGCTCCACGTCGGGGTAGTCCTTGGCGACCTCGTGCACGACCTCCCTCCACAGGCGGGAAGATTCCAGAACGTTCGCTTTATCGATAGACGTGACGCGCTTTCTGCGCTTTCTCGCCAGCTCGAAGGCGATCTTCGCGATGCGGGTGATCTCGGAAACGTTGTACTTTTCGGTGTCGTAGGCGTATTCGCCGCCCTCTTCCTGCCCTCTGCCGCGCTGCCCGAAGTAGATGCCGCCGATAAGTTCCCTCACGACGACGAGGTCGATGCCCTTGTCCGCGATGTCCTTGCGCAGGGGGCAGGCGCCCGCCAGCGCGGGGAAGAGGCGGGCGGGGCGCAGGTTGGAATACAGCCCCAGCGCCGCGCGGATCTTCAAAAGCCCAGCCTCGGGGCGCAGGTGGCCGGGCAGCTTTTCGATGCGCTTGTCGCCCACGGCGCCGCCCACTGCGCCCAGGAGCACGCTGTCCGAAGCCAGGCAGCGGTCGATGGTGTATTGTGGCAGGGGCTCGCCCGTCTTTTCGATGGCGCAAACGCCCATCAGGAGGTGTTCAAAGGTGAACGTGTGGCCGAACTTTTCGCCCACTTTGTTGAGGACGGCGATGGCGCCGTCGGTGATCTCGGGGCCGATTCCGTCGCCCGCGAGCACTGCGATGTGTTTGTTCATGGGATATACCTCTTAATTGGTTTGGGATGGTTCGTCGTACACGAGCACGGCGTTGGCCGTTCTGAGGCCCGTGTAGTCAAAGAGCGCGCGGCGGCTTTCGTACGCCCGCCGCGAAAGGAGGATGGTCTTGCCCGCGACGGCGCAAACGTCGCGCGGGCAAAGCGCGGGGTAGCCGCGCCGCGCGGCCCCGCCCAAAAAGCGGCTTTCCAGCTCTTTCCGCTTCTGCCTGTCGGCGGCCCACTGTTCGCGGGAGCAGGGCTGCGGCAGCGGCGGAAGGCTTTCCAGCGCGCGCAGGTACGCGGCGACGGTCTCGGCGGGCAGGGCGTAAAAGACCAGGGAAAGGTCCTCGCCGAGCACGCAGCAGGGGAAGTCCTGCGCCCGCGCCAGCGCAAAATAGCGCGCCGCGTAGCGCACCCATCCGCCCGCCAGCAGGCCGCAAAACAGCAGCACGAAGGCCGCCACGCCCGTCAGCACTGCGCCCACGGGCACGGGCGCCGCCAGCCAGCCCGCGAGCGCCGCGCCCGCAAAGGAGGCGACGGCCGCCGCGCACACGGCGCACACGGCGTTGCGCTCAAAGCGCAGGGAATGCCGCTTGCCGCGCACGGCCGCTTACTTCCCCGCCTTGATGGAGGCGATCAGCCCGCCCTTGTCGATGATGTTCTGGATAAAATCGGGGAAGGGCTCGGCGTGAAAGGTCTGTCCCGTCGTCTCGTTGACGATCTCGCCCTTGGAAAGGTCGCAGGAGACGACGTCTCCCGCCTTGATGTTTTTGACCGCTTCGGGGCATTCGAGGATGGGCAGGCCGATGTTGATGGAGTTGCGGTAAAAGATGCGCGCGAAGGAGTTGGCGATGACCAGCGAAATGCCGCTCGCCTTGATGGCGATGGGCGCGTGCTCGCGCGAGGAGCCGCAGCCGAAGTTGTCCTCGGCCACGATGATGTCTCCCTTTTTCACCTTTTTCACGAACTCTTTGTCGATGTCCTCCATGCAGTGGGAGGCCAGTTCCGCCTCGGAGGTGGTGTTGAGGTAGCGCGCCGGGATGATGACGTCGGTATCGACGTCGCTCTTGTATCTGAAAACAGTGCCACGTACTTTCATGTCTTTTTCACCTCGCTAAAAAATTTCAAAGGACGTCGGCGGGGCTTGCCAGCTTGCCCGCCACGGCGCTGGCCGCGGCGACGTAGGGAGAGGCGAGGTAGACCTCGCTTTCCACGTGCCCCATGCGCCCGACGAAGTTGCGGTTGGTGGTGGCCACGGCGCGCTCGCCCGCGGCGAGGATGCCCATGTGCCCGCCCAGGCAGGGCCCGCAGGTGGGGGTGGAGACCACCGCGCCCGCGTCGATAAAGATGTCGAACAGCCCCTCGTGCATCGCCTGCTTCCAGATGGTGTTGGTGGCGGGGATGACGATGCAGCGCACCCCTTTGGCCACCTTTTTGCCTTTGAGGATGTCCGCCGCGATGCGCAGGTCGGAGATGTGCCCGTTGGTGCAGCTGCCGATGACCACCTGGTCGATCTTCACGTCGCCCCATTGTTCGGGCGTCTTGGTGTTTTCGGGCAGGTGGGGGAAGGATACGGTGGGTTTGAGCTTGCTCATGTCCACTTCGATCACGCGCTCGTATTCGGCGTCGGGGTCGGCCTCGAAGGCGCGGATCTCCCGTTTGAAGCGCCCGTTCAGGTATTCGCGCGTCACCTCGTCGACGGGGAAGATGCCGTTTTTAGCGCCCGCCTCGATGGCCATGTTGCAGATGGTGAAGCGGTCGTCGATGGAGAGATACTTCACGCCGTCGCCGCAAAATTCCATCGACTTGTACAGCGCGCCGTCCACGCCGATGAGCCCGATGATGTGCAGGATCACGTCCTTGCCGCAGATGTATTCGGCGGGCTTGTTTTTGAGCATGAATTTGATGGCGGAAGGCGCTTTGAACCAGCACTTGTTGCTCATCATGCCCGCGGCCATGTCGGTGCTGCCCACGCCCGTGGAAAAGGCGCCCAGCGCGCCGTAGGTGCAGGTGTGGCTGTCCGCGCCGATCACGAGGTCACCCGCGCCCACGAGCCCCTGTTCGGGCAGCAGCGCGTGTTCGATGCCCATGCGGCCGACGTCGAAGAAGTTTTCCACGCCGTATTTGTTTGCAAACGTGCGCACCGTTTTCACCTGTTCGGCCGCCTTGATGTCCTTGTTGGGGGTAAAGTGGTCCATGACCATGCTCACCCGCTCGGGGCAGCGCAGGCAGGAAAATCCGGCCTTTTCAAATTCCTTGACGGCGACGGGCGTGGTGATGTCGTTGCCCAGCACCATGTCCAGCTCCGCGTCGATCAGCTGGCCCGCCTTCACGCTTTCCAGCCCCGCGTGCGCGGCGAGGATCTTTTGCGACATTGTCATTCCCATGAGTCCTTGCGTCCTCCTCTTTTTTCAAAAATTTTGTTGACAGCATTATAGCACACGTGCTATACTTTGTAAACGATTTATAAAATAAATTATTTTAATCGTGAAAATTCAAAAAACCGATTGTGCGCGGCGCACCCGCGCGGGGAGAGGACATGAACAGCGAATCCATCCGCACCTTCATCATGCTTTCCAAGCTGAAAAATTTCACGCGGACGGCCGAACGGCTGTACGTGGCGCAGTCCACGGTGACGAACCGCATCGCCGAGCTGGAAGAGGAGACGGGCAAACAGCTCTTTGAACGGCGGCGCGGCGGCGTGGAGCTGACCGACGAGGGGCGGCTGTTTCTGAGCTACGCCCTGCGCATCCGCGACCTGGAAGAGAGCTTCATCCGCGAGGTGAACGCCTCCGCCCGCTACGAAAAGCAGCTGCGCGTGGGCGCCATCAACGCCGTGTACGAGAGCGACGTCTACCCGCAGCTGGCCCGCTTTTTCGATACCCGCCGCGACGTGGCCGTCAGCCTCGTCGTCGGGCACTCCCTCGACCTTTTGCAGATGCTGCAAGACAGCATCGTCGACGTCGCCTTCACCTACCTGCCCCTCAAACGCGAGGGGTTTGCCTGCCGCCGCTTTTCGGGGGACAGGCTGGTGCTCGTCGCTTCGCCCGCGCGCAACGAATTTAAGGGCGGCATCCGCAAGGCGGAGCTCGCCTCCTGCGAGTACCTGATGTGCAACTTCGCCTTCGGCGACGCGGGCGAGTTCATCCGCACCCTCTTCCCGCCCCGCCACGCCTTCCGCTTCGAGGCGGACAACAGCGGCAAGGTGGCGCAGTACCTGCTCGACGGCTTAGGGTACAGCTTTTTGCCGTACAAGATGGTGGCGGCCGAGGTGAGTGCGGGCCGCCTCGAAGTCATCCGCCCCCTCGATTTTTCGCTGCCCGCGCTGGTGAGTTATTGCTCCTACCGCCGCGGCAACGCCCTCGCGGAGGATTTTCTGGCCTGCCGCGCGGCGCAGGGCGCGCCCGCGGATGCCCGCCCCGCCGTGGACATTGTGGATAAAAGCGTTTAATAAACGCACGGAATGTATAAAATTTGTAAAAAGAAGGAAAAAACGGCGCGAAGAACGTCGAAAATGTAGAAATCTTTCTTGATTTTTTCCATATGCCACGCCCGCGGCGCGGGAGGGGAGGGCAAGTTGTGCACAAGTGCGGACAACGTTGTTGCCCCGCTTCCGCGCTTTTTTGCGAAAATTTGTGCGGGGGCGTGAAAGTGCTTTCTTTTTTTTGCCCGATTTGCTATAATGGCAAAGCAGGCCGAGCCCTGCGTCCATCGCGTGCCCGTGGTGGAATTGGATACCATAAAGGCCTCCGACGCCTTCGGTCCGGGTTCGAGCCCCGGCGGACACACCACAGCCCCCCTTGCGGCAGCAAGGGGGGCTGTGGTGTGTCCGCCGGGTAACGGCTGATGTGTAACGGCTGATGTGTAACGGCTGATGTGTAACGGCTGTTGTGTAACGGCTATTGTGTAACGGCTGTTGTGCGGCGGTCGCCGGGCGCGGCTGCGGCCTCAGGCGCGCAGCTGTGCGCTTTGGGCGGCGTCTTCGCGGGCGTTCGCGTTGCCTGCGTCCGCTTCGCGGGCGGCGGACTGTCCGGCTTCGCGGGCTTCGCCCTTTTCGTTTGCGGGCAGCCCCGCGCCCGCTTCGGGCAGGGGGTAGGCTTCGGCGGCGGCGAAGTAGCGGCGGTAGGCCTTGTTGCAGTAGCGGCAGATCTCCTCGTCCGTGGCGGGTTCCCCGCCGAAGGCGTAGGCGCCGTTCACCCGCCATCCGTTCAGAACGCCCAGGTGCACGGCGTCCGTCGGGCAGTAAAAGGCGCAGGCCATGCACCCCGCGCAGGACTTGCCGAACACGGGCTTGCCGTTTTCCATGCGGATGTTGCCCTGCGGGCAGATGCGGGCGCACTTGCCGCAGCCGACGCACCGTTCGTCCGCGCGGAAATGCCGCCCGATGTGCGGCATGGCGGCCTGTTCGATGCGCAGCAAAAAGGAAAAGGCGCGCTTGAACGGCCCGTGCGGCCAGGGCGTGAACGTGCCCTCGGCCATGGCGCGCGCGTCGTGCGGGATGCGCCGCGCCGCCGCCTGCCACATGCGCGCTGCCATGCCGTCGCTGTGGCGGAAGATGATGTTGTAGGGCATCACGTAATGGTATTCGCCCGCCACCTTGTAGCCGCGCTTTTGCAGGATGGCCGCGGGCTTGGCGCACGAACAGTCGTTCAGGCGCACGGGCTCGCCCGAGGTCTTTACGAAGTACACGGCCGTGCCTTGGGCGCGCGGCCAGCTTTTGAGCAGCTGCAAAACGGGCGCGGGCGCGTTGAAGGCGTGCACGGGGTAGCCCACGGCCACGCGGTCGTAGCCGCGCGGGTCGGGGGTCTCCTGCCCGCTTTTTAAGCGCACGTAGTCCGTCTGTATGCCGCGTTTTTCCCATTCGGCGGCCAGGGCGCGGCACACCGCTTCGGTGTTGCCCGTGCCCGAAAACACGTAAAATACCCCCCTCATACCGCGGCCTCCTCGCCGCCCTCCTCGGGCGCGGTCACGTTGCTCTTTGCGGGCATTTCGCCCTCCTCGGGCGCGCCTGTGCCGCCTTGCGCGTTCATGTCCGCGCCGTCGGGGCGGGCCTCTTCGTCGTCGCTGCGGAAGTAGCGCACGGTGCCGCGGCCGTCCTCGTCGAGATCGTAGCAGGCGTTTTCCTCCCGGCCGTGCGAGTCATACCAGACCTGCGCGTAGTAGGGGATGTGCTTGGCCAGGCGGTCGAAGTCCCACGGGGCGGGGAAGGTGCGCGCGGGAGACCAATACCCGCCTTTGAGCACGGCGTAGGGGGTCATCTCGAAGTTCAGCCCCGTATGGTCGGCCCAGAGCGCCTTTTCGTAGGGCCCGCCGCCATCGAGGAAGGCGCCGCCGCGGAAGGCGGCCGCCGAGCGGTAATCGTCCTTCGTCCAGGCGGAAACGGGCTTGGTATCGTCGTAGCCGTGGCAAAGCAGCAGCCCGTCCTCTTTGGCGCGGGTCACGTCGCGCAGCCTGTCGTAGTCCTCGCTCTCGGCCAAAAGCGGAAAATCTTTCCACTTTTCGGGCAGGGAACGGGCCTCTTCTTCACTGCCGAAGCAGGCCAGGGCGCGCACGTCGCCGTCTTTGAGCCAGCGGCGCGGGGAATTTTTGTGGCGCAGCAGGGGCTTGATCGCCAGGGCGGAGATCAGCTTTGCGGGCAGGATCTTGGCGGCGCGGTAAAATTTGTGCGCGTCGGCGATGGCCTGCCAGTATTCCTTGACGCCGTCGCGCTGGTAGCCGAACAGCGTTTGCAGCGCGTCCGCGTCGTAAAACCAGAGCCCGTGGAAGTTGCGCGTGGCGCACCAGTCGGGGCGGAAAAACTTTTTGCAGCCGCCGCCGATGACCGAAAACCCGTCTTCAAAGGTATCAAACCCCGTCACGCGGCCGCGCGCGCCGCCGCCGATGTTGTAGATGTGCTTCCAAAATCCTTCCAGCTCGCCCGCGGCCTCGCGCTCGGCGATGCGGCGGATGAGGTAGCCGCTGTCGCGCGCGCTCACCCATTCGAGCGGGGTGTTGAAGGGGGTATGGAACATGAGCCCGTCGCCCATGTTGTCTTTGAGCATGTTCGGGTGCAGCATCGCCGTCTGGCGCAGCACCGCCCAGCGTTGCAGCCCGGCCTCGACGACGCCGTATTCGCCGCGCAGCTTGTGCATGGCGTAGGCGTCGAAGGCGCTGGGCAGGAGGGGATCGCCCACCCGCCCCCAGGGGTGCTTGCGGTCGCGGTTGCCGTACAGCGCCATGGTGGAAACGTGCACGAAGGCCGCCTGTTCGGGCATGGCCGCCACGGCGGCGGCCAGCGTCTGCGTGCCCGTCACGTTGGCGCGGTAGCTCGCCGCGGGGTCGGCGTCCGACTTGGGCGGGATCACGGCCGCCATGTGCACGACGAGGTCCGTCCCCTTTACGAGCGCGGCGCAGGCCACGGCTTCGTCCGTGCCGCCGCGCACGATCTCGATGCGGTCCTTGTATTCTCTTTGCAGGCGTGCGGCCAGCTTGTCGTTGCGCGGTTTGCGCGTCAGCAGCACGCGCACCGCGCGCACGGCGCCGCTTTCCAGCGTCTGCGCGAGCGCCTCGCGCCCCATGTTGCCGCTCGTTCCCGTCATGGCCACGAGCAGGCCTTCACCGTTCCTTTTTTTCATATTCAAAACGGCGGCGTGTGCCGCCCTCTCCTTCGTAAAAGGCCGCCCGGTGCGCCGCGCGTGCGCGCTCTGCGGCGGGCCTGTGTATAGTATAGCGTTTTTGCGTGAAAATGTCAATGCGGCGGGGGCGAGGGAGGGGAGGGCAGAAGGGGCAAAAAATCAAAAAAAAGGATAAAAACGCGCGCGGATAGGTGCAAAAAGCGGCCGCGTATGGTACAATACAAGGCGCGGGGCGCGTCTGCGTCCCCGCGGGCGGCCCCGCGCTTTTTTCCGCGCGGCCGCGGGGGTTTGTATGGATCTTTCCCGAGAGTCGCTTCGGCGGCTGAAAAACGGGGCGGCGCTCCTCTCGTTCGGGGCCCCGCACCTGCATTCGGTGGCCTTTTCGGTGGTGCTGCCCTACGTGCCCGCGGGCACGGCGGGGGTGCACCACCTCGTCGAGCACATGTTCTTTGAACGGGCGGGCAGGATGCGCGCGCCCGAGATCAACGCCGCCATGAACGCCAACGGCTCCGAGATCGACGGCTACACTTCGCCGGGGTACATGTGCTTCCGCTTCCACTGCCGCAAGGAGGTGTTCTCCCGCCAGCTGCGGCTGCTCTTTGCCATGCTCTCGCAGCGCGAATACGGCCGCGAAGAGTTTGAAAAGGTGCTGCCCGTCATCCGCAACGAGATCTTCGAGTACTATTTTTACGACGACCGCGCGGGCGACGTCTTGCGCGAACTCTGGTTCGACAGCCGCTACATTTCCCCCGTCCTGGGCGAGATCGGCGCTCTGGAACGGCTGGAAGAGGACGAGATCGACGCCGCGCGCGAGGCGCTGTTCACCGACAGGATGTGCCTGTTCCTGGCGGGCGCCTTTTCCGCGGAGGACGTGCGCGCGGTGGAGGAGAGCTTCGGCTCCATGCGCCTGTCCCCCTTCGACGCGGGCGCCGCGCGCGACGAGGAAAAGATCGTCACCCCGTACAACCGTTCGGGGCGGGGCAGGGAGTGCCAGGCGCTGGTCACCTACCACGTCGAAAAGGCGGACTACGAGCTGAAAATGGCCGCCCGCTGGCTGCGCAGCGGCCTCTTCGACGGGCTGGACGCCGCCTTTTTCCGCTATTTCGGGGACAACGGGTTCCAGTTCTATTCGGTGGACGGCGCGAGCTCCGTCCTCGGGGACGAGCTCGTCTTTTCCTACCTTTGCTACATCAAAAAGAGGGAGCGCGGCCTGTTTGAAGGGCTGATCGACGGCTTCGAGCGCTACGCCCGCAAGACCGACTTCATGCGGCTGGTGCGGCCCTATCTCTATGAAAACACTTCGCTGTTGTGCGACGACCCCGACAGGCTCTGTTCGCACTACGTAGACGCCTGGGCCGACCACGGCGTGCCCGTGCCGCTCGGGGAGGAATATGCCTTCTGCGGCGGGTTCGACAACGCGCGCCTTGTCAAAAACTGGGACAAGATCGCCTCGTCGCTGCGGCGGGTGTTCTATCTCGGAAAGTGAGGGCATCCATGAAAGGCCTCATCCTCGTCAACGCCTATTACGACGCGGAGGCGGCGCTCTACCCCGCCCGCCGCCTGCAAGAGGAGTTCGGCGCCCTCGGCGTTTTGTCCGACGTGCGCCGCAACGACTTTTTCCCCTTTTCGGTGCAGGGCGGAACGCTGCGTTCACGCCTTAACGGGTACGATTTTTGCGTCTATCTCGACAAGGACAAGTACGTCCTGCGCGCCCTGGAAGGGGCGGGCCTGCCCGTCTTTGACCGCGGTGCCGCCATCGAGACCTGCGACGACAAGATGCTCACCTTCCTCGCCCTGGCGGGGAAGGGGATCCCCATGCCGGACACCCTCCCCGGCCTTTTGTGCTACACGCCCTCCGCGCCCGTGCGCGAAGAGACGCTGCGCCTCGTCGAAGAGCGGCTGGGCCTGCCCGTCGTCGTCAAGGAGTGCTACGGTTCCCTCGGCAAGGGCGTGTATCTGGCAAGGGACCGCGCGCAGCTGGCCGCGGCGGCGGAGAAGGTGAAGTGCACGCCCCACCTCTTCCAGCGCTTTGTTGCGTCCAGCTTCGGGCGCGACGTGCGCGCCATCGCCGTGGGCGGCAAGGTCATCGGCGCCATGCTGCGCACGTCGCGGGGCGATTTCCGCTCCAACATCGGCGCGGGCGGGCGCGGCGAGCCCTACCCCGCGGACGGGGCGCTGTGCGCCGTCGCCGAGGGCGCGGCGCGCGCGCTCGGGCTGGATTTTTGCGGCGTGGACCTTCTCTTCGGCGAGGACGGGTACCTGCTGTGCGAAGTCAATTCCAACGCCTTTTTCGGCGAATTCGAGCGCGTGACGGGCATCAACGTGGCGCGCGCGTACGCCGCGCACGTCCTGCGGGCGGTGGAGGCAAGGTCATGCGCGCAATGAAGGGCTCTTTGCCGCCGCGGCTTGCAGCGCCCGTGCAGCTTGCGGCGCCCGTGCGGGTGCTGCTGTGGGCGGCCCTGGGCACGCTCGCGGGCGTGGGCGCGGGTGCGCTGGTGGGCGTGTTCGGGCTGGGCGTGAACTTTTTTTGCGGCCTGGGGGCGGAAAATTTTTCCCTCCTCGTCTGGTTTTTGCCCGCGGCGGGGGTGCTGACCGTGTTCATGGTCCGCAGATGGGGCGGCCGCGGCGCGGGCATGGGCGCGGCGTTTGCCGCCGCGCGCGGCGAGGCGGAGTGCTTTCCGCTGCGCAACGCCGCCTTTCAGTTCGCGGGTACGTGGGGCGCGCACCTGTTCTGCGCCAGCGTCGGGCGCGAAGGCGCCGCCATGCAGATCGGCGCGGCCGTGGGCAACGGCATCGCGCGCGCCCTGCCGCCCTGGGCGGGCCTGCGCGAGGACCTCACCGTTGCGGGCCTGGCCGCCGGCTTTGCCGCGCTGTTCGGCACCCCCGTCTGCGCCCTCTTTTTCGCGCTGGAAGTGACCGTTCTCGGCGGGCTGCGCCTGCGCGCCTTTCCCGCCGCGGCCTTCGCCGCCTTTGCCGCCTTCTTCACGGCGAAATTGTGCGGGGGCGCGGCGTTCACGGCCGAGATCGCCTTTTCGGCCTTCGACGCGGGGATGTTTTGGCGGCTGTTGCTGCTCGGCGCGCTGTGCGGGCTGGCGGGGCTGCTGTTTTGCCTGCTGCGGCGGTACTCGCAGCGGTTTTTGGAGGCGGCGGTGCCTTGCGCCTACCTGCGCGTGGCCGCCGCGGGCGCGGCGCTGGCCTGCCTTTTGTACCTTTCGGGCGGGCGGTATGCGGGGCTTGGCACAAACCTGACGGAAGCCGCCCTCGGCGGCGGGCAGGTGTACGCTTTCGACTGGGCCGTCAAGATCGCCTTCACCGCCGTCACCCTCGCCGCGGGCTTTTTGGGCGGGGAAGTGACCACCTTTTTCGCGGCGGGCGCCTGCCTTGGCGCCGTCTGCGGGCCGCTCTTGGGCATCCCCGCCGCCGAGGCGGCGGCGCTCGGCTACGCGGCGGTGTTCGGCGCGGCCACCAACACCCTCGTTGCGCCCGTGCTGCTGTGCTGCGAGGCCTTTGGCGGGGCCGCCGTTTTGCCCGCGGCCGTCGCCTGCGCGGCGGCGTACATCTGCAACTTCGGCCGCTCCGTCTACGCGCAGCGCCCCCGCGAGGGGGTGTGGCGCGGGAAGGGTGCGGGCGGCCCGTGCACCGCGCGCGGAAAGGGCGCGGGGGCGTCCCGTCCCGCTTTCCGCGGCGGCGCGTACGGCGCGCTGTTTGCCGACCGCCGCAAGCGGACATAGCGTCCCGCCCGCGAACGGACGCGGGGCAGGGAAAACGGCTCCCTTGTTTGCGTCAGGGCAGGAAAACCGCGGGGAAAGCGCAGCGCGTGCGCTTTCCCCGCGGTTTTGTTTCGGGTGTGGGTCAGTTGCGCGGCAAAAATTCGTCGAGGACGCGGTCGGCACGTTCGGAAAATACCGCCGTGCTGAATTCGCGTTCGTACACTTTCCGCCCTTCTTTGCCGATGCGCTGCAATTCTTCCGCGTTGGCGAGCGCCCAGCGGAGTTTTTCGCTCAGCTGGTAGGCGTCTCCCGAGCGGAACAGGATGCCGTTGACGCCGTCGTGCAGGAAGCGGCTCGCCCCGCAGGCGTCGGATACGATCGCGGGCTTTTGCATGGCCATCGCTTCGACGGGTATCATCGGCCCGGGGTCGTCCGTGCTCGGCACGACGACGCAGTATGCCCGCGCGTACAGGGCGCAGAGCTGCGCCTTGGGCAGCGGGTCGAGGAAGCGGACGCGCGCGCCCTTTGCTTGCGTCAAAACGGCGCGGACTTTGCGCTTTGCGTATTCCTCTTCAATGACTCTGCCGACGAAGCATACGTCCGGCTCTGCCCGTTCCCGTTCGGGCAAAAGCGCCAGGGCCTGCGCCAGCAGGTGCTGCCCTTTCCGCGCTTCGATGCTGCCGACGCAAAGGAGCAGTTTGGAGCGCCCTTCGCCTTCGTCGGCCGCGGCTTCGTCGGGCACGTTCGGCTCGGCGACGCAGCAGGGCAAAACGGGGAAGGTGCGGTGATTGTAAAATTTTTCGGCGGTATCGTTGATGACGTCCCAGGCCACGTAGGGGTGGATGTTTTCCCGGATGGCAGGGGGCAGAAGTTTTGCCGATTTTATAAAATCGGATCGGCTCTCGTGGATCCACCATAGGACGGGGCAGATGTCGCCGCCGAGCGCGCCGACGGCTTGGCCGCAGGCCAGCGTGTTGGCGACGACGAGGTCGAAGTTGCGGGCAAAGCGGCAAAACAGCCGGTGTCCGTTCAACGCTTCGGCGTCGACGATCACCGTCACGCCCATCGCAGCCAGATCGCGGCGCAGCGGGCCGTCCTCGGCGGCCGTGACGACGGGGAAGTCTCCACGGGCGATGACGCGGCGTACAAGTTCGAGCAGCGCGGCGGGCGCACCCGTGCGCGTCAGCTCGTGGGTCACGAAGAGGACGTCGCGGCTCTTTTCTGTCTTGGCAAGGGGCGCTGCGGGCGGGTGCACTTTGTACGGCAGGCGGAATTCTTTGAAGAGCTGCTTTTTCATGGAGTCCGTGAAAAAGCGGTCCTCTCCCAAAAAGCTGCCGCGGCGGGAGAGCATGAAGATGTCCGACTTGTCCTTCGTGTTTTTCGGGTGCCGGGAGTGGTTTCCGATGTGCACGACGACGGAGTAAGGGTTGTAAACGCAGCGCAGGCCTTTGTCGGCAAGGCGGAAGCTCAGTTCCACGTCCGAGTTGCCGTCGGGAGTGTTTTCGGCGTCGAAGAGAGTCTCTAAAAAGACGGAACGGCGGATGGCAAAACAGACCCCGGAGAGGATGGAAACGTTTCGGATCAGCAGGTGGTGGAAGGTGTTTTGCTGCGGCGTCTTTGCGTCGGCATTGTGGAAGGCCGCGCCGCAGATCTCGGGCGTGCCCGCGATCATGCCCGCGCATCGGATGTGCCGCTCGTCGTTTTGCAGCAGGAGGGGGGAAACGGCGCCCACCCCGGGGATTTGCAGCAGCTCCAAGAGGCGGACCAGCCAGTCGCGGCGGTAGGGGGTCACGCCGTCGTTGTAAAATACGAGGTATTCCCCGTCGGCCGCTTTTCCGCCTTCGTTGCATTTGTCCGAAAAGTTGAAGGGTTTGTCGTAGCGGCAGATGCGCAGTTCGCAGCCGAAATTTTCGCCCTGCAAGCGGTCGGCAACGGCGGAATTGGTCACGGGTACGGCCTGCAAATTTTTGTAATTGGTCTTGGCTGCGAGCTGTTCGATGCAGGTTTTGAGGTCGTGGTAATTGTCGGAGGGGATGATGACGCTGACCTTTTTGCTCCTGTCAATGGGCAGGGCGGGGTAATTGCACAGGGGCAGCGGCAGGATGTGCGCGCCCTTTGTGAAGGTATCGGTATAGCTTTTGAGGGCGCGCAGGCAGGCGAGGCGGGCAAGATCTTTTCCGCCTGCCGCCCCCGAAACAGGGACCTCCCGCTCAAAGTACAGGATGCGTTCCACGTGCCGCACCGCGGCCCCCGCCGCCGCGGTGCGCAGGGCAAGGTCGTAGTCCTGCGCAAGATCGAATTCCGAACGGAAGCCGCCGAGGCCTTGCAAAAAACGCCTGCGGTAGACGGACAGGTGTGAAGAATACATGTGGCTGAGCAGCAGCTCGGGAGACCAGTCCGGTTTGAGATAAAAATCGAACAGCTTTCCGTCGGACGCGCGTTTTTTGCATTCGTCGCTGTAAATCAGGTCCGCCTCGGGGTGTTCGGTAGCCTCTTTGGCCATCCAAAACA
Organism: uncultured Clostridia bacterium; assembly: GCA_944328445.1. Lineage (GTDB taxonomy): Bacteria > Bacillota > Clostridia > Christensenellales > Borkfalkiaceae > Borkfalkia. The sequence goes on along the minus strand of CALVHO010000014.1, from coordinate 8,539 downwards.
GCGCGTCGGGCGTCAGTTCATCGTCTTGGTCCATCAGGGCGATGTATTCGCCTTCGGCCATGGCGATGCAGTCGTTCAGTGCTTTGGAGATGCCGCCGTTTATCGCGTTGATGCGTACGCGGATGCGCCCGTCGGTGCGCGCCGCCTTTTGCAGGAAGGCGGCGCCTTTTTTGTTTTTTGAGCCGTCGTCTGTGGCGCAGAGCTGCCAATCGGTGTATGTTTGCGCCTGCAAGGATGCCAGGGCGATCTTCAACCACTTGACGGGGGCGTTGTACAGAGGCATCGCCACCGAGATCAAGGGCCGCGACGGAAAGGCGGCGATCGCCTGCCTCTGCCGTTCGGCGGGCATTTCTTTTTGCTGCTCGCCGAAGATATAGAGGCCGCGCCGCGCGTTCCCCGCGGGTGTGCTTGCAAGAAATGCGTACGTCGCTTTTTTGTCGAGACCAAACAGGGCGGGATAGCGGTCAAGTTTGTTTTTCAAGGCCGTGCGCACACCGTCGGATCCGTACCGGCGGTACATCCAAACGAGCGTTTTCCATTTGCGGATCGGAAACCCGAAGATGATCCCGAAGGCTCGTGCAAAGATATAGGGCAGGGCGCGTGCCCCTTTGACCTTCCAAAGGAGGCTCGCTTTTTCCAAGCAATAGGAGAACTTGGCTTTTAAGCCGGCGTGTTTTGGCTTTTGCAGGATGTCTTGCGGGGAAAAGCCATAAAGCGCCCGCAAATATTGTACGGAGCGGCGGTCCACGCCGTGGGACTGTAACAGCTGTGGCATGGCGGCGGCCATGGCGGCGGCCGTCACGGCGGGGGCAAAGCGCTCGGCCATCGTCTTTTGCGCGTTTGCGGCGCACCGCGCGCACTCCTCCCTGTGTTCAATGGCGTATTTGATCGCGTCGTACCAGGCTTGGGCGGTGTTTTTGGTCAAAAAGCCGTTCACGCCGTCCTTTACGACCATGGTATAGGGAAGGACGGCCGAATAAAGGCCCGCCGCCCCGAGCTTGGTATAGTCGAAAAATTTTACGAAATATTTGCAGCGGTCGAACTCGCGGTCTGTCACGGCTGCCAGGCCGAGGTGGAACGTTTGGGAGCTGAGAAAGCGGTTGTAATCTTCGTAATTTTCAAAGTAGGGCAGGCTGCGGATGTTTTCCCCTTCGAGCCCCGTTTCGGGCCCGATAAAGGTGAAGGTGACCTCTTTTTCGTATTCCTTGGCCAGCTTTTTTACGGCGGGCAGGATGCATTCGTCGAGCATCGCCTTGTGTGTCACGGAGCCCGCGAAGAGCACGTTGAACGTCTTGCTCTCCCGCTTTTCCGCCGGCCGGAGCTCGCTCGTCATGTCCGTGCATACGGTGTGCCCGTGCGCGAGCGGCGCGTACAGTTGCAGCAGGTAGGGGTTGTGGCTCCAAAGCACGTCGCACAGGCCGATGCAGGTGCGTATATTCTTGCGGGCTTCCGGGGAGTAGTAATAATGCCCCGTGACCGCGTCGATGTCGGCAGGAATGTTCAGCAGGTCGTCGTCCAAAAAATAGACGCAGAACTTTCCCAAGCCCTTGGCCGCCTTTACGATGCGCACCGATTCCGGTTCGCTGCCTCGCACGCATACCAGGCTGTCGCAGGCGGCAATGTCTTCAAAGGTCACGTCCTCTTCGGGGAGGAAGGAAAATTCTGCATCCGCGTCGGTTGCACAGAGAGCCTGCATGTTTTTTATGACAACAGAGCTTACTGTCGAAATATATGCCTTGCATACGATCAAAATTTTCGGCATGGTTCGTTTTCCTTTGCTTCGGTCCCTACGATTATACCACAGCCGTTAGCGCTTGACAATCAAAAGTGCTAAAAAAATGTGTTCAATTAACGTTTCGCTAAATTTTCACGCCCGCCTGCGCGCCGTAAAAGGCTCTTCGAGCCCCGCAAAAGGCCTTCCGCGCGGAAAAATGTGCCGCCTTGCGCCATTCGGTTGCTTTTTTGCGTGCTTGGGAGTATACTCTAAGCATGTTGCGGGCCGATCTTTCCCTTTACAAAAATACGCGGGTCTGCGTCGCTTTGTCGGGCGGGGCGGATTCGGTCGCCCTTTTGTGCCTGTTTTGCGAAGCGGCGCCCGCATACGGCATCGCCCTGTCGGCGGTGCATGTCGAACACGGCATCCGCGGGCGGGAGAGCGAGGAGGACGCCGCCTTCGTTCGCGCCCTCTGCAAAGAACAGGGGGTGCCGCTGCGCCTTATCCGCGCGGACATCCCCGCGCGCGCCAAAGAGGCGGGCATCGGCCTCGAAGAGGCGGCCCGCCTGTTCCGCCGCGGCGTCTTTTACCGCCTGCTCAAAGCGGGCGCGGCGGACTACGTGGCCACAGCCCACCACGCGGGGGACAATGCCGAGAGCGTGCTCTTGCATCTCTTCCGCGGCGCCGCGCTGACGGGGGCGGGGGGCATCCGCGCCTTTGTGCCCGCGAGCGCGCTTGCGGACGGCGCGGAAGGCGTGAACGAGGTCGCCGACGGCGTGAACGAGGGTGCGTACGGCATGAACGAGGTCGCCGACGGCCCCGCGGCCGGGCTGCCGTTTGCGCGGCGCGGCCTGGTGCGGCCTCTTCTGGCCTGTACCAAGGCCGAGATCGTTGCCTATCTGCGCGGACGCGGACGGGCGTGGCGGGAGGACGCGACCAATGCCGACACCGCGTACGCGCGCAACTTTGTGCGCCGCGCCGTGCTCGGGCCCGCCAAAGAGGTCTTTCCCGCGGCCGAAAAAAACCTGTACGCCTTTTCCCGCCTGGCGCGCGAGGACGACGACTTTCTCTTCGCGGAGGCCGCCCGCATTTTGCGGCGCGGGAGTGGCGGTTACGCGGTGGCGGCGGACGCGCCGCGCCCGTTGTTTTTGCGGGCCTGCGTGCTGGCGCTGCGCGCGCTCGGCGTGCAAAAGGACTATACGTGTACTAATTTCCACGACGTCTTTGCGCTGGCCGAAGGCAAAACGGGGCGCAGGGCGGACCTGCCTTGCGGCGTGCGCGCGGTGAAGGAGTACGGCCGGGTGGTGCTGTACCGCCCGCAGGCCGCGGCGGGGGCTTATCCCCTTGCCGAGGGGGTGTTCGGCTTCGGCCCCTTTTCGGTGCGCGCCTTCCGCGCGCCCGCGCCGCCCGCCTTTTCCCGCGGCGCCTTCCCGCGGACGCTGTACCTGGCGGGGGATGCGGCGGGCGAGCTGCGCCTGCGCCGCGAGGGGGACAGGTTCACGCCCTTCGGCGGCGGGGACAGGAAGCTGAAAGAGTTTTTCATCGACAAAAAGATCCCCCGCCGCGAGAGGGACCTCTTGCCCGTGCTGGCCGCGGGCAGCCGCGTGCTGGCGGTGTGCGGCGTCGAGATCGCAGAACAAGTGAAAACGGACCCCGCCCGCCCCGCGGACGTCTGGGTCCTGGAAACCATTTACAAAGGAGAAGACTGATGCATCCCGATCTGGAATCGATCCTGTTCACCCAAGAGCAGCTGGGCGCGCGCGTCAAGGAGATCGCCGCCCGCCTGGACGCCGACTACAAGGGCAAAAACCCGCTGCTGGTCTGCATTTTGAAGGGCAGCGTGTTTTTCTACACCGACCTGCTGCGCGCCATGCGCGAGCCCGTCGAGATGGACTTCATGTCCATTTCCTCCTACGGCGCCTCGGCAAACTCTTCGGGCGAGGTGCGCCTGTTGAAGGACCTCGGCTGCAAGATCGAGGGGCGCGACGTGGTCATCGTGGAGGACATCGTCGACGCGGGCTACACCCTCTCCTACCTCAAACGCCTGCTGCTTTCGCGCGGGCCCGCGTCCGTGCGCATCTGCGCCCTGCTCGATAAGTTGGAGCGCCGCGTGGTGCCCGTCGACGTCGACTATAAGGGCTTCGACTGCGCCGACGAGTTCGTGGTCGGCTACGGGCTCGACTACGCCGAGCGCTACCGCACGCTGCCGTACATCGGCATCCTCAAACGCTCGGTCTATGAAAAGTAAGGCATGAACGCCGCACCGTGCGCGTCCCGCATACGATAAAACGGAGCCGCGGGCGCCCCGAAAGGGGCGCCCGCGGCTCTTTTGCCTGCGCGGAAATAACGGGGCGGCATCCGCATTGCGGATGCCGCCCGTGGCTTGTCCGGAAGGGATAAAACGGTCACACCCTCGACGACGTTGCGGGGTTGGTCATCATTGCCTCGTAGGCTTCAAAGATCTCCCGCGCGGGGCCGTTGGCGACCATCCGCCCGCGCTCGATCCAGATGGCGCGGTCGCACAGCGTTTCGATGTTCGGCCCGTGCGATACGATCAAAAAGGTCAGCCCCTTTGCGCGCAGTTCCTGCAATTTGTTGAAGCACTTGTTCTGGAAGGCGATGTCGCCCACGGCCAGGATCTCGTCGATGAGCATGATGTCCGCATCCATGTTCACGGCGATGGAAAAGCCGAGGCGCGCCATCATCCCCGAGGAATAGGTCTTGACGGGGGAGTGGATAAAATCTCCGAGTTCGGCAAAGTCGAGGATGGCGGGGAGCTTTTCGTTGATCTCCTTTTTTGTGTAGCCCATGATGGCCGCGTTGAGGTAGATGTTTTCCAGCCCCGTGGCGTTGTGGTCGAACCCCGCGCCCAGCTGCAAGAGCGGCGCGATGCGGCCGCGGCGGTGCACGGTGCCGCGCGTGGGGTAGAGGATGCCCGAAACGATCTTCAACAGCGTGCTCTTGCCCACGCCGTTGCGCCCGATGACGGCCACCGCCTCGCCGCGGTGGAGCTGAAAGCTGATCTTTTTCAGGCAGACGAACTGTTCATGCTGCAAGTTCCCGCGCAGCGCCCGCACCACCAGTTCTTTGAGCGAATCGACGCCCACCTCGTATTTGGTGAACTTCATGGTCACGTTGCGCACGTCGAGCAGGCAGTCGGTCGCCTCCATCTCGCGCAGGATCTCTCTGTCTTCTTTCTTCATGGCCGCCTCACAGTTTCGCCGCGATCTTGTTGCGCACGAGCGTCATCACCAGGATCCCGACGGCGAACATGCCGAGCGCGAACCCGTAGCACACGACGTGCGTCCACACCGAGGGGATGGTCCCCATCAGCAGGTCGCGGAAGTAGGTCACGTAGTGGTACATGGGGTTGAACTTCATCAGCTTTTCGACGATGGGTTTGTTGAGCGCTTTGATGGAGTAGAAGAGGGGGGTCAGGTACGTCCACAGCGTCAAGAGGACGGTGTAGACGTGCTGGATGTCGCGGAAAAACACGTACAGCGTGCTCAGCAGGTAGGAAAGCCCCAAAGAGAACAGCACCACCGCGGGGAGCAGCGCCACCGTGAGCAGGATCTGCCAATGGAACACGAACGCGCCCGAGGCGAAGCGGATGAGCGCCACGACCAGCAGCGCGATGAAGGAAAAGCCGAAGGTCACCAACGAGGAGAACACGTTCGCCGTCGGGAAGAGCGCCAGCGAAACTTTCGTCTTTTGCAGCATGTCCTGCTGGTTGACCAGGCAGGGCAGCGAGCCCGAAGTGGAGGAGCTCATGATGCTGAAAATGATGTTGCCCGAGAGGATGTACAGCGGGTAGTCGAGCCCGCCCTCGCTGCCCATGCCGAACAGCTCGGAAAAGACGAAGGCCATGACCAGCATGTTCAGCAGCGGGTTGAGCACCGTCCACAATACGCCGATGAAGGAACGGTAATATTGGTTTTTGATGTTGCGCCGTACCAGAAGCCGCAGCAGGTATCCCTGTTGCAGCAGGCGCTTTGTTCCGTTTGCGGGGTTTGCCATAAAGTTCTCCATACCGGCCCGCGGAAGAGGCGGGCGCGAAGTAAGCGCGCGGCGGTGCGGCGGGGCCGCTCCGCCCCATTATCATAGCACGGAAAGGGGCGTCCTGTCAAGCCGCGGAAGCGGGCGCGCGGGTCAGAGAGTCAGGCCCGCGCGGCGCAGCTGTCCGTCGTAAAAGGCGGGCAGGCGCGCGGCCTCGCGGCGGATGTCGTACCCCGCGGCGCGCAGCTTGTCCGCGCCGTCCGCCCGCTTGGGCAGCGGGCCCTGCATCGCTTCCGCCCAGGCGTCGGCGTCGAGGGGCAAAAAGGCGGCGGTGCGCGCGGCGTCGGCGTCCTCGGTCACCTTGTCCGAAAACAGGCAGTGCAGCCCCGCGGCCTGCGCTTCCAGCCCCACGACGGGCAGTCCCTCGTACAGGGAGGGCAGGCAAAAGGCGTCGGCGGCGGCGTAGTAGGGGGCGGGGTCGCAGGGCGGAACGAAGCGCACGTCGCGGCCGATCTTCAACTGCGCGGCCAGCGCGTCGAGCGGGCCGCGCTGCGGGCCCGCGCCCACCAGCACGAGCGTCATGGGCAGTTCTGTGCGCGCCTTTGCAAAGGCTTCGAGCAGGAACAGCAAGTTCTTTTGCGGGGCAAACCGCCCGACGAACAGCAGCACCCGCCCCGAAAGCCCGAGGGCGCGCTTTTCCGCCTCGCCGCCGGGGACGAAGCGCTCCAAGTCGATGGCGTTGGGCAGGATGACCGCCTCGTCCGCCCGTTCACGGTACAGGTTTTGCGCCGCCAGCTTGCCGCAGGCCATGAGCGCGGTGGCGCGGCGGGCCGCAAAGGGGCGCAGCGCCGCCTTCACGAAATAGTGGTCGGACTGCTTGTCGAAGGTGCTGTGCGCGTGGCAGATGCGCACGGCCGCCCCCGCTTTGTCGGCCGCCCGCAGCGCAAAGGCCGAGAGCGTGGTCATGTGCGAGTGCACGACGACGTAGCCGCCTTCGCGCAGCGCCCGCGTCAGGGCGGGCACCGCCTTGTAAAAGCGGGTGTCCAGCCGCGGGATCGTGAACACGCGCGCGTCCTTGTCGACGGCGTGCAGCCGCTCGTCGAAGGAGGAGGGCCCGTACGTGAAAAAATCAAAGCGGTACCGCCCGCGGTCCATAAAACGGTAGTAATTCAAAAGGCAAGCGGCGACGCCGCCCAAGGCTGCGTCGCCGATGATCTGTGCGATTTTGATCCTGCCGTCCTCTGCGTACGGCGAAGGGCGCCCGTTCATTCACCCTGCGGCCGCAGTTCGGCGACCGTTTCGGGCTGCACCGTGTAATGGCGCTTCACCTCGCGCTTCAAGTGGCGGTATTCCTGTTCGGAAACGGGGCGCAAAAACTTCTTCTCGCCGAAGAGCACCACGCCCACCGTTTTGAGGATGATCTTGATGTCCAGCCACAGCGATGCGTGCATCGCGTAGTAAACGTCGTAGTACTTGCGGTCCTTGATGCTCAGGTAACCGTTGCCGCGGACCTGGCCCAGGCCCGTCATACCGGGACGGATCTCGAACTTTACAAGCTCCCAGTCCTCGTATTCGTTGTCGTACACGGGCAGCAGCGGGCGGGGCGCGATGAAGCTCATCTCGCCGCGCAGCACGTTGAACAGCTGCGGCAGTTCGTCGATCTTGAATTTGCGGATGAAACGCCCGACTTTGGTGACATTGGCGTTGCTGTCTTTGATGACGGGGTGGTTTTTGTCGAAGGCCACGTGCGTGCTCTTCATCGAGCGGAATTTGTAGCAGTTGAACTTTTTCCCGCCCGCGCCGGTGCGGCTCTGTTTGAAGATGACCGGCCCGCCGTCTTCTGCCTTGATGGCGATCGCCACGCCGAGCAGCAGGGGGCTCGCCGCGATCACCGCGATCAGCGCCGCCAGCCAGTCCATGGCGTATTTGAATCTTATGTAGACCCTGTTCATGTCCGTTGACTTTGACCTCTTTTCCTTGACTCTTGTTTGCTCGATCTATCTTGAATCTTATTTTCTTCGTTCCGCCGAAAAAAATAACGGTGCGTTCCCCAAAAAACCGTGCCGAAAAAAGGCACAACGGGTTTTAGCAGGGCCTATTATAGCATAAGCGTCCGCCATATGCAAATAAAATCAAGACATGAAATAAAAATTTTTACGGCAAAAATGGCAAGAACTGCCCGTTTTCCCCTTTTTCCGCCCGCCGCGCGCGTTTATATAAAGGCGCGGAATGCATGAAGAGGCCCGTTTTTTCTTCGCAAGGTTTTGAAAATAACACTTTTTGTTGTCAAATCGCAAGCGGCGCGCCGTTCGGGGCCCTTGCGGAGAAAATACCGCACCCCGGTGGGGGCCGCGTTGCGCGATTGTGAAAATTTGGTGAAATTTTTTGAAGGTTTACCCCCGCGCCGCCGTTTTGGGCCCTCTCGGGGCCGCTTGTCGGGCGGCGCGGGGGTGGCGTTCGGCGTGCCCGCCTTGGCGCCGCGGCGGGTCCTGCGGGCAGGGCCTGCCTGCGGGGGCTGCTTCGGCCCGCGGTGCGGGCCGAGGCGTGTGCGCGCATGCCAGCGACCTGCCGAAAAAATTTGCGAAAGGGGAGCAAAAACGCTTGCATTGCCGCCCGAACTTTGCTAAAATAGCGTGGTAACGTAACATTGGGGTGTCGCCAAGCGGTAAGGCAATGGACTCTGACTCCATCATTCGTTGGTTCAAATCCAGCCACCCCAGCCATTAGACGCTATATATTGTGGTTTTCAGATAAAGAAACACAAAATATGGCGTCTTTCTTTTTGTGCTTTTTTGCTTCTTCCCCAAATTGGGGAAAAAATTGGGGAAA
>CALVHO010000013.1 GCA_944328445.1 uncultured Clostridia bacterium | reverse complement strand
GACTATATCTTGACGACGCGGCTGTTTTGCGGCAAATGCGGCACGTTCATGGTCGGAGAGAGCGGCAAGAGCCATACGGGAACCGTTCATCGCTATTATAAGTGCTCCCACGCCAAGCGCAAGATGGGGTGCGATAAAAAGCCCGTAAAGAAAGATTGGATCGAGGACGCTGTCATTCATTATATCATGAAGATCGTCATGGACGACGAACTCATCGACCACATTGCCGACGCGATTCTAAACATTCTTGCGCAAGAGAACTCCAAGCTGCCGCAGCTCAATGCGCGTCTGAAAGAAATCGAAACCGGCATACAGAACATGCTCAATGCAATCCAGCAGGGCATTCTTACTCCCTCCACGAAGGAGAGGTTGGAAGCGTTGGAGCAGGAAAGAGAAGAGATCAAAGTCGCCATTTACAGCGAGGAACTGCAAAAGCCGAAGATCACGAAGGAGCACATCGCCTTTTGGATAAGCAAATTCCGAGATACCAATTTGACGGACGTTGCAAGTCGAAAGCGGCTTGTCGAGAGCTTTGTGAATGCCGTATTCGTCTATGACGACAAAGTGGTGTTCACGTTTAACTATAAAGACGGCTCAAAGACGGCCACGATAGATGAAATCAACGCAGAATTAGGTTCGGATTTGGAAGGAACATCTCCACCACGCAAAAGGCACCCTTTACAGGGTGCCTTTTGCGTGGTGGAGATGTAGCACAGAGTCGAGCCGCTGCGGCTGTTGCCGCAGCTGTTCGTATTCGAGCGCAGCGAAGAATTTTGCGGCGTAGCCGCAAGTCCTGATCATCTCCACATTTTGCGGGGCTGTCTTTTTTGCTGGTGGAGAACGCGAGGAATCGAGCCGATGCCCGCGTATGCGGGCATCTGTGCGTGCTCGCGAAGCGAGCTTTGCGGCGTAGCCGCAAGCCCTGATCATCTCCACGTTGGTTTGTGGGGTGGCCTTTTGCGTGGTGGAGATGTAGTACAGAGCCGATCCGATGCCCGCGTATGCGGGCATCTGTGACGCGATTGCGCCTTCGGCGAACAATCGCTATTCCGTCGCTTCGCTCCTTACGTGCTCGCGAAGCGAGCTTTGCGGCGCAGCCGCAAGCCCTGATCATCTCCACATTTTGCGGGGGCGTCTTTTGCGTGGTGGAGATGTAGCACAGAGTCGAGCCGCTGCGGCTGTTGCCGCAGCTGTGACGCGATTGCGCCTTCGGCGAACAATCGCTATTCCGTCGCTTCGCTCCTTACGTGCTCGCGGAGCGAGCTTTGCGGCGCAGCCGCAAGCCCCGATCATCTTATACAAAGCCAAAGCGCCGCTGCAAAACAGCGGCGCTTTGGCTTTTTTACGTACTGTCATTCGAGCGTCAACGTCTGCCCGGGCAAGATTTCCAGGACGGTTTGTTTGTTTTTTTCGACCCAGACGGGGATGGCCGACGGGTTGTAAAACATCCTTTCGTCCGCAGAGATCTGCAACCGTTTTTGGGCTTCCGTGTAGTTGTAAATTTCAAGATTTGTCGCGTACCATATTTTTTCGTTGCCCGAAAGCATCCTCAAAATTTCCTCTATTTTTTCCCAGTCCCTTTCCTCCCGGAATTCATGGCTGTGCCCCCAAATGTAGAGGAGGGGCTGTTCCCACTCCGAATCGATGCCCTGCAAAAACTTTTCGCACACGGGCAGCGCGTTCGCGTGATGGCATGCGGGGTGCCACGCCAAAAAATCATCCGGGAGCACGCATCGGCCGGCCGAACATGTCGTCCGACTGTACAAAATGCCGCACGCGCGCACCGCGCGCAGCACTTCTTCGTTGTAAGAGCCGCTCGGGTAGGAAAGCCCCGTGACGGGGGTCTTGAAGATCGCTTCCAGGATCTTTCTGTCTTCAAACACTTCGGTCACGACGGATTGCATCGGCATGCGGGCACACCATCCGTGCAAGAGCGTGTGGCAGGCCACTTCCTGCCCCTTGTACAAGCCGCGCAGCGCTTCCGCCTCCTCGTCCGTGCAGTGAAGGTAGTTGCCGCCGTTCAGGAAAAAGGTGCCCTTCATCCCGTATTTGCGGAAAAGGGCGATCAGCCTTTCGTCGTTTTGGTGGCCGTCGTCGTACCCGAACGTAACGGCGCGCCTTTTTCCCTGCGGATAGACGTGAAATTGTATCATCCGTTCTTCCTCTCTTTTGTATCTTCGGAACTTTTCCTATTGTAACACATACATCCGAAGTTTGCAAGTTCTTGTTTGCAAAAGCGTCCGTGCGCGGCGGGCTTTGCAGATCCCTCGGCCGCGGGCGGGGCGCGCCCTGCTTACCTGCGCGCGTCTTCGGAAGGGGAGGCGTTGAACACGGCGCGGTAGTTTTTGAAAAAAGTGGGGTAGTCCTTGTACCCCAAGAGGGTGCATACCTCCGAGGGGCGGGTGCCGCGCAGCAGGTATTCGCGCGCCAGGTACATCTTTTTGATGCGCAGGTAGCGCATGAGGCTGATGTTCATGGTGCGGCTGAATATATGGTGCAGGTAGGTCTCGGACACGAAGAGGCGTTTCGCGATGTCGCCCGCCGTCAGCGGTTGGTCCTTGTTCTTTTCGATGATCTCAATGGCGTCCGTCACGGCTTTCGGCAGCTGCGTCGTCTTGAACTCCGCTTTGCCCTTTTCATAGGCGAGGAGGATGAGCGCCTCGCTCAGGAAGGAGAGCAGCAGCGTATACAGCGGTTCGGGCGGATAGTCGTCGGCGTACTTGTCCGCCTTCAAAAAGAGCTCTCCGAATGCCGCGTCGGCCTTTTTGCACAAAATGCCCGTATCTTTCATGCAGTGCGGAAGGAGCTCGGGCGAAAAGTTGACGATGCAGCGCTCATAGTTTTGCTGCGGCGGGATCTTCATCACGTGGTATTTCCCGGGCGGGATCAAAAAGACGGTGCGGTCTGTGAATTGGTAGGAGGTGCTTTCGATCAGGAACGTGCCCTCGCCCTGCATCACGTACAACAGTTCAAACGAGGAATGCTGGTGGTGGAAAAAGTTGTGCGCGTCCACGTCAAAGTCATGCGAGTGCGAAAATTGGATGTGGTCGAAAACGATCTTGTTCAGCATGCTTCGATCCTACCACAAAAAGGCAGAAAAAGCAATGTATTCAGGCAAAAAAGGTTATTGAATAATAAAAAATGTCTGCTATACTATGACCAAACGGCCATAAGAAGGAGGAACGGCGATGCAAAAACTTGTGATCGCGGCGCAGCTTTACACCGTGCGCGCCTACACGCAGACCGAAAAGGACATCGCGCAGACGCTCAAAAAAGTGGCGAAGGCGGGGTATGACTGCGTGCAGATCTCCGCGTTCGGAAAATGCGGGACGGATTTTCTGCGGGAGCGGTTCGCCGAAAACGGGCTGCGCGTCTGCGCGACGCACACGCCCGTCGAGCGCATCGTCAACGAGACGGACGAGGTGATCGCGGAGCACAAGGCGCTCGGGGCGCCCTATGTCGGGATCGGGTACTGCCCCGCGGCGACGCGGTGCTGACGGTCGAGCCGCACCTGGCCGTGTTCGCGGGCTATGCGGACATCGACCGCACCCGCTTAAAAAACAAATACGCATTCGAAACGCCGCGCGCGGCGTTCGCCGCGGCCGCCGCGGCGCTGCGCGGCATCCTGGCGGAAAACGCATTCAAGGAGGGAAACGGGGCATGGACAAAGTAAAATTCGGCATCATCGGCGTCGGCAACATGGGGAGCATGCACCTCAGCTTTTTTCAGTCGGGTAAGGTGCGCAACGGCGTCGTCACGGCGATCGCCGACTTGAACGAAAAGAAGCTGGAAGCGGCGCGCAAAAATTCGCCCGGCGATTACCGCTGTTTCCAATCGGGGGACGAGCTCATCGACGGGGCAGACGTGGACGCCGTCATCATCGCCGTGCCGCATTACAGCCACCCGCCGCTGGCCATCCGCGCGCTGCGCAAGGGCCTGCACGTCGTGTGCGAAAAGCCCGCGGGGGTGTACACAAAGCAGGTCAAGGAGATGAACGCCGCCGCCGAACAGAGCGGGCGCCTGTTCACCATGATGTACAACCAGCGCACCAACCCGCTGTACATCCGCATGCACGACCTCGTCCAAAGCGGGGCGATCGGCGCGATCCGCCGCGTGAACTGGATCATCACCAACTGGTTCCGCACGCAGTACTATTACGATTCGGGCAGCTGGCGGGCCACGTGGAAGGGCGAAGGCGGCGGCGTGCTGTTGAACCAGTGCCCGCACCAGCTCGACCTGCTGCAATGGATCTGCGGCATGCCGAATAAGGTGCACGCCTTCTGCCATTTCGGCAAATGGCACAACATCGAAACGGAGGACGACGTGACGGCCTACCTCGAATTTGCAAACGGCGCGACGGGCGCGTTCATCACCTCCACGGCGGACGCCCCGGGCACCAACCGCTTCGAGGTGCTGGGCTCGCGCGGGAAGATCGTCTGCGAAAAGGACACGCTCACCGTCGGCCGCCTGCACGAGGACTTGCAGGAATTTCTCCGAACGGCCAAGGACGGGTTCGCCGAGCCCGCGCACACGGAGGAGATCGTCTTGCAGGGCGGGGAAAACCCGCAGCACGTCGGCATTCTGAACAACTTTGCCGACGCCGTTCTGGGTTTGCAGCCGCTGTATGTGGACGGGCGCGAGGGGCTGCGCTGCGTGGAGCTGATGGACGCCATGCTGCTCTCGGCCTGGCAGGGGCGCACGGTCTCTTTGCCGATCGACGACGACCTGTACTTCGCGGAGCTGCAAAAGCGCATCGCCGCCTCCAAGGACAAGGGCGGCGAGGACATCCTCATCGACAATTCCATGTCCTACGGCGGTACGAAATAGCCATGAAAGCGTTTTACGGAGACGGCCTGCTGCTTAGCGGCAGCTGCGCGGAAAAGATCTACGCCGCGGTCAAAGACCTGCCCGTCATCGCGCGCTGAAACGCCGCACGCGGAAAGGCGAAGGGCGGCGGGCCCTCGGAGCGGAACATGCGCCGGGGCACATATGTTTGCAGGTAAAAATTAGCAGAAAACGCAAAGAGCGCACCCGTCGGGTGCGCTCTTTGCATGGCGTTGGGGAGAAGTTTCGTCCGCCGCCCGTGCGGGCGGCGGGTTCAGAGGCAGAAGAGGATGGCCGCGTCGGCGCCGTCGAAGCGGGCGCGCACGAACCAGGCGCCGCCGCGGCGCTCGCAGGCGGCGTCGCCGAAGATGCGGAAATTGCCGCTGACGGGGCTTTCGATGCGCGCGGTCAGTTCACTTTTGCGGCCGCAGAAGCCGAACAGCACGATGGCGCCGCGGCCCGTGGCGGGGTCGACCTTTTCGTATTTTTGCAAGGAGGAAGCCGTTTCGCCGTCGATGCGTTCGGCGGCGCGCGCCATATCCTCGGCGACCTGTTTGTACGTGCCGAGCACTTCGGCGTGCAGGGCGACGTCCTCTTCGGAAAGGGCGTGCAAGTCTCCCCAGATGCCGTTCCCGCCGAGGATGAGCGAGCCGAGGTTCATGCGCTGCGAACTTTGCGGCGGGTCGGGCAGGTAATGGCAGAGGAAGAGGTGCGAGGGGATCCATTTGCCGTAGTTGTTGGCGGCGCGGCAGATCCATGTGCGCGCGGGCCCGGGGTTGACGAAGATGTTGGTCCACTGCGGGTCGGGCAGGTCGTAGTTGTGGTAGTTGGGCCCGTTGTTCACGAGGAAATATTTCCCGCGGACAGGCCAGCCGAGGCCTACGCAGCGGCCCTCTTCGGTGATGTCGAAGTCGAGGATGGTCTGCGGGCATTCTTCTAAGATGGCGTCGCAGATCTTTTCGAGGTAGCGCTCCATGAAAAAGGAATAGCACTCGCCGCGCTCTTGCTGGGAATTTTCTTCGGTGCCGTGCAGGTGATGCCCGTCCGTGCAGCCGTATTGCCAGATGGCGTCCCATTTGATGTAGCAGGCGCCCGTCTCCTTGCAAAGGCGGATGAGGTTGGCGGCGAGCACCTCCCAATAGCGGGAGGCCAGGCACATGCCGTGGCAGGGTTCCGATTCCCATACGGGGAAGGGTTTGGTCCGCTCTCCCATATAGGAGGCGACGCATTCTCCGTATTCGGCCAGGGCGTCGCTTTGCAGCCCCGCGGCGGAGGGGTTGATCCATAGCCCGAGCCGCATGCCGTAGCCGTGCAGCTTTTCGGCCACGCTTTGCAGCCCGTCGGGGAAGCGGTCGCGGCGCACCTGCCAGTCTCCGCCGCGGGTAAACCAGCCCGTGTCGATCACAAACACGTCGATGCCCATGCGGTGGGCCGTCTCCACGTCTTCGAGGATGCGGGCGAGCGTCATGCAGGAGTGGTAGGTGCCCGTGCGCAGCTGCGTGCGCTCCTGCACGTTCCACGTGTTGTAATACAGGAGCGGGCGGCGCGAGGGGTGGCCGGGCAGGATATGGTCCTGCCAGAAGGCGCGGTACAGCGCGGCGAGCTCCTCTTCGTTCCCGTCGCAGGCGCCGAATTGCAGCCAGACGGTCTCGTAGCCGTCGACCGCCTGCCCGTGCCAGTAATTCCCCTTGACCGCGCGCAGCTGTATCCCGCCGCGCACTTTGGCAAATTCGAGGAAACGGTCGGGGTACTGCGAACCGTGTTCGTAGGCGAACAACGCGCTCGCGCCCGCCGCGGCCTGCACGAGGATCGGCCCCATCACGGCCTTTTCGACGCGGAAGGCGGGCACTTCGGCCAGGCAGAAGCTGTACCGCTGGTGGTTGTATTCGGACAGCCGCACCTCCTTGCCACGGAAGCCGCGGCAGGCGTACTGCATGTAGACGAGCCCGTCCTTTCCGCCGCGCTTGGTCAGCCTGCCCGCGCCCGCCAGCGCGAAGTGCCAGCGCACGAAGGGCGTGCCGTCGCGGCGGCGCAGCACGAGCGCGATCGTGTTTTCGCCGAGGCTGCCTTCGTAGCGCTCCTCCGTCCAGCCGTCTTTGCGTTCTGTGGCGAAGATGCGCTTCGCGCCGCGGATGGTGCCGCAGATCTTGCCGTCGATCTCGAAAGAGGGCCCGCCCAGGCGGTATTCTCTGGCGGGCGTGCGGTAGACGATCTCCATGTCCTCGCCGACGGTGAGCGTGTAAAATTTGTTCATCGTTTGTCTCCTTCCGGCCGCGGGGCCGTTTGCGCTGTCCGTGCCGTGAACGCGCTATCCGTGAAAGGACAGCACGATCTCGCGCCCGCCGAAGTCTTCGGCGCGTCCCTCCGCCTGCGACGGGCCGTCCGCCTCGCGGACGACGCGCAGGTCAAAGCGGTGGCCGTACACTTCGATGCCCGTCAGCGTCAGCTCGCCGACGCCGCGCGGGAGGTGAGGGCGGATCGTCACCTTGCCTTCCCCGGCGGCGATCCCCGCAACGCCCTTGTAGAGCATCGCCAGGAAGGCCGTCGCGCTCCACGTCTGTTTGCGGCAGGACTGCCATGGCACGATCTTGCCTTCCCATTCCTGCACGCCGCCGTAGGGCAGGCCGCTGTCGGGGTGGTAGATCTCGGAAAAGTGCAGGTCGCGCACCGCCTTTTCGGCGAGGAGGGAGAGCTCGCGCCCGAATATGTCCGCGCGCCCCGCCCGCAGCGCCGCCAGCGCCCAGGCCCCGTTGATCATGGGCCAGACCGTTCCGCTGTGCCGCCCGTAGCTGCCCTCGGCAAAGCCCGTGTAGCGGGAGACGGGCGGCCACTCGCAGGGGATGCCGTGCGCCGTCGCGTGCGCCCGATCGAAAAAGCGGCCCGCCTGTTCTTTGTCCGCGATGCCGAACAGCACCGCATACGCCAGCCCGAGCGCTTCCTGCGCGTCGCTTTCATGGGCGAAATAATCGAAAAGCCCCGTCGCCGCGTCGGGGAAATGGTGTAAGATCGCCCGTTGCAGGCGGTCCGCCTTTTGCGCGTACGCAAGGTGCGGCAGGCCGCATTTTTGCGCCAGCCGCGCGCAGATGCGGTAGGCCTCGCAAAAAACGCAGTTGGTGGAGAGGGCGTACAGCGGCTCCTTGTCCAGCTTGTTTGCGACGTTGTCGGGGTAGGATGCGATGCCGTCCGCGTACACGGCGCGTCCCGAAAACAGCCCTACGTCCTGCGAAAAAGCGGTCTCTTCGTATTCGGCGAGGGTGTTGCGGAGCACTTCTGCGGCGAAGGCGCAAAATTCTGCGTCGTCGTGGAAGGCGAGGTATTCGCGCGCGCCGAGCGCCCAAACGGCGTTGTCCCAGGCCTGGCCGTACGAGCCCGCCACGACGGGCCTTCCGCCCTTTGTTTCCACCACGGAGAGCAGGGTGTTTTTGGTCACCTCGCCGTCGGCCATGGCCAGGGCGTACCAGGTGTTGATGGCCGCGTCGCGCGTCCACGGCTGCGTGTAGTCCAGCCCCGCCAGCAGGCAGGGCTCTCTTTGTGCGAGCAGGCCGCCGCGGTAGGGCACGACGTTTCCTTCCACGTCGCCGCAGGCGATGCGGAAGGCGTCGTTGAGCGTCTTGTCGTCGCATTCAAAATAGGGGAACGGCCGCATGTGCACCTCCTGTGCGCCCGTGCGCGGGCGATTTCATGGTAGCACAGGCGGGGCGGCTTGTCAATAGCGGCGGGCAAGGAGCGCAAAAAGCAAAAATCAAACCGCAAAAAATAAAAAACCCGAAGCGCCGCTCCGGGTTTTTGTTTAGGCTGAATGTACATTTTTTAAGAATTATACGGGGGGGGGTGCTTTTTCTGTGTTGAAATACTTGAAGGGCGACATGCCGAGCTTTTTGGAAAACAGGCGGTAGAAGGTCGGCACGCTGGAAAAGCCGCTTTCGAGGATGAGTTCGATCAGGCTCTTGTCCGGCGACGCTTCGCGCAGTTCAAAAAACTTGCGCAGCCGCACGGTGTTGATGTAGTCCTTGATGTTGCAGTGGAAAAAGGCGTTGAACAGCCGCGAAAAGTGCGATGCGGAGTAGGAAAAGGTCGCGGCCACGCTTTGCAGCGTGATGTTTTCGGCGTAATGCTTTTCGATGTGGGTGAGGATGTCGTGGATGAGCGCCACGTCCTGGCGGCTGCTTTGCGGTGCGTGCACGAGCCCCACGGCGCTCACGATGCGGCCGAGCAGCACGTCGATCAGCCCCCGTTGCAGCAGGGTGTTTTTCTCTTCGGCGATCTGTTTGAGCAGGGGGAAGCAGGCGTCGAACACCTTTTTGTCGCGGATGAAGTGCGAGCGCAGGCTCATGTCCTGCTTGTAGAGCTTGTATTCGTGCAGGTAGGCGTCGGGGATGATGAGCACGGTGCTGACGGCGTCGCAATAGGTATAGGAATGCACGTCGAAGGAATCGGCCACGGCCATTTCGCCCGCGTGCAGGATGGTCTGCTCGTTGTTGATCTGCACGAGCTGCTGGCTGGTCTGCACGGCGATGATCTCCACCTGGTTGTGGAAGTGCATGGAACAGTTGTTGACTTTGTCGGGCGAAATATGCACGCGCGTTTCCTTGTCGCGCTCGTATTCGTAGGTGGCCGAGCGCGCGGAATCCATCACCGCTTCGCTCTCTTTCAGGTTTTTGTCCGCGTCGATCTTTGCGGGCCGCAGGTTGGCCATGGTCTCCTCCCGTGGTCTGCGCAAGGGCTCTGTACCTGCGCAAATTCCAAGAATATTTTGCTCTCAAATGATAAGAAACGGGAATTTTTCAATGCTATGATAATAACGAAGATACGGTTGTGCCGCGTTTTCTTTTTTTGCGGGAACGGCACAAATTATAGCAGAAAAACAGGAAAAAAGCAAGCGGTTCGCGGCCGTTTTCGTGGCGGCGTACAAAGGAGGGCGGAATGAAATTTGCGGTGCAGGGCAAAGCGGCCGAGGCGGAAGGGGCGGTGCCCGCCGTAGGAAGGCGGAAAAAATTCAAGCCGTGCAGGATACGGCATTCGTTCAAGAGCAACCTCCCGTTCTATCTCCTGTTCGCGCCCGCGGTCGTCCTGACGCTCATTTTCAGCTATTTCCCCATGGTGGGCGTGCTGCTCGCCTTCGAGGATTATTCGATGTTCACGGGCTTTTTCAGCCCGCTGACGGACTATGCGGGCTTCGGCCACTTCGTCAAGATATTCAGTACGCCGTCCATTTACAGGGTCATCTGGAACACCTTTTACCTCAACGCCCTGACGCTGCTGATCAACTTCCCCGCGCCCATCATCTTTGCGCTGCTGCTCAACGAGATCCTGAACAGGCCCTTCAAGCGCACGGTGCAGACCATCAGCTACCTGCCGTACTTCCTCTCCTGGGTCTCGGTGACGGGCATGGCCGTCTCCATGCTCAGCGAATACGGCGCCATCAACAACATCATCGTCGCCCTCGGCGGCAGCAGGGCGTCCTTCCTCTCCTCCGAGGGGCTGTTCATCCCCGTCTACATCATCTTAACGGTGTGGAAGGGGCTGGGCTGGGGCTCCATCATCTACCTTTCCAGCATCTCTTCGGCCAGCCCCGACCTGTACGAATCCGCCCAGCTCGACGGCGCGGGCCGCTTCATGCAGGCGTGGCACATCACGCTGCCCACGCTGCTGCCCGTGACCATGATCCAGCTCATCCTCAACGTCGGGCAGGTGTTCGGGTCCAACTTTGACCTCGTCTACGGCCTGACCGAGGGCATCCACGCCTGGTCCGATTTCGAAGTCATCGCGACCTGGGTGTACCGCAACGGCATCGTGCAGAACGATTTCGAGATGGGCACGGCGCTCTCCCTCTTCCAGAGCGTCATCGCCCTCGCCCTGACGCTGACCGTGAACAAGATCTCGGCCAAAGTCAGTTCCATTTCGATGTGGTGAGGAGGGCGGTATGAAGGCATTGAAGCGTTCCAAAATGAAGGTATCCGCCTCGCGGTGGATCTTTGTCGTCTGCAACACGGTGCTGATGGTGTTGCTGTCCTTCCTGTTCATCTTCCCGTACCTGAACATCCTCGCCACCGCCCTCAACGACGCGAGCGACACGGCGCTCGGCGGCATCGTGTTCTGGCCGCGGTCGTGGACGCTGGACAATTTGCAGATCGTGCTCATCGACAAGACGACGTGGACGGGCTTTACCATCTCCGTGCTCAGGGTGGTCGTCGGCTCGCTGGTGGCGCTGTTGGTCACCTACATGGCGGGCTACGCCATGCTCCGCAAGGGGCTTCCGGGCCGGGCCGTCATCGTCGGGTTTTTGACGGTGCCGATGTTCTTCGGCGGCGGCATCATCGCCAACATCGTCGTCTACCGCATGATCGGCGTGTACAACACGTTCTGGGTGTATATTCTGCCCTGCGCGTTCAGTTTTTATAACATGGTGGTGGTGCGCACCTATCTGATGACCATCCCCGAATCGCTGCCCGAATCGGCGCGGCTGGACGGCGCCAACGAATTGCAGATCCTGTTCAGGATCATGTTGCCCCTCTCCATGCCCATCGTGGCGGTCATCCTGCTGTGGAATGCCGTGTTTTATTGGAACGACTGGTCCACGACGCTCTACTACGTCAACCGTTCCGACCTGTACACCATGCAGTTCAATTTGCAGATGATGCTCAAAAAGCAGCAAAACATCCAGGACGCCATCGCCAACGCCGTGGCCACGGGCAAGTTCGGCAACCTGGATTCCGCCATGACGCCCGAGGCGATCCAGGCGGCGCAGATCCTGGTCACGACGCTGCCCATCGTCGTCGTGTACCCCTTCGTGCAGAAGTATTTCGTGCAGGGGGTCATGATCGGCAGCGTGAAGGAATAAACGCCCTGAGCGCGGGCCCCGTGCCCGCCCACCCAAAGGAGGAAACGAGATGAAAAACAGATTTTTGAAGGCGGCGGCGCTCCTGTGCGCGGCGGCCGTGGGCCTGGCGGTGTTCGCCGCCTGCGGAAATAAAGGCGGCGCGGGCGGGGAGGACGTGTACTACTGGACGCAGGAGCAGTACCTCGGCGCCGACTCGTCCGACATCCCTTCCACCGACCTCGAACCGTGGGAGCTGACGGCCTGGAACGCCAACGGCACGGGCGGCTTCGGCAAGACGGAATCGTCGCAGGACGTGGTCTCCGCCGAGATCATGCGCGTGACGGGCCTGGGCATCGACCCCGATACCTCGTTCGACAACCAGGGCCAGTCCGTCGCGGCCGCGCTCGGCACCATCGTCATGGGCGGCGGGCGCTACTACCCGCACATCGCTTACGGCACCCACGAGATCGCCGAGATCATCAACGCCGAGGGCTCCTACGACCTCGTGTGGGATCTGACCGATTACATCGAAAAATATTGCCCGACCATCGTGCGGCGCATGCCCGAATACGTTTGGAGCACGTCGCAGGTCACGGGCGGCAACACCGAGGGCAGGATCTACGGCATCCCGTACAACCTCGGAGACGTCGGCCTCTCCACCGTCGACCCCGCGGCGGATCCTTCCAAGACGGTGATGTTCGAATACCTGCAAAACTACCACGGCTGCGTGTACGTGCGCGAGGATATCCTCAAAGACGCCTATCCCTCCGCGCACACCACCGAGGAGTTGCAGGCCCTTTTTGAAGAGCAGGGCCGGTTCACCCCCGAACAGCTGTACGACGTTCCCATCAACAGCGCGGACGACTTTTTCACCTTCCTGTACAGGATCTACGACACCATCCATGCAAACCCCTCCAAGTACCGTGTCACCTATGCGGGCGACGCGCGCTGGGTGACGCCCATCCTCGCGCAGGACGGGTCCGACCGCGACAATTGGAGCCCCATGGCGGGCCTGTTCCCCATCCTCTTGGGGGCCAACGGCTACCTCAACACCATGTTCTCTTATTGGGACGCGCAGGAACATACCGTCAAAAACATGGTCTTGCAGGACTTTTTCAAGGACCTGATGCTGCGCTGGAACCAAACCGTGCGCGAGGGCAAGCTCATGAAGGTGGGCAACGGGGACGACCCCGGCTTCTACGGCTACAACAACCCGTGGAGCCAGATCAAGGCCGAACTCAACAACGGCCTGTACGCCGTCACCTACCCGAACGCCTTGCCCGACGGCAACCGGGTCACCGTCAACGGGGAGACCATCCCGTACCGCAAGGTGTACCTCAACATCGAAATGGCGCCGCAGTTTGAATTCTTTGCCCAGAGCGCGCCCGTGCCCTCGTCGGTGGTCATCTTCAAAAAGAGCGTCAACGAGGCGCAGCTCATCCAGATCCTGCGCTGGCTCGACTTCCAGTGCTCGGAAACGGCCGACCTCCTCTACGGCTGGGGCCCCCGCAGCGCGGGCCTGTTCACCGAAGAAAACGGCGTGCGGCAGTTCAAGGACGCGCAGCTTGCCGACCAGATGGTCTACAACACGGGCTCCATCGGCGGGCTGGTGCAGCAGTACAACCTGGCCAACGGCACCGAAGGAACGCCGCAGCCCACCTTCCCCTTCTTCTACGCCAACGCAAGCAAGACGCACCCCAAGTGCGTGTACGACATCAGTTCGCTCGGCGGCATGCTCGACATGTATTATTCTCCCGCCATGGTGGATGAGGACAACGACGCGCAGATCGCCAACATCGCCCGCCGTGCCGACATCTATACCTGGACGGAGAGCGACCTCGAAGGCGTCACCAGCGTGTGGGCGCAGCGCGGCACCGTCGAAAAGGCCATCACGACGGTGATGCTGTCCAAGAGCGATCAGGCCTTTGAAAGCAATTACGCGGCGCTCAAAAACACCTGCATGCAGGTGGGCTGGACGGACGAGTATTTCGGCGGCGCGTATACAGACGCCTTCCTGCGCCTCAACCGCAGTTATCTTGGCAACTTCAAGAAAGGCATTTACAACACATGAAAAAGCGAAAATTGATCTTGGCGGCCCTGCTCGCCGCCGCCCTCTCGCTCTCCGTATTCGCCCCCGCGGCCTATGCCGCGGAGGAGGGGCAGGGGGAAGCGCCCGTCATCTTCAAGGTGACGGACGCCGTATCCCCCGGGGAGCAGTTCTCGATCAACGGAGAATTCTTCACGCCCGCGTCCGAAGTGTACGCGCGCCCCGCCGGCGGCGGGCAGGAGGTGCAGCTCTCCGTCACCCAGTACGACGCCGCGGACGAGCAATACCTCGTCTGCCGCTTCCCCGGATCCCTGCACGGCGCCTACGCGCTGCGCGTGGAAAACGAGTACGGCACGAGCGGTGCGTACACCCTCAACGGCCCGCGCGCCCTGTACATCTCCGAGGACGAGGTGTGGGCGGGGCAGACGGTGCACGTGAGCGGGCGCAACTTCGATCCCGACGGTTTCGGCGGCGGAGACGTCGTTCCGTCCGTCTCCCTCGTCGACGCGCAGACGGGCACATCCTACGCCGCGCCGATCGCCGAAGAGGACGGCGGGCCCGATTACAACAATTTCCGCATCGCCTTCACCGTGCCGAACGTCCCCGCGGGCACCTACGAGGTGCACGTTTCCACCTTCGACGGAACGGACACCGCGCCTTCGAGCGGGCAGACGCTTACCGTCACCGAGGCGGGGAGCGACCCCCTCGGCCTCGGCGCGGCCTGGGCGGATACGATCGACTGGTCCGCGCAATTTCTCGTCACGCAATACGGCGCCGTGGCAGGGGACGGGCAGGACGATACCGCCGCCATCCAAAGCGCCGTGGACGCGGCGTACGCGGCGGGCGGCGGGCAGGTCACCTTCCCCGCGGGGGAGTTTGAACTGACCTATCTCGAACTTCCCGACTACGTCGCCCTCGTCGGCGCGGGCATGGACGAGACCGTGCTCCTGTATGCCGCCACGGACGACGCCAACACCTTCATCGTGCCCGCCTACAACAAAAACAGGGTCGGGTACACGGGCATCGCCGACCTGACCATCCGTAACCCGTACACCTCCGAGAGCGAGGCGCCCGCGCATTCGCCGGACGTCTACGTGCAGCTGGGCGAGTCCGACCGCGGCCAGGATCACGACAAGTACACGAACGAAGGCCTCTTCGTCAAGAACGTGACCATCGATTACCCGATGGCCAAACCGCAGAAGGCGGTACTCACGGGCGGCAAAAACCGCGGGCTCGGGCTGATGATCAGCGGCTCGCACGTCGTCGTCGACAACGTGCACGTCAAGGGCTTCGGCGGGGCGCTCGGCATCTCCAACCACAGCTACGCGCGGGTGGAAAATTCGAGCTTCGAGTACTCCATCACCCAGTTCAACGTGCTCAACGGCTATTCCTTCGTGCTCGGCAACACCGTGCGCGGGCGGCGCGAATTCATCACCGCGCAGGAAGGCGTTTCCATGCACGGCATGATGTGCCGCAACGACATCCACTTCGAGGGCAACGACATCCGCGGCGTCGGCACGGGCAAAAACGACGGCGAGGTCATCTGCGTCGAAGTGCCGGGCGGCAACTTCGGTTACGGCCGCGTGGAGAGCTACGACGCCGAACAAAACCGCATCACCTTGGCGGAGGGTTCGGGCATCGTCACTTCGGGCATCACGACGTTCGGCCGCTTCAAAGTGGCCATCGTGGACGGCCGCGGCAAGGGCCAGAGCGTCACGGCCGAGCGGCGCGACTACTTCGCGCAGGGCATCGTGCAGCTGAACGAGCGCTTTGCCGTGGAGCCTGACGAAACGAGCGTCGTCTCCTTCATGTCCGCCAACGAAAACGTGACGGTGTACGACAATTACGGCGAAGATTGCTGCAAATCCATCCTCATGTACGGCAACGTGATCGACGCCGCCGTCGACTCCAACACCGTCGTCGATACGGACGGCATCATGGTCTGGGGTTCCAACAGCGGAAACGCCTACAACGACGGCCAGGGCCTGCCCGCGGACATGTACATCTCCATCCGCGGCAACCACGTCAGCGGCGCGAGCCCGCTCACCCACAACACCTCCATCGACGTGACGTCCGGCCGCTTCATCGGCGGCATGTTCGGGCAGGCGGGTTCCTACTCCTGCACGATGGTCTACGCGGTGGATATCCGCGGCAACACCGTGGAGGGCGACCCTTCGATCACGCAGGACATGGTCGTTCCCAACGAAACGGAGGCCGCGCCCTGGCAGGGCATCGTGCTCAACAGCTGCGTGTACAGCACCCACCGGCCCATCGGCACCCGCATCGGCGATCTGACCAACATCCTCGTGTTGGGCAACGCGCTCGACAACACCCGCAAAGGCATCGTCTACACCCACACCATCGAGGGCATCGTCATCGAGGGCAACGTGTTCGGCACCATCACCGAGGGCAACGCCTACCGCATCCACAACCAGAGCGCGGGCTCGGCGACGCCTTCCGTGGCCGTCGACATCTTGCAGAACGCGGCCGAGGACCCCGATCCCGACCCCGATCCCGACCCCGATCCCGACACAGACCCCGACCCCGAGCCTGTCGACCCCGACCCCGTCGACCCCGATCCCGTCGACCCCGCGCCCGTCGACCCCGAGCCGACGGAGCCGGACGGGCCCGCGCCCGAAGAGCCCGCCGAGGGAGGCGGCTGCGGCAGCAGCGCCGTCGGCGTGAGCGTCCTCGGTGCGGCGGCGGCCCTTTCGGCGGCCGCGCTCGCCGCGCGCAAGCGCAGGCAATGACCGTTTTTTCAGGAAGCCGCGGCGCATGCGCCGCAAGCAAATACACATTTGTAAGGAGGAAAAGATGAAAGCACTTACCCAAAAAGCGTTCGGCAAAGCGTTGCTCGCCATTTTGTTGGCGCTGGCATTGGTCTTGCCGCTCGCACTGACGGTCCGCCCCTTCTCTGCTATGGCGGAAGAGGGCGCGGGGGATGCACAGCAGCACACGTTGACCATCGACCTCAACGGCGGCGAACGCCTCGTCGACGATGCGCGCAGCGACGCCGACGTGACGTACCAAGCCGCGGGAGACGTCAAACTCACGCACGAGACCGTGCGCGCCATGTTCGGCAACATCTCGCCGTTCGTGTATGTGGATGACGAATACATGCTCACCGACGACCTGGGCGAACCCGTCAACGACGGCAAAGGCCAGCAGAAATACGCCGGCCCGCTGCTGTACGGCCTGTTCGTCGATGCCGACGAAGACGGCGCATTGGACGACGGCGAGCGCCTGTACGTTTCGGGCGATACCCTTCCCGTCGACGGCGACATGACGCTCACCTGCTATTACAGCAACAACGGCGTGCAGTACAGCACGGCCACGGGGTGGGGCATGGACGTCAACACCTACGTCTCCATCGCGCGCGGCTGGCCCGAGGACAAGATCCCCACGAAGCAGTCAAACGACGTCAAGTACAGCTACACGGCCCGCCAGTTGCAGCCCCTGTACATGCAGGTGGGTGCGGTGGCGGACGGCGCCTTCCGCTGCACGACGGACGAGGGCAACTGGTGTGACGCGGTGGTCTCCGTCGAGCTGCCGAACACGACGCAGGTCATCGGTTACCAGGCCTTTACGGGGCAGTTCGGCATGACCGAGATCAAGGGGCTGGAAAGCGTGTACGGCATCGACGCGGAAGCGTTTAAGAACACGCACGTGCAGGAGCTCGTGTTTGCAGACCTGAACTACATCGCGCATTACAGCTTGATCATGGATGTAACTTCGGCCAAACTCATCGTCGAAAAATGGCAGAACGATAAGACGCCCGCATGGTATGCACAAAATCGTATGGTGGACAGCAACCCCACGCCCTGGTTCGGCGGCAACAGCATCTCCAAGGATACGGCGGGCTTCGTGATCTATGTGCCGCACGGTAAGACGGCCGAATGGTACACGGCCGATCCGAACAACCAGCTTAAAGTTTCATACGGCGATAAGTGGAACGCCGAAGGCGGCGAGGACAAGGCCGCTTACGACGCGAGCACGGACAACATCCCGATGCGCGAGTTCTACACCGTCTCCTTCGACCTGAACGGGGCGGACGGCTACATCGCCAACGAGCACCAGGACGCGGGCGCGGCTTCCGTCCTCGTGGATGGGCAGGAAGTGAACATCACCGACGACAGCACCGGCCTCGGCTGGAACGAGAACGGTGACGCGCGCACCCGCACCAAAAACCCCGCCGATCAGGATATCTCCCTGCTCTACGTGGAAAAGCCCGAAGACCCCGTCATGGACGGCAAACTGTTCGCGGGCTGGATGGATGAGGACGGCACCGTCTGGACGGAGAGCGACTTCGGCCCGAGCGGCAAAGTGCTGGAAGAGGACGTCAAACTCACCGCGCAGTGGGCGGACGTCGTCACCCTGACGCTGAACAAGAACAACGGCGAAGAGCCCGTAGAGATGTCCGTGGCGGACGGCGCGTATCTCTCCGAGTCCGCCCTGACCGACCCCGTCAAGGAAGGGTACGTGTTCATGGGCTGGTATAAGGACAGCGACTGCGAGACGGCGTGGAACTTCGAGGAAGACGTCGTGAACGGTGACACCGCGCTGTACGCGGGGTACCTCGCGCGCACCTATGACATCACCTACCACCTCAACGACGGCACGGCGGGCGCCGGCGCTCCCGAAGAGTACACCGTCGAGGACGAGGTCACGCTGGTGGCGCCCACCCGCGAAGGCTACACCTTTGCAGGCTGGTTCGACAACGAGGCCTGCGAAGGCACCGCGGTGACGTCCATCGCCGCGGGCAGCACGGGGGACAAGGAATTCTGGGCTAAGTGGACGGCCAATACGCCCGTCGACCCCGATCCCGACACCGATCCCGATCCCGTTGACCCTACGCCCGTCGACCCCACGCCTACCGACCCCACGCCCACCGATCCCGGAAACACCGATCCCGAACCCGCCGATGAAGGCGGCTGCGGCAGCAGCGTCGTCGGCGTGAGCATCGTCGGCGCGGCGGTGGCGATCTCGGCGGCTGCGGTCGCCGTGCGCAAGCGCAGGAATTGAAGGTAAACGGCCCGCCCGCGCACGGCGCGGGCGGGCGCAAGGCAGGGAAGGGAGGAGGCTGCGGCCATTCGGCGCGGTGCGCCTCCCTTTCTTAAAAAACAGCAAAAACGGCGGCGCAAAGGAGCGGCCGCTTCGTTCGGAGGAAACAACTATGGTAGCAGCAAAACAGGGTAGGGGCATGGCCCGCAAGCTCGTTTTGTGCCTGCTGGTGGCGGCGGCCCTGCTCTTCGGCGTCCTCGGCGTGCTGACGGGCGTCCGCCCCGCCGCGGCCGAAGGGGCCACGCAGGCCTATTACCTCGGCATGGACGAGAACACGCACGGCGAGTGGTACGATCCCGACAGCGTGCCCACTTCTCTCGGCAACAATTACACCTACCGCGACGCCGCCCGCCTGTACGGCAACGACGGCTTCGTGATGACCTATGCCAAAGTCACGGGGGACGGCCAGCCCGTCAAAAACCTTTCGCAGCTGAGCGATTTCACGTCCGCCAGCACCGTGCATTACGCGGCCTGGCCGAGCTACGTGACCAACATCGAAAGCCCCGTCGAATCGGTCAACGATACGCCGCACGGCTATTGGAACTACGCCGAAGCGGGCCCGCAGCCGGGCGCGCACGGCTCTCCCGGGCAGGTCGCCCTGCTCTCGCCCGAGCCCTCCGTTTGGAGCCGCAAGAGCGTGTGGCAGTGCACGCGCGACTACGTCTACATGCAGGTGGACGTGAACGACGACCAGTGGCACAAAGTGTCCGTCTACGTCGGGGACGATTCCGGCGGCACGGGCGGGCGCGATACCTGGTACCAGTACGTGCGCATCATGGACCCTGGCCGCAACGTGCTGGCTTCGGTCACGGCCAACAAATTTGACCAGGGCATCTATTATTCCTTTGCCGTCAAAGGCAGCTTCATCATGAACATCCAGCAGATCCCCGGGACCATCCAGGCGGTGTATTCGGCGGTGTTTTTCGACCCGCTGATGCCCGAGGACATGGACGCGGCGGACTACGCCAAGAGCGGCCTGAAAGCCGAACTGGAAGGCGCGCGCACCGTTCACCTCTCGTGGGAACAGCAAACCGCCTCCAAAACGTCTATCTACCGCAAAGAGACCGATCAGCCCGACAGCGCGTACGAACTGATCGCCACCATCAACAACCCCGCACAGACGAAGTACACCGATACCGCCACCCAGGTCGCGCGCAACTACACCTACCTGATCGGCGGCGGCGTTGCCGACGCGGACTACGCCAACGTCACCCATTACATCGTGCCCACGGCCACCGCCACGGTGCAGACGGCGCCGTACTGGCTCGTATCCGTGGAGTTTGACGAGCTCTCGTATTATTCGGACAGCGTGACCGACGAGATCACCGTCACGGCCGAGGTGCGCCGCAAAGTCGGCCTCACGCCCGAAACGGATACGGACGAAGAGTATCCCGCGCTCGGCGGCGAGGGCGAGCAGCCCTTTGCCGAAAAGGAGATCGTGTTCTCGCTGGACGGCGACCTCGTGTACGATACGTCGCAGCTTTCGCCCCGCCCCAACATGAAGGTGGAGCTCGGCCGCGCCACGACGGATAAAAACGGGCGGGTGACCTTTACGTTCACGCCCGAGTACGCGGGCAGCTACACCCTCATCGCCACCAGCCCGCTCGAATCCATCCCCGGTACGGACGAGATGCGCGGCTACGACGACGGCGTCGGCACGGCGCTGCTCGACATCACCGTCGGCGGCTGGGAGGCCGCGCCCGTCATCACCGCCGTTTCCGACGCCGTCAAGCCGGGCGAGGCGTTCTCGGTCATGGGCACGGGCATCGATACCAACGGCGATTTCCGCGCGGCGATCGCGCCCAACGCGGGCACCGTAGACCCCGCCTTCGACGCGGAGCGCGCGGGGCTCACCTACCTCACGCCCGAAGTGTCGGATACCACGTACGCCAGCGGCGCCATGTTCGTCCTGCCCGAAAACTTCGATGCGGGCGTGTACGACGTGTGGGTCTCCGCGGACGGCCATACGTGGAGCCAAGGCAAAACGATCAACGCCGCCCGCCCGCTGTACATCAGCCAGGAAGCGGCATACGAAGGCTTGGAGATCGAGGTCGTCGGCCGCAACTTCTTCGGCGATGAATTCGGCCTCGCGCAGAGCTCGCGGGAGGATATCCTCGTCAAGCTCGTCGACGTCACCGACGGGAGCAAGGCGTATACCGTCGCCCCGTCCATGGGCGTGCGCTACACCGCCGCCGAGAGCGTGACGGGCGTCGCCGTGGAGGAGAGCAACCCGTACCGCCTCACCTTCGTGGTGCCGGCAAGCGTGCCCGCGGGCGAGTACGAGGTCTGCGTCGCCAACGACGGCGTGAACTTCCGCAGCCTCGCCGCCGCGCAGACGTTGCAGATCGTCGAAAAAGCGACGGACGTGCAGACGGATCCGCTCATCGGCACGGGCAACGACCCCCTCGGCCTCGGCGTGTATTGGGCGCAGGATCTCAACTATACCGAAGTGCGCGCCGTTGCCGAGATGGACGGCATTGGCGAAGAGGACGATACGGCCACCATCCAGGGCTACATCGACGAACTGGCGGAGAGGAAAGTCAAACCGGGGGAGAAAGAGGGCGGCGTCGTCTACCTCCCCGAAGGGGACTTCTACGTCGACCACCTCGTCATGAAGTCGAACGTCATGATCGTCGGCGCGGGCGCGAACAAGACGACGCTCTTCGTGCGCCAGAACGCGGCCAGCCCGACCTACTTCATCCAGAATTCGGGCAGCAACAACGGCATCGCGCGCCTGGCCATCGAGCTCGACCTCGAAAACGGCTCGCGCATCCCCGATATGTACCTCAACTTTGCCGACGAGCCCGATTCGTCGTCCGACGTCGATATCCGCGTTCATTCCAACGTGTTCATCAAGGACATCGTCATGAACTTCCCGTACGACGTGCGCGATCCCTTCAACGGCGCCAGCGGCACCAACCGCGGCCTGGGCATCCTGCTCAGCGGCAAAAAGAACTTCGTCATCGACGACAACGAGGTCACGGGCTTCTTCGCCGTGCTGCACCGCGGTTTCGTCAACGAGTACGTGAGCCTGCGCAACAACGTGTTCCGCGTCCAGCGAGACGTCATGCACGTCATGGCTTCGTACGCCTTTATCGAGAACACGGCGCTCATCGGCAGCAACAACGACGGCCACGGCTGGTCGGCCAGGAGCGACTGCTATTTCGGCAACAACTACATTTACGGCGTCGGCCCCACGGGCAGCACCGAGACGGGCGGAGCCGTCGGCGAGGACGGGCAGCCCGTTCCGCAGAACAACAACGGCGAAGTCATCATGCTCGAAGTGCCCGGCGGCCAGATCAACTACGGAGACGTGCTCGGCGCCACCGCCGAGACCATCACGCTCGACCGCCTCGCGGGCAAAGAGCTCGGCTCGTGCGACTACAACTACTTTGCCGTCGTCATCACGGACGGTACGGGCATGGGCCAGGTGCGCTACATCGAGCGCTACGCCGTGCAGAACGAAAACCCGGACCAGGCGGGCTACATGGAGACGGAGGACGAGCGCCTGCTCTACGGCAACACGTACAAGCTGCGCGCGGGCCAGGCGTGGGACGTGCTCCCCGACCAGACCAGCGGCTATGCCATCTACGTGCCCATCGAGCACGCCACCATCTACCGCAACACCGCCGAACATTGCGCCAAGTCCATCCTGCTCTATTCGCAGTGCCACGACGCGCTCGTCACAGAAAACACCATGAACGAAACGGAAGGCATCTCCCTCTATTCCACGGTGCAGAGCACCAGCGGCATCAAGGGGACGAACTTCTTCGTGCGCATCGAGCGCAACAACGTCACGGGCGTTTCTCCCGCGTCCAACAAGGGCGGGATCGGCGTCATGACCCAGCGCAACACCGAAGGCGCGGCCTACGCGGGCCTCGTTTCGGGCGGCATTTCCATCCGCTACAACACGCTCAAAAACGTGCCGAGTGCCGAAGAGTACGGCCAGCAGTCCGAAACGCCCGAAACGAACGGCATCTACGTGCACACCGACGGCCAGGCCAACGTGGTGGAGGATGTGGGGGATATCCGCTTCACCATCATTGAAGGCAACCTCGTGGATACGAGCGCTTACGGCGTGTACATCGACAACCGCGCGCAATGCACGATCATCCGCAACAACGAGTTCAAGAACATCGAACAGGGAACGGACGTGTACAACCTCGGCGCGGCGGGGCTGAGCATCACCGCCCGCATGACCTTCGACCTGCAAGGCGGCACGTTCACTTCCTCCGCGGCCACGCAGGGCACGTACGCGGCCAACGCGCCGCTGCCTTCGGCCACGAAGGAAGGGTACGGCTTCTGGGGCTGGGCCACGTCTGCCGTGCCCGCGGCGGGGGCCGAGCCCATCACGGCCGCGCCCACGTCCAACGCGACGCTGTATGCCGTCTACGGCTACAACGTGCAGCTGGTCTGGAACTGCCCCGGCCGCGAAGATGACGTGTTCCGCACCGTCGTCGTCCTGCCGGGCGCCACGGTGGGCGAGCTGCCCGTGATGTACCGCACCGATTCGGACGCGGAGCTTCTGGGCTGGTATCTCGACGCGGCCTGCACGCAGGAATTTGACGCCGCTTCGCCCGTGGAAGGCAACATGACGCTGTACGCCCGCTGGACGGACACCGTCGTGCCCGAAGAGAGGGGCTGCGGCGGCTGCGGCGGCAGCGCGGCGGGCGGCGCAACGCTGGTCCTGGCGGCCTTCGTGCTGGCGGCGGGCGTCCTCGCCTGTGTGCGCCTCGGCAAAAACAAGAAGTAAAACAGAACGACCCGTGCCCGCACGGCACCGCGGCGGCTTGCCGCCGCGGCGCGATGCGGGGGAGTGAGGCAATATGAACCAGAGCATCCTGTATTGGAAGTGGGAAAAGAGCGTGCTCGGCGGCGGGCGTTACCGCACCGAATTGCAGAGCATGCTGCGCCGCAGTTCCTTCAAATACTTATACATTTCCTTTCACCATTTCGGCGTACCGTACAACGATCCCGCGCTCCACGCAGCCCTGTCCGAGGTCTGCCGCATCCTGCGCGCGGCGGGCCGCAGCCTCATCCTCGACATCGACGCGCGCAACGAGTTTTTGGCGTTTCGCAAGTTCGGCGGCGAGGAGAGCGCGCGCATCGCCTTTTTGGAAGGCCGTCTCGACGCCTTCGGCAAAGCCGCCTTCACGCAGCCCGACCTGCAATGCGGGCGGGTGGGGCGCGGCATGGCGCGCGTGGCGCCCTCGGAGTTGCTCGGCGCCTGGTGTTTTTCCGAAACCGACGGAAAGGCCGTGCTTGCGGAAAGCGTCTGCGGTCTGGCCGCAGACTATGTTTCGGAGGGCGGCGTCACGCGGTTTTCGCTGGACGGCGGGCCGATGAACGGGGGCAAAAGTTACCTCCTCGCCGTGCTGTACCCCGCGCGGCTGCCCGATATTTTCGGAACGAAGATCTATTCGTTTTACGAGGCGATGTTTTCCTTCTATGCCGACCTACCGCTCGGCGGCGTCGCCACGGACGAATGGGGGCACGACCTCGTGCTCGAATACGAGGACGCCACGGGGCTGTTCAGCACCAAGATGTTTCCCTATACCGAAAATTTTGAAAAGCGCTTCCGCGCGCGTTACGGCCGCCCGCTCAGAGACGACCTGCTGTATTTCGCCCGCTTCGTGCAGGGGAAGGAGGGGGAGACCTACCGCGTCGTCGACCAATACCTCGAATGCCTGCGCTCCTTCATGCGGGACAACAACGACTGGTTTTACGAGGAGGGCAAGCGGCGGTTCGGCAAGGACGCCTTCATCGGCGTGCACTGCACCTTCTGGGGGGACCCGTACGACTTCGGCATCGATATCCTGCACAACGGCATCGATTGGTGGGAGGTGCGGCGCGACCATGCCCAGACGGACGAATTTTGTATCTTCCCCATCCGCCTCGCGCTCATGCACAAGTGGAACAGCCCGTTCTGGTACAACATGTGGTACTCGGGCAACACCCAGCAGCTGCATACCTATTACGAGGAGACGTGGCGCAACATCCTCTACGGCGGGCGCACCGATTACCTCGGGTACGAATGCGTGAACGAGCCGGGCGTGTTCAAACTGCGCAACGAGGGCGCGCTCGAACAGATCGAGCGCATGGAACGCGCCGTATCGCGCATCGACGACTGCGTGCACAGCCAGCCCGCCAGTTCGCTGCTGATCGTGTTCGGCATCGAATCGGTGAGCAACTGGATGCTGAGCTACGGGCGGGCCGAGATCGTCCGCGGCCGCGGCGCCTTGCAGGACGTGCTGCGCTATGCGAACGGCGTGTTCAAGGGCTGCAACTGCGACCTCGTCCCCTCGTCCGAGATCGTCAACGGCAGCCTGCGTTCGGAGGGCGGAAAGCTCGTTTACGGCTCGCAGCGGTACGACGCCGCCGTGTTCGTCTCGCCCGACGGCGCCGACGCGCGCGTGTTCGCCTTCTTTGAGCGGTACCTGCGCGAGGGCGGCTTGCTCGCCCTTTCGGGCACCTGCCGCAGGCTGGCGGACGGCAGCGACGCGCGCCCGGCCTTTGCCCCCGTCGCGGCGGCGGCCGATCTGTATTCCGAGGGGTATTTCACGGCCAAGCAGACGCTGGACTGGCTGGCTTCCCGCGGCGTGCCGACCAACCGCGTTTGCAGCGGCTGCGTCGTGTATGCCGACGGCACCGTCGTCGCCGCCGACGAGAACGCCTTCCTCGCGGACGGGAATTTCCTCGAACGCTCGTTCCTGTACGAAGGGCACTTCGTGACCTTCCGCGGCAACGATTTCCTCGTTTTGAATTTCCGCACGGGCGTGTGCGCATACGGGGAGGGGTCCGAACTGCGGATCGACGGCGCCCTCGTCACCGAAGAGGAATTTGCCGCGCGCTTTGCGCCGGAAAAGGAGCAGGCGGCCGTCTGACGCCGCCCGCCGCGGCGGGTTTGTGCCCGCTTGGTCAAGATGTTTTTCAAAGAGATCTACAAACGCATAGAAGGCAGGGAACTTTATTTGTGGTCCCTGCGCCCCGCGGGGCCGCCGCGCGCCGCCGTGCTGATGCTGCACGGCGGCGGCTGGGAGCGCGAATCGCCCGCCATCCTGTTCCGCCACGCCGAATTTTTTGCGGCGCGCGGCTACCTCGCGCTGCTGCCCGAATACCGCCTGATGCCCCGCGGCGGCGACCTCATGTGCTGCCTGCAAGATTGTGCCGACGCGGCGCTCTACGCCCGCGCCGCGGCCGCGCGCTACGGCTTTGCGGGCAAAAAGCTGGCGGCGTTCGGCGAGTCGGCGGGGGGATACCTCGCCTGCTGCCTCGGCAGCGCACAGATCGCGTCCCGCGTGTGCGGCGCGGCGGGCCCGCTCGCCGACGCCGTCGTCGATATCAACGGCATCGTCGACCTCACGGGCCGCTGGGGCTATGCACTGGGCGGGACGCAGGCGCGCGGCGAGGAGGCGTTTTGCGCCCTCTTCCGCAGGCAGGCGGAGTATTCGCCGCTGTACAACGTGCGCGCGGGGGATGCGCCCGTCTGCATCTGGCACGGGCTGGCGGATACCGTCGTCGACCCGAAGGATTCCGCCCGCTACGCCTATGCGCTGCGGGACCGGGGCGTGGACGCGCAATGCCGCTTTTTGCCGGGGAAGGAACACGCCTTCCTCTTATACGGCTACGGCGCGGACGAGGAGATCGCCGCGCTGCTGCAAGAGATCGCCGACCGCCTCGGGCCGTGAAGGCGGGGGAGGGGAACATGCAAACGAAAGGGTTTCTGATCGCCAACGCGCACATCGATCCCGTATGGCTGTGGGACGTGCAGGAAGGGCGCACGGAAGTGCGCAATACCTTCCGTTCCGCCCTCGACAGGCTGCAAGAGACGGGCGGATGGGTGTTCACGTCCTCTTCGGCGCAATTTTACGCCTGGGTGGAGGAGACCGACCCCGCGATGTTTGAAGAGATCCGCGCCCGCGTGCGGGAGGGGCGCTGGTGCATCGCGGGCGGATGGTGGGTCCAGCCCGACTGTGACCTGGCGGACGGTGAAAGCTATTGCCGCCAGTCGCTGTACGGCCAGCGCTATTTCCTGCAAAAGTTCGGCGTCGCCGCCGTGACGGGGTACAACGTCGATTCCTTCGGCCACGCGGCGGGGCTTCCGCAGATCCTGTACAAGAGCGGGCTGAAAAATTACGTCTTTTCCCGCCCCGGCGCGCACGAGCGGGATCTGCCGCCCCTGTTTTTTTGGGAAAGCGAGGACGGCAGCCGCGTGCGCGCGGCGCGCATCCCCATCGGCTACGAGTCGAACAGCCTGCCCGAACTTCGCGAAAAGGCGGACGCCTTCGACGCGCTGTGCGCCCGTTCGCCCGTGCCGCAGATGCTGTTTTTCGGCGTCGGCAACCACGGCGGCGGCCCCACGAAGGAGATGCTGGCCTGGCTGGGCGCCGTGCGCGGGGAGCGCGGCTATGAATTTGTCTCCGTCGACGAATATTTCCGCCGCACGGAGAGCTGCCCCGCGCCGCGGGTGCAGGGCGACCTCGGCAAGCACGCCGCGGGCTGCTATTCGGCCGAGGCGCGCATCAAAACGGGCAACCGCCGCGCCGAAAACGCCCTGCTCACGGCCGAAAAATACGCCTGCCTCGCCCATGCGCTGTTCGGCGGCGCGTACCCGCGCGATAAGCTGGAAGAGGCCTGGAAGCGCGTCTTGTTTTACCAGTTCCACGATTCTTTGAGCGGGTGCGCGGTCAAAAGCGTGTGCGACGCGGCCGCCGCGGCCTTCGGGGCCGCCGTCACGGCGGCCGAAGAGGTGACCGACGGCGTCCTACAAAAGATCGCCGCGCGGGTGGATACCTGCGGCGGTCTGGCCCCCGAGGCGGCAAAGAGCGCGTACGGCAAGCCCGTCGTCGTGTTCAACCCGCACGCCGAGGCGCGCGTGTGCACGGTGCGCGCGGCGCGCCTGGCCCTCGAACCCGAAAAACAGTTCCGCAGCTACGAAGCCGTCGCGCCGGACGGCAGCCGCCTGCCCGTGCAGCTCGTGCAGAGCGGCAGCTCGTTCTGGTACACGCGCGACGGCATCTTCCGCGCCGAAGTGCCCGCCTTCGGCTACCGCCTCTTTTACATCCGCGAGGGCGGCGCCTTCCCCTGCGTGCGGGCGGAGGAGCGCAAGGAGCAGATCCCGCCCCGCACCGTGAACGCGCGGTTCGGCTCGTTCACGCTCGAAAACGAATACCTGCGCGCCGAATTCGGCCGCGAGGACCCGTCCGAGCTGCGCCTGTGCCGCAAGGGCGGCGCGCCGCTCGTGCTGCGCGGCATGCGCTTTGCGGTGGACGAGGACAAATTCGTCGATACCTGGGGCCACGCCGCGGACGGCGCCGCCTGCGACGGTTGCAGGGAACGGGGCGTCTGGTCCTATTGCAACGACCGCCTGGGAGAAGAGATCGGCCGCTTCACCTGCGAAAAACTGTACATCGCCGAGTGCGGGCCCGTGCGCAGCGTGCTGCGCGGCATCTGGAAATACGGCGCCTCCGAGCTGAGCTGCGACTTCATCCTGTATGCCGACGCCGATCATTTGCAGGCGGACATCCGCGTCCGCTGGGCGGAAAAGCAGAAGACCGCCCGCTGGGTGCTGCCCGTTGCGGCCAAGTATGCCGACTGCGACAGGCCGTACGGCCATTGCCGCGCCGCGGCGGACGGCACGGAAGAATTTGCGCAGAAATGGATCGACGTGGGCGGAAAAGAGGGCCTGACCATCGTCAACGACGGGGCCTCGTCCTACCGCCTGACGGGGAAAGAAGTGTCTGTCGTTCTCGCGCGTTCGGCCATCTACGCCGACCACGGCGGCGTCAAGGAAGAGGGCATGCTCTACGAGTACCAGGACGGCGGGGTGGTGCGCCATTCCTTCCTCCTGCGCCCGCGCGGCAAGGCGGACCTTGCGGCCGCGGCCTCCCTCGGCCTGCGCTTCAACACCCCTTCGTACTGCATTTGGGAGGGGTACCACGGCGGCACCTTCCCCGCCGAACAGTCCTTTGTGCAATGGCGCGGCCGCGGCGTGCAGGTGCGCGCCGTCAAGCGCGCGGAGGAGGGCGGCGGTTACATCGTCCGCGCCTTTGAAACGCGCGGCAAGCCCTGCGCGGGCACGCTGCGCCTGTTCGGGCGGGCGGTCCCGCTGCGCTTTGCGCCGTACGAACTCAAAACGGTCTTTGTGGCGGACGACGGCGCCGCCGAAGAGTGCGATATCTTGGAAAGGAGAGGTCATGAACAGGGAATTTGAATGGGGCGTCGCCACGGCGGCCTACCAGATCGAGGGCGGAAGAGAGGACGGAAAAGGGGATTCCATCTGGGATACGTTTTGCCATGAACCGGGGCGCATCCTCAACGGAGACACGGGAGACGTCGCCTGCGACCATTACCACAGGTTCCGGGAAGACGTGGCCCTGATGGCCGAGCTCGGCGTCACGGCGTACCGCTTTTCGGTGGCGTGGAGCCGCGTGCTGCCCGAGGGCGTCGGGCGGGTCAACGAGCGCGGCATGCGCTTTTACGAGGAGCTGCTCGGCGAATTGCAGGCGCACGGCATCCGTCCGTACGTCACCCTCTACCATTGGGACCTGCCGCAGGCGCTGTTCGAGCGCGGCGGCTGGCTCAACCCCGATTCGCCGAAGTGGTTCGCCGAGTATGCCGAGGCCGTCGCTTCGCGCTTCGGCGGGCGCGCGGCCGATTATTTCACCATCAACGAGCCGCAATGCGTCTTGGGCGGCATGAACGGCACCGAACAGGCGCCCGGCATGAAATACACCCTGCGCGACAGGCTTTCCGCCGCGCACAACCTGCTCAAAGCGCACGGCGAGGGCGTGCGCGCGATCCGGCGCGCGGCGCCGCACGCGCGGGTGGGGTTCGCGCCCTGCGGCTGGGTCATGATCCCCAAAAACGATTCCCCCGCGGAGGTGGAAAAGGCGCGCAAAGTTTACCTCGGCCTTTGGAAAAACGACCCTACGGGCTGCGTGACTTTTTTCAGCGACCCCGTGTTTTTGGGCGATTACCCGAAGGAATATTACCTTTGGTACAAGGACGTGCTCCCGAAGATCACCGACGCCGACCGCGAACTCATCGCGCAGCCCGTCGACTATTACGGGCAGAACATCTATTCGGGCGCGCACATCGACATCGCGGCGGACGGTTCGCTGCTCTGGGAAGGGTTCCCTTCCGACCATCCGCGCACGGCCATGGATTGGGACATCGCCCCCGAGGCACTGTACTGGGGCCCGAAATTTCTCTACGAGCGGTACAAGACGCCCATCCTCATCACCGAAAACGGCATGGCCTCGCACGATTTTCCCTGCCGCGACGGCAAGGTCCACGATGCGTACCGCACCGATTACATCCACACCTATCTCGTCGCGCTGGGCCGTGCCCGCCGCGAAGGCGTGGACGTGCGCGGGTACTTTTATTGGAGCCTGATGGATAACTTTGAATGGCATTGGGGGTACACGCGCCGCTTCGGGCTCGTCTACGTCGATTACCCGACGCAAAAGCGCATCCCCAAGGATTCCTTCTACGAATACCGCGACCTGATCCGCGCGCACAGGGAGGGAAAACGATGACGCAAACGTTTTTTGCGCGGTACCCGCAGCTGGCGCCGCTCGGCGCGGCCATCGAACGCGCGGCGCAGGGCGTGGCGCTTGCCTACCGCGCGGGCAAAAAGGTGCTTTTGTGCGGCAACGGCGGCAGCGCGGCCGATTGCGGGCATGCCGCGGGGGAGCTCGTCAAGCCGTTCAAGCGGCCCCGCCCCCTCGCCCCCGCCCTGCGCGAGCGGCTCGTGCGCGAAGGCGGGGAGGAACTTGCCCGAAAGCTGGCGGGCGGCGTCTGCTGCGTGGCCCTGCCTTCGCAGACGGCCGCCTTCACGGCGATGTGCAACGACGTGGGTTATGAATACGCCTTTGCGCAGCAGGTGTGCGCGCTGGGCGGGGAGGGGGACGTCCTCTTCGCGTTCAGCACCTCGGGGAACAGCCGCTCCGTGGTCAATGCCGCTTTGGCGGCGCGCGCCGTCGGGATGGCGGTCACGGGCTTTACGGGCCGCGGGGGCGGCGCGCTGGGGCCGCTGTGCGACGTCCTCATCAACGTCCCCGAAACGGAGACCGACCGCATACAGGAACTGCACCTGCCCGCATACCACGCGGTGTGCGCGCGGGCGGAAGAACTGATCTGGGGGTAGGGCCATGATCGTTGCGGGGCTGGATATCGGCGGAACGAAATGTGCCGCCGTGCTTGCGGAAGTTTCGGGATCGTCCGTCCGTTTTTTGGACCGTGAACAGATCCCTACGGAGGGGCGCTGGCAGGACGTGCTGGACGCGCTCTGCGCGGCCGTCGCCCGCTTTGCCGCCCGTCACGGTGTCGCGATCGAGGCCGCGGGCATCGCCTGCGGCGGCCCGCTCGACGCGGCGCGCGGGCTCATCCTCGGCCCGCCCAACCTTCCCGGCTGGGAGGAGGTGTCCGCCTGTTCGCACGTCGCCGCGCGGCTGGGCCTGCGCGGGGAAAGCGTGCGGCTGAAAAACGACGCCGACGCCTGCGCGCTGGCCGAGTGGCGCTGCGGCGCGGGCCGCGGCACGCGCAACATGATCTTTCTGACCTTCGGCACGGGGCTCGGCGCGGGATTGATCCTGAACGGCGCCCTGTACGAGGGCACGGGTGCCGCGGGCGAGGCGGGGCACATCCGCATGGAGCCCTGCGGGCCCGCGGGGCACGGCAAGGCGGGCTCGTGGGAAGGTTTTTGCAGCGGCGGCGGGATCGCACAGCTGGCCGACCTGCATTTCCGCGCAAAATCGCAACGCGGCGAACGCTGCCCGTACTACCGCGGCGCGGGCAGCGTCAGTGCGCGGGTGCTCGCCGAACAGGCCGCCGCGGGCGATGCGGACGCGCTCTCGGTCTTTGCGGCGGTGGGGGAATACTTCGGCCGCGGGCTTGCGGTCCTTGTCGACCTGCTCGCGCCAGAAGCGATCGTGGCGGGCGGCATTTTCATGCGCTGCCGCGCCTTCATCGAGCCGTCCATGCAGGCCGCGCTGCGGCGGGAGTGCCTGCCCGCGTCGTTGGAGCGCGTGCGCGTGCTGCCGAGCGCGCTCGGCGAGCGCATCGGCGATTACGGCGCCGTCGCGGCGGCCCTGTTCTAAGCGGCAAAAACGCCTGCGCTTTTTTCGTATACAATCAAACCAAAGCCCCTTGCGGGGCGTCAAGGAGGAAATGTGATGAAGATCATGGTCTACGACGGGCCGAAGCGCCTGCACATCGAAGAAGTGCCCGATCCCGGCAAGCTCGGGGACGAGGAGGTGCGCATCCGCACCCTGTATTCGGGCATCAGCCACGGAACGGAGATGGCGATCTACCGCGGCGTCGCTCCCTTTTTCCATCGGGTGCAGGACCCCGTCACCCGCCTGTTCAAGGATGCGGACAGCCGTCAGGAGTGGAAGTACCCCATCCGCAGCAACGACCCGGGCGTATGGTATATGGGGTACAGCAACGTGGGCGAGATCGTCGAAACGGGGCCCAAAGTCCGCGGTCTGAAAGTGGGAGACATCGTGCAGACGTCCGCGCCGCACCAGTCGATGGTGGTCATGCACCGGGCGGGCTGCAACTTGCTCCCCGCGGGGTTGAAGCCCGAATACGGCGTGTTCTGGACCAACCTCGTGACCGCGTTCAACGGCATTTTGGATACGCGCATCAAGCTGGGGGACACGGTCGTCGTGTTCGGCCTGGGCGCGCTCGGCCAGATGGTGGCGCAGCTGGCCAAGATGAACGGCGCGATGCAGGTGATCGGCGTGGACGCGCTCGCCTCCCGCTGCAAGATC
The DNA here is from genome assembly GCA_944328445.1 of uncultured Clostridia bacterium. GTDB lineage: Bacteria > Bacillota > Clostridia > Christensenellales > Borkfalkiaceae > Borkfalkia. The sequence goes on along the minus strand of CALVHO010000013.1, from coordinate 27,814 downwards.
GCCGCCGAGAACGGCGCCGACCACGTGTTCGACACCACAAAGGTGCAGGACGTGGCGGCCGCGGTGCGCGAACTGACGGGCGGCAAGGGCCCCGACAGCGTGATCGAGGTCAGCGGCAACAGCCGCGCGCTCAACGAGGCCGTCCGCACGGCCGCCTTCGAGGGGGACATCACCGTCATCAGTTGGTACCAGGGGGAGATGCAGGGGCTGAATTTTTCGGAAGAATTCCACCACAACCGCCCGCGCATCCGCGCCTCGCACACGACGGCGATCGACCGCGGCATTTCCAACACCTGGGACATGGCCCGCCGCGCCGAGGTCTGCCGCGAACTGATCGGGCGGCTGAAATTTTCCAACATGGCGACGGATATCTTCGCCTACGAGGACGCCGCCGCGGCATACCGCGCCATCGACGAAAAGAAGGCCGACATGCTGCAAGCCATCCTCAAATATTAAAAGAACGTGTACGGAGGAAAAGAGATGAAGATCGGCATCGTCGGTTGCGGCGCCATCGCGAAAAACCGCCAGGCGCCCGAGTTTTTTGCCAATCCCGATTGTGAGATCGGCGGGTTTTACGACGTCGACCCCGCCCGCAGCGCGGCGCTTGCGGCGCAGTACGGCGGCGAGGCGTTTGCTTCGCTCGGCGCGATGCTCGCCGACGCGGGCATCGATTCGGTCAGCATCTGTTCCGCGAACCGCTTTCACTGCGAACAGACGCTGGCCGCCCTCGCCGCGGGCAAAAACGTGCTCTGCGAAAAGCCCATGGCCATGACGGAGGAAGAGGGGGAGAAGATGGCCGCCGCCGCAAAAGCGAGCGGCAAAAAGATGATGGTGGCGCAAAGCCAGCGCTACGACCCCGCGCATATGCGCGCCAAGGAGATTCTGGAAAGCGGCGCGCTCGGGCGGGTGGTCTCCTTCCGCACGGAATTCGGGCATTCCGGGCCCGAGGCATGGGCGGGCTACAAGGAGGGCAAACTGTTCTGGTATTTCGACCCCGCGGGTGCGGGCTACGGCGCGCTGGGCGATATCGGCGTGCACAAGGCAGACCTCGTGCGCTGGCTCACGGGCGAAGAGGTGGCCGAGGTCTCGGCGTTCACCGCCACGACGGACAAAAAGGCGTGCGGCCGCCCCATCCCCGTCGAGGACAACGCCGCCGTCTGCCTGCGCATGGCAAACGGCATCGTGGGCACGATGCAGCTGAGCTGGACGCAGTACGGCCGCGACGCGAACAGCACGGTGATCTGCTGCGAAAAGGGGCAGATCCGCCTGTATTGCCGTTCGGACGAGGCGATGGAGGTGATCCATGCCGACGGGCGCTGCGAAGTGTTCCCCATCAAGGAGATCTGGGACAGCTACGGCCGCCACAATTCGGGGATCATCGACGCATTCGTGGCCTGCGTCGTGCACGATACGCCCGTCCCCGTGACCGCGGAGGACGGCCTTGCCGCCGTGCGCGTGATCGAGGCCTGCAAGCGCTCTTCGCAGGAAAACAGGGCGGTGCGCCTGAAAGGAGTGAAATGAAAAAGATCGTTGTACGGGCGGCGGAAGGCGCCAACCAGACGGCCGGGATCGGCAGGCTTTTGCGCGAAAACCGTGAGGACGTAACGCTGGTCTTCGAGCCGAAGGAGTACCATTTTTACAGGGACGGTGCGGAGGAGGGCATGTTCTACCCCGCCAACAATAAGTACGGGTACAAGTACGTGATCTTTTACCTGCATGGCTGCCGCAACGTGACGTTGGAGGGCAACGGCGCCGCCTTCGTCTTCCACGACCGCGTGTTCCCCTTCATCTTGCAGGATTGCGAAAACGTGACCCTGCGCGGCTTTTCCGTCGATTTTGCCTTTCCGCGCTGCTATTCGGCCGTCGTCGAACATTCGTCAAAGGAGTATCTCGAATTGTTCATCGACCGCGGAAAATACCCCTATTCCGTCGAGGGCGGGGTCATGGTCTGCCATACGGAGAGCGAGGACATCCGTTCGGACAAGGTCAAGTTTTTCCTCTCCGATTACGACAAGGACGTCGAAGAGGGCACGAACATCGCCTCGATCATGGTGGGGGACTGCCCGCTCCCGCCCGACGCCTTCCCCGAGGACGGGATGCGCACGGACGCATGCGTGGTGCGGGAAAACGTGGTGCGCTTCACCTACCGCCCCGGTTCGCCGCGCAAAGAATACGTCAAGGGCCACAACATCGTCTTTCATTTTGACGAGGACAGGCAGTACGACACGTTCTTTGCCGAAAACTGCCGCGCCACGACTTGGGAAAGCGTGCGCGTGTACCGCGGCTGCGGCATGGGGCTCATCGCCCAGTTCTGCGAGGATATCCGCATCGACGGCATGCAGATCCGCCGCAAAGAGGGCCGCGGAGACCTCGTGACGACCACGGCCGACGCGCTGATGTTCGTCAACTGTTCGGGAAAGGTGAGCGTGAAAAATTCGTATATCGCCAACAGCCTGGACGACGCCGTCAATCTGCACGGGCTGTATACGCACATCGAAGAGGTGCTGCCCGACGGGCTGCTGCTGCGGCTGGGGCACCGCGAACAGGTGGGGCTTGACCCCTTCCGCGCAGGCGACGTGCTCACGGTCATCGGCGGCGGCGACCTGCGCGTCAAAGAGGAGCTGACGGTGCTTTCTTCCGCGTTGCAGGCGGATAAAAAGCATATCGTCGTGCAAACCGCAACGCCCCCTTCCGCGGCCGCGGCCGACGATCTTGCCGAAAATTGCGGGCGGATGCCCGAAGCGGAGTTCATCGGCAACGAGTTTGAAATGTGCCCGAGCATCATCCTTGCCACGCCGAAAAAGGTGCTCTTCGCGCACAACCGCGTGCACAACCGCTGCGCGGGGCTGCGCGTCGTCGATTCGCCCCGCCTTTGGTACGAGGCGGGCCGCGCGCACGACGTGCAGATCGAGGACAACGAGTTCATATCCTGCGGCGAGGGGTACGAGGAGTATACGATCTGCGTGACCGTGAACGCGGCGTTCGGCTGCGGGGAAGAGGATCACATCCATGAAAACATCCGCATCCGCCGCAACCGCTTTGCGGCGCGCAACGGCAAATTGCTCTCGGCCGAATACACCCGCGGCCTCGCGTTTGAAGACAACGAATTTATAAAGAGCGGAAGGTTCCGCCGCGAAGGCGAGACATGCCCGTACAGGCTGGTCCGCTGCAAAGACGTTTCGCTGCGCGGCAACGTGCTGCGCTTCTGAAATGAAGCTGATCGCTTTGTCCTTTGACGACGGGGAGACGGCGGACAGGTTTTGGGCGGAGCGGCTGCGCTTTTACGGGCTGCATGCGTCCTTTGCGCTGTGCTGCGGCTTTCTCGGCCAAAGCGGCGTGCTGGCGGACGGCCGCCGCTGGCAAAAGACGTCCGCGGAGGAAATGCGCGCAACGTACCGCGGCTTTGAACTCTGCTCGCACGGCTTTTACCACCGCGATTTCACCGCGCTGACGGCGCGCGGGCTCAGACGGGAGCTGCGCGGAGACGTGCGCGCCATCGCCCGCTACGGCGGGCAAAAGGTGCGCACCGCCGTGTACCCGGGCGGCCGCAGCGATGCGCGCGCCGCGGCCGTGCTGCGCGCCTGCGGCTTCGTCTGCGCGCGCACGGCGGAGCCGAGCTACTCCGTCGCGCCGCCCGCCGACCTTTTGCGTTTTGCGCCCTCCTGCCACTTGCTGGACCCCGCCGCGCCGCGGCTTTTGGCCGCGCTGGAAGGGGCGGAAGGGGACGCGGTGCTGAGCTTGTACGCGCATTCGTACGAGCTGGCCGGAGAGGGTGCGCGCGCCGCGGCCGAAGCGCTGTTGGCGGCCCTTGCCCGCGCGCGCGGCGCGCGCTCCGTCTCTCTCGGCGAAGCGGCGCGGCTGCTGCGCGCCGCAAAAGACGTTCCGCGCGGGGACGGGCAATACGACGGGTAAAATAAAACGGGCGGCCCGCACGTTGCGTGCGGGCCGCCCGTTTTTGGCCGCGGTCAGCGGATCTTGTCGATGTTTTCCTTTTTGCACATCACGATGAGGCGGTCGCGGGTGTCGAACACGTAATCGGCGTCGGGCACGGGGGTGAGGTCCTCCCCACGCTTGACGGCGAGGATGTTCAGGTTGTACTTGACGCGCACGTTCTTGTCGCGGATGGTGCGCCCCTCCCACGCCTTGGGGGTGGGGATCTCGTAGATGGCGTATTCGGGGGTCAGCTGGATGTAGTCGAAGATGTTCTTGGCGCTGTACCGCACGGCCAGGCGTTCGGCCATCTGCTTTTCGGCGAACACCACTTCGTCGGCGCCGTTGCGCAGCAAAAATTTGGCCTGGATCTCGGTGGACGCGCGCGAAAGCACGTACTTGGCGCCCGCCTCCTTCAACAGCGACGTGGTTTCCAGCGAGGACTGGAAATTTTCGCCGACGGAGACGACGCAGATGTCGAAGTTGTCGACGCCGAGGCCTTCGAGCACGGCGGGCTTGGTGGCGTCGCCGATCTGCGCGCTGGTCACGTAGGGGAGGATCTCGTTGATCTTGTCCTCGTCGATGTCCAGCGCCATCACGTGGTTACCCAGTTCCGTGAACTTTCGCGCCATGTAGGTGCCGAAGCGGCCGAGGCCGATGATGAGAATGGATTTCATACAATTCCTCACAAATTTATTTTGCCGCGGCGGGCGGTGCCGCCGCGCCTGCCCGCGCGGAGCGGGCCTTTTTGTATGCCGCAAAGGGCGGATTTACGCGATGCGCACCTTTTCGACGGGCAGCTCGGCCGCGGGCGCGGAAGGGGTGCGCAGCGAGAGCATCACCGTCATGCAGCCCGCGCGGCCCAAAAACATCAGCAGGGCCAGCGTCAGCTCGGAGCCGACGGTCAGCGTCGGCGTGATGCCCAGCGTCAGGCCCACGGTGCCGATGGCCGAAAACACTTCAAACACGATCTCGGTCAGCGTGAAGTCTTTGCCCTGTTCAAACAGGCACAGGAGCAGGATGCCGAGGGCGGCGAAGAGCAGGTACAAGGTGACGAAGCGCGAAGCGCTCTTGACGCTGTCGTCGTCGATGCGGCGGCCGAAGCATTCCACCGAGCGCTTGCCGCGCACGAAGGAGAGCAGCGAGAGCAGCAGCACCGCGAAGGTGTTGGTCTTGATGCCGCCCGCCGTCGAGCCGGAAGAGCCGCCGACGAACATGCACACGATGGTCGTGAAGACGGTGGCCGTCTTGACCGTCGTGAGGTCGAGCACGTTGAAGCCCGCCGTGCGCGGCGATACCGCGGTGAAGAAGGAGTTGAGCAGCAGGTCGCCGAAGGGCATGCCGCGCTCGGCGATCATGATGACGGCGGTGGGGATGACGACGATGGCCGCCGTCGTCACCAGCACGAGCTTGGTGTGCAGGCAGAGGCGGCGCAGGCGGAATTTGTTGTCGCACAGGTCCTGCCAGACCGAAAACCCGAGGCCGCCGATGAGGATGAGCAGGGGCACGGTGAGGCAGATGATGGGGTCGCCCGCGTACGAGGTCAGCGAGGCGAAGGGCGTGCCGTTCACGCCCATCAGGTCAAACCCCGCGTTGCAGAAGGAGGAGACGGACGTGAACACCGAAAACCAGATGCCCTGCCCCCAGCCGTAGTCGGGGACGAAGCGGAAGGCGAGCACGAAGGCCCCCGCCGCTTCAAAGATGAGCGTGCCCAGGAGGATGGTCGAAGTCAGCTTGACCATGCCCGCGATGTTGGGCGCGTTCACCGATTCTTGCATGAAGGCGCGCTCTTTGAGGCCGATCTTCCTGCCGCCGAGTTTCAGGATCAGGAACACGAAGGTCATGAACCCGACGCCGCCCATCTGGATGAGGCAGAGGATGACGGCCTGCCCGAAGCCGGACCAGTGCTGAAAGGTGTCCTGCAAGATCAGTCCCGTCACGCACGAGGCGGAAACGGTGGTGAACAGCGCGTCCATGAAGTCCGCCCGCCCCGGGATCTTGGAGGCAAAGGGCAGGATCAGGAGCACCGTCCCCAAAAGGATGACCCCGAGGTAGCCGAGCACGAGCAGGCGTACGGGGGTCAGGCGTATCTTACGTGGCATAGTTCCTCCGCAAAGTTTATGCTGGCACAGATTATACCACGCCGCGCGGCAAAAGTAAACAATTCCGCATGCCTTGCCGCAAATCGTGCAAACTGCCCAAAACGGGCCGCGGGGCGGCCGTGCGGTTTTGCGGCGGACGGGCGTGAACGCGCGGTCGCGGTGCGGGCGGGGCGGGGGCGCGTCACCTTTTCGGGGGCGGGTTCATACAATGGCGTGGACGGGGAGGGGGACGCGATGGAGATCTGTTTCGTGACCGAGGGCGGCATCGAGGAGTTTTGGCAGCGCGGCGGCAAAAAGCCCTGCGACGTGCTGTTTTTCGGCTTCAACGGCCTGGGCGAGGTGGACTACGCCCGCGAGCTGGCGGGGGAGACCTCCAAGCTCGAAGACCTGGCCGTCCTCAGCCGCGAGCTCTCCTGCGTCGCGGTTGCGGGCGCCGTCACCCATTCCTGCGGGCTCCGCTACAAGAGCGCGGCCGTGGCCGAGCGGGGGCGCATCCTCGGCGTTTCCGACCGCCTGTACGCCTTCGAGGAGGACGGCTTTGCCTGCGGGGCGCACGCCAGGGTGTACGATACGCAGGCGGGCAAACTCGGCCTGTGTGTGGCCGAGGACCTGTTCTTCCCGCAGGCGGTGCAGCAGCTGGCCGCCTTCGATGCCGACGTCGTCCTCTGCCCCTTCGGCGAGACGGCCGACTTCGCGCCCCAGCTGATGATGCGCGCGGGGGCCTTTTTTTCGGGGGTGCCCGTGTGCCTGTGCGCGGCGGGCATCGCCCAGGCCGCGGCGCCTTCGGGCGAGGTGAGCATGCGCGCCGCCCGCCGCGAGAGCCGCCTGTCCTTGCAGCCGCGGCGCGAATACCGCATCGTCTCCGCGCGGCAGCGCGGCGCCCCGCCGCCGCGGCCCGTCAACTTCTGAGAAGGGCAGGGGAGACGGAAGCAGGAACGGGAAACGTGCCCGCGGGGGCGGCGAACGCGCCCGCAGAACGGGAGCGCGCCCACGGGAGAAGGGAACGCACCCGCAGAATGGGAGCTTGCCCGCGGGGGGGCGGCAAAAATTTTGCCAAAGGCCTTGCAAAAACGCGCGTTCATGGTATAATGGAAAAAAGCGGCGCGCGGGCGCCGCGCACGCAACGGGAGGACGGACATGCCCGACAAAAAGAACGCGAGCATCTTCATCGACAGCTACAACAAGATCGACGCGCAGCTGCGCGCGCTGTACAATTTCCGCAGCGGCCAGTCCTTTACCGACGTGGTGCGGCAGAGCGCCGACCGCAACGCGGCCGTGCGGCGGTACGAAAACGACCTCGTCGACTACGCCCGCCTGCGCAACGCCATCGTGCACCAGAGCATGAACGAGACCATCATCGCCGTCCCCTGCGACGAGGTGGTGGAAAACATCCTGCGCATCGAGCGGCTCATCTGCACCCCGCCCACCATCGGCGAAACGCTGGCCGACAAGCAGGTCACCAGCATCGACGGGCAGATCTGCCTGCGCCGCGCCGTGCAGCTCATCGCCAAAACGGGGTATTCCAACCTGCCCGTGTACAACGGCAAGCGCATGGTGGGCATCATCAACAACCGCCGCCTCATCGCCGCCCTCGGCGCGGTGCTGCACCGCGGCCAAAGCGTCGACGCCTTCCTGGCGGAGACCTCCGTCGAGGACGTGCTCGAAGAGGGCGACCTGTTCATCTATTACAAGTATCTCGGCCGCCGCGATACGTTGCAGGACGTGCTCAACGCCTTTGAAAACAACAAAAAGCTGCTCGCCGTCTGCGTTTCGGAAAACGGCAAAGCCGGGGAGCGGATCGTGAACTTCATCACGCCCGCCGACCTGCCGCACATCAACAAGATGCTGGAAGATTACAAATAGGCCGCGGCCCTTTCGCGCCGCGGCGGGGCGGAATGGCCGCGGGGGCGCAAAATCGCTTTACAAAACGCGCGCGGTCTGCTACAATACAGGAAAAGTTCATCGGCGGCGTTCACAAAGGACAGGCCGCCCGCAACTCCGCTCCACAGAGAGCCGCCACACGGTGCGAGGCGGCGGGCGGGTACGGGCACGGTATCCCCTTTCAGCCCGCGGTGCCAAATCGTGCGCGCCCGCAAGGCGCCCGAGAGTAGTTCCGCGCGCGGTTTTTTCCACCGCGTTACCAACAGGGGCGTATGGAAGTATGTTCGGGTGGTCTCTTTGTTTTTCCGGAAACGAAGAGATTTTTTTATCGGAATCAAAGCGCAAGGAGCGTTTCATGTACAAAAAAGTAGATACGTCGATGCATTTCGTCGACCGCGAGAAGGAAGTCATCCGTTTCTGGGAAGAAAACCACATCTTTGAAAAGAGCGTCAAAGAGCGCGAGGGCGGCGAGGAGTTCTCCTTTTACGACGGCCCCCCGACGGCCAACGGCAAGCCGCACATCGGGCACATCCTCACCCGCGTCATGAAGGACATCGTCCCCCGCTACAAGACGATGAAGGGCTGCCACGTCCTGCGCAAGGCGGGGTGGGATACGCACGGCCTGCCCGTCGAGCTGGAAGTGGAAAAATCCCTCGGCATGGACGGCAAGCAGGACATCGAGCGCTACGGCATCGAGCCCTTCATCAAAAAGTGCAAGGAAAGCGTCTGGAAGTACAAGGGCGAGTGGGAAAAGATGTCCGAGCGCGTCGGCTACTGGGCGGACATGGAAAACCCCTACGTGACCTACGACGACAAGTACATCGAGTCCGTCTGGTGGGCGCTGAAAACCATCTGGGAAAAGGGCCTCCTGTACAAGGGGCACAAGATCGTGCCGTACTGCCCGCGCTGCGGCACCGCGCTCTCCTCGCACGAGGTGGCGCAGGGCTATAAGGACGTGAAGGAGACTTCCGTCTTCGTCCGCTTCAAGCGCAAGGGGGAGGAGAACGGCTGGTTCCTCGCCTGGACGACCACGCCCTGGACGCTGCCCTCCAACGTCGCGCTGTGCGTGAACGCGGACGAGGACTACGCCGAGATCGAGGCGGAGGACGGCGCGCGCTACGTTCTGGCGCAGGCGCTCGTGCCCTCCCTGTTCGCCGAGGGGAGCTACAAGACGCTGTCCGTCAAAAAGGGCGCGGAATACGAACACTGCGAATACGAGCCGCTCTTTCCCTACGCGGAGGGCAGCTACCGCGAAAAGGCGCACTACGTTGTGTGCGACGGCTACGTCACGCTGACCGACGGCACGGGCATCGTGCACATCGCGCCCGCCTTCGGCGAGGACGACTACCGCGTCGGGCAGCGCTACGGCCTGCCCGTGGTCAACATGGTGGACGAGCGCGGCTGCTTCAAACCCGCCGTCACCGATTTTGCGGGTACGTTCGTCAAAAAAGCGGACAAGGGCATCATCGCGCTGCTCAAAGAAAAGGGACTGCTGTTCAAGGAAATGGTGTACGAACACAGCTACCCGCACTGCTGGCGGTGCGACACGCCCCTTTTGTACTACGCCCGCGAGAGCTGGTTCATCAAGGTGACGGCCGTCAAGGACGAGCTGCTCAAAGCCAACGATTCCGTCAACTGGATGCCCGATACCATCCGCACGGGCCGCATGGGCAACTTCCTCGAAAACGTCATCGACTGGGGGCTTTCGCGCGACCGCTACTGGGGCACGCCACTGCCCGTGTGGGTGTGCGAAAAGTGCGGCAAGGTGCACGTCATCGGTTCCAAGGCCGAGCTCAAAGAAAAGTGCTGCCTTGCGGGAGACATCGAGCTGCACCGCCCGTACATCGATAACTGCACCTTCGCCTGCGAGTGCGGCGGCACCATGAAGCGCACGCCCGAGGTCATCGACTGCTGGTTCGATTCGGGCTCCATGCCCTTCGCGCAGTACCATTACCCGTTTGAAAACAAGGACCTCTTCGAGGAGACCTTTCCCGCCGACTTCATCTCCGAGGCGGTGGACCAGACGCGCGGCTGGTTCTACACGCTGCTCGTCATCTCCACCATCCTCTTCGGCCGCGCGCCCTTCAAAAACTGCATCGTTTTGGGGCACGTGAACGACAAAAACGGCATCAAGATGTCCAAGCACAAGGGCAACGTCGTCGACCCGTGGAGCGTGCTCGACAAGCAGGGGGCGGACGCCGTGCGCTGGTACTTCTACACCGCCAGCGCGCCCTGGCTGCCTTCGCGCTTCTATCCCGAGGCGGTCTCCGAGGCGCAGCGCAAGTACATCTCCACGCTGTGGAACACCTACGCCTTCTTCGTGCTCTACGCCGACATCGACGGGTACGACCCTTCCGCGTACGAATTGAAGGGCTGCGCGCTGACCAAGATGGACCGCTGGGTCTTGTCCAAGCTCAACACCCTGGTCAAGACGGTGGACCGCGGCCTGGCCGCTTACGACATCATCGGCAGCGCCCGCGCCTTGCAGGACTTTGCCGACGTGCTCTCCAACTGGTACGTGCGCCGCGGCCGCGAGCGCTATTGGGGCAAGGGCATGACCGCGGACAAGGCCGCCGCCTACACCACGCTGTACACCGTTTTGGTGACGGTGGCCAAGCTCACGGCGCCGTTTACCCCGTTCATGGCCGAGCAGATGTACCAAAACCTCGTGCCCGCCTTCTACAAGGATGCGCCCAAGTCTGTGCACCTGTGCGCCTTCCCCGCCTGCGACGAGTCGGCCATCGACCCCGCGCTGGAAAAGGGCATGGACGCCGTGCTCGACATCGTGGTGCTCGGCCGCGCGGCGCGCAACGCTGGCAACCTCAAAAACCGCCAGCCCCTCTCCGAGATGGCGGTGGCCGCCGACAGGCCGCTCGGGCTGTCGGACGAGCTCAAAAGCATCGCCCTGGACGAGCTCAACATCAAATCGTACCGCGAGGCGGAGAGCGCCGCGTCGCTGGTCACGTATAAGTTGAAGCCGCAGATGAAGACGCTCGGCCCCAAATACGGGAAGCTGCTGGGCGGCATCCGCGCCTTCCTCGAAAGCTGCGACGCCCGCGCCGTGGTGGACGCGGTCAAGGACGGCGGCGTGTTCAAGACAGAGATCGGCGGCGCCGAAGTGGAACTGGCCGAAGGGGACCTGCTCATCTCCGCCGAGAGCGCCGAGGGATACGTTTCCGCCTCCGACAAGGGCATCACGGTGGCGCTGAACACCAAACTCACGCCCGAACTCATCGAGGAGGGCATCGAGCGCGAGCTCGTTTCCAAGATCCAGACCATGCGCAAGGAGGCGGGGTTTGAAGTGACCGACCGCATCCGCGTCTACTTCGTGGCGGGGGACGCCGCGGCCGAAGTCTTTGCCCGCCGCGGCGGCGGCATCGCCGCCGTCGTGCTCGCCGATTCCATCGCCGCGGGCACCGCCGAAGGGTACACCAAGGAATGGGACATCGCGGGGCAGACCTGCACGCTCACCGTGCAAAAGAGCCAATGACGGCCGCCGCGCGCTCTGCGGCGCGGCGCGCGGGAGGAGGATGCGTATGCTGATCGCAGACGGATGGGAGGACTACGCCGTGCTCGCCACGGGCGGCGGCTACAAGCTCGAACGCTGGAAGGACGTGGTGCTGCTGCGCCCCGACCCGCAGGTCATCTGGCCCGCGCGGCGGGACCTGTTTTCCGAACCTTCGCTCAACGCCGTCTACCGCCGCAGCGACAAGGGCGGCGGCGCCTGGGAGATGCGCAAGCCCATGCCCGCCGAGTGGACGGTCTCTTATAAGGACCTGCGCTTCAAGGTGCGGCCGATGGGCTTCAAGCACACGGGGCTGTTCCCCGAACAGGCCGCCCATTGGGACCGCATGCGCGCGCTCATCGCGGGCGCGGGGCGCAAGGTGAAGGTGCTCAACCTCTTCGCCTATACGGGCGGGGCTACGGTGGCCTGCGCCAAGGCGGGCGCGGAGGTCGTGCACGTCGACGCGGCCAAAGGCATGGTGGAGCGCGCCGGTGAAAACGCCCGCCTCTCGGGCATCGGCAGCGGCATCCGCTACATCGTGGACGACTGCAAAAAATTCGTGCAGCGCGAGATCCGCCGCGGCAACAAGTACGACGCGATCGTCATGGACCCGCCCTCGTACGGGCGCGGGCCCGCGGGCGAGATGTGGAAGATCGAGGAGAGCCTCTTTCCCTTCGTATCCCTCTGCGCGGAGCTGCTTTCGGACGAGCCGCTGTTTTTCCTCATCAACAGCTACACCACGGGCTTGCAGCCCATGGTCCTGCAAAACATTTTACGCCTCTGCCTCGGCGGGCGGCCCCGCATCGATGCGTACGAAGTGGGCCTGCCGACGGGGGAGGGCATCCCGCTGCCCTGCGGCGCGGGAGGGATGGCGACCTATGAACGATGAACTGACCGTATTGCATGAAGACAACCACATCATCGTCGTGCTCAAACCGCAGGGGCTGGCTTCCTGCCCCGACGAGAGCGGAGACGACAACATGTTCGACGCGATCAAGCGTTTCCTGGCCGAAAAGTACCAAAAGCCCGGCAACGTCTACCTGGGGCTCATCCACCGCCTCGACCGCCCGACGGGCGGGGTGATGGTCTTTGCCAAAACGAGCAAGGCGGCCTCCCGCCTGGCCGCGCAGATGCGCGGCGGCGACTTTGAAAAGCGCTACCTCGCCGTGCTGGTGGGCGCGCCCGAGCAAAAGCGCGCCACCCTCGTCAACTACCTCAAAAAGAACCCCGTGAACAACATGGTCTACATCTGCCCGCCCACCACCGACGGGGCGAAGATGGCCTCCCTCGAATACCGCATCGAGCAGGAAGCGGGCGGGCTGGCCCTGGCCGAGGTGCGCCTGCACACGGGCCGCACCCACCAGATCCGCGTGCAGATGGCGGGCATCGGCCACCCCGTGTACGGGGACATGCGCTACGGCGGCGAAACGGCCAAAAAGGGGAAGCTGGCGCTGTGGGCGTATTCGCTCGCCTTCACCCACCCCGTCACCCGCGAGCGGCTGCGCTTTCTGGCCGAGCCGCCCGAGGACGGCGCGCCATGGAAGGCCTTCGACTGTTCGCAGAATTTTTTCCGCTGAACGTGCACGCCGCGCGAAAAGGGCGTGAAAAGGCAAAAAAGTGCCCGCGGCAAAACAAAAGCGTTTGACAACCGCGCGCGTATCGATTAAAATAGACAGGTACACTTGCAGCCGTGCGGCGTTTCGCACCGCCGCGCTGCAACATGGAGTATCCGCAATGGAAAGAAAACTTCGTAAAACAGCTATCCTGGCGCTGGCCGTCGCCTTTTTCGTGCTGATGGCGGCCATGTGCGTCTCCTTCGTGTTCGCGGGGGCAACGGGCACCGTCTCTTCGACGGGCGTCTTTTCCACCTCGGGCGGCGCGACCGCCGTTTCGGGGAAGGACGTGCTCACCTACTCCCTCGGCGACGCCGAAGGCGAGGACGCCGTCTCCTACCGCCGCAATCTCGCCCTCAAATGGTTCGCGGCCGAGGAGGAAGGGGAGGGGGCCTTCGCGGGCAAGGCGCAGTACTTTGAACTCACCCTCGGCTTTGCGGGCACGGGCTTCACTTCCTTCACGATGACGATGGAGACCACCCAGCTGAGCATGAGCAAGGCGGGCAAAACGGTCAACGAGATCGTATTCACCCCCGCGGAGGGCGGGCTCGACGCCGCCGTCAACGGCACCGAAAAGGCCGCCTTCATCCCGCAGGCGAACATCGGCTCCTTCACCGTCTCCCTCGGCGAAAAGGCAGGGGAAGAGGGCAGCGGCTCCTTCACCGTCTCCTTCACGGCGGGCGATACTTCGCTCAACACCGCGGGAACGGAGGCCTTGTTCACCAACATCGGCAAAAATTTCGCAAAATACGCCTCTTCGTCCTCGTCCACGCCCGTCACGCCGCTCGCGTTCACGGCCGATACCGAGGCGCCCGTCGAGTTCACGTTGCAGAGCATGAACGGGCAGAGCTTCGCCCTCAACGATGACGGGCAGATCACCGACGACACCCCGCCCGTGCTCGTCATCGACAGCGAGGTCAAGCAGTTCGTGCTCGGCTCCAAGTTCGATTTCGAGATGACCTCCGTCGACGTGTGTTCGAGCGCGGTCACTTCCACCGAATACTACCGCGCCAACCCCGAAGCCGCGCCCTCGTTTGACGAAAACGGCGCCGTCGTCACTGACGACGTATACACCGAGTGGAAGAGCGACAAATATTTCTTCGACAGCGATTTCGAGAAGGAAGGGGCCACCCCCGAAAACATGACGGTCAGCGTCGCCGTCAAACTCTCCGACGGCAACGCCAACTCTTCGAGCACGCTGCTCGAATGGTACGGCGATTACGCGGCGGGTACCTTCGGCATCCCCGTCGTCCGCCCCGAAGAGACGCAGGCCCGCCCCGTCACGGCCTTCTTTGACGTGAACGAGAGCGGCACCGTCACCGTGCAAGAGGATGAGGTCGCCACCGAGGCCTACCAAAAGGCCGTCGGTGCTGCCGTCCTCGACGAGGACGGCGAGCCCATCCCCGTCGGTTCGGGCGCCTACTATTACATCCCTTCGCTGAAAAGCTACATCGGCGACGAGACGTGCGGCTATACGGACATGGAGTTCACCGTCTACTACCGCACCAAGAGGGACACCTCTTCCAACACCTACGATTACGACGAGCTGCGCATCGAGCTGACGGGCGAAGGCACGTACAGCTTCCGCGTGGTCCCCACCAACGCCGCGGGCCGCGCCATGACGGGCTACATCGAAAAGAACGACGGCTCGTTCGAGGCGGTGGAGATCACCTCCGAAAACGTGTGGGACGTCGCCAATTTGAAGACGTTCACCTTCTCCGTCGTGTACAACGGGCCCGTCATCGAGCAGCCCGAGGCCGAGCCGGACATCGGCTATGTCGACGTCTCCTATACCTTTGACGACTTTACCGTGACCGCGCTGAGCGGGTACCGCCACCAGGATACGCTGTACGCGCTCACCTTGAAGGCCGAGCACGCCGCCATGACCCTCTCCGAAGTGCGCGCGGCCGACGCGGAGGGCCGCATCGCCGCGAGCGCCGAGGCCGCCGAGGCCGACGCGAACGCCGTCGGGTACTGGCGCGCCGTCGCCGCGTACGACGAAGAGCTCGGCGAGGACGAAGGGGACAACGTGTACGAATGGAACCCGTCCTCGCGCTCCTTCGTGCCCCAGTCCATCGGCTTTTACAAGCTGCGCAGACAGGTCTTGGACGGCGGCTACATGGCCGAAAACAGCCAGATCGTCAGCATCGCGTCCGATGCCGACGTGGTGCCCGGCATCCCGCAGTGGCTGGAAAACAACCTGCTCTCGGTCATCTTCCTGGCCGTGGGCGCGGCCTGCCTCATCGCCATCGTGGTGCTGCTGCTGATCAAGCCCAAGAAGAAGGCCCCCGCCGCGGACGCGGCCGCGGGCACGGACGGCGCTGCGGAAGGCAGTGCGGAAGGCGTGGGCGAGACCCTCAAAGAAAAGCGCGCCAAACGCAAATAACGGGCCGCCGCACGGCGTTTGCCCGCCATAAAAGAAGACAGACACAAACCGAAAAAACGCCCTCCGGGGCGTTTTTTGGCCCTATGCCGCGCGCGGCGGGCGCGCCGCGCAAGGGGCCGGGGCAGGGAGAGAACCATGGGCGAAGTTTTGTCGGACGCGCTGCTCGACAGCTTAAAAGTTTTTCCGTTTTTATTTTTGATGTACGTGCTCATCGAATTTTTGGAGCACCGCACCAACGTCTCGCGCAACAAAAACCTGCTGCGCGGCAGGCTGGCGCCGCTGCTGGGGGCGTCGGTGGGGCTGATCCCGCAGTGCGGGTTTTCGGTCATGGCCGCCAAGCTGTACGACAAAAAGTTCATCCGCACGGGCACCGTGCTGGCCGTCTTTTTGGCCACGTCGGACGAGGCCTTCATCCTCCTGCTCTCCTCGGGCGCGGCCGCCGCGGCGGTGGCGCCGCTGATCGTCGTCAAGTTTGCGGTGGCCGTCGGCGTGGGGTACCTCGCGAACGCCCTGTTCCGCCGCGAAGTGCTCAGCGAACCCGCCGAGGGCGAGGAGGTGCACGGCTCCCCCTGCGGGCACGACCACGAGCACGACAAGCCCGTGCGCCAATACCTCGTGCACCCGCTTTTGCACTCTCTGGAAGTGTTCGCCTATTTGCTGGCCGTGAACGTCGCTTTCGGCATCGCCATGCACTACGCATCGGACGCTGTCACCCGCTTTTTGCGGGGCGGGGAATGGTTCCAGCCCCTCATCGCGGCGGCGGTGGGGCTCATCCCCAACTGCGCGGCCAGCGTGCTCATCACCCAGGCCTACATCGGCGGCTTCATCACCTTCGGCGCCTGCACGGCGGGGCTGTGCGCCAACGCGGGGCTTGGCTTTGTCATCCTCTTCAAAAACGTGCGGGCGTGGCGGCGCAACCTCCTGCTGCTGGCGGCGATGTTCGCGATCGGCGCGGCCGCGGGCTACGCCGTGGCGGGCATCGTGCGGCTGATCGCCTGAACCCGCGCTCCGCTCCCGCGCACCCCGCATCCCGTGCACGGCGCCGCATGCCGCGCACCCCGCACCCTTTTCGTAGCGGCAACTTCGGCCCGCCCGCGCCGTATCGGCGCGGGCGGGCCTTTGCATGCGCTTTCGGCGGCTGCCGCGCGGGCGAAGGGAGGGCGGCGGGCCCGTTCACGGCGGAAAATGCCAAAACCGTTCATGTTTTGAAAAAAATCTGCGGAATGGGTTGAAAAAGCGCGCCGTATGTGGTATGATGAAAGTACGGCCGCGGCCTTGCGGCGGGGCCGAAACCATTGGTTGCGGAGAGCGTATATGACCATCAAAGACGTTGTCAGGTTGTTGGATGCGGAGATCCTCTGCGGGGCGGACCGGCTCGACACCGAGATCCACACCGCCTGCGGTTCGGACATGATGAGCGACGTGCTCGCCTACGTCAAGGACCAGTCCGTGCTCTTGACGGGGCTTTTGAACCCGCAGGTGGTGCGCACGGCGGAGATGATGGATATGCTCTGCATCGTGTTCGTGCGCGGCAAGCGGCCCGAACAGCCCGTCATCGACCTCGCGGACGCGAAGGGGATCGTCCTCCTTTCCACCGAAAAGAGGCTGTTCGTCGCCTGCGGCATCCTCTACACCAACGGGCTGGGGGGCTGAACATGGAGGACTGCATCCGCCTCGAATACGACGTGGACGGGGAAAACTTTGCCTCGGCGGGCAACGCCAGCGAGAGCGTCAAGCGCACCTTGAAGCAGCTCGGCGTCTCCCCCGAGTTCGTGCGCAAAGTCGCCATCGCCATGTACGAAGGGGAGATCAACATGGTCATCCACGCCCACGGCGGCAAGGCCCTGGCCGAGATCTATCCCGACCACATCGGCATCTACCTCAAAGACAGCGGCCCCGGCATCGCCGACGTAGACCTTGCCATGAAGGCGGGGTATTCGACGGCGACCGAAAACATCCGCAGCCTCGGCTTCGGGGCGGGGATGGGGCTGCCGAACATGAAAAAATACAGCGACGAAATGACCATCGAAACGGCTGTGGGCGTGGGCACCACGGTCTACCTGCGCGTCAATTTTTAACGCGCGCCCTGCGGGGTGCCCCGCGGAGCGCGTTCACGCAAAAGGCGGCGGGCCCGCGGGCGCGTTCACGCCGCCGTGGCGGGGAAAAAGAGGAAAAGGGGAATGGAAGTGACGCTCAAAACCGTCGTTTTGGACAGCGAAAAGTGCATCGGCTGCATCACCTGCATGCGCAGGTGCCCGACCGAGGCCATCCGCATCGAAAACGGCAAAGCGAAGATTTTATACGACAAGTGCATCAACTGCGGCGAATGCGTGCGCAGCTGCAAGGGCGGCGCCAAGCGGCCCGTGTACGACAGCTTCGACCTCGTTTCGAGCTACAAGTACAAGATCGCCCTGCCTTCGCCTTCGCTGTTCGGGCAGTTCAACAACCTCGACGATCCCAACTACGTGCTCGAAGGGCTGCTGGCGCTGGGGTTCGACGAGGTGTTTGAAGTGGGCCTGGCGGCCGAGCTCGTGACCGACTGCACGCGCAGGCTCATGCAGAAGAACACCCTGCCGCGGCCCGTCATCAGCACCGCCTGCCCCGCGGTGGCCGAGCTGATCATGCTCCGCTTCCAGGAGCTCGCCGATCACCTCTTGCCCGTCTACGCCCCCGCCAAGATCGCGGCCAAACTGGCCAAAAAACAGGCCGTGGCGCGGGGCATCCCCGCCGACGACATCGGCATCTTTTTCATCTCGCCCTGTCCCGCCAAGGTGTATTCGCTGCACCGCGAGGAGGTCTCCAACGAAAAATACATCTCGGGCGTGCTCTCGCAGAGCGACATCTATTTCCGCCTCGTCGAAAAGATGAACAAGATCCAAAACCCGCGCAAGCTGTGCAAATGCGGCTATTCGGGCATCGGCTGGGGCTCCTCGGGCGGGGAGAGCAACTCCCTCGGCCTCGGCAACTACATACATTGCTCGGGCACCCGCAACGTTTTGGGGCTGCTGCGCGAAATGAGCGACGGCAAGCTCGAAGGGGTGGAGTTCGTGGAGATGAACATGTGCCCCGGCGGCTGCGTGGGCGGCGTGCTCAACGTCGAAAACCCCTTCATCGCCCGCAACAAGATGCGCCAGATCTGCGACAAGCTGCGCATCCCGCCCGCGACGATGGAGGAATACGGGCTGGACGAATCCTTCTTTTTGTGGGACAAGGCGCCCGAGCCTTCCACCGCCTTCCAGCTCGATCCGGACCGCTTTGCGGCCATGCGCAAGCTGGTGCAGGTGGAAGAGCTGCTCAAAAAGCTGCCCGGCATCGACTGCGGCGCCTGCGGCGCGCCGACCTGCCGCTGCCACGCCGAGGACGTCGTCATGAGCGGCGGGCAGCCGCACTGCGTCAAATTGGAAGGAGGGCAGGCATGAACGTTTCGCAATTCGTGAAGGAGGCGGGCTGCACCGTCTTTTCGGAAGGGGAGGACCGCGCCATCGAAAGCGGCTACTGCGGCGATTTTTTGAGCAACATCATCTCCCGCGCCACCGACGCCTGCGCGTGGCTGACCGTCATGAACAACGTCAACGTGGCGGCCGTGGCCACCCTCATCGACTGCGCCTGCGTGCTCCTTTGCGAGGGCGTCGCCCCGGACGAGGCCTTTGCCGCCCGCGCGGCATCGCTCGGCATCTGGGTGCTCGGCACCAAAGAAAACGTGTTTGAAGCCTGCAAAACGGTGGCAAGGATCTGCAACGTGTAAGGGCGCGCGCATTGCGCGCCGTGCGGGCGCCGCGGCGGCTTTTTCGGCGCGCGCCGTTTTGCGGCGGCCCGTGCGGGCCGCCGCGGGCTTTTGCCGCAGCGGAGGAAGGGGATGAAGCTGTTTTACGATTTTCATATCCATTCGTGCCTCAGCCCCTGCGGAGACGAGGACAGCACGCCCAACAACATCGTCAACATGGCCCTCGTCAAGGGGCTGAACGTCATCGCCCTTTCCGACCACAACACGGGCAAAAACTGCCCCGCGGCGATGGCCGTGGGCAAAAAAAACGGCCTCGTCGTGCTGCCCGCCATGGAGCTGACCACCGCCGAGGACGTGCACGTTTTGTGCCTGTTTGAAAAATACGAGGACCTCGCCGCGTGGGAGGCGTACATCCAAAAGACCCGCCTGCGCGTCAAAAACAGGCCCGAGATCTTCGGCCGCCAGCTCATCATGAACGAGAACGACGAGATCGTCGGCGAGGAGGAGGACCTGCTCATCGTCTCTTCGGGCATCCCGATCGAGCGCGTGGCGGGGCTCGTTCACGGCTTCGGCGGCATCGCCGTGCCCGCCCATGTGGACAAGGCCGCCAACTCCGTCATCGCCGTGCTGGGTGCCTTCGATTACGGCCTGGGGTTCCGCCTCGTCGAGTGCGCGCACGAGACGGACGTGGCCCTGCCGCGCATCGTCGATTCGGACGCGCATTACCTTTGGGATATCTCCGAGGCGGAGCACTGGATCGAGGCGGAAACGTGCAGCGCGCGCGGCGTGTTCGCGGCGCTGAAAAAACTGTGCGGGGAGGAATGAACATGTCTTTGGAACGGGTGAAAGCGTACCTGCAAAAATTCGGGCTGGACGGGCGCGTCCGCGTTTTGGATCAGTCGAGCGCGACGGTCGAACTGGCGGCGCGGGCGCTCGGGTGCGAGCCCTGCCGCATCGCCAAAACGCTCTCGTTTTCCGTCGGCGGCGGGGCGGTGCTCGTCGTGGCGGCGGGGGACGCGAAGGTGGACAACGCCAAATTCAAGGCCTTTTTCGGCACGAAGGCGAAGATGCTCTCGCCCGCCGAGGCGGAAACGCTCGTCGGCCACGCCGTGGGCGGGGTGTGCCCGTTTGCGGTGAACGGCGGCGTCAGGACCTATCTCGACCCGTCCTTGCGCCGCTTTGCCACGGTGTTCCCCGCCTGCGGCTCTTCCGACAGCGCCATCGAACTCACCTGCGAGGAGCTCGAAGGCTGTGCGGACGGGTTTTGCGGCTGGGCGGACGTGTGCAAGCTCCCCGCGCCGCAGGGCGGCTGAGGCTTTGGCCGCGTGCGGCCGGAAAATGCCCGCAAGGCGGCAGGGCCTTTCCGCCGCGCCTCGGCCGCGGTTTCCGCCGCGGGGCGCTTTCCGTTTTTACAAAATTCGCCGCCGTTTTTGCCGCCTGCACGCCGCGTGCGGGCGCTTTTTGTTGCCTTTTGCGGCAAAATGGTATATGATAAACGGGTACGAAGCCGCGCGCCGCGGCGCCTTTGCGGGCGGCGCGCGGGCCGAAAGGGGAGCACGTTCATGAACTACCTGAGCAAAAAAGCCGCGGGCATCGAGCCCTACGCGGCGGGCGAGCAGCCCAAGGACAAACAGTACGTCAAGCTCAACACCAACGAGAACCCGTACCCGCCCTCGCCCAAGGCGGAGGCGGCCTTCCGCGCCTTTGATTTTTCGGCGCTGAACCTGTACCCCGCGCCCGCCGCCGACGGGCTGCGCGCGGCGATCGCCGCGGCCGAGGGCGTCCCGCCCGAGTGCGTGTTCTGCGGCAACGGCAGCGACGAGATCTTGGCGCTGTGCCTGCCCGCCTTTTTCGACGCGGACGGGGAAGGCGCGGCCTTTGCCGACGTCACGTACAGCTTTTACCCCGTCTTTTGCGACTTTTTCTCGGTGCCCAAGCGCATCGTGCCGCTGGAAGAGGACTTCACGCTCGATCTTTCCAAGCTCACGGCCGCGCCCGCGCAGGGCGTGATCGTGGCCAACCCCAACGCGCCCACGGGCATCGGCATCCCGCTGCCCGCGGTGGAAGCGTTCGTTCGCGAGAACGCCTCCCGCGTCGTCATCCTCGACGAGGCGTACATGCCCTTCTTCGGCCAGAGCGCGGCGCAGCTCACCCAAAAATACGAGAACCTGCTCGTCGTCAAGACCTTTTCCAAGGGCTATTCGCTGGCGGGCATCCGCTGCGGCTATGCCGTCGGCGGGGCGCGGCTCATCGGCGGGCTGGAACGCTGCCGCGACTGCTTCAATTCCTACCCCGTCGACGCCGTCTGCCAGGCGGTGTGCGCCGCGGCCGTGGCGGACGGGGAGTACTACGCGCGCATGACCGCGCTCGTCGTCTCCGAGCGGGAGCGCCTGCGCGGGGCGTTGCAGGCGCGCGGCTTCTGCGTGCTGCCGTCGTCGGCCAACTTTCTCTTCGCGCGCCATCCTCTGGCGGCGGGGCGGGCGGTGTACGAGGCGCTGCGCGCGCGCGGCGTGCTGGTGCGCCATTTCCGCAAGCCGCGCATCGAGGAGTTCTGCCGCATCACGGTGGGCAGCCGTGAACAAAACGACGCCCTCCTGGCCGCGCTCGACGGATTTTTGCCCCGCGGCTGAACGCGGGCCCCGGCGCGCGAAGGCGCGGTAAGGCCTTTGCGGATGGCGGATATAGGGGAACGGGCGGACGGCGTGTTCACGGGCCTTCGTTCAAGGAAAACATAAAATACGGCACGAAAGAGAAAAATTTTCCAGGCGTTGCGGAGGTTTTTTTCGTGTCGGTTTCCGATCTTTCGGCCGCCCTGCGTGCGCGCGGGCTGGCCACGCGGGTGGTGTTCGGCCCCGCCGCCTCGGCGGCGGGGGTGCTCAAAAGCATGCTGCCGCAGGGGCGGGTGGCGCTGGCCGCGGAGGAGGGGCAGTTCGCCGCGGCGCAGCGGGTGCGCGCCGCCCTTTCGGGGTTTACGGTGTACATGAACGTGCTCGGCGCGGGCTCTTGCGGGGCGGAACTGTTTTCCCTGCCCGACGACGTGCGCGCGGCCGTGGGCATCGGCGCGCGCGGCATCGCCGCGGCGCGCTGTTTCGCCGCGCTGCGCGGGGGCTGCTCGCTGGCCGTGCCCGCGTCCCCCTCGGCGCGCGGCATTTGGGAAAAGTGCGTGCCCGCGGGCTGCGGCGATTACCCCGTCCGGCCCGCCGACCTCGTGCTCTTTGACGGCGCCCTGGCCGCGGAGGGCGGTGGAGGGGGCGCGCTTGCGGCGCAACGAACTTCGGCGCCCGCCCTTTCGCCTGCGGGCATGCCCTTTGCCGACCCGCGTGCGGGCGGGGCTGCGGGCGTTGCGGCGGCGCTGGCCGAGCTCGCACCCGCTCTGGCCGCCGCCGAGGATGCGGAGGCGGACGCCGTCTTTTCGGGCCGCGGCGGGCAGGAGAACGCCTTCCGCCCCGCCGCCGAGGCCGTGCGGGCGGCCGCGGCCGCCTTCTGCCGCGCGGCCGCGGAGGGCGGCGCGCTTTCTTCGGCCTGCGAGGGGGTGTTCTCCGCTTCCGCCCTGTATTTTCTCGCGCGGCGGGATGCGCCGCCCGTCGCCGCCGAGGAGGCGGCGCGGCTGGCGGCGGAAAAGACAAAGCAGGGCTACCCCGCCTGCGCGGCGGGCGTGTGCCTGTACTTTGCGCGGCGGTACGAGCGCCTGTTTTCGTCGGCCGTACCGCGGCCGTATTTCGTGCCAGATTACTGCGCGCGGCTCGCCCGCGCGGCGGCCGAAACGGGCCGCGCCCTCTTTTCCAACGTGCGCGTGCCCTCGGGAGAGGAGAGCGCCCGCCTGGCCGCGCTGTTCTTGCAGGCGCGCGGGCGGTTGGCCCGCGGCGCGGGCCTCTTCGCGGAGGGGATGGCGGGCCTGCTGCGCGCCTACTTTATCGCGGGCGGCGCGCCGCCCGCCCTGCCCGCGGGGCTCGCGGGGGCGCTGTACGACCTGTCGGCCGAGCTTTCCCCGCTGCTTTGCGGGCCCGCGCTCGAACGTGAACTCGGCCTTCTGCCCAACCCGCGCGCGGCGGCGGAGATCTTGTTCGCGCGGGCGTAGCGGCGGCAGCCGCCCCCGCGCCCTTCTGCGCGAACGCGCGGCGCGGGGGCGGAAAGGGGCGGCGCCGTGCGCACACATACGTTCACGGAAAGATATTCACGCAAAAATATTCACGAAGAGACGTTCGCGGGCGCCGCTTTGTGCGTTCACGGGAAAAACGCAGGCGCCGTGCGGCGCGGGGGAGGACCATGGAAAAAAATTGCGGCGGTCTGGCCGCGCTGGTGCGCGGCACGCGGGTATTTTTGCTGGACATGGACGGCACGGTGTACGTGGGGGACGAGCCCGTCGGGCCCATGGCAAAAACGCTCGCCGCCATCCGCGCGTCGGGGCGGCGCGTCGTCTACTGCACCAACAACTCGTCCAAAACGGCCGGGGAATACGTGCGCAAGCTCCGCGCGCTCGGGCTGTACGGGGAGGGGGACCTCGTGTACACTTCGGGCATGGCCACCGCGGAGTACCTGCGCCGCAGTTTCGCGGGCAGGCGGGTCTACCTCGTCGCCACCGACGCGGTGCGGGCGGAGTTCGCGGCGGCGGGGGTGCCGCTGTGCGCCGAGGAGGAGTACGCCGGGGCCGATGCCGCCGTGCTCGCCTACGATACCACCCTGACCTTCGCCAAGCTGGCCAAGATCAACGAGCTCATCGTGCGCGGCAGGCCGTACATCGCCACCCATCCCGACGACGTCTGCCCCGCCAAGGGGGTGTACCCGCCCGACGTCGGGTCCTTCATCCGCCTCTTGCAGTGCTCTTCGGGGCGGCTGCCGGACGTCGTCTGCGGCAAGCCCTACACCGTGATGGGGGAGTGCCTCACCGCGCGGCTGGGCGTGCCCGCCGCCTGCGTGACCATGGCGGGGGACCGCCCGCACACCGACATCCGCTTCGGCAACAACAACGGCTTCGGCACGCTTTTGGTGCTCAGCGGCGAGACCTCGGCCGAAAAGGCCGCCGCGCTGCCCGCATCCGACGCGCCCTCGGCCGTCGCCGCCAGCCTCAACGACGTGGTGCCTTACCTGTAAAGGTGCACCGTGAACGCGCCCCGCTCTTTTGCACGGGCGCGTTTTTTGCGCCGCGCCCGCAAGGGGGGGGTGGGCGAAAAGGATGCAAGAAAAGGACGCAGGCACCGCGGCACATATGTGCCGCGGTGCCTGCGTCCGCGTTCCGGCGGGTACGTATGCGCGTTCCGCGAACGGATGCGCCGCCGCACAGTTGTGCGGCGGCGCATGGTTTGTGTTGTTGCGGGGGTCAGAGCTCTTTGCGCTGTTCGATGGGCACATAGGGCTGGCGGGGCGCCACGGCCTGGTAGCCCGGGCGGATGATCTTCCCGCCGTTGATGATCTCCTCGATGCGGTGGGCGGACCAGCCCGCGATGCGCGCCACCGCGAAGAAGGGTGTGTACAGTTCGCGGGGCAGGTCGAGCATGTCGTACACGAAGCCCGAATAGAAGTCGACGTTGGGGCTGACGCCCTTGTAGATGCGCCGCTTTTCGGCGATGAGCTCGGCCGCGGCGCCCGCCACGTACTTGCGCATCTCGTATTCCTCTTCCATGTGCTTTTCCACGGCCAGCTTTTCGGCGAAGGTTTTGAGGATGTCGGCGCGCGGGTCGGAGAGGGAGTACACGGCGTGCCCCATGCCGTACACGAGGCCGCTGCGGTCAAAGGCGTCCTTGTCGAGGATGCGCGCGATGAAGTCTTTGAGCTTGCCCTTGTCGAAGGTGGGCACGTTCTCCTTGATGCAGTCGAACATCTCGCACACGCGGATGTTGGCGCCGCCGTGCTTGGGGCCTTTGAGGGAGCCGAGCGAGGCCGCCACCGAGGAGTATGTATCGGTGCCCGAGGATGTGACCACGTGGGTGGTGAAGGTGGAGTTGTTGCCGCCGCCGTGTTCGGCGTGCAGCACCAGGCACAGGTCCAGTACCTGCGCTTCGAGCGGGGTGTATTTGCAGTCCTCGCGCAGCATGTAGAGGATGTTCTCGGCGGTGGAGAGCTCCTTTTGCGGCTTGTGGATGAACAGCGATGCGTCCGAATGGTAATAGCTGTACGCCTTCTGGCTGTACACCGTCAGCAGCGGGAACTGCGCGATCAGCTGCAAGGACTGGCGCAGCACGTTGCGGCGGGAGATGTCGTCGGGGCGGGGATCGTAGGAATAGAGGGAGAGCACGCAGCGCGCCAGCATGTTCATCATGTCCTTGGAAGGCGCCTTCATGATGATGTCGCGCACGAAGGAGGGCGGCAGGGTGCGGAAGTCGGCCAGGATCTCGCAAAAGCGGTCGAACTGCGCCTGCGTGGGCAGGTGGCCGAAGAGCAGCAAAAACGTCGCCTCCTCGAAGTCGAAGCGGCGGCCCTGCATGCCCTGCACGAGCTTGCGGATATCGATGCCGCGGTAGTACAGTTCGCCGGGCACGGCGATCTTTTCGCCGTTCTCGCCGCGGCGGGAGGAGATGATCTCCGAGATCTCCGTCAGCCCGCACACCACGCCGTTGCCGTTGATGTCGCGCAGGCCCCTCTTCACGTCGTACTTTTCGTAGAGCTTGGGGTTGATGATGTCGCTCTCGGCCGCCATCTTTGAAAGTTCCGCGATGTCCTGCGCGTACTTGCTGTAACGGCCGCGCAGGTTGTCACGGATGTCATGCAGTTCCATGGTCGCCTCCTTCGGCGCCGCGGTCCCCGCTCTTTTTCGGGCAGCGGGAGGGTGCGTGCGCCATCGGCCCGCGCGCTTTGCACGGGCGGTATTGGAACAGTATACCACTTTTCCCGCAAAAAGTCAACCATGGATGCCGCTGCCTGCGGCGGGCGGCCTTTCCGCGGCGAAAAAGTGTTCCGTTTTCAAAAAAAATGTCAAAAATTTCTCTTTACTTGTTGAAAAACGCGCGCGGTTGTGATAGAATGGATATATTGATTTTATAACGTTACCGGGGAGCCCGCAGGGCCCCGCCGTACGTCGGAGGGTTAACATTGGCTAAAAAAATCGACGTTCCGTTCAACGGGACCAAAGAGCAGGAGGAGGCGCTCCGCGCGGCGCTGGCGCAGATCCGCGCCGAACACGAGGGCAAGGGGCTGATGATCGCCTCGCTGCAAAAGGCGCAGGAGATCTACGGGTACCTGCCCGAGGCGGTGCAGCAGATCATCGCCGACGAGCTCGGCGTCTCGCTGGCCGAGGTGTACGGCGTGGCCACGTTCTACGCGCAGTTTTCGCTGTACCCCAAGGGCCGCTACAAGGTGGGCGTCTGCCTGGGCACCGCCTGCTACGTCAAGGGCGCGGGCGACGTGTACAAAAAGGTGTGCGAGACCTTGAAGATCGAGGGCGGCCAGTGCACGGACGATCTGCGCTTTTCGCTGGACGCGACGCGCTGCATCGGCTGCTGCGGCCTCGCGCCCGTGATGACCGTCAACGACGACGTTTACGGTAAGGTCACGGCCGACCAGGTGGAGGGCATCCTCGCCAAGTATAAGGGGTAACGGGATGCGCGAACTCGCCCTCAACATCCTCGACATCGCCGAAAATTCCCTGGCGGCGGGCGCCAAGCTGGTGCGCATCGCCGTCGAGGCCGATTTCGGGGCCGACGCCATGTCCATCTCCATCGAGGACGACGGCAAGGGCATGAGCGAGGAGATGCTGGCCCGCGTGACCGACCCGTTCACCACCACGCGCACCACGCGCAAGGTGGGCATGGGGCTGCCGCTGTTCAAGTATTCCGCCGAGAGCGCGGGCGGGGAATTTTCCATCGCGTCCGCGCCGGGCAAGGGCACGCGCGTCCGCGCGACGTACCGCATCGGCCACGTCGACCGCATGCCCCTCGGCGATTTCGGCGGGGTGGCCTTGCAGTTGGTGACGATGAACCCGCACACCGATTTTTTGATCGAGGCCGCGGCGGACGGGCAGCGCGGCGCGCTCGACACGCGCGAGCTGCGCGAGGCGCTGGGGGAGGATATCCCCTTCGATGCGCCCGAGGTGCGCTCCTTTTTGAAGGAATATATCCGGGAAAATTTAGTCGACATTTTTGGAGGTAGGTTATGAAAAGTTTGGAAGAACTCCGCGCGCTGCGCGACAAGATGAAGTCGCAGACGGACAACCGCAGCGTCGCCGCGGAGAACGAGACCGTGATCAAGGTAGGCATGGCGACCTGCGGCATCGCGGCGGGCGCGCGCCCCGTGCTCGACGCGCTGCTCGACGAGGCGGACAAGCGCCACCTGCACGACGTGAAGATCTCGCAGACGGGCTGCATCGGCATGTGCCGCATGGAACCCATCGTCGAAGTGTTCAAGGGCGGCCAGAAGTACACTTACGTGCTCATGACGCCCGACAAGGCGCGCCGCGTCATCGCCGAGCACGTCGTCAACGGCAACGTCTGCACCGATTACCTGATCGGCGGCAGCGCCAACTGAGCGGAGGGCAGACATGTTCAGATCGCACATCCTTATCTGCGGCGGTACGGGCTGTACCTCCAACAATTCCATCAAGATCTACGAGGCGCTCGTCCACCGCATCTACAAAGAGGGGCTGGAAAAAGAGGTCCACGTGACGCAGACGGGCTGCTTCGGCCTGTGCGCCCTCGGCCCCATCATGATCGTCTATCCCGAAGGCGCCTTCTATTCGCAGGT
>CALVHO010000012.1 GCA_944328445.1 uncultured Clostridia bacterium | reverse complement strand
GTACGATAAGCCGTACACCGAGCAAAAGCGTACGCTGAGCAAGCGCGCCCTGGTCAAACAGCAGGTCTCGGTCTCCGATTTCGACGAGGACAAGAGCGGCTACCGCAAGCTGCGCGTCAAAAAGCAGAAGCAGCAGGCGGTGCAGGCCATCAAGATCGAGCATGCCGTCGTCACCAGCGACAACATCCCGCTGAAAGTTCTGAGCGAAAAGCTCGGCATCACGGCGGTGGAGATCACCAAACGCCTGTTCAAAGAGGGAATTGCCAAGACCATCAACGATTCGCTCGACTACGACACCGCGGCTTACATCGCCTCCGATCTGGGCATCGAACTGGAATACAAGCCCGAAAAGACGGCCGAAGAGGCCCTCGGCGAGATCTACAAGCAGGAGACGGACGGCGGCGAAGGGTATGTGACCCGTCCTCCCGTGGTCACGGTGATGGGCCACGTCGACCACGGCAAAACTTCGCTGCTCGACAAGATCCGCAGCACCAACGTGACCGCGGGCGAGGCGGGCGGCATCACCCAGCACATCGGCGCCTATTCGGTGACGGTGGGCGGAAAGCAGATCACCTTCCTCGACACCCCGGGCCACGAAGCGTTTACCGCCATGCGTGCCCGCGGCGCCTCGGTCACGGACATCGTCGTTTTGGTGGTGGCCGCCGACGACGGCATCATGCCGCAGACGGTGGAGGCCATCAACCACTCCAAGGCTGCGGGCGTTCCCATCGTGGTGGCCGTGAACAAGATGGATAAACCCGAGGCTAACCTCGACCGCGTCAAACAGGGCCTGGTCAACAACGGGCTCGTCCCCGAAGAGTGGGGCGGAGACGTCATCGTCTGCCCCGTCTCGGCCAAGACGGGGGACGGCATCCGCGAGCTGTTGGAGACCATCAGCCTCGTGGCCGAAGTGCGCGAGCTCAAAGCCAATCCCGACCAGATGGCGCGCGGCACCATCATCGAAGCCAAGCTCGACAAGGGCAAGGGCCCCGTGGCGTCCGTGCTCATCCAGAACGGCACGCTGCACACGGGCGACAACGTCATTTCGGGCACGACTTCGGGCCGCGTCCGCGCGATGATCGACGACAAGGGCCGCACCGTCAAGTCGGCGGGCCCTTCGATGGCTGTCTCCATCCTCGGCTTGGAGGACGTCCCCAACGCGGGCGATTCCATCATCGCCGTCGAGCAGGAAAAACTGCTCAAACAGGTGCTCGACGAGCGCAAGCGCAAGGAGAGCGAATCGATGGTCCAGTCGCAGGGCCGCGTGACCCTCGACGACGTCTTCGGCCGTATCGCCGAAGGCAAGATCAAGGGCCTGAACATCATCGTCAAGGGCGACGTGCAGGGCTCCGTCGAGGCGGTCAAACAGTCTCTGTTGAAGCTCTCCAACGACGAAGTGCGCGTCAACATCCTGCACAGCGGCGCGGGCGCCATCACCGAGTCCGACGTGATGCTGGCCGAATCGTCCGACGCGATCATCGTCGGCTTCAACGTCCGTCCCGACACCAAGGCACGCGCCCTGGCCGAGCGCAGCGGCGTAGACGTGCGGCTGTACCGCATCATCTACGAGCTCCTCGACGACATCCAGGCCGCGCTCAAAGGCATGCTCGCGCCCAAGTACCGCGACGTCATGACGGGCAAGTGCGACGTGTTGCAGACCTTCAAGATCACGGGCGTCGGCATGGTGGCCGGCTGCTACGTGACCGAGGGCAAGATCGTCCGCAGCGGCAAGCTGCGCATCTACCGCGACGACGTGATGATCGTCGAAGGTGCTGTGCGCCAGCTCAAACGCTTCAAGGACGACGTGAAGGAAGTTTCGGGCGGCTTCGAGTGCGGCGTGAGCATCGACGGCTTCGACGGCATCAAAGTCGGCGACGTCATCGAGTGCTACATCACCGAACAGATCCCGTCGTAAAGGGAGGGACACATGCGATCCAAACGCGGCGGGCGGCTCTCTTCCGAGTACCAGAAGGCCGTTTCCGAGGTGATCTTTCACAAGCTCCGTGACCACACGGGCGGGCTGCGCGGCCTGGTCAGCGTGACCGGGGCGGACGTTTCGCCCGATCTGAAAAATGCCAAGATCTACGTCAGCATCCTCGGCAAGACCGCCGAGGAAGAGGACGAGACCTTTGCCGTCATCTGCGCGAACGCGGGCTTTATCCGCCACGAGCTGGCGCAGATGATGCGCATGCGCACCGTGCCCGAGCTCCGCTTCGTGCGCGACGGTTCGATGGAATACGGCGAAAAGATCGACCGCCTCATCGAAAAGCTGCACGAGGACGGGGAGGACTGACCGCTCATTGCGGGTATATCTCCGCATTTTTGTATCATGAAAGGACGGGCGGCGCGCTTGCGCCGTCTTTTTTGAAAGGGCGCCGCGCGGCGGCGCGAGGAGTACCATGCTGACTTTGCAACAGATGGCAGACCGCCTGCGGCTGCTCAAAAGCGCCACGATCTTTTGCCACATGCGGCCCGACGGCGACACGCTGGGTGCGGCCATGGGGCTTGCGGACATGCTCGCCTCCTTCGGCGCGCGCTGCCGCGTCGTCTGCGAGGGACCGATCCCCGAAAAATTCTGGTTCCTGCCCGGCATGCGCGCGATCGGCGCCGTGCCCGACGAGAGCGCGGAGGCCTACATCGCCGTCGACGCGAGCGAGATCCACCGCCTCGGCAGCCTCGGCGAGGCCTTTTCACGCGCCAAAAAGCTCAAGTTCAACATCGACCACCACGTCTCCAATTCCCGCTACGGCGATTTCGTGTACGTGGAGGACTGCGCGGCGACCTGCCAGATCATGACGGCGCTGGCGGGCTGCCTCGGCCTGCGCCTTTCGGCAAAGACGGCGAACTACCTGATGCTGGGGCTGAGCTCGGATACGGGCAATTTCGCCCACAAGAACGTCACGGCGGACACCTTCCGTGCGGCGGCCGCGCTGGCGGAGTGCGGGGCGGACGTTCACGCCATCCAGTACTACATGTTCAAAAAGCAGTCGGCGGCGCGGGCCAAACTGTTCGGGCGCACGATGAGCGCCATCCGCTATTTCGCCGAAGGCCGCATCGCCGTCATCTGCGTGACGCGCGCCATGCTCGAAGAATGCGGCGCCACGCCCGACGTGACCGAGGGCTTCATCGACTTTCCGCTCAACGTCGACGGCGTCGAAGTGGCGGCCTGCCTGTTGGAGACGGGGGAGGAACGCTACAAAGTTTCGCTGCGCTCTTCGGGCCGTGCCGACGTGAACGCGGTGGCGGGCGTGTTCGGCGGCGGCGGGCACGTGCTTGCCAGCGGCTGCATGCTTTTTTGCCCGCTCGAAGAGGCCGTCGACAAGCTCCGCTACGCCATTTTGCAGCACTTGCCCGGGTGATAGCGCGGAACGCCTCGCAAGAAAGCGCGGGCAGAGAGGAGGTCAGCCGTGGAAAACAGTGCGAGCGGCTTCATCGTCATCCATAAACCGAGCGGCATGCCGAGCGCGGCGGCCGTGGCGGCGGTGCGCCGCGCCACGGGCCACGCCTGCGGGCACATGGGCACGCTCGACCCCCTCGCTTCGGGGGTGCTGCCCGTGGCCGTGGGCAATGCGGCGCGCCTCTTTCCGTACCTTTTGAACAAGGAAAAGGTGTACCGCGCCGTGTTCCGCTTCGGTCTCGGCAGCGACACCCTCGACGCGGAGGGCACCGTTCTGCGCGCGGGGCTGCGCATTCCATCGGAAGGGGAGATCGCGGCGGCGCTGCCTTCGCTCACGGGCGAACTTTTGCAGGTCCCGCCCGCGTACAGCGCCAAAAACGTGAACGGCGTCCGCGCCTATGCGCTGGCGCGGCAGGGGAAGGCGCCCGAACTGGCGCCCGCGCGGGTGTTTGTCCGCTCCTTCGAGCTGTTGGGGCGGGAGGGCGAAGATTCTTTCGCCTTCCGCATCGTCTGCGGCGGGGGCACGTATGTGCGTTCGCTGGGGCGCGACCTGGCGGCCGCCTGCGGCACCGAGGCGGTGATGACGGCGCTCCTGCGCGAGCGCAGCGGCCCCTTCACGCTCGATGGCGCCGTCCTTCCCGCGGGCGTGACGCCCGAAAACTGGCGCAAATTTCTCATCCCGCCCGAAAGCGCGTTCTCGCTGCCCCGTTTGGACTTTGACGGGCGCGACGCGCAGCGCCTGCTCTGGGGGCAGC
Organism: uncultured Clostridia bacterium; assembly: GCA_944328445.1. Lineage (GTDB taxonomy): Bacteria > Bacillota > Clostridia > Christensenellales > Borkfalkiaceae > Borkfalkia. Next base: position 57,118 of record CALVHO010000012.1, on the reverse strand, counting down.
GCCTGCCCTTTGCGGGCGAGGATGGCGAATATAAGCTCTTCCTTTGCGGCGCCCTGTACGGGATCGCCGCCGCGGAGGGCGGGGTGCTGCGCACCAAAGTCAAACTCGTGTGAGGTGGCTATGCCGAAGATCGTGGAATACGGCAGCCGCGCGGGCGACGCCTGCGTGCTCCTGCTCGGCTTTTTTGACGGCGTGCACGTCGGCCACCGCCGTCTGATCGCAAAGGCGCGTGCCGCGGCGGAAGGGGCGGGCGTGCAGCTTGCCGCCATGACGTTTCATGGCGGCAAGTCGGGCGGGCAGGTCTACGACTTTGCCGAGCGCTGTGCCGTCTTTGAAGGGCTCGGCGTCGGCATCGTGTACGCCGCCGTCTACGACGAGGCCTTCCGCGCCACCGAGGGCGACGACTTTTTGAAGCAGGTGAACGAGGACCTGCGCGTTCACGCCTATTTTTGCGGCGAAGACTTTACCTACGGCCGCGGGGCGGCCTGCGGCGCGGAGCAGCTGCGCGCCTTTGCGCGCGCGCAGGGCGTGCCCGCGAACGTGCTGCCGCTCGTCGGCCTGCACGGGGAAAAGGCGGGCGCGTCGCTGGCCAAAAAATACCTCGCGGAAGGGGACATCGCGCGGCTCAACGAGCTGTTGGGCGCGCCGTACCGCATCGCGGGCATGGTCTCCACCGAAGGGCGGCACGTGGGGCGCAGGATCGGTTTCCCCACCGCCAACATCCACCTTTCGCCCGAAAAATTCCCGCTGCGCGCGGGCGTGTACGCCGTGCATGCCGACGTGGACGGCAAGACCTACCGCGGCATCGCCAATTACGGGCCGCGGCCCACCTTCGGCGATCTGCGCACCGTCTTGGAGGTGTATCTCGACGGCTACGGCGGGGACCTGTACGGCAGGGAACTGACCGTGTACTTCGACGGTTGGCTGCGCGGCGTGCGCAAGTTCGCCTCCGCCGCCGAGCTGACCGCACAGCTTAGGCATGACTTGGAGAGCATACGATGATCAAATTCGGGCCCAGCGGCAACAGTGAAAGTTTTTACGCCCGCGGCTATTCGCATACCGAGCAGTCGGCCGCCTTCGTCCGCGAAATGGGGCTGGACTGTTTTGAATATTCCTTCGGCCGCGGCGTGCGCATGAGCGAGGCCAAGGCGGCATCCATCGGAGACGCCTTCCGCGCGCAGGACGTCGAGATCAGCGTTCACGCGCCCTATTACATCAATTTTGCCAATCCCGCCGAGGAGAGCGCGCAAAATTCCTGCAATTACGTGCTCGAAAGCGCCCGCGCCCTGCGGGCGATGGGGGGCAGGCGCTGCGTGTTTCATCCCGCGGCGCAGGGGAAGATGGCGCGCGAGGAGGCGGTCCTTCTGACCGAGCGGCGGCTGCATGCGCTGTGCGCGCTCATCTACGACAACGGCTTGCAGGACCTGTATTTCTGTCCCGAGACCATGGGCAAGACGGCGCAGATCGGCACCCTCGAAGAGGTGGTGCGCTTTTGCAAGATCGACCCCGTATTTCTTCCCGCCGTCGACTTCGGCCACCTCAACGCGCGCGAACAGGGCAGCCTGCGCGGTGAGGAGGACTACCTGCGCCGCCTCGGCTACATGATCGACGAGCTCGGCTTTGAACGGGTGAAAAACTTCCACGTCCATTTTTCCAAGATCCAGTACGGGCCCAAGGGCGAGGTGCGGCACCTGACCTTTGCGGACACGCTGTACGGTCCCGAATTCGCGCCGCTGGCGGCCGCGCTCTGCAAGCTCGGCCTCGAACCGTACATCGTCAGCGAGTCGGCGGGCACTCAGGTCGAGGACGCGCTGGACATGAAGCGCACCTACGAGGCCGCCCGCGCCCGCTTAGGCTGAGCGCGGCCGTTTCGGCCAAGCGCGGCCAAAGCCTTTGGCCGCGGCGCACGCGGCGGCTTTGCCTTTGGTCTTTGAGCCGCGCCCGCGGCGGGATAAAACTTCGCCTTTCGGCGAAAAAATTGCCGTGACAAATTGACTTGCGTGCCGTTTTTTGGTACAATATTTGTATGGACAATACGAGAAAACTGTTTCGGGATATCAATGCGGATGCCATGCTCACGCACAGCGCGGATCTTCGGCGGTATCTGACGGGTTTTTCGAGCACTTTCGGGTTTGTCTATACCGACGCGCAGGACAGCGTCTTGTTCACCGATCCGCGCTATGCGGAAGCGGCCAAGGCCGCGCTGAAAAAGACGTCCGTCGCCGTCGAGATCGCCAAGGACCTCGATACGGTCCTGCGCTTCGTCAAGGCTCGCAAAGTCAAAAAACTGGCCGTTCCGTTCGAGCGCATCACCGTGCCCGAGTACGAAGCGCTCGCGCACGCGCGGCTGCGCCTTGTGGACAGTTCGCGCGCCTTTGCCGAGGCCATGGCCGTCAAGGCGGAAGGGGAGCTTGCCCGCATCCGCAGGGCGTCCTCGATCGCGGAGCAAGGCTATACCGCCTTTTTGAACGAGCTGAAAGAGGGCATGACCGAGAACGAGGCGGCCGCCCTTCTTGAATACAAGATGCGCACATTCGGCGCCGAGGACCGCTCTTTTGAGACCATCGCGGCCTTCGGCAAAAATACTTCGGTGCCGCACCACCGCAGCGGGGATACGAAGCTCGCCTGCGGCATGCCTGTCCTTTTGGATTTCGGCTGCAAGGCGGACGGGTATTGCTCGGACATCACGCGCACCTTTCTCTTCGGCCAAAAGGGCGCGCCTGACGACTTTGCCGAAGTGTACGAGGCCGTGTACGGCGCGCACATGGCGGCGCTGGAAAACATCCGCGGCGGCATGACGGGCGCCGCGGCCGACGAGATCGCGCGCGGCTTTCTGCGGGGCAAGGGGCTGGATAAATTTTTCACCCATTCCCTCGGCCACGGCGTCGGCATCAACATCCACGAAAAGCCCGTCCTCGGCCCTTCGGGCAAGGACGTGCTGCGCGACGGGATGGTCTTTTCCGTCGAGCCGGGCGTCTATTTCGAGGGGCATTACGGCATCCGCATCGAGGATACCGCCGCGCTCTCGGGCGGCAAAGCGCAAAGTTTCATGAAAACGGAAAAACGCCTGACGGTCCTTTGACCGCGGCTTTTGATACAAAGTTCTGACCCAAGGAGATATGCAGTATGGTTATGGCAGGAGACGTCAGGAAGGGCGTCACGATCGAGTACAACGGTAACGTCTATGTCGTCGTCGATTTTCAGCACGTCAAGCCCGGCAAGGGCGCGGCGTTCGTGCGCACGAGGCTGAAAAACGTGGTCACGGGCGCGGTGCTTGAACAGACGTTCAACCCCTCCGAAAAGTTGGAGAACGCGCACATCGAGACCAAAAAGATGACCTATTCGTACAACGACGGCGAGCTGTATTGGTTCATGGACGAGGAATACAACCTCACGCCGCTCAACCACGACCAGGTCGAGGACGCGCTCAAATACATCAAGGAAAACGACCCCGTCACGGTGCGCTTCTACAAGGGCAGCGCCTTCTCCGTCGAGTGTGAAAACTTCGTCGAGTTGAAGATCGTCTCGGCCGAGCCGGGCGTCAAGGGCAACACCGCCACCAACGCCACCAAGGCCGCCACGCTGGAAACGGGCGCCGTCATCCAGGTGCCGATGTTCGTCAACGAGGGCGAAGTCGTCCGCGTCGATACCCGCACGGGCGAGTACATGGAGCGCGTGAAATAAGTTCGCTGTACGGGCCGCCTGCGGGCGGCCCGCGCTTTTGGAGGGAATGCCGTGCGTGCCGTGATCCAGCGCGTAAAAGGGGCCGTGTTGTCCGTCGGCGGCGCCGCCGTCAGCGAGATCGGAGCGGGGCTTGCCGTCTACCTCGGCGTGACGCACGCCGATACGCCCGCGTCGGCCGCGGCGATGGCCAAAAAGATCGCGCAGCTGCGCGTCTTTGAGGACGAGGCGGGCAAGATGAACCGCTCAGTCCTGGATACAGGCGGGGAGGTGCTGCTCATTTCGCAGTTCACCCTCTACGGCGACGCGCGCCGCGGCAACCGCCCGAGCTTTACCGAGGCCGCGCGCCCCGAGCACGCCGAGCCGCTCTACATGGAGGTGGCGCGGCTGCTGCGCGAAGAGTGGGGCGTGCCCGTCCGCACGGGCGTGTTCGGCGCCGACATGCAGATCGCGCAGCAAAACGACGGACCCGTGACCATTGCTTACGAATGTTGAGGCTTTATGAAACTGCAATACCTCGGAACGGCCGCGGCGGAGGGTTTCCCCGCGGTGTTTTGCAACTGTGAACATTGCCGCGCCGCCGCGCGCGATCTCGCCCGCGAATGGCGCAGCCGCTCGCAGGTGCTCATCGACGGGCGGCTGCTGATCGACTTCCCGCCCGACAGTTACGCGCACGCGCTGCGCTTCGGCGTCGACCTTTCGGCGGTGCGCCACCTGCTCGTCACCCATTCGCATACAGACCATTTTTACGCCCAGGAGTTCGTCAACCGCGGCTATAAATTTGCCGCGGGCATGAAGGAGCCGCGCCTCGATATCTACGGCAACGAGGAAGTGTTTTCCGTCTACCGCGAGTCTACCCGCCGCGAGATGCGCGCCGAGGTGGGGGAGAACATCGCCTTCCACGTCCTGCACCCGTGGCAAAAATTCACGGCGGGCGGCTACGAAGTGCTGACCCTTCCCGCCGTGCATACCGCGGGCGAGGAGACGTTGCTGTTTTGCATCCGCGCCGACAAAACGGTGCTCTACCTCAATGACACCGCTCCGTTTTCCGAAGAGGTCTATGCCTTTTTGCGGGCCGAAGGGGTGCGCGCCGACCTCGTCAGCATGGACTGCACCCAGCTCGACCGCGCCGCGTCCAAACGGCACATGAATTTGCAGGATAACGTATTTGTGCGCCAAAAATTGCTCGAATACGGCATTTGTGGGCCGTATACGAAGTACTATGTCACACATTTTTCGCACAACAGTGCCCCGCTGCGCGACCGTGCGGAGCGCCTGGCTGCCTCGTACGGCTTTTGCGCCGCGCACGACGGGCTGACCGTCGAAGTGTGACCAAACAAGAACAAAACGCCGCGCGGCTGCTTTGCCGCGCGGCGTTTGGCCGTGGCGATGTGTATTCGTTGCGGGGCGGTTCAGCGGTGCTGCCCGCAGGTGACGTACAGCGTTTCGGGGCGGATGTTTTCAAAGATGACGTTGTCGACGTATGGCTTGACGCGCAGGTATTCCTCGGCGGTGCGCACCGTCCAGCCCAGCAACAGGCAGCCCCTGCGCCGCGCGCGTTTGTACGGCAGATCGCACGTGTTGTAACTGATGAAGTCCGGGTGCGTCCAAAAATGCAGCCACATGTGCTTTACGAGAAAATTCTGCGGCGTAAATTTTGCATAGAAACAGCCGAGCTGCCCGCGGGGGACGGCGGGCGCTTGCTTTTTGACGAGGTGTACGATGCGCGGGTCAAAACTTTGCAGCGCGTATTCGCCCTCGTAGCCGCGTAGCGCGGCTAAAACGGTGCGCACGAGCTGTTTCCTGCGGGCACAGGGCTTCAATTCGATGAGCAGTGGCACCCGTCCGCCGATACGCTGCAAAAATTCGTCGAAGCGCGGGATGCGTTCGCCGCTTCCTTTCAACGTGAGGGAAGAAAGCTCGTTCCACGTCTTTTCGTCGGCGGGGCCACAGCCGTCGGTCAGACGGCCGAGGTCGTCGTCGTGGAAGAGGAAGGCGACGCCGTCGGCGCTGAGCCGTACATCCGTTTCGATGGCGTAACCGTGTGCGGCGGCGTTTTCAAAGGCGGCGTAGGAGTTTTCGGGAATGAACGGCTTCGCCCCGTGCAGGCCGCGGTGGGCGATGGGGCGCGTGCGCAGAAAATGCGAGGAAGGGATGCGCATGGATCGCCTCCTTTTTTTGAAAATAATTGTAGCACAACCGCGCGGGTTTGGCAAATTATTTGCCAAACTTGTCCGTTTTGTTTATAATATTGGGTGAAGCCGTCACCGTTGCGGCGCCGCCGTCCGCGGCGGGCCGCTTGCAGGAGGAAACGTGTCAAAGCCGAGCAAATTTATCCGAAACTTTTGCATCATCGCCCACATCGATCACGGAAAAAGCACCGTAGCCGACCGCCTGATGGAGGTCACGGGGCAGGTTTCCGCGCGCGACATGGAAAACCAGTTGCTCGATTCGATGGACTTGGAACGCGAGAGGGGCATCACCATCAAACTCACGCCCGTGCGCATGTATTACACCGCGGCCGACGGCAACGAATACGAGCTCAACCTCATCGATACCCCGGGTCACGTCGACTTCACGTACGAAGTTTCGCGCTCGCTCGCGGCCTGCGAGGGGGCCATCCTCGTCGTCGACGCGACGCAGGGCATCGAGGCGCAGACGCTGGCCAACGTCTATCTGGCGCTGGAAAACGATTTGGAGATCGTTCCCGTCATCAACAAGATCGACCTTCCGTCTGCCGACATCGAGGGCACGAAAAAGGAGATCGAAGAGGTCATCGGCCTGGATGCCTCCGACGCGCCCTGTGTTTCGGCCAAGGAGGGCACGAACATCGGAGACATCCTCGCCGCCATCGTGCAAAAGATCCCCGCGCCCGACGGCGATACCGAGGCGCCCCTCAAAGCGCTCATCTTCGACAGCTATTACGACAACTACAAAGGCGTCATCCTCTTTGTGCGCGTCAAGGACGGCGGCGTGAAGGTGGGGGACGTGATCAGGACCTTCCGCTCCGACAAGCAGTTTGAGGTGACCGAGGTGGGCACGTTCAACCCCAAATTGCTGCCCAAAGAGGCATTGAACGCGGGGGAAGTCGGTTACGTGGCGGCGAGCATCAAGAGCATCCAGGACGTTGCCGTGGGCGATACGCTGACGAGCGCTTCCCGCCCCGCTGCCGAACCGCTGCCCGGCTATAAAAAGGTGCGGCCCGTCGTCTTTTGCGGCATCTACCCGCTGGACGGCAGCAAATTCAACGACCTGAAAGACGCGCTGCTGAAATTGCAGCTCAATGACGCCGCGCTCATCTTCGAGCCCGATACCTCCGTCGCTCTCGGCTTCGGGTTCCGCTGCGGGTTTTTGGGGCTCTTGCACATGGAGATCATCCAGGAGCGCATCGAACGCGAGTTCGGCCTGGACATCATCACGACGGCGCCCTCCGTTTCCTACCTCGTGCACAAGACGGACGGGGAGGAGTTTTTCGTCGACAACCCGTCGCACCTGCCCGAGGCGACCGACATCGAGTACATGGAAGAACCCATCGTCAAGGCGGAGATCTATTCGCCGCCCGAGTACATCGGCGCCATCATGGAGCTTTGCCAGGACAAGCGCGGCGTGTTCAAGGACATGACCTACATCGACGCCAAGCGCGTGCGCCTGTTGTACCGCCTGCCCCTCAACGAGATCATCTACGACTTTTTCGACGGCTTGAAGTCGCGCACGCGCGGCTATGCCAGTTTCGATTACGAGTTGGACGGCTATGAACGCAGCGAGCTCGTCAAGCTGGACATTTTGCTCAACGGCGACGTCTGCGACGCGCTCTCGATGATCGTGCACAGGGACCGCGCCTATCCGCGCGGTAGGGAACTGGCCGAAAATCTGAAAGAGGCCATCCCGCGCCAGCTCTTTGAGATCCCCATCCAGGCGGCCGTCGGCGGCAAGATCATCGCCCGCGAAACGGTCAAAGCCGTGCGCAAAGACGTGCTCGCCAAGTGCTACGGCGGGGACATCACCCGCAAAAAAAAGCTGTTGGAAAAGCAGAAAGAGGGCAAAAAGCGGATGCGCAGCATCGGCTCCGTCGAAGTCCCGAGCGAAGTGTTTATGTCGATCTTAAAGACAAATAAGTAAATAAACCGCCACAAAAACGTTGTTTTCATAGGTTTGCAGAGTATTTTGCCAGGCATAGTTTGCAAAATTATCGCTGTTTGGCGCATAGAGGGTTTGCAAAAATGATCAAAGCCGTCGTCCTCGATTTTTACGGAACCGTCGTGCACGAGAGCTACGCGCTGCTCGACGCGATCTCCGATGCTTTTTTGGCGGGCGGTGCCGGCTGCCCGCGCGAGAAGATCCCGCAGATGTGGTGGGAGGAATTCCGCGCCGCCTGCGACGCCGCCCACGGCGATGCGTTCCGCCCCCAAAAACAACTGTATCCCGTGGTGCTGCGGAAAATGGCATCCCGCTGCGGCGCGCGCATCGACGCGGACGCGCTGGCGGCAGAGGTGGTGCGCTTTTCGGTATCGGCGCCCCTGTTTGCGGATGCGGAGCGGTTTGTGCGCGCGTGCCCGCTGCCTTGGTATGTGCTCTCCAATATCGACAATGCCGAACTTTCTTCCGTGCTCTCTCTTCACGGTCTGCGTCCGCGCGGCGTGTTTACCAGCGAGGACGCGCGCGAATACAAGCCGCGGCGAGGAGTCTTTGCAAAGGGCCTGGCGGCCTTCGGGCTGCGGGCGGACGAGGCCCTGTATGTGGGCGATTCTTACCGCAACGATTATTGCGGCGCACGGAACGCGGGCATGCAGGCCGTCTGGCTTGACCGCCTGCGGGAGGGCGCGCCCGAAGGAACGCTCTCCGCGCCCGAACTTTGCGCCGTTTTGCCGCTGCTGAAAACGCTTTGAGCAGGGTTTTGCTTTTGTAAATATTGCGTCAGATCGCCGAGGCGGAGAAAAATGGACGAAAAGCAGACGTTTTTTGACAAGGTGTACGTGGCCGTGATGCGCGTGCCGTGCGGGCGGGTGGCGACGTACGGGCAGATCGCGCGGCTCTGCGGCAGCCCGCGCTCGGCGCGCGCGGTGGGGTATGCGCTGCACGTCAACCCGCGGCCGGGCATTGTTCCGTGCCATCGCATCGTCAACCGCGAGGGGCGGCTCGCGCCCGCCTTTGCCTTCGGCGGGGCGCAGGTCCAAAAGCAGCTCCTCGAAGCGGAGGGCGTGCCCGCCTGCGAGCGTGACGGCTTGTTTTACGTCGATCTCGACAAATTCCTTTGGAAGAATTAATTTCATCATTTTGCCTCGTAAATCAAGTATTTTACCATTTTGCGAAGTACTATGCGTGGCATAAATCGTAGAAAATAAGAGGTAGGGGCAATGGCAGGCGTCTACATACATATCCCGTTTTGTAAGGCCAAGTGCCGCTATTGTGATTTCACGTCGTATCCCGGCAAGATCGGGTTTGCAGAGGCGTACATGGCCTGCGTATTGCAGGAGATCAAATTGCGCGCCGCCGCTTTGCAGGGCAAAGTTTTTGATACGGTGTATTTCGGCGGCGGCACGCCCTCCGTCATCGACGCAAAGTGGATCGCAGGCTGCATGCGTCGCATCCGCGAATGCCTGCTGCTTCAAGACGGGGCTGAGGTGACCATCGAGCTCAACCCCGGCACGGTCACGGCGGACAAGATAGCGGCGTACAAGGCTGCGGGCGTCAACCGCTTTTCGGTGGGGTTGCAGACGGCCGTGGACAGCCAGCTTTCCGACCTCGGCCGCGTGCATACCGCCGCCGACTTTTCGGAATGCTGCCGCCTGCTCGGCAAGGACAATTTCAATGCCGACGTGATGATCGGCCTCAAAGACCAGACATTTGCCGACGTGGAAAAGACGGTGCGCCTGGCGCATGGCGCGGGCGCGTCGCACATCTCGCTCTACGCGCTGACACCCGAGGACGGCACGCCCATGTACACCGATTACCTCAACGGCGAACTCCCCGACGGGGACGAAGTGGCGTCCGTCTACGAACGCGCGCGCGGGCTTTTGGAGTCGCTCGGCTATGCCCGCTACGAAGTTTCCAACTTCGCCAAGCCCGGTTTCGAGTCCCGCCACAACTGCAACTATTGGCGGCGCGGCGAGTACATCGGCTTCGGGGTCTCTGCCAGTTCGTTCATGAACGGGCGGCGCTTCACGAACACACGCGACCTCGACGAGTATATGAAGTGCATTTTGAGCAACCGTTTCCCCGTGGTGGACGACGAGGCGATCGGCCCCGAGGACGCCAAGTTTGAAACGGTGATGCTGGCCCTGCGTACGAGCGAGGGGCTCGACGAGGCCGCCTACAAGCGCGATTTCGGCAGCGAGTTCTACGACGATTTCAAGGCCGCCATCCAAAAAAACATCCGTTTTTTGGAGCGCTCGGAGCGCGGCCGCATCCGCATCAAGGGCGAGTACCTCTACGTGCAAAACCACATCCTCGTCGATTTTTTGCAGTGAACCCGCCCGCGGCTTCGGTTATGATTTATATTGTAGATATAGTAAAGCGCAGGCTTCGGCCTGTGCTTTTTCTTTGTGAAAAACGTCCCGTTTTGTGATCGGCCGGTCTGCCGCCGGATGGCCGCCCGTGCGACCGTCCGGCCCTGCGGAACGTGCAGAAATTTGCGGCAGACACTGCGTTTGCGGTGACGTTCTGTGAACAAATCGTAAAATAAGTAATTATTTCAAATTTTGTTGTTATACGGTTGACAAAATGTCGGGGGGGGGTATAATGTTTTCGCTTTTGGCAGCATGGCCGAAAAGTAGAAAAATTGGGAGGAACAACCATGAAACTGAAAAGAATGCTCAGCGCCGTGCTCGGCGTCGTGCTCGCTTTGGCGTTGGTGGCTTTTGCTGCTTGCGACAACGAGCCCGAGACCGTCGCGGCTACGGGTATTTCGCTGGACAAGACGACGGCTTCCGTTGCTGTCGGCGGAACGGTCACCATCACGGCGACGGTCACCCCCGAGGACAGCACCGACGCGGTGACCTGGACTTCGGACGACGAGGACGTCGCCACCGTCAAAGGCGGCGTAGTGACGGGTGTCGCCGCAGGCGAGGCCACCATTACCGCCAAGGCGGGCGACAAGACCGCGTCTTGCGAAGTGACGGTCACGCCCGCGCCCGCGACCGACGTCGCTGTGTCGGGTATCACGCTCGACAAAGAGACCGCCTCCGTCAAAGTGGACGGCACGGTCACGCTGACGGCCACCGTCGAGCCCGACAACGCCACCGACAAGACGGTGACCTGGGCTTCGGACGACGAAGATGTCGCCACCGTCGCCGACGGTGTAGTGACGGGCGTTGCCATCGGCGAAGCGACCATCACCGCCAAGGCCGGCGACAAGACCGCGACCTGCACGGTGACGGTCACGGCCGACGCCGTCGTCGATACGGTGGATGAACTCTACGCCGCCGTGGAAAATACCGAAAACCGCACCATTGCCATCCAAGAGGGCACGTACGGTCTGACCAAGGCGCTGTTCATCACGCGCGACGTGACCATCTACGGCGAAGGTGCCGTGACGCTGCAAAAGGGCGAGGCAGCATGGACGCCCGATACCAGCAAGGGGCGCGCTTCCATCGTTACGATCACGAATGGTGCCGACGTGACCCTTCGCGGGCTGACGGTGAAGGGCGCCGAAGACCTCACCATGACCGCCGGCACCGATTACGGCCACGGCGTCAACGCCGCGCAGGCGGGTGAAGTTATCCTCGATGGCGTGACTGCAACGGGCAATGCGGGCGTCGGCATCATGGTCAACGATTCCGTAGTCACTTTGATGGGCGTCAAAACTTCCGCCAACGGCTGGGGAAGCGTGAACATCGACGTCGTCGGCCGCGATTGGTCCAGTCCCGAAACGGTGTTGACGGCAGACGATGCGTGCGTTTTCGGTGACGATGTGCAGATCTATTGTGACGATGCAGCGGAAAGCGCTGCCCTTGAAGGCAAGCTCTCCTTGCCCGCCGATTTTTATGCCGTGACCGTTGGCGACAGCATTCCCGATGCCGCAGGCATGACTATCTGGACCGATCAGGCAGGGTTCACCGCCGATACGACCATCGACATGATTACGGTCGGCGGCGCATCCAAAGTGATCGCCTATGCCACGAACGGCGAAGCGGTGACGAATATGGATACGTCCGGTGCTTGGGATTCGTATGTCGGTTCCGGGACTAAGGCAGGGCTGAGCGGTGACTTTGTCGTCGTGTATACGTGGGACAAGACAGAAGACCCGGGCTATCCCGATGTTTGGTTCGAGCTCTTTAACGGTGACGCGACGGCGAAATATCTCGATGTCGGCGTTTGCGACCCGATGAAAGAAAATGCAAATGTCGGTTACAATATTTGGGCCGATTTGTCGACGGGTACGAATATTACCGTTTCATACACGTTGAACGGAGAAGAAGCGGCGCAGACCGTCCCTGGGGCAAGTGAAGATTTCTTCACGGGGCACTTTGAATTGGTGGCGGTGCGCGTAGGTTCCACGTTGCAGATCACGGTCACGTTGACAAACGGCACGGATGTCGCGGTTTGGACGTATACCATCGCCAATTTCACCACGGAAACTCTGTCGGCACAGCTGAACGGCAACACCTACTTTATCGACGACATCACCGTTGCGGTGGGGGCTTTCGTCGATACGCAGGCATGACAAAGTGAAACGACAAAAAAGCGCAGGCTTCGGCCTGTGCTTTTTTGTTGAAGAAAGGCAGGCTGCTTTTTGCGGCCTGCCCGGAGTGAGAGAGGCAAAGCGTTCACGGTTCTTTGGTGGCGAGCACCTCGCCCGTGACGGCGTCGGCGAGCATCGCGAAGGTCCGCCCCGCGCGGTCCGTGATGCCGACGTAATAGTAGTTGCCCTCGTCCTCGTGCAGCAGGCGGACATGGATCTCTCCCGCAAAGCCGCCGCCCTCTTCGAGCTCGGCAAAGCGTTCGGGCTGTGCGGCGCGCACCGCGTCGAGCAGGTCCGCCAGGCCGAGTTCGTTGCCCGCGGCCTGGTTCTTTGCCGTCACTTCGCAGGTGTTTCCGTCACTGTCCGCTATCTTGAAGGCGATGCTCTCCTCCGCGGGTTCGGGCAGCGTCTGCGAGCAGGTGTGTACCATCCGCACGCTGTTGAAGGAGAGCTCCGAGGCGTACGTCTGCCCGCCGAGGCTGTACTCCACGGTGTAGAGTTTGGTGTTGTCGGGCACGGTCACGGCGACGGTGAACTCCTCCGTCGTCTCGCCGACGTTGCCGTCGGAGAGGTAGGGCACTTCGCGGCGGGTGAAAGAGGCAAACACCGAAAATTCTCCCTCCGTGCCCGCGTAAAGGCGGCTGCGGTATTCGGAAACATAGGGCGTGAGCCCGCCGCCCTTGCCGCAGCCCGCAAAGGCGAGGCAGGCACAGGCGAGCAGGGCGGCAAAGAACAGCGCCGCGGCGCGCTTCGTTTTGCAAAAGCTGCGTGGTTGCAGATCCATGGTCATTCTCCTTCGGGCCCGCGCGCTGCGGCGGGCGGGACAGCATTTACGATATCCTATTTTTTTCCGTCCGCGGATATGATAAATTTCGCCCAAAGGGTTGCAATTTTTTTTCGGTTGTGATAGAATATCACAAATATATCGGTGCGCGGCCGACGCGGCCGCACGACGGACTTTTCGCCCGAGGGGAGACGTACGCTTGCATAAACTCATCCTCAAAACGGCGCTCATCACGCTTGCATCCGTTCTCGCGCTGGCATTGCTTTTGTTCGGCGTGTTCAGCCTCTTTGTCCCGTCCGTCATGGTCTCTTTGACGGACAAGCTGGGCATGGACGGCGCCTGCGCGCGCTATTCCTGCGCCGTGTACGACAAGAGCGGCGAGGTCGGGGACCTGGCTCTGGCCGTCGAACGCCGTTACCACGCGCAGCGCTACGAGGACGCCGCCGCCTACGGCGCCGAACTGTTGGCTCGCGACGATTTTTCCGACTATTGCACCGCACGCGACGGCGCGCAGAACGGGTTGACCTCGTCTTACGCGCAGTACGCCGCGGGCATCACTTCCGTATCCCAATACCTTGCGGGCGACGGCGACGCCGCCGTGCGCACCGCCTTTTCCGCCTGCGGAAACGCCTTCGCGGCGGGCAACGCGGCCGTGTACCTCATCGACGCGGCCTTGGGTGAACAGGGAGACGCTGCCATGTGCGGCGTGTTGTTGACGAAGCTGCAAGAACTCTCCTCGCAGCTTTCGCCTTCGCAGGCGGAGGACGCGGCGCGCCTTTCCGTCTGGCTGCGGCCGCTGGAAGAGGCCGCAGCGGCATAGCGCCGTCGCTATACAAGCGGGCAGATCCACGCCAAAAAACAGCCGCACGTGCTGTTTTCAACATTTTCTACGATTTCTATGACCCAAGGAGGACGCCTATGAATAAGATCGTGCAGGAAGGGCTTACCTTTGACGACGTTTTGCTCATCCCCGGCGCTTCGGACGTGTTGCCGTCGGAAGTGGATCTTTCCACCAGCCTGACGGACGACATCCGCCTGAACATTCCGCTCATGAGTTCGGCGATGGACACCGTGACCGAGAGCAAGCTGGCCATCGCCATCGCGCGCGAGGGCGGCATCGGCATCGTGCACAAGAACATGTCCATCGAGGAGCAGGCCGGGCAGGTCGACAAGGTCAAGCGCAGCGAACACGGCGTCATCACCGATCCTTTCTTCCTCGCGCCCGAAAACAGCGTGCGCGAAGCGGTGGCGCTGATGGAGCGCTATAAGATCTCTGGCGTGCCCATCACCAAAAACGGCAAGCTCGTCGGCATCCTCACCAACCGCGACCTGCGCTTCGAGTCCAACTACGACCAGCCCATCGACAACGTCATGACCAAGGAAAACCTCGTCACCGCGCCCGTGGGCACCTCGCTCGAAGACGCGCAGAAGATCCTCGGCAAGCACCGCATCGAGAAGCTGCCCATCGTCGACAAAGACGGTTACCTCAAAGGCCTCATCACCATCAAGGACATCGAAAAGAGCATCCAGTATCCCAATTCCGCGCGCGACAAAAACGGCCGCCTGCTGGCGGGCGCCGCGGTGGGGCGGGCCGCCAACACCATGGAGCGCGTCGCCGCGCTCGTGGCGGCCAAAGTTGACGTGATCGTCGTCGACACGGCGCACGGGCACAGCAAGGGCGTCATCGAAGAGGTGGCCCAAATCAAGGCAAAATACCCCAACCTCGCCCTCATCGCGGGCAACGTGGCCACCCCCGAAGCGACGAAAGCGCTCATCGACGCGGGCGCGGACGTCGTCAAAGTGGGCATCGGCCCCGGCTCCATCTGCACCACGCGCGTGGTGGCGGGCATCGGCATGCCGCAGCTGACGGCGGTCATGCAGTGCGCCGAACAGGCGGACAAGATGGGCAAGCGCATCATCGCAGACGGCGGCATCAAATACAGCGGTGACATCGTCAAGGCCCTCGGCGCGGGTGCGTCGGTGGTCATGATCGGCAGCCTGTTCGCGGGCACGCTCGAAAGCCCGGGCGAGATCGAGATCTACCAGGGCCGCAACTTCAAGGTGTACCGCGGCATGGGTTCGCTCGGCGCGATGGCCGCGGGCGGCAACGACCGCTACTTCCAGGAAAACAACCGCAAGTTCGTGCCCGAAGGGGTGGAAGGCCGCGTGCCTTACCGCGGGCGGCTGGCGGACATCGTCTACCAGATGGTGGGCGGCCTGCGCGCGGGCATGGGCTATTGCGGCATGCACAGCATCGATGAAATGCGCAAGAACGCGCGTTTCGTGCGCATCACCAATGCCTCCCTCATCGAGAGTCACCCGCACGACATTTCCATCACCAAAGAATCTCCCAATTACAGCCCGCGCGGCCTGTAAAACCACAAGGAATGTACCGCAGCCGCTGCGGTACATTCTGCACAATGTTCACGCTTTTTGCGCCGCACGCGGAAAGTGTGCGGCTTTTTCATGAAAGCGGCGGGGCGTGCCTGCGCCGTTTTCGGCAAATTTCGGTCATTTTTCGGGATATCGTATGCAGCATGAAAGGGTGCTCGTCCTCGATTTCGGCGGGCAGTACAACCAACTCATCGCCCGCAGGGTGCGCGATCTGAACGTCTATTGCGACCTGAAACCCTGCACCATGAGCGCGGAAGAGATCCGCGCCTACGCGCCCGTCGGCATCATCTTCACGGGCGGGCCGAACAGCGTGTACGACGAAGCCTCGCCGCACGTGGATCCCGCCGTGTTCGGCCTCGGCATCCCCGTGCTCGGCATCTGCTACGGCTGCCAGCTCATCGCCTACACGCTGGGCGGCAAGGTGGAGCATGCCGCGGCGGGAGAATACGGGCGGCGCACCTTCACGTTCTGCAAGGACAGCCCGCTCTCGGCGGGCATACCGCAAAGCAGCACCTGCTGGATGAGCCATACCGACTACGTTTCCGCCGTGCCCGCGGGCTTTGCCGTGCTGGCCTCCACCGAGAGCTGCCCTGCCGCCGTCTTCGGCGACGAGACGCGGCGCATTTATGGCGTGCAGTTCCATCCCGAAGTGGTGCACAGCGAATACGGCAACAAGCTGTTGGAGAACTTTTTGTACCGCGTCTGCGGGGCGAAAGGGGACTGGACGATGAAAAATTACGTCGCCGAACAGGTGGAGCGCATCCGCGCCCGCGTCGGCGGCGGAAAGGTGCTTTGCGCCATGTCGGGCGGCGTCGATTCGGCCGTGGCCGCCACGCTGGTGCACCGCGCCGTCGGCGACGCGCTGACCTGCGTGTTCGTCGACCACGGCCTGCACCGCAAAAACGAGCCCGACGAAGTCATGTCCGTCTTCCGCGACGGCCTCGGCATGAACCTCGTCAAGGCGGACGCGCAGGCGCTGTTTTTGGACAAGCTCGCGGGCGTGACCGAGCCC
The DNA here is from genome assembly GCA_944328445.1 of uncultured Clostridia bacterium. Taxonomy (GTDB): domain Bacteria; phylum Bacillota; class Clostridia; order Christensenellales; family Borkfalkiaceae; genus Borkfalkia. Next base: position 40,567 of record CALVHO010000012.1, on the reverse strand, counting down.
GAACAAAAGCGCAAGATCATCGGCGCGGAGTTCATCAAGGTCTTTGAACAGGAGGCCAAGAAGATCGGCGCCGTCGACTTTTTGGTGCAGGGCACCATCTATCCCGACGTCATTGAGAGCGGCAAGGGCGAAAGCGCCGTCATCAAGAGCCATCACAACGTGGGCGGGCTCCCGTCCGTCGTCGACTTCAAAGAGATCGTTGAGCCCTTGCGCGATCTGTTCAAGGACGAGGTGCGCAGGCTCGGCAGCGAGCTCGGCCTGCCCGACGCCATCGTGTGGCGGCAGCCTTGCCCGGGGCCCGCGCTGGCCATCCGCATCATGGGCGAGGTGACGCCGCAAAAGCTCGAAACGCTGCGCGAGGCCGACTTCATCTTCCGCGACGAAGTGGCCAAAGCGGGGCTGGATAAGGAGATATGGCAGTATTTCGCCGTCATGACCGATTGCAAGACGGTGGGGGTGCAGGGCGATTTCCGCACCTATGAAAACGTCATTGCCCTGCGCGCCGTGACCAGCGTCGACGCCATGACGGCCGACTGGGCGCGCATTCCCTTCGACGTGCTCGAACGGGTCTCCGCCCGCATCACCAACGAGGTGCCGCACGCAAACCGCGTCGTGTACGACATCACGAGCAAACCGCCCGCGACCATCGAGTGGGAGTGAGCGGCGGCAAAAGGACAAGGCAGCGCGGCCCCGCGGCCGCCCCAATATACGGAGGAAATTTTCATGCAGAACAACAAGCGCCCCGAGAGCATGGCGCGCATTGCGACGGAAGAACAGGCACAGGCGTTCATCGCCGGGCAGATCGCCGAGGTCAAAGCGCAAGTCGGCGACAAAAAGGTGCTGCTCGCCCTCTCGGGCGGCGTCGATTCGTCGGTGGTGGCGGCGCTCCTCATCAAGGCCATCGGCCAAAACCTCGTGTGCGTGCACGTCAACCACGGCCTGCTGCGCAAGGGTGAGCCCGAACAGGTCGTCGAGGTCTTCCGCAACCGGATGAAGGCGAACCTCGTCTACGTCGACGCGGCGGACCGCTTTTTGGACAAGCTCGCGGGCGTGTCCGAGCCCGAACAAAAGCGCAAGATCATCGGCGCGGAGTTCATCCGCGTGTTCGAGGAAGAGGCGCGCAAGCAGCAGGGCATCGAGTTTCTGGCGCAGGGCACGATCTATCCCGATATTTTGGAAAGCGGCCCCGTCAAGGCACACCACAACGTGGGCGGGCTTCCCGACGACTTGCAATTCGAGCTCGTGGAGCCGCTGAAATTTTTGTTCAAGGACGAGGTCCGCGTCGTCGGCAAGGCTTTGGGCCTGCCCGACGGCATGGTCTACCGCCAGCCCTTCCCCGGCCCCGGCCTGGGCGTGCGCTGCCTCGGCGCCATCACGCGCGATCGGCTGGAATGCGTGCGCGAGTCGGACGCCATCCTGCGTGAAGAATTTGCCAAAAACGGCTTGGCGGGCAAGGTGTGGCAGTACTTTACCGTCGTGCCCGACTTCAAGTCTGTGGGCGTGAAGGGCGGCAAGCGCACCTTTGAATACCCCGTCATCCTCCGCGCCGTGAACACGGTGGACGCCATGACCGCCACGGTGGAGGACGTGCCGTTTGCGCTGTTGCAGCACATCACCGACCGCATCACCAAGGAAGTGAAGGGCGTCAACCGCGTCCTGTACGATCTGACCCCCAAGCCCTGCGGCACCATCGAATGGGAGTGATGCTATGCAAAATAGCATCCCCGCTTCGGGGAGGGACCATCAGTTCGATAACATACGGCTGATCCTTATATTTTTTGTGATCTTCGGGCATCTGATCGAATATTTTGCCGCCGACGGGATCTTGTACAGGTGGATCTATTCCTTTCATATGCCCGTTTTTATTTTCATCAGCGGCTATTTCGCGAAGTTTAATCCCAAAAAGATCGTCTGCAACATCCTTGTTCCGTACGTTCTGCTCCAAATACTCTACACGGCGTTCGATCACCTCTTGTACGGGAACGCGCCTTTCCGCTTGCAGTTTACCACGCCGTATTGGCTGCTTTGGTATCTGCTTTCGCTGTTTTGCTATTATTTGCTGCTCCCGCTCATCGATACGGACCGCGCCTCCGTGCAGCTGTTCGTCTTTCTCGCCTGCGTGGCGCTGGCGCTGCTGTCCGGCTTCGGGCAGGGCTTCGGGTACTTTCTGTCCCTTTCCAGGACGTTCGTGTTTCTGCCCTTATCTACGCTTATTGCAAAGGCAGGGGGTGTGAAAAGTCTTTGCCGTAAAAAATTTTCGGGCGGCCGTGTAGGAGGGGCATGCAAAAGGTCATCGTCATCGGTTGTCCGGGGGCGGGCAAAAGCACATTCGCGCGTCGGCTGCGCGACGTTACGGGGCTGCCCCTGCATTATTTGGACACGATCTGGCACAGGCCCGACCGCTCGACGGTGAGCAGGGAGGAGTTCGGCGTGCGCCTCGGCGGGCTGTTGCAGGGGGAGCGCTGGATCCTCGACGGCAACTATATCCGCACGCTTGGTGTGCGGCTGGCTGCCTGCGACGCCGTTTTTTTCCTCGACTACCCGCAAGATGTCTGCCTGGCGGGGGCGGCCGCGCGCGTGGGCAAGCCGCGCGAGGACCTGCCCTGGGTCGAAGAGAGCCTGGACGAGGAGTTTGCCGCCTGGATCGCGTCCTTTGCCGAAGAGCAGCGCCCGCGCATCCTCGCGCTGCTGCAAGAATACGGCGCGGGGCGGGAGGTGTTCGTCTTCCGTTCCCGCGATGAGGCGGCGCAATGGCTCGCCCGCTTCCAAAAAAGCAGGGAGGGCGGTCCGTGAGCGCGGCTGCGCGGGGCCGCAAAGATTTTTGCAAAATACGATTTTGCGAAAATTTGTGCCCGAATGGGAAAAGCAGTTGACAAAGCCGTGCAAATCGGGTATAATCTACAAAGCAATTCCCAATAGAGCAATCTTACTGTAACGAGGTGTGAATCATGGCGGTACCCAAGTCCAAACAATCCAAACAGAGAACGAATACGCGCTACGCCAACTTCAAGGCCGCGGCTCCCACGCTGGTGGAGTGCCCGCATTGCCACGAGCTCAAACAGCCGCACAAGGTCTGCAAAAACTGCGGATACTACGACGGCCGCGAAGTCGTGAGCAGCGAAGACAAGAAGTAAACCAAAACCATGACCGAAAGCCCGCGTTTGACGCGGGCTTTTTGCCATGCCCGGGAAGGCGTTTCGGGCGCATTTGGTCCGCCCGCTGCGGCCGCAGGGCGGAAAATCAAAACAAGTCTTGACTTTTTTATGAAAGCATGGTATGATAAAGATAATAAAAACCGAATTTCCGCAACGCGGAAGTGAAGGGAGGGGAATATGAAGAAAATTGCAACGGCCGCGCTCTGCGCGCTGATCCTTTGCGCGGCGCTTTTGGTCGCGGCCTGCGGCGGGCGCGGGGAGAGCACGCCCCTGTACGGCAAGACCGTCACCTTTACGGGCAAGACCATGGCCGTCGATTGGGACGGGCAGACAGGCGCGGGCTATGCCGACGGGGAAAGCGAAACGCCTGTCGGCGAGCTTTTGGACAAATATTTTGCCGAAGTTGACTGGGAAAGCACCGTCTATTTTGACAACACGGGGGTCCTGGCCGGGCTGACGGATGCTGACAAGGCCTCCGCAGAAGCGTTCAAGGCGTTCATCGGCAAAGCGTCGCAGGGCCTGTATTCGTCTTTGGAAGGCTGCACGGTCACGGCGGGGCGAAGGCGGACACCGTCGACGTTACCGTGAAGCACGGCGATTGGCAGGAGACGTACAAGTGCAGCGACACCTCTCCCGACAAGGACGGGACGGTCCTCTCTTCGGAATGGCTGTCCGGAGAAAACTGGGAGGGAAACGCGGGCTTTGGCATGTCGTGGAACGGAGTGCGCGAGTACTTTACCATGAACATTCCCGGGATCCCGGGGATATCGATCCCCGTGTATGTGGTCCTGTACCGCAGCGACGGCAATTCGCTGCTGAGCATTTTGCTAATTGCGGAAACGACCGTAGCGTAAAATCTCATTTTTCAGGAGAATAATTCCACAGAAAGAGGCGGCCGCATGCTTGCGGCCGCCTTCTCGTCGGAACGTTTGCCAAAACCTGGTGCCTTTTACCATTCGTTGGGGAAGGGTGCGCGGTCTTCGTTCCACCAGTCTTCGTAGTATTTGACGTACTGCGAACAGTTTTCGCTGACGTCGTCGGTGAGGGGAAGGTCGCTCAGCTCCCAAAAGGCTTTTACGAATTTTACGCAGGTCTCGGCGGAAATATCCCGCAGAAACGCCGCGCCCAGTTCGAGGATGTTTTCGGGGCGGTGTTTGCAGCCGCGCACGGCCTCTTCCAGCCTGCGGTTGCAGGGGAAAAGTTCGCGGTTTTCGGCGAGGATGAGCCGGTACACGCTGTACACGATCTCCTGCGCGAGATGGGCGCGCATGTAGGCGTTTTCCGCGGGCACGCATTGCAGAAAGTAGCCGCGGTTGAGCTGCAAATTCGCGTTGAAGCACCGCACCTTGGCCTCCCGCTCATGCTCGGGGTAGGCGGCGATGCGCCCGATGAGCGGTTCGATCTCGGGGTCGGAAGAATACAGCACCTGCGCCTTGACGTAGGCGTTGCGCGTCGGTTCGCTGGCGCGTTCGGCCGCGGCCTGCAAGTGCGCTTTGGTCTTGTACTTGACGTCGAAGTAGCCGCCCTCGTAGGTGCAATGCCCCGTGATGACTTCGGCCAGGCGGTTTTCGGCGGCCAGAGCGCGGTATTTTTCTTCGCTGACGACGACGAGCGCGTCCACGTCGGAATCGGGCCGCGCGTTGCCCTTGACGATGGAACCGTCCAGGACGAGGGCGATCATGCCTTCCATGGGCAGGAAGTATTCTTTGAGTTTTTCGATGGATGCGATGTGGTGGGGGTACACGGCCCGCCTCCTTGTTTGGTTTTTTGCGCGGCGCACGGCGCCCGCCGACGTTACCATTATAGCCGATGCCGCCGCCTTTGGCAAGCGCGTGGAGCGGGCTTGTGCCGCCGCTTGTTTTGTTGCGTGCGTTTTCGGGCGGGCGATGCGCGGGCGCCGCGGCAATACCGATACAAAAGCCGCCCCCGCCGCCGCGGCAAACCCTTTGACAAGCGGCGCGTGCCTGTATTATAATAATTGCAACCATATCGGTAGAATTTCCGGAGGCCGTCATGAAACAAGAGTTCAGGATCACGGGCATGACCTGCGCCGCCTGTTCGGCGGGCATCCAAAAGACCGTGAACAAAATGGACGGCGTCCGCCATGCCGAAGTGAGCCTGATGGGCGAGAGCATGTCCGTCGACTTCGACGAAGGCGTCGTGAGCGCGGAACAGATCGCAGAGGCCGTCGTCGCCCTCGGCTACGGCGCCGGGCCTGCGCGCGATGCGGCCGCGCCCCGCCGGGAAAAGCAGGCCGACTCCTTCGCGTCCGAAGCGCAAAAGCTCAAACGTCGCTTTTTGACGTCGCTTTGCTTTCTCGTGCCGCTCATGTATTTCACGATGGGGCACATGGCGGGACTGCCGCTTCCCTTTTTCTGGGACCCCGGCAGCGCGCCGCAGAATTTCGCGCTCATGCAGCTGCTTTTGACGACGCCCGTCCTCTTTATCAATTTTGCCTTTTTCCGCAGCGGCGTGAAGGCGCTTGCCAAGCGCGTGCCCAACATGGACACCCTCGTCAGCCTCGGTTCGGCCGTCTCTTACCTGTACAGCTGCGTCATCCTCCTCGTCCTTCCCTTTGCGGAAGACGCGCACGCCCTGGTCATGGGAGACCTGTTCTTTGAATCGGCTGCGATGGTGCTGACGCTCGTCACCCTCGGCAAGTGGCTGGAAGCGCGTTCCAAACACAAGACGGGACGGGAGGTGGAAAAACTTCTGCGTCTCGCGCCCGATACCGTCACTGTCGAGCGCGGCGGCGCCATGCGCGCGGTGCGCCTTTCGGAAGTGGTTCGGGGGGATACCGTCGTCGTGCGGCAGGGGGACAGCATCCCCGTGGACGGCGTGGTGCTTTCGGGCGATTCTTTCGTGGACAAATCGGCGATCACGGGCGAGAGCCTGCCCGTGGAAGTGCGCGCGGGAGACGCCGTGACCAGCGCTTCCGTCAACCGCGGCAACGTGCTGCGCATCCGCGCCGACAAGGTGGGCGAGGATACCGTGCTTTCCAAGATCGTCAAGATGGTGCGCTCGGCGGGAACGTCCAAAGCGCCCATCGAAAAGGCGGTGGACAAGATCGCGGGCATCTTCGTGCCCGTGGTGCTCGGCATCGCGGCGCTCGCCTTCGCCGTGTGGATGATCCTTTGGGGAACGGGAGCGGCGCAAGTCACCGTCCCGGAAATTTTGAGCATGTCCATCAGCGTGCTCGTCATCTCCTGCCCCTGCGCGCTGGGCTTGGCAACGCCCGTGGCGGTGATGGCGGCCACGGGCCGCGGCGCGTCCATGGGCATCCTGTTCAAGGACGCGGAGGCGCTGCAAAAGGCGAAAAACGTGCGCCGCGTGTTGCTGGACAAGACGGCGACCATCACCGAAGGCAAGCCGAGGGTGACGGACATCCTTGTCTACAACGGCCACACCGCCGCCGAAGTGCTGGCGGCCGCCGCGGCCGCCGAGCAAAACTCCAACCACCCCTTGGCGGCGTGCATCGTCGGGCGGGCCGAGGAGGAGGGCTGCTCCTTCACGGCTGCCGAAAAATTTTCCTACCTCCCCGGCATGGGCGCGGAGGCGGAATGCGGAAAACAGCGCTGCCTCATCGGCAATTTGCGGCTGCTGGAAGAAAAGGGCGTGCCCGCCCGCGTAGGGGAAGAGGACGCCTCGCGCCTTGCCGCCGACGGAAAAACGGTGCTGTACTTCGCCCTCGGCGGAGAGCTGGCGGCGCTGTTCGGCGTGGCCGATACCATCAAGGAAGGCAGCGCCGAGGCCGTGCGCGGTATGAAGGAGCGCGGCATCGCGCCCGTCATGCTCACGGGCGACGGGTCGGGGGCGGCCGCCGCCATCGCGGCGCAGGCGGGCATCGATGAGGTGATCGCCGAAGTGCTGCCCGAGGACAAGCTCGGCGCCGTTTTGCGGAGCAAGGAGACGGCCGTCACCGCCATGGTGGGGGACGGCATCAACGATTCGCCCGCCCTCAAAGAGGCGGACGTCGGCATCGCCATGGGCGACGGCACGGACGTGGCCATCGACTCGGCCGACGTCGTGCTGGTGGGCGGGGACCTGCGCGCCGTCAACGCGGCCGTCGACCTCAGCCGCGCCACCGTGCGCAACATCCACCAAAACCTGTTCTGGGCGTTTATCTACAACCTGCTCTGTATCCCCGTCGCCGCGGGGGTGCTGTTCCCGCTCGGCGTGGTGCTCGACCCGATGTACGGCGCCCTGGCCATGAGCCTGAGCTCGGTGTTCGTGGTGAGCAACGCCCTGCGGCTGATGCGCTTCCGCCCGAAAGGGGAACGCCAAAATAATGTTGTCCGCAAGGACGAAGGAGAAATTGCGATGAAAAAGATCATCAGGATCGAAGGCATGAGCTGCGCCCATTGCAGCGCGCGCGTGGAAAACGCCCTCAACGCCATCGAGGGCGTCAAGGCGAAGGTGGAGCTGAAAAAAAAGCGCGCCGTCGTCGAGACGGAGATCGACGACGCCGTCCTCAAAAAGGCCGTCGAAGACGCGGGCTACACCGTGGTATCCATCCAATGACGAGGCGGGCGGCCGGCAGGCCGCCCGCTGCCGCGCAGAGCGTACCGCGCGGGCGGAAAAAACGTTTTCGTCCTTTTTCGGCAAACGCTGTGCTTTTGCGGCATTCTTTTCGGCATGCGCGCGTTGACAGCCGTGCCGCCGTTGCATTACAATGTATGTACATTCATGCAAGGGAGGCGCGGTATGGAGGAAGTGTGCCAAACGCTGCTGCTGGACAGGCGCACGCAGGCGCTGGTGGAAAGTTACGTCCCGCAGGGCGAGATGCTCGAAGGCATCGTCTGCTTTTTTTCGGTCTTTGCCGACAGCACGCGGGTGCGCATCCTCTCGGCGCTGGCCATCACCGAGATGTGCGTGACCGACCTTTCGCGCGTGCTTTCCATCAACCAGACCACCGTTTCGCACCAGCTGCGTTTTTTGAAGAACATCGGCATCGTCACGTGCAGCCGCTGCGGCAAGGTCATCTTTTACAGCCTGAAAAACGAGACCGTCAACGACATACTGTTGAAGGGCGTGGAATTTCTCGGCTACTGAGCGCCCGTTAGCGGCGAGTGAACGAAGATACGCGGAGAGGACGGCGCGGCCGTTCTCTTCTTTTTTCGCAATTTTATTGCAAAATCGGCGGCCGTGGTGTATAATAAATATGGCAGCCGCGGCCTCCGCCTGCCTGCCGCTCTTTTTATGAACGAGATCCGCGAAAAATTAAAGCTGTTGCCCGAAAACCCCGGCGTGTACGTCATGCTCGACGCCGACGGCAACGTCATCTACGTCGGCAAGGCGCGCGTGCTCAAAAACCGCGTCCGCCAATACTTCCATTCATCGCCCAAGCCCGAAAAAGTGGCGCAGATGGTGGCCAACATCGCCGATTTTTACTACATCATCACGAACTCCGAGATCGACGCGCTCTCGCTGGAAAACAACCTCATCAAAAAGTACAAGCCGAAGTACAACATCCTGCTCAAAGACGACAAGACCTATCCCTACATCAAAGTGACCGTCGGGGAAAAATACCCCGCCTTTTCGCTGACGCGCAAGCTGAAAAAGGGGAGCAAATACTTCGGCCCGTACATGGGCGGCGTGCGCGTGAAGGACGTTTTGGAGATCGTGAACATGGCCTTCGGGGTGCGCATCTGCTCCACGGCCATCGGCGACAAGCCCAAAAAACCCTGCCTCAATTACCACATCCACCGCTGCTCGGGGCCCTGCGCGCACCTCATCTCCGCCGAGGAATACGGCGGGCGCGTAAAGGCTGCGATGCGCTTTCTGGCGGGCGAGGGCGGCAACGTCGAAGAGCTGTTGCGCGGGCGGATGGCCGCCTTTGCCGATGCCGAGGAGTTTGAAGCCGCGCTCGATTGCCGCAACAAGCTGGAAATGCTCTCCAAGATCTCCCTCAAACGCATCACCTCGCTCAACCGCGCGGTGGATGCCGATGTGCTCGCCTACGTGAGCAACAACCTCTACGCGGCCGTCAACGTGCTCATCGTGCGCGGCGGGATCATGCAGGGCGCGAGCACCTTCGCGGTGGAAAACGCCTCTGCCGACGGCGAGGCGCTCACCTCCTTTGCGGTGCAGTACTATTCCCGCCATCCCGTCCCCGCGGAGCTGATCGTGCAGGAGTGCTTTGAAAGCGCGCTCGTGGAGGAATATTTTCAAAGCCGCGGCGAACGCGCGGTGGAGATCACCGTGCCCAAGCAGGGGATCCGCCGCAGGCTTTTGGAAATGGCGGAAAAGAACGCGGCCGAATACCTGGAAAAATCCATCGACAAGATCCGCCACAAAGAGGACATGACCGTCAACGCCTGCCGCCGTTTGCAGGAGCTTTTGGCTTTGACGCGCTACCCGCGCCGCATGGAGTGCTACGACATCTCCAACATCAGCGGCGTCGACAAGGTGGGGTCGATGGTGGTGTTCATCGACGGCGAAGCCGACCGCCAAAGTTACCGCCGCTTCCGCGTCAAGACGGTGGAGGGTGCCAACGACTTCGCGAGCCTGCAAGAGGTGCTCTCCCGTCGCCTCGCCAAGCTGGGAACGGAGGAAGAAGAGCGCTTCCCCAAGCCCGACCTCATCATCATCGACGGCGGCAAAGGGCAGCTTTCGGCCGTCAAAGAGATCTTCGACGAGCGGGGCGTTACGAGCATCGACCTCATTTCGCTGGCCAAGCGCGAAGAGGAAGTGTTCACGCTGCACAGCCGCGACAGCGTCGTGCTCGACAAGCGCGATTATTGCCTGCACATGTTGCAGCGCATCCGCGACGAGGCGCACCGCTTCGCCGTCACGTTCTTCCGCAACATCCACAGCAAGCGCTCGCTCACGTCCCTTCTGACCGAGATCCCGGGGGTGGGCAAGATCAAGCGCCGCGCGCTCATCGACGCCTTCGGGTCCATCGACCGCATGATGCGCGCGAGCCGTGAAGAGATCGCCGCCGTGGCGGGCATCGGAGACAGCCTCGCCGCGGCCATCAAACAGTACTTCGAGGAACAGCTGTAATGAAGAGATACAAGCTCATCGTTTCCGATTTCGACGGAACGCTGCGCGCGAGCGACGGCGGCGTTTCGGCAGGCAACGCTGCGGCCATCCGCAAGTTCATCGAGAGCGGCGGCGTCTTTGCCATCTGCACGGGCCGCATGCCCGATTCCATCTTGCCGCACGCCAAAAAACTGGGGCTGGAAGGGCCCATCGTCGCCTACCAGGGCGCCTACATCGAGGACATAGCCACGGGCAAAACGGTGCGCGACAGGCGCATCGCAAGCGAGGATGCCGTGCGCATCTGCGCATTTTTGCAACAGGGCGGCGGGCACGTTCACGTCTACGACGGCGATACGCTCTACATCAACCGCGACGACGATTTCCGCCGCTGGTACGAGAGCATCTGCAACGTCCGCGGCGTTTTGACGCCGCAGGATATCGCGGCCGTGGTCCGCGAAAAACACATCGAGCCGCACAAGATCCTCGCCGTGTGCGCGGCAGAGGAGCGCGACGCGCTCTTTGCCGAGGCCGAACGGCGCTTCGGGGCAGAGTTTTACGTCACGACCAGTACGGACAATCTCGTCGAGGTGGTCAGCCGCGGCTGCGACAAGGGCGACGCCCTGCGTTACCTGGCCGCCCATTACGGCGTGCCCGTGGAGGAGAGCATCGGCATCGGCGACAACCACAACGACCTGCCCCTCGTGCAGGCCGCGGGGCTCGGCGTGGCCATCGGGAACGCCGTCAAGGCATTGAAGGACGCCGCCGACGTCATAGCGCCTTGCTGCGACGAGGACGGCGTCGGCTACATCGTGCGCAAATACGGTTTGGGGGAAGAATGAACATGAGCGAAGAAGTCGTCTTGTTGGAAAAATTTTGCGGCGACCTGGACTTGGAGATCGTCTTTGCGGGCAGGGGAAGGGTCACGCTCACGTCGTACAGCGTGACCAGGCCGGGGCTGCAATTTGCGGGGTTTTTCAACTACTTTGATTCCTCGCGCATCCTGGTGCTCGGCAACTCGGAGTATGAATTTTTGCGCGAACTGCCGCAGGACGTGCGCCGCGAACGGGTGCAAAAGCTCCTTTCCTACGAGGATATCCCGTGCATCATCCTCGCGCGCGACTTGCCCGTATTGCAGGAACTGATCGAGGAGGCGCGCAAGACCGCTTGCCCCATCCTGCGTACCGAAAAGCTGACCACGGTCATCATGAACGAGCTGTTCTTCTACCTCAACAAGCGCCTGGCGCCCTCGCTGACCATGCACGGGGTGCTGATGGACATCTCGGGCGTGGGGATCTTGCTGACGGGCCATAGCGGCGTCGGCAAGAGCGAAACGGCGATGGAGCTGATCAAGCGCGGGCACAGGCTCGTCGCCGACGACAGCGTCCTCATCAAGCGCGTTTCCGACGAGCTGATCGGCACCTCGCCCGAAATGATCCGCTACTTCATGGAGCTGCGCGGCATCGGGATCCTGAACATCAAAAACATGTACGGCTCCGGCTCTATCCTCAACGAAAAGAAGATCGAGCTCGTCATGGAGCTGGAAGACTGGGACGAAAGCAAGCAGTACGACCGCCTCGGCGACGATACCATGTACGAGACCATCCTCGGCGTGAAAGTCATGAAGCACATCATTCCCGTCAAACCCGGGCGCAACCTCTCCATCATCATCGAAGTGGCCGCGCGCAACTTCCGCCTCAAAAGCATGGGCTACGACGCGGCGCAGGAGCTCATTGCTCGCACCATCGGGCGCTGACGTCGCAAAAGGACAGGAACGGCAGCCGCCGGAAAAGCAAAGCAGCGAAGGCTTGTAAGCCTTCGCTGCTTTGCTTTGCGCACGGTATTCGGTTCAGTTTGCCGGAACGCCGCGCGGCGAGGTGCGGAAGGGCAGGAATTTGGGAAGGTTCTGCGCGGAAACTTCGGCGCCGATCTCGACGCCGTCTTCGCCGTATTCGCGTTTCCATTCGCTGCAAAAGCGGCGGATGCGCTCGTATTCTCCCATCTTCCCGTAGGGGATGTGCAGCAGGACACGTTCATAGCCGCTGCGGAAAAATTGAACGATCTCCGCCTTCAAGCGGTCCAGCCCGAGGCCGTATTTGGCGGAAACGAACAGGCTACCCGCGGGGAAGCCGTCGAAACTTTGCAGATTTTCGCACTTGTTGACGACGATGCGGTAGGGGACGTTTCCGCCCAATTCCTGCAAGAGCGACAGCGTGGTTTCAAGCTGCATGGCGTAGTCGTCCGTCGCGTCGCAGACGATGAGGGCCAGCCCGCATTGCAGCGCGCTTTCGAGGGTGGAATGAAAGGCGGAGATGAGGTCGTGCGGTAGCTGCCGCAAAAATCCGACGGTGTCCGTCAGCAAAAAGACGCTCCCGTCGACGGTGAGCTTGCGAGTGGTGGGGTCGAGTGTGGCAAACAGCTTGTCCTCGGCGAGCACGCCCGCATCGGTGAGCGCGTTCAGGAGGGTGGATTTGCCCGTGTTGGTGTACCCGAGCAGCGAAACGGTGTTGGCCGCGCTCTTTTTCCTTCGCTCGTCAAAGAGTTTGCGGCGGGATTTGACGTCGGCAAGGCGCTCTTCGAGGTAGCGGATGCGGGTGCGGATGCGCCTGCGGTCCGTTTCCAGCTTGGTCTCGCCCGGGCCGCGGGTGCCGATGCCGCCGCCGAGCCGCGAAAGGCCCTCGCCCTTGCCTTTGAGGCGCGGATACATGTATTGCAGCTGCGCCAGTTCGACTTGCAGCTTGCCTTCGCTGCTGCGCGCGTGGCGGGCAAAGATGTCCAAAATAAGCGCCGTGCGGTCGATGACTTTGCGCCCGTCCAAAGCGGCCGAAACGTTGAGCGTCTGCGACGGCGTGAGTTCGCCGTTGAACAGGACGGCGATATCCAGCCCCGCGAGGCGCGTCTGCAATTCCTGCAATTTTCCGCTGCCGATGTAGGTGGCGGGGTTGACGGTGCGCACGGGCAGGAACATGGTACCAGCGTGCACGGCGCCCGCGCTTTCTACGAGGGAGACGGCCTCGCGTTCGAGGGCGGAGGCCTCCTTGCCGTCTCCCGGCTGTACGATGAAGATCTTTTCTTGTGCGGCATCGAGCGCCGCGTTGTCCACTTCAAACCGGTCGCGTGTCATGTGTCCTCCGTGCCGCGGCCGTCCGGCTCTTCGCGCAGGCGGACCTTGCCCGCCACCGAGCGGCGGATGTCCTCGCTGATGGCGGCGTAATGTTTGCGGGTCGTGTTCACGTCTTTGTGGCCGAGAACGTCGGCGACGATGTAGATGTCGTGCGTCTCGCGGTACAGCTGCGTGCCGTAGGTGCTGCGCAGCTTGTGGGGGGAGATCTTTTTGAGCGGCGTGACGATGCGGCTGTATTTTTTGACGAGATTTTCCACCGCGCGGATGCTGATGCGCCGCTGTTTGAGGGAGAGAAAGAGCGCGTGCTCGCCCTCGGGGATGCTCTCGTCCTCCGATTTTTCGCGCATGTATTTGCGCAGCGCGTCGGCCACCTCGTCGGAAAAGTAGAGGATGGCCCGCGCGCCGCCTTTCCTGGTGACGACGAAACTGTCCGAAGTGAAGTCGATGTCCTCGTTGTTGAGGCCCACGAGCTCGCTGATGCGGATGCCCGTGCCCAAAAAGAGGACCAAAATGGCGACGTCGCGCGTCTTCGTCTTTTCATGAAAGGCGCGCTGGTGGCCGGACATGCCCATGCCCGTATCGGCGCAGTTCAAAAGGTCTGCCACTTCGTTGACTTCGAGGCGGATGATCTCCTTTTCGTGGATCTTTGGCATGGTGACCTTGGCGGCGTTGTCGACGGAGATCTTGTCCTTGGCAAAAAAGTATTTGAACAGGGCGCGCACGGCGGAAAGTTTACGCGCCTTGGCGCGCTCGTTGCAGCTGTTGAAGGCGCCGTTGTATTCGTAGTGGCTCAAATAACTCAAAAATTTTTCGATGTCGGTGGCGCTGACGCGCTCCAAATCGCGCAGCGTGAGCAGGGGGACGGCTTCGGCAAATCTGCGCTTTTTGACGAGGTAGTCGAAAAATATGCGCAGGTCGTACGCATAGTTGAGGCGGGTGAGCGTGCTCGTCTGGTTTTCGATGCCGATGAAATATTCCTCGACAAAAGGCGGAAGCTCGGCGAGAAGTTCCTCGATCTTTTTCAGGTTTTTGATGTTCCTATCGTTGTAAAAAAGTTTGTCGTCCATTGCAACTTTATTATACAGTCGCGCGCCAAAATAGGCAAGGAAATGAAATCACTTCGCAAAATAATTTTTTAACCGCATAAAACGGCCGAGTGAAACGAAGGGGAGCGCTTGTGGGTGCCACAAGTCTATCCGTAAAACACTGCGTAAAACACGGCTTTTACGCATTCATATGGCAAAATAAAAGGGGAAAGCCCTGTTTACAGCAACACATTGCCTTTATCATTTGCACAACGATGTTTTCTGTACTTTTGCATTTTGTGTGCCGTACGGAAAGCTGTTTTTTGCCGCCGATTATTTTGCGTTTGTACCGGCCTTTCATCGTATGCCCGATCGTGCAAGTATGTTTTGACGCCGCTATTCCCCGTTTTTGAACGGTTTTTTGCCGATTTTGTGCGGCCTGCTGCACGATTTCGGGTAAAAATTCTGTCTCGGCGCGTCCAAACGGCTTTTTTGAACGGTCTATGGCTTATTTTCAAGCGGCAGAACGCGCCCGCTCGGTCCTATTTGCTGCACGGGCGTATGCTTCTTTCAATGCATGGTTGTTTTAATGCATATTATGTCTGACATAGTACCGTGCAAACGGGGAAAAAGTGTGCCAAAAGATCTTATTTCACGGTGAAGTTCACGGTTTCGCCGCTTGCGGCAAACGTTGCGTCGTACACGGTAACGGCCGTCGAGCGCGCGTTGACGGCGCGCAGGAATTCCGCGGCAAAGCCCGCAGGGATCGCCCAGCTGTAATTGTCGTACCCCTCGTTGTCGATGCCGAGCGTATTGATGCCGACGACGCGCCCCGCCGCGTCAAAGAGCGGCCCGCCCGAGTTGCCGCTGTTGATCGGGCAGTCGGTCTGGATCAGGTCGTAGCCGTACACGCTGTTGTAATAGCGCATGGACGACTGCGAGACGATCCCGGCCGTCACGCAGACGCCGTAACCGAGAGCGTTGCCAAGCGCGGCCACGGGTTCGCCGAGCGACGGCAGCGACGACGCGAGTGTGCAGGCTTGCGGCAGCCCGTCGGATCTTTGTTGCCCGCTGCCGTCGATGTGCGCAAACGACGCGGACGGACGGAGCAAGGCGAGATCGCCTTTGGCCTGGTATGCGACGACGGTGCAAGGCACCAACACGAATTTTTTGCGGCCGCCGTCGGTGACAGTGCCGCGTTCCCAGGCGCAATATACGTTGTTTGAGATCTCCACGGTGGCGTTGGCCATGTTGCCGTTGTTCTGGTTTTCGTCCGTGCGCGTGTTGACGACGTGGAGGTTGGTCAGCAAATAGCCGCTGCGGTCGACGACGAACCCGCTCCCTTCCGATACGCCCGTGCCGTCGACGGAGACGATCTTGACGGTCCCTTCCAAAAAGTTTTGCGCGGTGCGCTGAGCCAGGCCGTCCGTTTCCTGCGCTTTGCCGAGATCGCGGAACACGAGTTCGGACGAGGCGTCGGCAATGAAATAGTCTTCGTAGCGGGCCGAGAGCGCCGCGGCCGTGCCGCCGTCCGCCTTCACGAGCGAGGACGTTTCGGACAAGGCGCTGGCTGCGTTCACGTCGCCGACGGAAAACGTGAAAGTATCGTCGTAGCTTTGCACAAAGCTGCCGACGGCCGCCGCGGGCGTGGCGAAGGTCAGGTCGAACGGGTCGTTCTGCGCGTATTGCAGCGTATCGGTGGCGATGAAGTCGTTTTGCATGCCGATGAACCTGCCCTGCATGTCAAAGACGGGCGCCCCGCCGCAGCCCTCGCGCCGTGTCAGGTCGGTCTGCACCAGGTACGGGAGCGAACCGTCGTCGAAGGCGCCCGCTTCGGCATCGAACAAAAAGGCGGTGGCGTGCGTGTTGGAAGGCTTGGTGACGAGCCCGTCGTCCAGGAGAAAGGCCCGTTCGCCCGCGTCGCCGATGAGTGCGCTTACGACCGAAAAACAAGGTTCGCCATACACGGGCGCTTCCAAATCCGCGAAGCTGACGGCTGCGGCCCCCGCGGGCAGCGCTTCCTTTGCCTGCAACAAAAGAAGGTCTGCGGAGTTTTGCACGCTGCTGCCGTTGCCGGGCTGCGTGTAGACGGCGCGGGCGCCGCAGGCCGTGCCGTCAAAAAAGCCGACTTCGACGGAGGCGCGAATGAACATGCCCGGCCATTCGCGCCGCGGGCGGACGAGCGACGCCGAAGTCACGATCAGGCCTTGTTCGGCGTCGACGATGAACCCCGTCCCGACGCGCGCGCCGCTTTCTCCGTAGAGTTCGGACGTGACCGAGACGACGGACGGACTGACGGCTTCATAAAGCGCGGTCAAAGCCGTGTCCGCGGCGCCGTCATAATCGACGGTTTCGTGAACGTTGCCCGCGTAATCTTCCGAAGGTGCGGACTGCGGATCGCTGTAAAATAAGCTGCACCCTGCGGCCAGCGCGGCGACTGCCGCCAGCAGCCACGCCGCGGCCGCGTGCAAGAACCGCTTTTTCATGCATTCACCTCATCGGATGCGATCGTGTACGGGATGACGGTCTGTTTCGCCGCGGAGACGCCGTCGAGAAAAGTGGTCAGCAGCGGCACGCCGTGAACGAGGCTCAGCCGCGCAATGGCGTCGCCGTCGGGCGAGTACAGTTTGTGCGCCGCCAGGCCGATCAGGTAGCCGTCGGCATCGAACACGCCGCCGCCGAGCATTTCCGGGCCGACGGGAGCGGAGACGGTGTAATACGGATACTGCGTGCCGCCGTACGCGGCCGCGCCGAAATCGCCGCCTTCGGCGCTGACGATCCCGCCCGTCAAAGCAGGCTGCACATAGGCGGCCGCCGATTGCAAAGAATTTGCCGCATTGAACAAAGCCCCGAGCGAGTTGCCCGCCGAAAGGCACTTTTCGCCGACGGTGACGGATGCATCGCGCAGGCACGCCCAGATGGGAAAGCCCTCCGCCGCGGCGGTGTGCTGTTCATCGGTATAATGATATATTGCGTCGCGGAAGCGCAGCACCGCCAGCCCCGCGCCGCCGTCGTACGCCACGACGTCCAGGCGGTACGTCGCCTTGTTCCCGTACAGTTCGGGCAATACGGCGTAGACGAACGAGCGCTCGCCGCCGTCCTGCGCGGCCGCGTCCGCCGTCGTGAGCACGCACCCCGCGCTGTCGACGATCACGCCCGAAAAATATTCGTATTTTAGAACGCGCGAGGACGGATCGACGGTCCCAGACAGGATGCTCACGCACGACGCCGCAGCGAGCTCCGCCGCGCCGTCTGCCGTGGCGCAATTCAGATACACTTTTGTTTGTCTGTTGCCCGTCGTGCCGCAGGCTGCGGCCGCGAACAGAGTCGCGGCGGACAAAAGCGCGCACAAGGCGAAAAATAGTTTACGCATACAATTTCACACCAAAAAAGCGAAAGCCGCCAGACATGCGAATTATGTCTGGCGTAGTACTATGCAAACAGGTCAAATTATCTCATTATTGCCTAAAACAGAGGCTGAAAACGGCATTATCGTGTATTTTCCGCAATACCCTTCTCCGCGCAGCGGGTCATAGAGAACGCCGTCGAAGCGGAGGTCGAATTTGTTGTGGCCGCGGTTTACGTACGCCACGGCGACGTCCTTCCCCTTCCGCCGCTCGAACACGATGCAGTTTTCGTCGGCATACAATTCCTTGTATTCGCTGTCCGCAAACACGTCGTGCGCGGCGCGGAACGCGGCGAGCTTACGGTAATGGGACAAGATCTCTTCGTCCATGTTGTCCCAGGCGAAGGGAAAGCGGCAAAAGGGATCGGAGTACCCTTCCATGCCGATCTCGTCCCCGTAATAGATGCAAGGAACCCCGAAGACGGTAAAGAGCAAAACGGTGGCGGCCTTCAACAAATCTTTGGCTTCGGCGCGCCGCTCGGCGCTAAGGCAGGTGCGGCTCATCGCCTCCTTGTCGTAGACGTATACGCCGCCGAGCGCGGTCAGGATGCGGACGGTGTCGTGCGTGCCGAGGATGTTCATCAAAGAATCGAGCACGCATTTGGGATAATTGTCCCGAAGGGTTGCCACCGTCTGGCGGAACATGGTCGAATCGTTCGAGGTCAAAAAATTGATGATGGCGTCCTTGATGGGATAGTTCATGACGCTGTCCAACTCTTTGCCCTGGAAGTATTTGCGGCGGCGGCTGTACGCGATCTTGTTGGACGCATCCTCCCAGACCTCGCCGAGCACGAGCGCGTCGGGATCCTTTTCCTTGACGGCGCCGCGGATGCGGACGATGAACTCATCGGGCAGCTCGTCCGCCACGTCGAGACGGTACCCGCCGATGGGATATTTCATCCAGTACTGCAACACGCCGCCTTGGCCCGTGATGAAGTCGATGTAGGACGGGCAGAATTCGTTGACGGCGGGGAGAGTGTCGATCCCCCACCAGCTCGCGTATTTGTCCGGGTATTGTTTGAAGCTGTACCAGGCGTAATACTTGGAATTTTTCGATTGGTACGCCCCCACTTCGTCGTAGCGGCCGTATTTGTTGAAGTAACGGCTGTCGTCACCCGTGTGGTTGAAAACGCCGTCGAGGATGATGCGCATGCCGCGCTTGCCGCACTCTTCCACGAGCGCCGCAAAATCTTCTTCCGTGCCGAGCAAGGGGTCGATCTGCTTGTAGTCGCCCGTGTCGTAGCGGTGGTTGGAATAGGCGCGGAAGATCGGGTTCAGGTATAAGACCGTCACGTGCAGGGACTGCAAGTAATCGAGCTTTTCACAAATGCCGCGCAGGTTCCCGCCGAAAAAGTCGTTGTTCAGCACCTTTCCCCGCTCGTTGGGGCGGAACACGGGCGCCTCGTTCCAGCTCTCGTGCAGCCACTTCCCCTCTTCGACCGCGGCGTCGCCGCTGCGGTAAAAGCGGTCGGGAAAGATCTGGTACATGATCCCGCCCTTGAACCAGTCGGGCGTGCAAAAGTCGTCGTCCGAGACGAGGATCTGGTATTCGGTAATGTGTTCGGAAAATTCGAGGTTGCGGAACTTGCCCGCTCCCGCGGCGCGGTTGCCGAAGCGGAAATGGTAAAAGTAAAGGCCGGGCTCGGGCAGCTGCAATTCCAGCTGCCAGCCGTCCTCCGTTCCGGTCATATGCAAAAATTGAGCTGCTTCTTCGTCTTTGTGAAAGACGAAGAAGCAGGGCTCTGCCTCGTTATCCCCTGCCGCGCCGTAAACGCGGAAGGTCAAAACATCTTTTTGCTTAATCCCGCCAATGATGCTTTTGCAGCGCGTGTCCAAGGGATTATAGTAAATTTCCATAACCTACCGAATGCGTGTCTTCTTAAAGTGATTTCAGATTCCAGATGTTGGCCGCGTATTCCTTGATGCTGCGGTCGGCCGAGAAGATGCCGCTCGCGGCGATGTTCTGCAAGGACATCTTGGCCCAGCGCTCTTTCTCGTTCGCGTACAGTGCCTTGACCTGCTTTTGCGTCGCGGTGTACGACTCGAAGTCGGCCATGCACATGTACGGATCGGCCACGGGGGTGCCCGTCAGCAGGTAGTTGGCCATGTTCGCGAACGATTCGCCGTTGTACCCGCGGATCAGCGCCTCGATCACGCGGCGCAGGCGGTCGTTTTTGTTGTAGTGCTGGCTGGAATTGTAGCCCTTGTTCCAGACGTCTTCCACCTCGTCCGCGCGCAGGCCGAAGATGAAGATGTTGTCGAGCCCGACGGCCTCGCTCATTTCCACGTTCGCGCCGTCCAGCGTGCCGATGGTCAGTGCGCCGTTGATCATGAACTTCATGTTGCCGGTGCCGCTCGCTTCCTTGCCTGCCAAAGAGATCTGTTCGCTCACTTCGCTGGCGGGCATGAGCTTCTCGGCCATGGTGACGTTGTAGTCCTCCATGTACACGACGTTGAGCTTTTCATGGATCTTCGGGTGTTTTTTGATGTCCTCGGCGAGGTAGCAGATGAGCTTGATGATCTGCTTGGCCATCGTATATCCCGAGGCCGCCTTGGCGCCGAAGATGAAGGTCTGCGGCGCGACGACGGCGTCGGGGTTATCCAACAGGTCGGAATACAGCGAGACGATGTTCATGACGTTGAGGAGCTGGCGCTTGTATTCGTGCATGCGCTTGGCCTGAACGTCGAAGCAGGTGGACGGATCGATCACCAAGCCCTGTTTTTTGAAGGCGTAATCGGCGAACTGCTGCTTCTTGATCTGCTTGATCTCGGCAAGGCGCTTCAACACGCTCTTGTCGGAGGCGAATTTTTTGAACTTGGAAAGCTCGGCTGCGTTCTTGACGAACCCGTCGCCGATGCAGTCGCAAAGCAGCTCGCAGAGCTCGGGGTTGGACTGGCACAGCCAGCGGCGGTGCGCGATGCCGTTGGTCACGTTGGTGAACTTATCCGGCCAAAGCTGGTAAAAGCCGTTGAAGATGCTGTTTTTGATGATGTCGCTGTGCAGCGCCGAGACGCCGTTGACCTTGTGCGAGCCGATCACGGACAAATTCGCCATCTTGATCTGGCCGTTCGAGATGATGGAAAGGCCGTCGATGAACTTGTGCTGCCCGGGGAAGCGCTCCCAAAGGTCGTTGCAGAAACGCCTGTTGATCTCCTTGATGATCATGTGGATGCGCGGCAAACGGCGGGCGATGAGGTCTTCCTGCCACGTTTCGAGCGCTTCGGCCATGACCGTGTGGTTGGTGTAGGCAAAGGTCGCCGTGACGATGTTCCAGGCATCGTCCCAAGTGAAGCCGTTTTCATCCATCAGAAGGCGCATGAGCTCGGGAATGGCCAGCGCGGGATGGGTGTCGTTGATGTGGATGGCGGCCTGCTGGGGCAGCAGCGAGAGCGGCCCGTAGCGGTGCTTGTGGTCGTTGATGATGTTTTGCAGGGACGCGGAAACGAGGAAGTACTGCTGTTTGAGGCGCAGAGACTTGCCCTCGTAATGGTCATCCGCGGGATACAGGACCTTGGAAATGACCTCGGCCTCGTTTTCCGCCTGCATGGAGCGGATGTAATCTCCCTGCGAGAACAGCTTCATGTCGAACTTGGAGATGTTCCGCGCGCGCCAGAGGCGGAGCACGGAGACGGCGTCGCTGTCCTTGCCCGAGATCATCATGTCATAGGCGATGGCTTCCACTTCCTTGTAGCCGCCGTAGGTGACTTTGAGGCCGTTTTCGGACCATTCTTCGTGCACCCAGCCGTCGAACTTGACGATGCAGGACTTATCGCTGCGCTGCGTCAGCCACACTTCCCCGCCGGGAAGCCACACGTCGGGCAGTTCCGTCTGCCAGCCGTCCACGATCTTTTGCTTGAACAGGCCGTAGTCGTAGCGGATGGAATACCCCATCGCGGGATAGTTGCCCGTCGCCAGCGCGTCCATAAAGCAGGCGGCGAGCCTGCCGAGCCCGCCGTTGCCAAGCCCCGCGTCGGGTTCCTGCTCATACAGATCTTCCAAAGTCAGCCCGAAATTTTTTAATGCCGTTGCATAAGCTTCGCCCAACCCGAGATTGTAGATGTTGTTTTTGAGTGACCTGCCGAGCAAAAATTCCATGCACAGGTAGTACACGCGCTTGCCCTTTTTGCTCTTCGTTACCTTGTGGAATTGCTGACGCTTTTCGAGCAGGATGTCCCGCACGCTCATCACGACGGCCTTGTAGACCTGGTCGACCGAGGCTTCCTTCGGCGTGACGCCGAAGTAGCGGGACAATTTCCCTGCGATCAGCTGTTGCACTTCCTTGTCGGTAACACTTTTCGCATTGTTCATATACGACTCCTGAGTTAAATTATTTCAACATTTCCCCATACACTTTTTCATAATCTTTGGCCGAACGCTGCCAGCTGAAATCGACGGACATCACCCGCTTGACGAGTTCGGGCCAGAAATCTTTGTTGTAATAGCAGTTGATGGCTTCACGGATCACATACAGCATATCGTATGCGTTGTAATCGGCAAAGGTAAAGCCGTTGCCGCCGTTGCCGACGGGTTTGATGCTGTCGTACAGCCCGCCCGTCTCGCGGACGATGGGCACGGTGCCGTAGCGGCTGGCGATCATCTGCGAAAGCCCGCACGGCTCCGATTTGGACGGCATCAGGAACAGGTCCGCGCCCGCGTAGATCTTCCTCGAAAGGTCGGGATTGAAGGCGATGACCGTGACCATCTTCCCCACATAGTGGCGCGCAAGGTCGCTGAAATAGTTTTCGTACGAAGAATCGCCCTTGCCCAGGATTATCACCTGAACGTCCTGCCGCAATACCTCCTCGATGACGGTGCGCACGAGGTCGAGCCCCTTGTGCGCGACGAGGCGGGAGATGATGGCGATGACGGGCGTATTCGGCTTGACGGGCAGGTTGAACATCTTTTGCAACTCTTCCTTGCACACCGCCTTGGGCGCGATGTTGTCTGCGCTGTAATTGGCGAAGATGGCCTTGTCGGTGGCGGGGTCGTAAGCGTCGACGTCGATGCCGTTCAGGATGCCGAACAGTTTGAATTCGTTGCGGCGGATGATGGGATCGAGCCCGTGCGCATAGTACGGGTTTTTGATCTCAAAGGCATAGTGCGGGCTGACCGTCGAAAACTTTTCGCTGCATTCGATGGCCGCCTTCATGAGGTTGATGCACTTGTTGTATTCGAGCAGGTACTTCCAGCTGTTGGAGATGCCGAACAGGTCTTCGAGGATATCCAGCGAGTATTTGCCCTGGTATTCGATGTTGTGGATGGTGAACAGGGCGCGCGTGAACTGGTATTCGGGGCGGAAGCAGTAGATGGTCTTCAAATAGATGGCCGACAGTGCCGCCTGCCAGTCGTGGCAATGCAGGATCTCGGGATAGAAGTTCAAAAACGGCATGATCTCCATGACGCTGCGGCAGAAGAAGGCGAAGCGTTCGCCGTCGTCGTAGTAGCCGTAGCAGCCGGGGCGCTTGAAGTAGTATTCGTTGTCGATGAAATAGAAGGTGACGTTGTTGGCCTCGTAGCTGAAAATGCCGCAATACTGGTTGCGCCAGGCCAGCGGCACGAAGATGTTGCCGAGGTACTTGAATTTGCTGCGGTAATCCCAAGGGATGTCGGAATACAGCGGGATGACGACGCGCACGTCAAATTCGTCGTTGGCGGCGATGGCCTTGGACAGGGAGCCGATCACTTCCGCAAGCCCGCCCGTGGCGATGAATGGCGTGGCCTCGGAGGCGACAAAAAGGATCTTCTTTTTGGGAACGACGGTGATGACGGGAGCCTGCTCCGCCTCGGCCTGTGCCGCGGGCGCGGCCTCCCCTGCCGCTTCGGCGGGTTTTTTGGCGACGCGCGGGGCGCGGGGCTTTTTGACGGGCGCCTTTTCGGCGGGCTTTTCCTCTTTGATCTCCTCTTTCACTTCTTCGGCGACGGCCGCGGCCTTCACCTCGGCGGAATTTTCCTTGCGGTCTGCTTTCGATTTTGCTGGCATAACTTGACCCCCTTGATTATTTTTATGCCGGAACGGCCGCGGCGCTCTCAGAAACGCCGCAGCCCTTCACTGTATCAGATCATCGTGCCCTTGGACAGGAAGTACGGCTGCACGTCGCAGCCGGCGAGCACGCGCCTGTCGCGGATGACGACATTTTTATCGGTGATGACGTAGTCCAGGCTCACGTTGTCGCCGATGACGGTATCCTGCATGACGATGGAGTTGCGCACGGCCGTGCCCTTGCCCACCTTGACGCCGCGGAACAGGATGCTGTTTTCCACCGTTCCCTCGACGATGCAGCCGTCCGAGATGAGCGAATTTTTCACCTGCGAGGCGTCGCCGTATTTGGACGGCGCGGAGTCGCGCACCTTCGTATAGATGTCGCGCGCGCCGAACAGCTCGTCGCGGACGGGCTTTTGCAAAAGCTCCATGTTGTGGCGGAAATAGGACGCCAGCGAATCAATGGTGGCGTGGTAGCCCTCAAAGTCATAGGCGTAGATCTTCAAGGACTTGATGCGGCGCATGATGATGTCCTCGCGGAAGCTCTTGTAGCCGTGCGCGACGGCGTCTTCGATGAGGCTGAGCAGGAACTGCCGCCCGACGATCATGATGTTGCTGTAAAATTTTTCGCAGCCGCGCACCGTCTCGTTGATCTTGATGTCCGTGATCCTGCCGTCTTCGTCCGTCTTGACCGTCGTGTAGTTGCTCGAATTGGCGATCTCCTCGTTGTGGCAGACGAGGGTGATGTCCGCCTGTTTGGCTTCGTGGTAGTCGATGACGGCGGAAAGGTCCATGCGGTAGACGCCGTCGCAGTCGCACAGGACGGCGTAGTCCTCGTTGCGGCGGTTCAAAAAGCCCGTGATGCCTTTGAGCGCTTCGAGGCGGTTTTTGTACAGCCCGTCACCGTTGCGCGCGCCGAAGGGCGGGAGCAGGATGAGGCCGCCCGTCTTGCGGGCCAGGTCCCAGTCCTTGCCGCTGCCGAGGTGATCCATCAGCGACTGGTAGTTGTTTTTGGTGATGATACCGACCGTCGTCACGCCCGAATTGACCAGGTTGGACAGGGCGAAGTCGATGAGGCGGTAGCGGCCGCCATAGGGCAAGGACCCCATCGTCCTGCGCTGCGAAAGCTCAGGGATGTTGTCGTCGTGGATGTTGGAAAAAATAACGCCGATGGCAGACATGTTACGCTTCCTCCCCTTCTGCGATGTTTTTGTCGACGATGTTGCCCGCCGCGACGGACGCCTTTTTGCCGACGCTGATGTTGCGGCCGAGCACGGCGATGCCTTTGGCAGTCTCCTTGTCCTCGCCGACGGCGGCGCCCTCTTCAATGACGACGTCCTCGTCCACGATCGAATAGCTGACGCGCGCCCCGCTCTTGACGACGGTGCCGCTCATGATGACGGCGTCCTTGACGGTGGCGCCCTCTTCGACGACGACGTTGCTCGAAAGCACGGAATTTTCCACCGTGCCGTAGATCTCGCAGCCGAGCGCCACCATGGAGTTTTTCACCACGGCGTTTTCACCCATGTATTCGGGCGGGGCGAGCGGGTTGCGGGAATGGATCTTCCAATGCTGGTCCCCCACGTCGAAGGCGGGATCTTCGCCGAGCAGGTCCATGTTCGCCTCCCACAGCGAGCTGACCGTGCCGACGTCCTTCCAGTACCCTTCAAAGCGGTAGGCGAACATCTTTTCGCCCGCGTTGAGCATGGCGGGCAGCACGTTTTTGCCGAAGTCCTTGGAGGAATCGGGATCGTTTTCGTCCGCTTCGAGATATGTATACATCTTTTCGGCCGTGAAGATGTACACGCCCATCGACGCCAAGGTGCTCTTGGGCTGCTTGGGCTTTTCCTCGAATTCGTAGATGGAGCCGTCCGGGTTGGTGTTGAGGATGCCGAAGCGCGACGCCTCTTTCAGGGGCACCTCGATGGCGGCGATGGTGCAGTCCGCGCCCGTTTCGATGTGGGCGCGCAGCATCTTGCTGTAATCCATCTTATAGATGTGGTCGCCCGAAAGGATGAGCACGTATTCGGGGTTGTACATCTTGATGAAGTTCAGGTTCTGGTAGATGGCGTTGGCCGTGCCCTCGTACCAGGCGGATTTGGACTTTTTCTGGTACGGCGAGAGGATGTGCACGCCGCCGAAGTTGCGGTCGAGGTCCCAAGGCTGGCCATTGCCGATGTACTCGTTCAGCATCAAAGGCTGGTACTGCGTGAGCACGCCGACGGTGTCGATACCCGAATTGATGCAGTTCGAGAGCGGAAAATCGATGATGCGATATTTCGCCCCGAACGGCACCGCGGGTTTGGCGATGTTGTTCGTCAGAGCATACAGCCTGCTCCCCTGCCCGCCGGCAAGCAGCATTGCTACGCACTCTTTCTTTCTTTGCATATCATACCCCCAAAAAATATTACAAGAATTTATTTATAGCGACCGTACAAACGGCAGCGGTCAAAGGACCTTTTCAAGATACACGCAGGAGAGCCTGGGGATCTCGATCCGGATGGAATACATCTTGCCGTGGCTGTTTTTCTTTTCGGTGTTGAAGATGCGTTTGCGCAGCGTGCCCTCGCCGCCGTACTTCGGATCGTCGGTATTGAACACGATCCGGTATTTGCCTTTGGGGACGCCGAGGCGGTAATCGTGCGTCGCCTCGCCCGAGAAGTTCACGGCCACGAGATAGGTCTTGCCGTTTTTGTCGCGCCGCAGGTAGGAGACCACGTTGCGGTCGGCGTCGTTGGCGGCGATCCACTCAAAGCCGTCCCACGAGTCTTCGATCTCGTAAAAGGCGGGCGTCGAACGGTAAAAGGCGTTCAGTTCCGCGTTCATGAGTGCCAGCTTGCGGTGCAGCGGGTACTCCGTGAGGAAAAATTCCAGCCCTTCTTTATAATTCCATTCCTTGAACTGGCCGAATTCACAGCCCATGAACAGCAGCTTTTTGCCCGGGTGCGACATCATGTACCCCATGAAGGCGCGCACGTTCGCAAACTTTTCTTCGTAGTTGCCGGGCATCTTGTCGATGAGGGAATGCTTGCCGTACACCACCTCGTCGTGCGAGATGGGCAGCACGTAGTTTTCGGTAAAGGCATACATCATCGCGAAGGTCAGCTTGTTGTGGTTGCCTTTGCGGAAGTACGGGTCGGTCTGCATGTAATCGAGCACGTCGTTCATCCAGCCCATGTTCCACTTGTAATTGAAGCCGAGGCCGCCGATGTCGACGGGCTTGGTCACCAACGGCCAGGCCGTGGACTCCTCGGCGATCATCAAGGCGTCGGGGTATTCGGAAAAGACGGTGCTGTTGAGGCGGCGCAAAAATTCGATGGCTTCGAGGTTTTTGTTTTCGCCGTATTTGTTGGGGAGCCACTCGCCGGGGCGCTTGTCGTAATCGAGGTAGAGCATGGACGCCACGGCGTCGACGCGCAGCCCGTCGATGTGGAATTTGTCAAAGAAGAAGACGGCGTTGGAGATGAGGAAGGACAAGATCTCGCTGCGGCCGTAGTCGAAGCGGCGCGTCCCCCAGCTCTTGTGCTCCTTGCGGTCCCACGCGGGGCTTTCGTAGAGCGCTTCGCCGTCGAACTCGTACAGCCCGTGCGCGTCCTTGGGGAAGTGCGCGGGCACCCAGTCCATGATGACGCCGATGCCGTTTTTATGGCATTCGTCGACGAGCCGCATGAAGTCGTGCGGGGTGCCGAGGCGGGAGGTGATGGCGTAATAGCCCGTCACCTGGTACCCCCACGAACCGTCGTAGGGATATTCGCTCAGCGGCATGAATTCGATGTGGGTGTACCCCATCGATCTCACGTACGGGATGAGTTCGTCGACGAGCTTGTTGAAGTCGAAATAATTTCCGTCGCCGTACTGCCGCCACGAGAGCGCGTTCATCTCATAGATATTCATCGGCGAGGAATAAGAATTCGCCTTTCTGCGCGCGGCGAGGTATTCTTTGTCCGTCCAGCGGAAGCCGGACAGGTCAAAGGTCTTGGAAGCCGTTTTGGAAGGCGTTTCGGCATGGAAGGCGTACGGGTCGGCCTTGTACAAAAAGCGCCCGTCCTTGGTGTGGATGCAATATTTGTAGATGCAGTATTCCTTGATGCCCGGAATGAAGAGCTCAAAGGTCTCTCCGTCGAGCAGGCGCTCCATCTTGTGTGCGGCGGGGTCCCACTCGTTGAAATCGCCGACGACGGAAACGGACTCGGCGTGCGGCGCCCAGACGCGGAACACGTAGCCCTTGTCCTTGCCCGATTTTTGAGGATGCGCGCCGAAAAATTCGTATGCCTTGAAGTTTTGCCCGTGATGAAATACATACAAAGGAAAATCGACCGATCCCATCGTAGTCCTCCGTGGTTTGGCTATGCGCCTTCTTTTCTATTATTATACAATAAAAAAAGCGGCATTTCAATAGTTCGGCGAAAAAAATTCCAAAGAAAATCAAAGCAATGCCGCCAAAACCTGCAAGACCCGCACCGCGCGGGCGCGGGTGCGGGTCAAAATAGGTTCATTTTCCGAAAACGAAGAGCCCGTTTTTGCCCCTGCGGGAGCAAAGCGGCGTCTCGCTTTCCATATCCTTTTCCCAAAGCAGCAGTACGACGGAATACAGCAGCGCGGGCAGGATGTGGAAGATATGGTTTTCAAACATGGCCGTGCCGAGGATCATCACCACGGTGCCGAAGTAGAAAAACCGTTCGGGCGTGGGGCGGCGGGTCAGCGCGTACAGCACCTGCGCCAGGTGGTACACGAGCGCCAGCATGCCTATGAGCCCGCAGCAGGCGATCGTCTGGATAAACAGGTTGTGGTACATGTCGGGCAAGAACCAGTTTTCAAAGCCGTAGGTCCAGTTCGGGTCGTCGAACACGATGGGCGCGTAGAACCCGACGCCGAACAGCGGTTCGCGCAGGAAATTCTGCAAGCCGTTTTTCCAGATGAAGAAGCGGCCCGAATCGCTGAACCCGCGCTCGAACAGCAGCGAGAACATTTCGCGGATGCGGTCGAAAAAGAGGACGGCCAGCACGATGCCCGCCAGGACGGCCGCGAGGTTGACGGCGCGGATGACGGTGCGTTGCGGGCTCTTCACCACCGAGAGCACGACGGCGGCAGCCACGGTCACGGCGGCGCCGACGAGCATGGCGCTGCGGCAGAGCGTGAGGCAGATGCCCCCCATCTGCACGAAGGCGAACAGGTACCAGAGCCAGCCGTGGCGGCATTTGTAAGCGAGGTAAAATCCCGCGGGCAGGTACATCGCGAGCATGACCCCTACTTTGTTGGGAGAACCCCAGCCCATGATGACGGCATCTTTGTTGATGGAGCCGTCCTCGCGCAGCACGCCGTCGAAGAGGTACACCTTGGCGATCTGGATCAGGATGACGGCGGTGACGAGCGCGAACAGGTAGGCAAAGTACAGCGCCCCGTCCTTGCCGATGCGCAGCGTGTTGTAAAAATAGATGAACAGGAACAAAAAGGAAAAGGCGATCAGAAGGCCGAGCAAGGCGTCCTGCACCGATTTCCCGTTGAAGTAGAACAGCCCGTTCACGACGAGCGCCGCCGCAAAGAGCACGAGCCCGCCGCCGAAATAGGTGCGCGACTTGAAGAAATTGCGCACGGGCGGGAACACGATGAGGCGGAACATGAACACGGCCGCCAGGATTCCGCCGCACGTCCCGATGGTGGCGAGTGACAACGGCGAAGAAAGGAACTGCGAATTGTACGGCGGCTGGAAGGTGTGCTGCCAGCTGATGGCGTAGACCAGCATCACCACGGGCGTCAGGAGCGGCTTTGTGTCCTCGCAGAAGAGAGTCGTATAGACGATGATGAGCGTCGTAAAGATGAAAAAGAAGATCTCGATGCCCGTCAGCGAGGTCAAAAGCACGACGGCCGCGTAAAATGCGGGATAAACGGGCCCTTCAAAAAAGGCGTTCAGGCGCGCTACGGCGGGCACCTTGCGGGCCGCCGCCAACCGCGCCGCGATCGTTTGTCTGCGTGTTTCCATCGTTGCGTCACCGCCTCCGCCCGCCGCCGCGGGCGCGAAAATACAAAAGAAAGCCCCGCATCGCTGCGGGGCTTTCGCTTGGTGTGAAGAATGGGACTTGAACCCACACGGATTTCTCCATACGCCCCTCAAACGTACGCGTCTGCCAGTTCCGCCATCCTCACAAGCGAAATCTATTATACATGAGCGCGAAAAAATTGTCAAGCCGAAAAGAATTAAAAATAAAAGAATTTATACAGCTTGTAAAATTTTTTGACCTTTGCGACGTAGCGCTGCGTCTCCGCGTACGGAAAGCGGCCCGCGGCGGCATCGCCGTCCTCGCGCAGCCAGCGGCGCACCGTCCCCTCCCCCGCGTTGTAGGCCGCCAGGGCCAGCGCTTCGTCGTCGAAGCGCATAA
The DNA here is from genome assembly GCA_944328445.1 of uncultured Clostridia bacterium. Taxonomy (GTDB): domain Bacteria; phylum Bacillota; class Clostridia; order Christensenellales; family Borkfalkiaceae; genus Borkfalkia. The sequence continues at coordinate 10,518 of CALVHO010000012.1, read as the reverse complement.
GCAGGTAACGAAGGTAATGGCTGCCCAGGCGGATGTTTTGGGACGGGTCGAAGAGATCCGCCCCGCCCCCGCACAGCGTCTCGGCAAAGGCCGCCGTCGAGGGCAGCAGCTGCATCAGGCCCACGGCACCCGCGCGGCTCACGGCCGCGGGGCGGAAATTGCTCTCGGTGCGGATGACGGCGAATATAAGTTCTTCTTCCAGCCCGCATTCGGCGGCCGCCTGCGCCACGGCTTGGCGATATTTTTTGGGCAGATACAGCCCGTAAAAGAGGGCTGCGACCAGCGCAAGCGCCAGCGCGAGGCCGACGCTAACCGCCGCGGCTTTCGCGGCCCGCTTTTTGCAAAATGTCATGCACGGCACGTCCTGTCTTTTCTTCCAACGCGGCCAGGTCGCCGTCGTTGTACAATACAGTATGCCCGCACGGCAGATTTTTTTCATAGTCGAACTGCCCCGCGACGCGCGCCTGCACTTCGGCTTCGGTACAGCCGTCGCGCGCGGCGGCCGCGCGGACGCGCTCTTGCAGCCCGCGCATGACCACGATCACGGCGTCGAAGTCCTTTTCGTGCCCGCCTTCAAACAGCAGCGGCACCTCGGCAAAGACGGCGTCCCCCGCCGCCTCATCCATCGCGGAAAACAGCGCGCGCATGATGGCGGGATGGGTGATCTCTTCCAGCGCGCGGCGCGCCGCGGCGTCGGCAAAGACGACGGATGCCAGCTTTTTGCGGTCCACGCGCCCGCCCGCAAAGCAGGACGGGAACAGCTTTTGCGCCGCGGAAAAGACGGCCGCGTCCTCGTAGACGGTATGCGCGAAGGCGTCCGCCGAAAAGACGGGATACCCCAGGCGCGCGATGGCCGAGAGCACGGCCGACTTGCCGCTGCCGATGCCGCCCGTGACGGCGACGTACAATTTATCTCTCTTCACGGCCCGCCTCACTTCGCCTCGTACCAGTTTTTGCCGCAGTGCACTTCGGCCACCAGCGGCACGCGCAGCGCGGCGGCGTGCTCCATCTCGTAGCGGAGGATCTCGGTCACCCGGTCCTTTTCCTCCTCGAATGCGTCGATGAGCAGCTCGTCGTGCACCTGCAAGATCAGCTGTGAACGCAGCTTTTCCTCCTTCATGCGGCGGTGGATGTTGACCATGGCGACCTTGATGATGTCCGCGCTGCTGCCCTGCAAGGGCATGTTCATGGCCGCACGCTCGCCGAAGGAGCGGATGTTGAAGTTGGAAGAATTGATCTCGCGGATGACGCGCTTGCGCCCCAAAAGTGTGGATACGTACCCGTATTTATGGGCATGGGCGACGTTTTCGTCCATGTACTTTTTGACGTCGGAATACCGCTCGAAATACCTGCGGATGTATTCGCCCGCTTCCTTGGCGGGGATGTGCAGGTTGCTCGCCAGGCCGAAGTCGCTGATGCCGTAGATGATGCCGAAGTTGACGGCCTTGGCCGCCCGCCGCTGGGCCGGCGTGACGCTTCCGATGGGCACGCCGAAGACCTGCGACGCGGTCAGCGCGTGGATGTCCTGCCCCGCGTTGTAGGCTTCGATGAGTTCTTTGCAGCCCGAAAAATGGGCGAGCAGGCGCAGCTCGATCTGCGAATAGTCGGCATCGACGAGGACGCGGCCCTCCCCTCTGGCCACGAACAATTTGCGCAGTTCGCGGCCGTCGTCGTCTCGCACGGGGATGTTTTGCAGGTTGGGGTTGGCACTGGAAAGGCGGCCCGTCGACGTCTGCACCTGGTTGAAGGTGGTGTGAACGAGCCCCGTCTTTTTGTCGATGAGCGGTTTGAACCCGTCGATGTAGGTGGAAAGGAGTTTTTGGTAATGGCGGCAGCGGAGCACGTCGCGCACGATCTCGTGTTCGCCCGCCAGCTTTTCGAGGATGTCCGCGCTCGTGGAATAGGCGCCGCGCTTTCCCTTTTTGGGGGCGGGCAGGCCGAGCTTTTCAAAGAGGATGTTGCCCAGTTGCAGCGGCGAATTGATGTTGAAGCGCTCCCCCGCCGCCGCATACACGGCCTCGGCCGCGGCGGCGATCTCGTCGCGGTAGCGCTTTTCAAACAGCGCGGAGGCGGCCGTATCCACCTTCACGCCGCTCTCTTCCATGGAAAACAGCACGTCCGCCAGGGGCAGCTCGACGTCGCGGTAGAGCGGTGCGAGCCCCTCCTCTTGCAGCCGCGGCAGGAGCGCGCCGTACAGGTACCACACGCCGCAGGCGGGCGCCTCGCTGCCGCAGGGGGTGCCCTGCAAGGCGAGCAGGAGATCGTCGTCTTTGCCCGTGTAGTCCACGAGGTATTTCAGGATGGAGACGTCCTCCGCCTTGGCGCGAAAGGCGATGCCTTCCCGCGCGAGGGCGTGGCGCATGTCCTTGTAACCGTAGACGACGGCCGTGCGCGCCTCGTCTTCAAACAGCGAACGGAGAAAGCCCTCGGCCTGATCGGCGGAGACGCCCCCGTCGATCAGCGTCCTGCGCACGGTCAGTGCCCGCTCCGTTTCGCCGTCGGCGGAAAAAGACCAGGTGCCGTTCAGGTATGCCGCCGAAAAGACGGAAGCACTCTGTGCGAAGGCGGCCAGGGCGTCTTCCGTGGCGAGGGGCTCGGCGCGCACCGCCTGCACGGGCGCGGCGGGGCGGTCGCCTTCGGCAAAGAGCTCCGGTTTCAACAGCGAAGTGAATTCGAGCTGGATGAACTGCGTGCGCACCTCTTCGGAAAAGGGCATGCGCACGAGGCAGTCCTCCTCGTTCACGTCCAGCGGGACGTCGCGGTCAATGGTGGCCAGGCGCTTGGAGAGGTAGGCGAGATCTTTGTCGCGTTCGAGCTTGGCGCGCAGGGTGGGCGATACCTCGGCGAGGTGCCCGTATACCCCGTCCAGCGTGCCGTACTGCGCCAACAGCGCGGTGGCCGTCTTTTCCCCCACACCCGCGACGCCGGGAATGTTGTCCGAACTGTCCCCCATCAGCGCTTTGAGGTCGGTGACCTGCTCGGGGCGGTAGCCGACGGACGCATAAAAATTGTCCTTGTCCAGCTTCAACAGCTCGCTCACGCCCGTCTTGGTCAGGTACACGTCGGTGCGTTCGTCGACGAGCTGGTAGGCGTCGCGGTCGCCCGTGATGACGATGCTTTTGGTATCTTCAAATTTGTGCGAGAGGGTGCCGATGATGTCGTCCGCCTCGAAGCCTTCCTTTTCGCACATGGCGATGTTCATGGAGCGGAGCAAGGCTTTGAGCGTGCCCACCTGCACCGCGAGGTCGTCGGGCATGGGCTTGCGCGTCGCCTTGTAGCCGTCGTACATCTTGTGGCGGAAGGTCGGCGCTTTCAGGTCGAAGGCCACGATGAGGCGGTCCGGCTGCTGGTCGGATACGATCTTCAACAAAAGTTTCACGAACCCGAACACGGCGTTGGTGGGCATGCCGCTCTTGGTGGTCAGAAGTCTCGTGGCATAAAACGCGCGGTTGAGCAGGCTGTTGCCGTCGATGAGTACAAGTTTTTTCATTTCCCGCCTCGCTGCAAGGTTTGTTCACGGACATTATACCAAATCGCGCGCCCTTTGGCAAGGGTGGCGGGCGCCAAACGCCAAGAAGATGAAAAAACAAAAACGGCACCCGCCGCGGATGCCGTTCACGCCGATAAAACCGTTATTTGAGCAGGCGGATGCCGCCGATGAGGGGGATCTTGCGCTCCTCGCCCTGTGCGGCGCCGAGGATGGCGTAGATGCAGGCAACGAGCACGGCGAGGTTGAACACGCCGATGACGATGCCGAAGATCACCCCGAGGCCCGGGATGCCCGCCAGCACGCCGAACAGCACTTCGCCGACGATGACGATGAGCAGGACGACGAGGGATTGGTTTGCATGGAATTTGGCAAACTTATCCTCCCCCGCGTAGATCAGCGGCAGGAAAAATAGGATGCCGAACAGGTACGCCAGGCAGCAGACGAGCTTTTTCGTATTCTCGTCGGGCTTGCCGCCTTCGCCCCGCCCGCCCGCGGACGGGCGCTCGGCCGCGTTGTCCGCAGCGGATGGCTTCTCCGTTTCTTGGGTTTTCTCCGTGGGATCGCGTCCGCCCGCGTCCGATTTTTCCGCCGTCTCGGGAACGGCGCCTTCCTTTTGCTGCCCTTGTTCCGTCAGGGCGTCTTTGTCTTCGTTCATGCCATACCTCCGGATGTGCGCCGCAAACGGCCCGACGGCCGCCGCTGCGATCGCTTTCTGTTTATTTTTATTTAGTATAAGCCGCAAGCCCGCGCCGTATGCCGCGGGTTTGCACTGCCTGCCGTTCGGGGCTACTTTTCCTCGCCGCTCTCCTCTGCGGGCGGGGCCGCTTGTGCGTTTTCGCCGCGCTCTTCGGCGGGCTCGGCGCCTGCGGGCTCTTCCGTATATCTGGCGAAGCCCGCGCGCCCTTCAAAATACGCCTTGCCGCGCTTTTTCAGCATCCAAAAGTATGCCGCGGTCATGCCTATGCCCGCCAAAACGAGCAGGACGGCCGTTAGCTGGGAAGGCGAAAGGAAGGAAATGAAAGTGGCGCCGCGGTCGTCCCCGCGGAAGAATTCGATGACGAAGCGCCAGACGCCGTACCCGATGAGATAGACGGGCATGCACATCCCCTTGCGCTGCCAGTTCCGCGCGAACAGGAACCCCGCCAGCGCGAAGAGAAAGAGCGCTTCAAACAGTTGCAGGGGCACGACTTTGGCGTAGCCGTAATCGGCGGTGTGCATGTAGATGCCGAACCAGGCGTCCGTCGGCTTGCCCGAGCAGCAGCCCGCGGAAAGGCAGCCGAGCCGCCCGAAGGCGTGCGCCGCGGGGATGCAGACGGCGGCGATGTTCGCGACGGCGGCCAGGTAGCGGATGTGTTCGCGCCCCTCTTTGAACAGCAGGTGCCCGAAGCCGAAATAGATGGCGCAGAACGCGCCCGCCCCGCCGATGAGCCCGCCGTAGAAGGTGGCGCCCGTCGTGGAGTCGAGTTTGAACACGCCCGTCTCGAACCAGTCGTAAACACCCTGGAAGAGCACGGCCGCAAAGTAGCCGACGACGCAGGCGGCGACGGCGTCGATGAGTAGAAGGTTTTGCAGTTTTGCGGGGATCTTGCGGCGGTCGGCCAGCACGCGCACCAATACGAGCGCAGCGACGATGCCGACGGCGAAAAAGATCTCGTAAAGGCCGATGCCGCTGCCGTCCGAAAAACGCAGGATGTATTGCGGATACATGGTGTTTCAGTTGTTGGTGATGTCCAGATATTCGTCGTAGGTGACGTTTTTGTCGAAGGTCTTGGTCCCGTTGATCTCGATGATGCGGTTGGTGACGGTGTTCATCAGTTCCTGGTCGTGCGAGGTGAAGAGGATGCAGCCCTTGAAGTTTTGCATGCCGCTGTTGAGCGCCGTGATCGATTCGAGGTCGAGATGGTTGGTCGGCTCGTCCATGATGAGGAAGTTGCCGCCTTCGAGCATCATTTTGGCGAGCATGCAGCGCACCTTTTCCCCGCCCGAGAGGACTTTGGCCTTTTTGAGTGCCTCTTCCCCCGAAAAGAGCATGCGCCCCAGCCAGCCGCGGAGGTATTCTTCGTAATGGTCGTTGGAGAACTGGCTCAGCCATTCGACGAGGTTGAGGTCACATCCTTCAAAGAACTCCCCGTTGTTTTGGGGCAGCACCGAAAGCACGATGGTCTTGCCCCAGCGGACGGTGCCCGCGTCGGGCTGGACCTTGCCCGTGAGCACGTCGAAGAGCATGGTGATGGTCGTGCTCTTGTCCGAAACGAAGCCGATCTTGTCGTTCTTTTGCACGATGAAGTCGAGGTTTTCAAAGTACCCTTCTTTTGTCAGACCCTCGACGGCGAGGATGTCGTTGCCGATCTCCCGCTCGAACTTGAAGTCGATGAAGGGGTATTTGCGCAGGGAGGGCTTGATGTCGTTGATGGTCAGCCGTTCGAGCTCTTTTTTGCGCGAAGTGGCCTGGCGCGATTTGGAGGCATTGGCCGCGAAGCGGGCGATGAACTCCTGCAACTCCTTGGCGCGCTGTTCGGCCTTTTTGTTCTGGTCGCGCATCTGCCTGGCGATGAGCTGGCTGGTCTGGTACCAGAAATCGTAGTTGCCGAGGTACAGCTGGATCTTGCCGAAGTCTACGTCGCAGATGTAGGTGCAGACCTTGTTCAAAAAGTGGCGGTTGTGCGAGACGATGATGATGGTGTTCTCAAAATCGAGCAGGTAGTTTTCCAGCCAGCGCACCGTCTTGATGTCGAGGTTGTTGGTCGGCTCGTCCAAAAGCAGCACGTCGGGGTTGCCGAACAGCGCCTGCGCCAAAAGCACTTTGACTTTGAGCTTCGCGTCCAGCTCGCCAATGCGCGCGCAGTGGTATTCGGCGGGGATATCCAGCTCGTTCAGGAGCGTTTCCGCTTCCGACTCCGCTTCCCAGCCGCCGAGCTCGGCAAATTCGCTTTCCAGTTCGGAAGCGCGCAAGCCGTCCTCCTCGGAGAAATCTTCCTTGGCGTACAGCGCGTCCTTTTCGTCCATGATCTGCACCAGCCGTTTGTGGCCGAGCATCACGGTGCGAACAACCGTTTCGGCGTCGAAAGCGTTCTGGTTCTGCATGAGCACGGACATGCGCTCGTTCTTGCCCAAAGAGACTTCGCCCTTGTTCGGCTCGATCTCGCCCGAAAGCACCTTCAAAAAGGTGGATTTGCCCGCGCCGTTGGCGCCGATGATGCCGTAGCAGTTGCCGTTGGTGAATTTTAAGTTGACGTCTTCAAACAGCTTTTTGCTGCCGTACTGCAAACTGACGTTCGTGACCTGTAACATGCCTACCTCATTTTTTTGATATCGCCGCCATTATACCACATCGGCGGCGAAAGCACAAACAAAAGGCGGGCGATTTGCCCGCCTTTTGAAGGCTTTTGTGCAAAGGAACGCCGTTTGCGTCCCCTGCCGCGCTCAATACACCGCGCCGCTGTTCACGACGGGCTGCGCGTCTTTGTTCCCGCAGAGCACGACGAGAAGGTTGGAGACCATGGCCGCCTTGCGCTCTTCGTCCAGCGAAACGATGCCGTTTTCGCTCAGCTTTTTAAGGGCCATCTCCACCATGCTCACGGCGCCGTCGACGATCTTCTGCCGCGCGGCGATGATGGCCGAAGCCTGCTGCCGCTGCAACATCGCCGCCGCGATCTCGGGGGCGTAGGCGAGGTGGGAGATGCGCGCCTCGCTGATCTCGATGCCCGCGATGTCCACGCGCGACTGGATCTCTTGGCGCAAGATCTCGGCGATCTCCACCGAAGAGCCGCGCAGCGATTTTTCGTCGCCGTTTTCGGATACGTCGTACGGGTACTGCCGCGCCACCTGACGGATGGCCGCGTCGCACTGGGTCGAGATGTAGGAGACGAAGTTGTCCACGTCGAAGACGGCTTTGGCGGTGTCCACCACCTTCCAGATGACGACGACGCCGATCTCGATGGGGTTGCCCTCCTCGTCGTTGACCTTTTGCTTTTCGTTGTTGAGGGTCATCGCTTTGAGGGAGATCTTTTTGCGCGAAGCGGCGACGATGCCCGCGGCGGGGTTGAACGCCGAGCAGAACGGGTTCACCCAAAAATACCCCTCGCGCTTGATCGTGCCATGGTATTTGCCGAACAGCGTCAGCACGAGCGCCTCGTTGGGGTCGACGATCTTCAACCCGCCGAACAGAAACATGCCGACGACGATGGCGGCGATACCCGCCGCGATCATGACGCCGAGCACGGCGTCTCCGTCGGCAAGCGAGCTGCAAGCGAGCAAGGCCACGCCGCCCGCGATCAGCAGCAGCGCCACAAAGAGCATGAGCCAGCCGCTCATGGGCTTCAAGATCTTTTCCTGCGTCTGTTTGCGTGCGTTTTCCATAGATGTCTCCTCGATTTCCGTTGCCTGTATGATAACATATGCACCCGCGCCCTGTCAAGCCGTCGGCAAAAATAACGGCGGGAACGGGCGCTCAACCTTCGCCGTTTCCGCGGCCGACGGGGGCGCTTTGCGCATCCGCCGCGGGCGGCTCCCCTTCACCTTTTTGCAAAACTTCGTTCCCCTTTCCTTTGTCCTGTTCACGCTTTTTGAACAATGAAAAGAACCAACGCTCGATCTTGTCGCCCTTTTTCCAAAGAAGGATGAAGAGCGCGATCACGGCGGCGGCCAAAAACACCCACAGCGCGATGCCCCACCAGGTATCGTACGGGATGATGCTCCCGCCCAGCGAAAAGCTGGTCAGCGATACGGAGATGGCGCGCGCGATCAGCTGCAAAACGATGAAATAGCGCCAGCTCATGGTGGACAGCCCGCACACGAAGCACAGGATGTCGTCGGGGAACAGGGGCAAAATGAACATCGCCGACAGGATGAGGCGGTCCTTGCCCTTGACTTTTTCCAGCCATTTGTCCAGCGATTCTTTGCCCACCAGCCAGGCGGCTGCCTTGTAGCCGAGCGCGCGGCCGATCCAGAAGGCGAGCAGAGAGCCGATGAGGATGCCCGCGTAGCTGTACAGGCAGGTCAGAAGTTCGCCGAAGATGAGCACGCCCGCGCCCACCGTCAGCACGCCGGGGATGGGCAGCAAAAACACTTGCAGCGCCTGCACGACGATGAACACGACGGGCGCCCACGCCCCCGTGCCGCGGATAAAGGCGCGCAGCTCCTCCACCGAATCGAAGCGGTCCCAAAGCCCCGTCACGTGCACCAGCCACACACCGAACAGGATCGCGGCCGCGAGGATGAGGCCGGTCAAAAAGCACTTGAAAAGGGTCTCCTTTTCCAAAAAGAAAAAGACGGCCGTGGCAGCCGTGTAGAGAACCTCGGCGCCGACGAGCGCGGAAACGAGTACGGCGGCGTGGTCATGGATAAAGCCCTCGTCAAACTGCATGGCGGCCAGAACGGTAAACACGACGGCCGCCGCGGCGGCCAGGACCGTCACGGCGAGGGCGATACATTTTTTTAAGAAGGGAGAACAGAGCTGCATAGCAAAAAAGTCGGGCGGGAAGATGGTCTCGGTATAGTATATCCCGCACGGCGGCGCGGCATGCCTGCCGCGGGGCGCGGTTTACTGCGTGCCGCCCGCCAATTTGGCAGCCGCGCGCGCCAGCGCGTCGCAGCGGTTGTTGTATTCGTTGTCTGCATGGCCTTTGACTTTGACGAAGCGCACGTTGTGCGCGGTGACCGCCGCGTCCAGCGCCTGCCAAAGGTCGGCGTTGAGCACGGGCTTGCCGTCCGCCTTTTTCCAGCCGTTTTTGCGCCAGCCCGCCAGCCACCCCTCGTTGAAGGCGTTGACGGTGTACGCCGAATCGCTGTACACGGTGACGTCGCACCGCTCTTTCAGACAGGCGAGCCCCTCGATGACGGCGCGCATCTCCATGCGGTTGTTGGTCGTTACCGCCTCGCCGCCGCTGATCTCCCGCTCGATACCGCGATAGATCAGGATGGCACCGTAGCCGCCCGCCCCCGGGTTGCCCGAGCAGGCCCCGTCGGTGTACAAGTCCACTTTTTTCATGAGATCGGTCCTCGCGGCCGCACACGGTCCGCCCGTATATGGCCGCAAAAATCAAGATACGTGTCCAAATTTTTAGTGCGAAAGTTCTTCGGCGCGCTTGACGCAGGCGTCGACGGCGCGGTCGATGACGCCCGCAAGGTCGTCGCGGCGGAAGGAATCCACGGCCTGGATGGTGGTGCCGCCCTTGCTGCAAACGGCGGAAACGAGCTCGTCGAGCGACTTGTCCTCGGAGCGGGCCACCATTTCCACGCCGCCCGCCACCGTGTTGATGGCCAGCGTTTTGGCCTCGTCCTCGCTCAGCCCCTGCCGCACGCCGGCGCGGATGAGGCCGTCGAGGAACAAGTAGACGTACGCGGGCCCGCTGCCGCTGATGCCCGTGACGGCGTTGAGCTTTTCCTCGGGCACGGAAATGACGTTGCCCGAACAGTCGAACAGGGAGACGACGAATGCTCCGTCGTCGATATCGTCCGAAAAGTCCTCCGCGTCGAGCGCCACCATCCCCGCGCCCACCGAACAGGGCAGGTTGGGCATGGCGCGCGCCACTTTTGTGTTCTTTTCAAACAGGGCGTCGCGCACCGTTGCCTTGCGCACCCCCGCCATGATGGAGATCGCCTTTTCCACGGGCACGCCGCGCAGGCTCTCGGCCACGTCCGCAAAGTGCTGCGGCTTGACGGCAAAGAGCAGGTATTCGCAGTTTTCGGCCACATCGCGGTTGTTCTTGGTGCATTGCACGCCGAGCTCCCCCATCGCGGCCAGCGCCTCGTCCGAAAGGTCGGAGGCGATGATCTTTTTGGGCTTGATAAAGTCGGAATACACCGCGCCTTTTACGATGGCGCGCGCCATGAATCCCGCGCCGATGACGCCGAGTTTGTATTGCTTTTTCATTTTTTCGCTCCTTTTTTGTCGGCAATGAATGAAATCTGATTGACGAAACAGAATTTTTGGTATATAATCATACAGGACACAGGGGAGTGGCTCAACGGTAGAGTAGCGGTCTCCAAAACCGTAGGTTGCGTGTTCGAATCGCGTCTCCCCTGCC
>CALVHO010000011.1 GCA_944328445.1 uncultured Clostridia bacterium | reverse complement strand
CACTATTACGAAAACAGCGGCACGGTGCTTTTGGCCAACCACTCGGCCGAAGAACAAGCCACCGTGTACTATCCGGGTAAGGGCACGCCGCAGCGCGTCACCCTCGCGCCCATGGAGATCCGCCGCATGCAACCTTAACTGCATGCGGCTTTTCTGCCCCTTGCGCCGCAGCGGCCTTTGCGGCTCTGTGCGGCGGGCGGGGCATAAGCGCGGGCGGAGGGGAATACAATAGCGTATGTTTTTCCTCAAAAAGCGGGCGCTGGCGGCCGCGGCGCTGTGCGCGGCGCTGGTGCTGGCGGCGGGGTTCTGCCTCTCGGCGGCCGCGGCCAAAACGCTGCCCGCCTTCCGCGTGGTGATCGACGCGGGCCACGGCGGCGCGGACCCGGGGGTGTGCGGCGCGGTAACGGGCATCCGCGAAAGCGAAGTCAACCTTGCCGTCGCGCTGCGGCTGGCGGAGTATTTGGAGGGCGCGGGCATCGCCGCCGTGCTCACCCGCAGCGGCCCCGCCTCGCCCGGCGAGGCGACGGGGGCGGGCAGCTTCAAGCAGCGAGACATGCTGGCGCGCAAGGCGGTCATCGAGGCGGCCGCGCCCAACGCCGTCGTCTCCGTTCACCAAAACAGCTTCCCTGCCGATCGCACCCGCCGCGGCGGGCAGGTGTTTTTCCGCGAAGGCGCCGCCGCGGGGCAGGCGCTTGCCGGGAGCATCCAGGCGCGGCTCAACGCTTTGAGCGGCGGCACCTTTTCGCCCCTGCGCGGCGACTATTTCATGCTCAACTGCACGAACTACCCCTCCGTCATCGTCGAATGCGGCTTTTTGTCCAACCCCGAGGACGAGCGGCTGCTTTCGGGCGAGGACTACCGCGCGCAGGTGGCCTACGCCGTCTTTTGCGGGGTGCTGGCCTTCCTCGCCTGAACGCGCCCTGCGCGCCCTCCTTGCGGGGAGGGTTTTTTTTCGTGCGGCGGCGGAGAGAATAAGCCGCGCGGGGCTGCGCATACTCTTTTCGGAAAGGGACCGCGGGCGCCACGCTTGCCCGCGGCCGAAAGGGAGGAACGTTATGAAAGCTACGGGCATCGTGCGCAGGATCGACGAACTCGGCCGCGTGGTCATCCCAAAGGAGATCCGCCGCACCCTGCGCATCAAGGACGGCGACCCGTTGGAGATCTTCACCGACCGCGACGAGCTGATGCTGAAAAAGTATTCGCCCATCGCCACGCTGGAAAAATTTTCGGAGGGGACCACCCGCTCGCTGAGCGATCTGAGCGGGTACCTCGCCGTCATCTGCGATACCGACGAGGTGCTTTACGCCGCGGGCGAGGGCCGCAAAGACTTTGCCAAAAAACATATTTCGCCGCACCTCGAACGCATCATGCAGGAGCGGCGCAGCTACCTGGCCAACCTCGCCGAAGGGGGAGACGTCGTCCCGCTGACCGAGGACGGCGCGGGCGTCATCACGGCGCAGGTCATCGTGCCCATCGTTTCGGGCGGGGATTGCCTCGGCGCGGTGTCCCTCCTGGCGGCCGAGGAGGGCGCGCGCATCGAGAGCGGCGCCGTCAAGCTCTGCCGCCTCACGGCCGACATCCTCGCCAACCAGTTCGACTGACCCTCCGCGGCGGGCGGTACGGGCGGCCGCCAGTGGACGCAAAAAAGTGGTTACGTACCCGCGTTTTGTGTACCGTTTGCGCTGTTTTCGGGAACGTGCCGCGCGGGAGGGGCAGACTGCGTTGCGGGAACGTGCCGCGCGGGGGAGCAAACCGCGACGGCGGGCGCGCCGCACCGCGGGAGCGCCGTCTTGCGGGCGGCAAATTTTCGCGCCCCGCGGCCACGGCCGCGGGGCGCGCGCCGTTGCGGGGAAAGGCGCGCGGATCCGTTCACGGCGGAAAGATCTCTTGCAAGGTTTTGCGGCGCGGGGCGCGGCGGGTACATATGAAAAAGCAGACCTTTCTCAAAGGCGCGCTGACCGTCTCCGTCGGCGGCGCGCTGGCCAAGGTGCTGGGCGCCTTTTACCGCATCCCGCTGGCCAACGCGCTGGGCGGGGAGGGACTGGGCCTGTACCAGATGACCTATCCGCTGTACTGCCTGCTGCTGACGCTGGCGGCCACGGGCGTCCCCGCGGGGCTGGCGCGCGCGGTGGCGCGGGCGGAGGCGGCGGGAGACGGCGCCCGTTCGCAGGCGCTTTTGCGGCGTGCGCTCGGCCTGTTCACGGCGGTGGGGCTGGCGGCGAGCGCGCTCATGTTCCTGCTCGCCCCCGTCATGGCGGCGGTGCAGGGCGCGCCCGCGGCCGCTTCCGCCTACCGCGCGCTGGCCCCGAGCGTGGCGCTGGTGGCGGCGCTCTCGTGTTTCCGCGGCTGGTTCCAGGGCCGCGGCAACTTTTTGCCCACCGCCCTTTCCGAGGTGCTGGAACAGGCCGTGAAGATCGCTTTCGGGCTCTTTTTTGCCCGCCTGTTCGCGGGAGATATGCCCCGCGCCGTGGCGTACACCCTCTTCGCCGTCACCCTCAGCGAAGGCGCGGCGGTGCTGTTCATGCTCTTTTGTGCGGCGGGGCAGCTGCGCGGGCGCGCCGCATTTTTTGCCCGTCCCGCGCTTTCCCGCGGCGGGCGCGGGGCCTTTGCGGGCCGCGGCGGGGCGCTTGCGCGCGGCCTTTCCCGCGGCGGGGAGCCCCTGTATGCCGCGGCGGGACCCTCGGCGGCGGGGTTGCTGCGCTCCGTGCTGCCCGCGGCCGCGGCGGCGGGCATCCTGCCCCTTTCCAACATCGTCGACAGCATCCTCATCGTGCGGCTGGTGGGGCGGTATGCGGCGGACGCGACGGCGCTGTACGGGCTGTACGCGGGCGGGGCCGCGGCGCTTACCAACCTGCCCGTCTCCCTCTGCTACGGCCTGGCGGCGGCGGGCGTGCCCGCGCTGGCGGCGCTGTGCGCTCGGGGCAGGGCGGCCGAGGCCGAAAAGCGGGCGCTGTTCGCCGTCAAATGCACCCTGTTCATCGCCCTTCCCGCGGCGGCCTTCCTCTTTTGCTACCCGTCGCAGCTGGCTCTCTTCCTGTTCCGTTCGCTCGCGGGGGCGGAGCGCGCGGTGCTGGCGCGGCTGGTGCGCGCCTCGGCGCTCTCTTCGGTGTTCCTGGCGCTGACGCAGACGCTCTCGGGCTGCCTGACGGGCATGGGCAAGGCAAAGACGGCGGCGGGGGCCATGACGCTGGCCGTTTCGGTCAAGCTCATCCTCGAATGCGTGCTGCTGCGCGTGCCGCAAATTTCCGTTCTCGGCGCGGCCTACGCGGCGGCGGCCTGTTTTTTGGTTGCGCTTTCGGCCGATTTTGTGTATAGTATTAGGGAACGCGCCAACCGCGTGCGCGCGGGCGGGTATTTTTTGCGGTTCTCGCTCGCGGCGGCGGCCTGCGCGGCGGCCGCCTGGCCGCTGCGCGGCGCGCACGTGCTCGTCATTTTCGCCGTTTCCGCGGCCGTTTACTTACTGCTGGCGCTCGCTTTCGGCGCCTTCACGGCCGAGGAACTGCGCCTGTTTCAAAGGAGGAAAGGACATGATCACCCTCGTAGGATTGGGCTGTGAACCCGCACCCCTGCCGCCCGCCGCGCAGGCCGCCGCGGAGGCGGGGGCGGACGTCGTTTTCCGTACGCTGCAAACGCCCGTGTCGGCGGCGGCCGCCGCGGGGCTGCCCCGCGCCCGCTCGCTCGACGGCGTGGGGCAAAGCTGCCGCAACTTCGACGCGCGCGCCCGCAAGCTCGCCGCCGCCGTCTTGGCCGCGGCGAAGGAGGGGGACGTCGTCTATTGCGTGGACGGGAGCATCGGCGACGACGTTTCCGCCCAGCTCGTTCTGCGCCGCGCCCGCACGGCCAAGGTGTGCGACGGCGTGTCCAAGGCGGCCGCGGCCTTTGCCGCGGCGCGCGTGCCCTGCCGCGACCGCTGCGCCCTTTCGGCCTACGGCATCGGCGGGAGCGCGCGGCCCTTTCTGCCGCTGTGCGTGTACGACGTGGACTGCGCCCTCGTGGCGGGGGACGTGAAGCTGCGGCTGTGCGACCTCTTCGGTGACGAGACGCCCGCCTGGTTCGTGCGCGGCGGGCGCGCCAAAAAGATCCGCTTGTTCGAGGTCGACCGCTTTTCTACATACGACGCCACCTGCGCCGTGGTGGTGGGGGAGGTGCCCCTGTTGCGGCGCGGGCGGTTCGGCTTCGACGAGCTTTTGGAGATCCTGCGCCGCCTGCGCGCCCCCGGCGGCTGCCCGTGGGACCGCGCCCAGACGCACGAGAGCATCCGCCGCAACCTCATCGAGGAGGCCTACGAACTCGTCGACGCCATCGACCGCCGCGACGACGCGGGCATCTGCGAGGAGGCGGGAGACGTGCTCATGCAGGCCGCCTTCCACGCGCTCATGGCCGAAGAGCGGGGCGCGTTCACGCCCGAGGACGTGACCGGCGACGTCTGCCGCAAGCTCATCTTCCGCCATTCGCACATCTTCGGCGGGGACCGCGCCGAGAGCGAGGCGGGCGCGCTCTCGGTGTGGGAGCGCAACAAGGCGGTGGAAAAGGGGCAAAAGACGGGCTCCGACCGCCTCAAAGACGTGCCCGCGGCCCTGCCCGCCGCCATGCGCGCGCAGAAGGCGCAAAAGCGGGCAGCCGCCTTCGGCTACGACTTTGCAGACTTTGCCGAAGCCGCCGCCAAGGTGGAAGAGGAACTCGCCGAGCTTACGGCCGCGCTGCAAAGCGGCGGGCCCGCCGTCGCGGAAGAGGCGGGAGACCTGCTCTTTTCGGCCGTGAACGCCGGCCGCCTGGCGGGCGCCGACTGCGAGGAGAGCCTGCGCGAAAGCACGGACAAGTTCATCGCGCGCTTTTGCGCCACCGAGGCGCTCATCGCGGCCGACGGCAAGCAGATGGCGGGCATGCCCGCCGCGGAGCTGTGGGGCTATTACGAGCGCGCCAAGCGCGGCGAGGCGCCCCGCGCCGCGGACGGAGAGCCGCGTGAAGGAGCGGCCAAAAATGCCGAAAACGGCGCAGAAAGCGGCGAACGTTCATGAAAAAGCGTGATACATTGGGCGCACCGCTGCGCATCGGCGGGTACACGGCGCCCTGCAACGTGCTGCTGGCGCCGCTGGCGGGGTACACCGATTTCGCCTTCCGCAAGCTGTGCTATTCCTTCGGGGCGGGGCTGTGCTTTACCGAGATGGTCAGCGCCAAGGGGCTGCTGTACGGCAACGAGGGGACGCGGCGGCTGCTGTACCGCGACCCGAGCGAGCCGCAGACGGCGGTGCAGCTGTTCGGCGGCGACCCCGCCGTGATGCGCGCCGCCTGCGAGAGCGAGGACCTGGCGGGCTTTGCGCACGTCGACATCAACATGGGCTGCCCCGTGCCCAAGGTATACAAAAACGGCGAGGGCAGCGCGCTGCTTTCCGACTTCCCGCGGGCGGAAAAGATCGTGGCCGCCTGCAAAAAGAGCGGCAAGACGGTCAGCGTCAAGTTCCGCATCGGCCTGGACGGCGGCCACATCGTGGCGGCGGAGTTTGCCAGGCTGTGCGCGGGCGCGGGGGCGGACATGCTCACCGTGCACGGCCGCACCCGCGATAAGATGTATGCGGGCGAGCCCGACTACGCCGCGATCGCCGCCGCCAAAAACGCGGTGGATATCCCCGTGGTGGCCAACGGCGGCATCTTCACCCGCGAGGACGCTTTGCGCATGCTCGGCGAGACGGGCGCCGACGGCGTGATGGTGGCGCGGGCGGCCATGTACTGCCCGCACGTGTTCGCGGAGATAGCGGGCCGCGGGGGAGAGTGGGACGTGCGCGCCGCCATCGAGGGGCAGATCGCGGACATGCTCCCGTTCTACGGGGAACGCTTCACGCTGGTGCAGATGCGCAAGATGGCCGCCTTTTACCTGCGCGGCACGCGGGGCGGGGCGGGGCTGCGCGCCCGCCTTCTGGCCTGCCCGTCGCTCGGCGGGCTGCACGCCCTGCTCGAAGAAATCTTCGGCGGCGGCGCCGAAGGTTTGACAAGCGGCCCCGTAAAATGATACACTTGTGCATATGGACATCGGCGGCATCGACGTAAAAAGACCGGGGCATACCGGTTATAAGACGATGGTGGGGCGGTACTGCGGCCGCGGGCGCGAGCGCTATTGGGAGATCGACTTCCTGCGCGGCCTGTGCGTGCTGCTGATGGTGTTCGACCACTTCATGTACTGCCTGTGGGACGTGATGCCCGTCATCAACGACGTTTTGGGCACCAGGCTGTTCGACGATCTGCGGCCCTTCGCCCTCGAATACTGGGGCTGGTCCTTGCGCGTGAACATGCGCTTCTTCGTCGTGCTGCTCTTTTTCGTGCTCTGCGGCGTCAGCTGTACCCTCACGCGCGGCAACTTCCGCCGCTTTGTGCCGCTGGCGCTGGTGGCGGCGGGCCTTTCGGGGGTGACGGCCGTCCTTTCCGACCTCACCGGCTCCA
This sequence comes from uncultured Clostridia bacterium, assembly GCA_944328445.1. Taxonomy (GTDB): domain Bacteria; phylum Bacillota; class Clostridia; order Christensenellales; family Borkfalkiaceae; genus Borkfalkia. Next base: position 55,974 of record CALVHO010000011.1, on the reverse strand, counting down.
ACATGACCATCTTTTTCGGCGTCATCCACATGATCGCGGCGGGCGTCTTCCTCTACGCCGTGGCGGACAACGCCGCCCGCGCCGTGGGGGAGCTGTTCCCGCGGCGGCCCCGCCTTCGCTTTGCGCTGCGGCTGTACCCCGCGCTGCTGGGTGCGGCGCTGCTGGCCGCCTATTTCGCGTGCTGGGGCTACCTCTACACGGGCACCGAATGGAACTTCATGTCCTCCTTCGCCGCCCCGCAGGGCAGCACGGAGGCGGAGCGCGTCTTTTTGTCCGCCTTTCTCGACTTGCAGGGCTTCCGCATCGAGCGCGTCTACGGCGGGGATTACTTCCCTCTGCTGCCCTACGCGGCCTTCATCCTGCTCGGCGGGGCGGCGGGCATGCTCATCTACCACACCTCCGCCCGCCACGCCTGTTCCCGCCTGAACGGCGCCTGGAACAGCGGCCCCTGCTTTTTGGGCCGCCACGCCGCCGTCATCTACATCGCGCACATGGTGGTCATCCCCGCCGTGCTGGCCGTGCTCGCGGCCGTATCCCTGCTGTTTGCCTGAACGGGCGCAGCGCCGCAAAGGACTTTCATGAAAACACTACCCGAAAATTGTTCGATGTACGAGGCCGTGCTCGAAAACGTATCCGACAGCGCCGTCGAAGAGGCGATCTCCTTCTACGGCAAAAAATACTCTTTCGACGCCGTCCTGCGCCGCATCGACGTGCTCGCGGACAACCTCGCGGCCGAATTCTGCATCGGCAAGGGGGATACCGTCACGCTGTGCATGCCCAACTCGCCCGCGGCTCTTCTGGCCTTTTACGCGGCCAATAAGCTGGGGGCGGCGGTCAACCTCGTTCATCCCTTCATCCCGCCCGAAAAGCTCAAAGAGAGCGCCGCGCGCACCCGCAGCAAGCTGGTGCTGGTGTACGACCTGTACAAATGCGGGCACTTCAATTTCGGCGTGCCCACCCTCGTTTCGGACAGCGCGCACTACATGGGCGGGGCGGCCAAGGCGTATTACCGCCTCACGCAGCGGCGGGCGGCGCTCGGGTACCTGCCCTTCGAGCGCTACCTCAAAGACCGCAAAAACCCGCACATCCCCGCCGCGTCCTTCGCCGTGAACGAGCCTGCGGTGTACCTGGCCAGCGGCGGCACCACGGGCGAACCCAAGATCATCGCCCACAACAACCTCGTTTTCAACCGCCTGTGCTGCAAGGCCGAAGAGTTTTTGAGCGAACCCATCCAAAACTACACCGCGCTGTACAACGTTTTGCCCATCTTCCACGGCTTCGGGCTGTGCATCAACATGCACATGTGCATGCTCATGCGCCGCACCAACGTGATGTGCATCCGCTTTTCGGCCAAAACGTGCGCCAAACAGATCGTCAAGAGCCGCGCCAACATCCTCACGGGCGTTCCCACCATGTTCTTGAAGCTCATGAACGAGCCCGCCTTTTCCCGCGCGGATCTTTCGCACATCAAGGACGTGTTCGTGGGCGGAGACAGTGTTCCCGCCACCCTCATCGACGACTTCAACGCCGTGCTCGAACGCGGCGGCAGCACCGCGCGCCTGTACGTGGGCTACGGGCTGACCGAAACGGTCACCGTCTGCGTCGTCAACACGCTGGCCCACCACCGCGAAAATTCCCTCGGCTACCCCCTCTCGGGCACCCGCGCCCGCATCGTCAGGGACGGCCGCGCGCTGCCCGCGGGCGAAGTGGGGGAGATCTGGCTCGATTCCGACCAGTTCATGCTCGGCTATCTCGGCGAGGACCACACCCCCTTTGAGAGCGTGAACGGCACCAAATGGCTCAAAACGGGGGACTACGGCTGGATGGACGGGGACGGGTACCTCTACTTCAAACAGCGCATCAAAAACATGATCAAGGTCAGCGGCGTGCCCGTGTACCCCTCCGAGATCGAGGGCGTGGCCTGCAAGGCCCGCGGGGTGAAAAAGGCCTGCGCCGTGGGCGCGGACGACCCCGTCAAGGGGCAGGTGGTGCGCCTGTTCCTCGAATGCCGCGAGGGCGCCGACCCCGCCGCCTGCCGCGAGGAGGTGCTGGCCCTCTGCCGCCGCCTGCTCATCGCCTACGCCGTGCCCCGCGAGATCGTCGTGATCGACCGCCTGCCCGTCAACCTCATCGGCAAGATCGACCGCAAGGCCCTCGAAGAGCGCGCCCGCTGACGCCCGCCCTGCCGCGGGCGCGGCAGGGTTTTCGTATCGGTTTTTTTGCGCCCGCCTTTTGCAAAGGCGGGCGCTTTTCTCTGCCCGCGCGGCAAGCGGGGCGGGGATGAAGATACGCGGCGGGCGTGAACGGGCGGGGGCGGTTTTCGGCAAAGGTTCCGTTTTTTCGCGCACGTACGGCAATTTTCGCGCCCGCGGCGGGGGTACAATGGGGTGTGAAAAAATACGTTGCGGGGGCAAGGCATTGGCGCGCAGGATCGTTCTCACCTCGGGCAAGGGCGGCGTCGGCAAAACGACGGTGGCCGTCCGTTTGGGCATGCGTCTGGCGGCCGCGGGCGCGCGCGTCGTTCTCGCCGACGCGGACTTCGGCCTCAACAACATCGACGTCGTCTGCGGGCTGGAAAACGCGGGCCCGTTCGACGTGGCAGACGTCGTCCTCGGCCGCTGCCGCCCGCGCCAGGCGCTGGTGCCCTTCCCCGGGCGGGCGAACCTGTTCGTGCTGCCTTCGGGGCGGGCCGCGGCCGAGCATCCCGTCTCCCCGCAGGCGCTGCGGCTGGTCTTTGAGCAGCTTTCGCCCCGCTTCGATTACATCCTCATCGATTCGCCCGCGGGCATCGGGAGCGGCTTCCACCGCGCAGCCGCGGCGGCGGGGGAGGCGCTCGTCGTCACCACGCCGCACGTTTCCGCCCTGCGCGACGCGGCCCGCGTGCTCGCCGTCCTGCAAAGCTACCGCCTGCAACGGGTGGACCTCGTCGTCAACATGGTGCGCGCGGACATGGTGGCGGGCGGCGAAGTGCTCTCCCCGCGCGAGATCGCGGCCGCCCTCCGCGTGCCGCTCATCGGCGTCATCCCGCAGGAGGACGGCGTCTTTTTGGGGGAGGAGGGCGGCGCCGCGCGCAAGGCCTTCCGCTTGCTGGCTTCCGCCGTGGCGGGCGGGCCGTGCAAGGTGTACGAGCCCGCCGCGCGCGGGCTGTTCGGCGGGCTGCGCCGCGCCTTCGGGCGCAGGCCGTGAACCGCCCCGCCGTGCGGGGAAAGGAGGGGAACATGAACACGGGGGAGGGCGCCTCGCGCGCCCGCAGGGTGTTGGCAAAGGCCGCGTCGCCTTTGCCCGAGGGCTGCCTGCGCCTGCTCGAACGCGACCTTTCGCGGGTGCTTGCGGACTATTTTGAGCTCAAAGAGGTCCGCCTGCGCGTGCAGAGCAAGGACGGCATCGTCGTCGAACTCACGGCCGAGGCGGAGCGCGCGCGGCCCTTCGGCGTGCTCGGCTGAGCGCGCCCGCGCCTCCGAAGCTGCCGCGCCCCGCGCCTCCGAAGCCGCCGCGTTCCGCGCCGACCGTCCCTGCCCGTTCACGTCCGCCCGCCCGCACCAAGTCTTAATAGCTTGAACTTCTTTGTCATAAAAAGAATGTTCGGGCTATTTTGTTATATTGAGGAATTTGAAAAGTTCCGAACATAAAAAAAGAGGGGCACGCGGAATTCCGCGTGCCCCTCGTGCCGTTGTTCAAGGTTTGTGATATTCGGCGCAACCTGTCTGATAAATGGAAAAAATCATATACGCAATCCGCTTATGCTATTTTGCGGATTGCAGTAAACCGTCAGAGCGGTCATCCCGTGATAATCAATGGGACGTTTCCTTAATCTTTGATATTTAATTGTCTTTGAGCGCGTTCAGCCCTCCATTCGGCATAGTCCTTTTGCCCTTGCTCGGACAGAAGATACTCCCTGATTTTTGGTAACAGAACTCTCGCAAGAGATTCTATCTGATAATCGGGAATATCAAAGTCAGTTTGAATTTGTTGTTTTTTCCTCGCCATCCCCCGTTGTTATGTAGTCTGTTCGATAACTTTCCTCCTTTTAAGCGTTTATTCAGTTTTACTTGCTCCAATGATTGTCCGACGGCTTGAAGGGCTTGGGGCGATACTTGTCCAACTTGCGCTGTCTGACCGTTTCCATAACTTCTTGTAACTTGTCAGGCGCGTGTTCCCTTATCTCTCGCAGAACGTCTGCGTCGCTTTGAAGAGATTGCTTTTCACGCTCTGTCTTTTGATAAAGATTGAACACGTCGTGCTGGTCGCGTGCGCTGATTTGCAGCCGTTCTTCGAGCTGCCCGTTTTCCGCTTTGAGCTTTGCTGCCACTGCCGCGATGACAGGCAAGTCCCTTTTATTGAGCTTTCGCTTTCCGTCGTTGTACTCCCGCAAAACATCTGCTGCGGCTTGCAGAGGAGCGGTGTCGCGCCGAAGTTGTTTCTGTCTATCTTCAAGCTGTTGCGTTTTCCGTTCGGCGTGGACTTGCCTGCTTTCGGCTATGAGTTTCTTCTTTTCAGCCTCGTCCGCTCGCAGTTCAGCTTGGTCTGCCGCCTCGCTCATCTTCTTTAACTTGTAAGCCGCCGTGTCAAGGTGCTTTGCCGTACTTCCCTCTTTGCCGCGTTGTAAATTCCATTTCTTGCCAACGACAGAGTGGAAGTCTGTTTGCAAGTTCTGTAACTCTTTTCTGTCAAAGAGAGTTTTCGCACATAACCTGCCGTCGGCTATCGGAATTAAATTCAGATGAAGATGAGGCGTGGTTTCGTCTATGTGGACGACCGCCGAGATGATATTCTCCTCGCCGTACCGCTCCGCAAAGAAACGAGTACAGTCGACAAAGAATTGCTGTTGCTCGCCCGACGACAGCCTACTGAAAAACTCTCTGTCCGAACCCACGACAAAGGAACACATAAGCACGGCGTCTTTGCGTACTTTCGTGGGCAGGTCGAGAGCCTCAATCTTATCGTTGACAAATTGCGTGTACGACCGCTGCCTTTTGATAATGTTGTAATTGTTCCGCGTGCGCGTGAAGTCTATCTGCGGGTTGACCGCCTGATAAGTTTCGTCGCGCTCGTTCTCCTGTTCGACGGGTGCAATGTCCGTCTTGTGATACTTTTCCATGTGACAAACTAAGTAGCTTATAATTTTCACCTCCTGTTACTTCTTGATAAAAAGCCTCGCAGAGCCCACTAAACTTCGGCACGAAGTATAGTGGGCTATACTTCTCGTCGAAACAAAAAGTGGTTGCTTGCTATTTGTACGCTGTTTGCTTCCTGAAATAAGGTTTTTATTGTGCCGTAAATCATCACTATGTTACAGCTATGTCCGAACTATTACGGCGGTCTGTTTGTTGGTTGTCTATTCATAATTCACCTCCAAGTTTGATTTATTTTTATCTTTACCCACGCCGAAGAGGTATGGGTGCGATAGCCGAATAATGGCATAAAAAAGTCGCTGACACCTTTGAAGTAATCACCGACTTGTACCTTATTTAGCAACTCCTCATTGCTCTATGGTGGTCAACCATTCTGTTAAGTTGTCGTTTGATTTTTCCTTGCTCGCCTCTACCTGAAAAATTGTACGCTGAAAAAACCCATCTTCGCTCGACGAAAAACTGACCTAAAACGTGGCTTTACACCTAAAAAAGCGTATACTTATAAAGCCCCGTTATGGCTCGTCTTTCAGACGGCTCGGGTTGGTTCCCGCCGCGCCTTTATTTCGCGCGGCAACTTCGGAGCATACAACTCCGCGGCGCAATCTTGTTATGCGCCCTCTCTCCCTCAGAGGGAGTAACGCCATACAAAAAATCAACGTACGGCAAAAGAGTACAGGCTAATTTCACGCCTGTACTCTTGCATTATAACATATCGTTCGCCACAAGTCAATAGAAATATAAACATTTGTTTGTGATATATTGTCGATTTCGATTATTTACAAAGCGCAATCGCCTGTTTGCCCGACAGATGCTCTATGGTAAATTCGAGAATGCACAGAGCCGGATATTCGCGTTCTATCTCTCTGCGCCTCGCCTCTGCGCTTTCGTCGGGGCAATACTTTATCGCCAGCTTATTTATAGCTTCAAGTTTTTCCTTTTCGTCTGAGGCAATGCGCACCTTTCCGAATGCAATGACGCTGCAAAAGTATGTAGTAAACTCTTGCGGGACTATGTCGTCCTGCGCGATAACGCAAAAGCTCGCTTTGCCGCACCTCTTTACGGCGTCGATTTTATGCCCGCTCTTCGCGCAATGAAAATAGAGTTTTCCGTTTTCATAGCAGTAGTTGAGCGGTACGGTATAGGGGTAATCATCATCGCCGAGCAGAGCAAGCACACCCGTTTTTCCGTCTTTGAGTATCTGTTCGCAGGCTTCTTTGGAAAGAGCCTGCCTTTTTCTTCTCATTTCTCTGAACATAATTGTCTCCTTAAATGCGTTTGAAGTGTTTTGTAAGTTTGAGTATTTCTACATAAATGAGCGGGGTGAGCGAAAGGGAGAATACGATCACCCAATGCCATATTCCGAGCGGAACGAGCCCGAAAAGCTGCGCGACGGGCGGTATCACCGCAATAAGTATCATGATGGCGGCACCGAGCAAAGTCGTTCCTATGACGAGTTTATTCACGCCGCGCCCCTTCTGGAATACAGAAAGGTGCGTGCGGCAGTTATAGACGTGAACGACAGTCGTAAGCCCCATGACGAGAAAAGTCATTGTCTGCGCAACGGCAAAGCTCGGCTGTTTGCCGCTGCAAGAGAATCGTGATGCAGCGCCAAACGGGCGCAACTTGCTCGGGTACCGTTTTTTGTTTTGCAAAATGCCGCCTTTACGACCGATCCGCCGCCGGCCGATCAAGTCCGTTAAAGCCATCTTTGCCGAACAGCCGCAAACTGCATAAGGCAATGGGAACAGACCTGACCGCTCGTTTCTTTCACCGATACGGGCATTTTGCTTGATACATTTCGCATTATATCATACCGCAACCCCGCTTGTCAAGCAAAATAAGAACATTTGTTTGTTTTTTATCGCGTCTTTCCGCAAAGTTCAATCGCTTGTTTCCCAGACAAATGCTCTATGGTAAATTCGAGAACGCACAGAGCCGGAAATTCGCGCTCTATCTCTCTGCGCATTGCCTCGGCACTTTCATCGGGGCAATACTTTATTGCAAGTTTGTTTATAGTTTCAAGTTTTTCCTTTTCGTCTGAAACAATGCGCACTTGTCCGAATGCTATGACGCTGCAAAAGTAGGTGGTAAACTTTTGCGGAACGATGTCGTCCTGCGCGATGACGCAAAAACTCGCTTGGGCACATTTCTTTACGGCGTCGATTTTATGCCCGCTCTTCGCGCAATGAAAATAGAGTTTTCCGTTTTCATAGCAGTAGTTGAGCGGTACGGTATAGGGGTAATCATCATCGCCGAGCAGAGCAAGCACACCCGTTTTTCCGTCTTTGAGTATCTGTTCGCAGGCTTCTTTGGAAAGAGCCTGCCTTTTTCTTCTCATTTCTCTGAACATAATTGTCTCCTTAAATGCGTTTGAAGTGTTTTGTAAGTTTGAGTATTTCTACATAAATGAGCGGGGTGAGCGAAAGGGAGAATACGATCACCCAATGCCATATTCCGAGCGGAACGAGCCCGAAAAGCTGCGCGACGGGCGGTATCACCGCAATAAGTATCATGATGGCGGCACCGAGCAAAGTCGTTCCTATGACGAGTTTATTCACGCCGCGCCCCTTCTGGAATACAGAAAGGTGCGTGCGGCAGTTATAGACGTGAACGACAGTCGTAAGCCCCATGACGAGAAAAGTCATTGTCTGCGCAACGGCAAAGCTCGGCTGTTTGCCGCTGCCCAAATAGCAATGCCAGCCGAGCCAGACGGGTATCAGCGTTGCGACCGTAAACACGACAGAGATCTGTATGATCTTGGAGATCAGCCCGCCAGCAAATATGCTTGAACCCTTCTTTACGGGCGGCTGCTTCATAATGTCGGGATCCGCTTTTTCCACGCACAGCGAAAAGCCAGGGATGCCGTCGCATGCAACTTTAATAACGAGTATCTGCAACGCCGTAACGGGAGAACCCCACCCGAAGATGAGCGCAAAAAGCACGATGGTGAGTGCGGAAAAATTGCATCCGAGCATGGAATAGAGCGACTTGCGGATATTGGAGTAGACTCTGCGCCCTTCTTCCACGGCGGTAACGATTGTCGAGAAATTGTCGTCGAGCAAGATCATATCCGCGGCTTCTTTGGCAACGTCTGTACCCGAACCCATCGCAATACCCACGTCCGCAGCTTTGAGCGCAGGTGCGTCGTTTACGCCGTCGCCCGTCATAGCGACAACTTCGCCCGCCTTTTGGAACGCCTTTACAATGCGTATTTTATCTTCGGGAGAGGTGCGTGCGAACACGCGGTAATCTTCGATGATCTCTGCAAGTTCGTCGTCCGATATAGAGCGCAATTCGCTGCCGTTCATGATTTTTGTATTGCTGTCGAGGATACCGATCTGTTCAGCAATCGCCTTTGCCGTGGCAAGGTGGTCGCCCGTGATCATCACCGTTTTGATGCCCGCCTCTTTCGCAACGCGCACGGCGTGAGCGCTCTCCTCCCGCGGCGGGTCGATGATACCGACGAGTCCACCGAACGTGAGTTCGTTTTCCAATGCTTCGGGCGTAAGGGCAGGCGTTGCGTCAAACTTTTTATAGGCGACGCCGATCACGCGCAGAGCCTGTGAAGCAAAGTTGTCGTGTACGGAAAGGATGCTTCCCTGCAATCTGTCGTCCGGTATGATACGGATACGGTCGATCGCGCCCTTCGTTACGGACAGCCAGCCGCTTTCCGTCTGATAGACGACCGTCATCAGCTTGCGCGTAGAATCGAACGGTATCTCATAAATTTTGCGATAGTTTTTCAATTCGTCGGGAACGGCAGAAAACTTTTCTTTGGCAAGCCGCGCAATGGCAAGCTCCGTGGGGTTGCCGACCGCATTTTCGCTCGTCATATCCGCGCTGCTCGACAGAAGAAACAATGTGAGCAGTTTGTTTTCAGCCTCTCCGAACTCACATTCGGAGGAGAGCGGCGTATTGCCCACAGCCCAAATTTTCTGTACACGCATTTTGTTCTGTGTGAGCGTGCCCGTCTTATCCGAACAAATGACGGAGATATTGCCGATCGTCTCCACGGCGGTAGGCGTGCGGACAATGGTATTTTTCTTTGCCATGCTGCCCACGCCGAAGGAGAGGGAAATGGTCACGACAACGGGCATAACTTCGGGAATAGCCGCAACCGCAACGGAAACAGCCACCATCAGCATTTCGGGCACGGGATTGCCGTACAGCCAGCCGATGAGCAAAGCGAGCAATGCGCCTCCAAAGGCGATGACGGACAATACTTTGCCCAGTTTTTGCATACGCTCTTGGAGCGGCGAAAGTTTTGCCTTTTCGTTTGCAAGTAGCTTGGAGATGCGGCCGATCTCCGTTTCGTTTCCCGTGCGGCTTACAACGGCTCTGCATTTACCAGCGACGACAAGCGAGCCTGAAAACACCATATGCTTGCTGTCTGCGGCGGCAGTATCCTCTTCGGGCATGAATGAAATGTCCTTTGTGGCCGGTTCGCTCTCGCCGGTGAGGAGCGATTCGTCACAGCAAAGTCCCGTCTCTTCCAAAATGCGGGCGTCGGCGGGAACGCGGTCGCCCGTAGAAAGGGTTATGATGTCACCGGGGACAAGAAGTTCCGCATCTATCTTATCCGTCTTTCCTGCTCTGATGACCGTACATTTTTGTATGTTGTACTTTTTCAGCGATTCGACGGACTTTTCCGCCTTGACCTGTTCGCGCACCGAAAGAAAGATATTCAGCACGATGATAAACGCAATGACGATAGGTTCCGTCAGATTGTCGGGGTGCGTTGTGAGCGCTATGTAGAGCGACAGTGCCATTGCAACACACAGAATGATAATCGTTACGTCCTTGAACGAGCACAAAATGTGCATGAATACGGACTTGCGCTTGGTTTTTGCGAGAGTATTCCTTCCGTATTTTTCAAGTCGGGTTTTCGCTTCATTCTCCGAAAGCCCTGTTTCGGCGGTTTCGCCAAGTTCTGCCTGCAAGTCTTTGAGCGGTGTAGTTTCGTACATGGTTGACCTCCTTTTGACAAAAAAAGGAGCCAACAAATCAACCATAAAGCCTAAGGCTGATTTATTGACTCCGAGCACGCCCGATCCGGCGAAAGGGTCGTGCAAGTTTTTATTTAATTGCCTGTATATCTTATCAGATTCAGTTCATTAAGTCAAGTGTTTCTCGCAGATAAAATATAGTGACCGAAATTAACTCTATTTAATCATTTTTGCTATAATTTGTACTTGTTTAAATACGATAATCATATTGACTTAATTTAAAAATCGTGTATAATAATATACGAGGTGACAGTATGAGCATTAAAATTATAGGAGAAAGATTGAGAACTCTGCGCGAGAGCGTAGGCAAAACACAGGCTTTTATAGCAAGCGAGATAGGAACAGTGGCTCAGTCTGCCATTTTTCGCTACGAAAATGGTCAGAGCGATGTACCGAACGCAATTTTGCTGTGGTATGCCGACTATTTTGACGTATCGCTCGACTACATTTTCGGGCGCACGGACAAGCCGCAGGGCAAACTATATGACTATAACCCCAAAGCCTTCGATGACGAGAAGATGCAGCAGTTTGTAGAGATGTGTTTTGACCCCAAATCCCCCGCCAACGCCAAACTCAAAGAAGCCGTGCTTAAACTCTTACGGGAGGAACAGAAATAATGAGAGCCGTTATCTACGCCCGCTATTCTTCTGATAATCAGACGGAAGCGTCTATTGAGGGACAACTTCGCGAATGTATGGAGTACGCGACATACAACGATATTCAGGTAATCGGCAACTACATAGACCGTGCGTTCTCGGCAAAGACCGACCACCGCCCCGAATTTCAGCGAATGATAAAGGACAGTTATAAGCATGCCTTCGACTGTATTATCGTGTGGAAGCTGGACAGGTTCTCCCGCAACCGCTACGACAGCGCGCACTATAAAGCGCTGTTACGCAAGAACGGAGTTAAGGTCATTTCCGCAAAGGAGACGATTGCCGAGGGCTCGGAAGGCATACTCTTGGAGTCCGTCCTCGAAGGTATGGCGGAATACTACTCCGCCGAGCTTGCCGAGAAGGTAACGCGCGGAATGAAGGAGAACGCCTTGAAAGGCTTGTGGAATGGAGGCAATGTTCCATTCGGCTATGTGATAAACAAAGAGCGCAAGCTCGATATAGACCCGCAAGCCGCGCCCGTCGTTCAGGAGATATTCAAGTTGAGTAATGACGGAAAGACGGTAAAGGAAATCTATAACATAATGAACGAGCGTAAAGCAACTCGCTCAAATGGCAAGGCTTTGAGGTATAATGCAATCCGCTATATGCTCTCTAACAGAGTTTATATCGGAGAGTACCACCACATGGGCGTGGTGATAGAGAACAGCGTGCCGCCGCTTGTTTCGGAAGAGCTGTTCAATGCCGTGCAGTTGGAACTTGCCAAGAACTCAAAGGCGCCGGCAAGACATTCGGCGGACGAAGATTACCTGCTCACCACCAAACTGTTTTGCGGGCGGTGCGGAGCAATGATGGTTGCGCAGACGGGAACGAGCGGCACAAAAGGCATTGTCTATCGCTATTATGCCTGTGTGCGGCAGAAGAAACACCAATGCGAAAAGAAACCCGTCAGCAAGACCAAGCTGGAAGATTTCATAGTCTATAAGACAATGGAATTCCTCAAAGACGATGGCGTGATAGAGAGGCTCTCGGCAAAACTGTATGAGTTACAGTACACGGAGAGTACTGTTCTCCCCAAGTTGCAGGAGCAATTGAAACAAAAGGAAAAAGAGATAGAGAATATCGTAAACGCCGTACAGAAGGGCTACGCGACGGAAACCTTATTGAAGCGGCTGGACGGACTTGAAAAGGAAAAACGCGAGATAAGCGACGCGATTGCCAAAGAACAGCTTAAAGCGCCAATCTTTACGCAAGACCATTTCAGAATGGCTCTCTCCAACTTCCGCAAGATAGATATAACCACGCAGGAAGGCAAGCGCAAGATAATAGACACGTTTATCAACGCCATTTACCTGTACGACGACCACTTAAAAATCATTTACAATGCCAACGGCAAAGAAGAAACAGTCAGTCTCGCAGAACTCGAAAGTTCAACTTTGTTTTCACGCGGGGCGCATTGCCGCGTTCACGGCGCCCGCACCGCCTGTGTGCACCGCGCCCGCGCATGCCGCTATGTTGCGTTCAAATTTTGGCAAAATATACAATATATTGTATTTTCGGAAAACTGTCGCTTTTGCAACAGTTTTTTTTGTGTGAGGTGGTATAATAGATAGGACTGAAAACTCACAGAGGTGTACGCACGTGCAGGTCATCAAGAGAGACGGCGCCGTCGTCGGGTACGACAGGGCAAAGATCGCCATCGCCATCGGCAAGGCGAACGCGGAAACGGAGGCGGGCGAGCGCGCTTCGGGGGAGGAGATCGAGGCGATCCTCTCCTACATCGAGAGCAAGAAGAAAAAGCGCATGCTCGTCGAGGATATCCAGGACATCATCGAGGAAAAGCTGATGGAGCAGGGCCACTACGTCCTGGCCAAGGCCTACATCCTCTACCGCTACAACCGCGCGCTGGTGCGCAAGGCCAACACCACCGACGAGGCCATCCTCAGCCTCATCTCCAACGCCAACAAGGACGTGATGGAGGAAAACTCCAACAAGAACGCCCTCGCGGCGGCCACCCAGCGCGACCTCATCGCGGGCGAAGTGTCCAAAGACCTCACCCGCCGCATCCTGCTGCCCGAAAAGATCTCCAAGGCGCACGACGAGGGCGTGTTGCACTTTCACGACGCCGATTACTTCGTCCAGCCCATCTTCAACTGCTGCCTCATCAACATCGAGGACATGCTCGACAACGGCACGGTCATGAACGGCAAGCTCATCGAGAGCCCGAAAAGTTTTCAGGTCGCCTGCACGGTGGTCACGCAGATCATCGCGGCCGTGGCCTGTTCGCAGTACGGCGGGCAGTCGGTGGATATGCGCCACCTCGGCAAATACCTGCGCGTCAGCCGCGAAAAGTTTGAAAAGCATTTCCGCCAGGCCTGCCCCGAACTTTCGGAAGAGGAGATCGGAAAGCTGGTGGAGGACCGCTTGCAGGACGAGCTCAAAAGCGGCGTGCAGACCATCCAGTACCAGATCAACACGCTGATGACCACCAACGGCCAAAGCCCGTTCGTGACCCTCTTCCTCTATCTGGACAAGGACGACGAATACCTGGAAGAGAACGCGCAGATCGTCATGGAGATCCTGCGCCAGCGCTACGAGGGCATCAAGAACGAAAAGGGCGTGTACGTTACGCCCGCTTTCCCCAAGCTCGTGTACGTGCTCGACGAGATCAACTGCCTCAAAGGCGGCAAGTACGACTACATCACGAAGTTCGCCGTCAAGTGCTCCGCCAAGCGGCTGTATCCCGACTACATCTCCGCCAAAAAGATGCGCGAGATCTACGAGGGCAACGTGTTCAGCCCCATGGGCTGCCGCTCCTTCCTCTCCCCGTGGAAGGACGAAAAGGGCAATTATAAGTTTGAAGGCCGCTTCAACCAGGGCGTCGTCTCCATCAACCTGCCGCAGATCGGCATTCTCGCCAAGGGAGACGAGCAAAAATTCTGGCAGCTGTTCGACGAGCGGCTGGATCTCTGCCGCGAAGCGCTCATGTGCCGCCACCGCGCGCTTTTGGGCACCAAGTCGGACGTGTCCCCCATCCATTGGCAGTACGGCGCCATCGCCCGCCTCGACAAGGGCGAAGTCATCGACCCCTTGCTCATGAACGGGTATTCCACCCTCTCCCTCGGCTACATCGGCCTGTACGAGGTGACCAAGCTGATGACGGGCGTGCCGCAGACCGACCCGAAAGGGGAGGAATTTGCGCTGCGCGTCATGCAGCACATGCGCGACAAGACGGACGCCTGGAAAAAGGAGACCGGCCTCGGCTTCGCGCTGTACGGCACGCCGGCCGAGTCGCTGTGCTACCGCTTTGCCCGCATCGACCAGGAGCGCTTCGGCACCATCGAGGACGTGACCGACAAGGGCTATTACACCAATTCGTACCACGTCGACGTGCGCGAAGACATCGACGCCTTCTCCAAATTCTCCTTCGAGGCGCAGTTCCAGAAGATCTCTTCGGGCGGGTGCATCTCCTACGTCGAGATCCCGAACATGCAGCACAACCTCGAAGCGATGGAAGAGGTGGTCAAATTCATCTACGACAACATCCAGTACGCCGAGTTCAACACCAAGAGCGACTACTGCCACGTCTGCGGGTGGGACGGGGAGATCCTCATCAACGATGACAACGAGTGGGAATGCCCGAACTGCCACAACAAGGACCACAAAAAGATGAACGTGACCCGCCGCACCTGCGGGTACCTGGGTGAAAATTTCTGGAACCTCGGCAAGACCAAGGAGATCAAGGCGAGGGTGCTGCATTTATAAGTGTTCACGAAAATTTTTTCAAGCTGATGAAAAAATTTTCCGTGAGTTTCAGGGGACAACCGCAATTCTACATTGCTTTCTGTCATCCCGAGCTTGTCGAGGGATCTCCTTTGTCGGGCTTTGCTGTGGGCGGGTATGAGATCCTTCGACTGCGCCTCACTTCGTTCGGCTCCGCTCAGGATGACAGGGGGGAGCGACTTCGTTCGGCTCGGGATGACATAAGGATCCTTCCTCAACTCTACACTCTACATTTTACATTCTACATTCCTTTCCGTCATCCCGAGCTTGTCGAGGGATCTCATTGCAGGCTCAACGGTGGGCGGGCGAGTGAGATCCTTCGACTGCGCCTCACTTTGTTCGGCTCCGCTCAGGATGACAGAGGGGGTGCAAACGGAGTCGTAAGCGCAGGGTGTTATTAGGATACTTCCTCAATTCTACATTCTACACTCTACATTCTACACTCTATCTACACTCTACATTTTGTCAACGCGGCGGCGGGGTCGTTTTTATGAATTTTGCGTCCATTAAAAAACACGACGTGGCCAACGGGCCGGGGGTGCGCGTATCGCTGTTCGTCAGCGGCTGCACCCACCGCTGCAAGGGTTGCTTCAATGCCGAGGCGTGGGATTTTTCCTACGGCAGCCCCTTCACGGAGGAGACCGCGCGGGAGGTCCTTTCCGCCCTCGCGCCCGAATACATCGCGGGGCTGTCCCTCCTGGGCGGCGAACCCTTCGAGCCCTGCAACCAGCGCGCGCTGTTGCCGCTGCTGCGCGCATTCCGTTCCCGCTATCCGCAAAAAAACGTGTGGTGCTACACGGGCTACACGATGGATACGGACCTCGCCGCGGGCGGCAGGGCGCACTGCGAGGCGACGGAAGAAATGCTTTCGCTCCTCGACGTCCTCGTCGACGGCGAATTCATCGAAGAACAAAAAGATCTGAAGCTGCGTTTCCGCGGCTCGGCCAACCAGCGCATCATCGACGTCGCCCGTTCGCGCGCGGCGGGGGAGGTGCGGCTGTGGAAGGACGGGGCGTATTGAACGCGGCGAAGGGGGAAACCATGGAAAAACTGACTGTACGCATCAAAAAGCTGTTGCCCGACGCCAAGCTGCCCGCCTACGGCAGCGAGTTTGCGGCGGGGGCCGACCTGTACGCCCTCACCGAGGAGCCTCTTCGCATCGGTCCGGGCGAGACGGCCGTCGTGCACACGGGGCTGGCGGCGGAGATCCCCGCGGGCTTCGTCGGCCTCATCTACGCCCGCAGCGGCCTGGCCACCAAAAAGGGGCTCGCGCCCGCCAACAAGGTGGGCGTCATCGACGCCGACTACCGCGGCGAGATCCGCGTCGCCCTGCACAACCACTCCAAGTACGAGCAGAGCGTCGAGCCCTTCGAGCGCGTCGCCCAGCTCGTGATCGCGCCGTACGTGGCGGCCGCCTACGAGGAGGCCGAAGAACTGTCCGAAACGGTGCGCGGCGAAGGCGGGTTCGGCTCCACGGGCAAGTGAACGCGCCTTGCGGGCCCGCCGCGGGGGCGTCCGCGCGGGTTTTTGCGGGGAATTTTCAAAAAAGCCTTGTCAAGGCGAAAAAATGCGCTATAATATAGATAACGAAACCAAAAAGGAGAACGGCATCATGGCAAAGTACGTCTGCACCGTCTGCGGTTACGAGTACGACGAGGCGGCGGGCGACCCCGACAACGGCATCGCCCCCGGCACCAAGTGGGAGGATATCCCCGAGGACTTCACCTGCCCCCTCTGCGGCGTGGGCAAAGACCAGTTTGAACAGGCATGAAGAGAGGCGGCGGCACCTGCGGGTGCCGCCGCCTTCGCGTGCGGGGGGGCAAAGCATGCCGTTCAGTGCGGCGGCCCCTGTGTATTTTCGTTGGAAGAGCCGTCTGCGGGGGCTGCGGGCGTTTCCGCGGCGGGGCAGGCGCTCTGTTGGCGCTGCATGCGCCGCCAGCCGAAAAAGCCGTAGATGTCGTTCACGAAAAACATCGCAAAACACACCAGCACCGAAACGTAGGCGGGGTCCTCGGCCACGGCCAGCGACCACAGCAGGATGAGCACGGCGTCGTTGGCGGCGTAGGCGAGGGGGAAGAGGGCGCTGCGGCGGAAGGTGAGGTAAGCGGCCAAAAAGCTCGTCGCCACCGACAGGGTGCTCGGCAGCAGGTTGGCGGTGTGGAAGGCGCGCAAAATAAAGTAAAAGGCGGCCGTCACCGCGGCGGTGGGCAGCAGCAAAAGCAGCAGTTCGCGGCGGGAAAGTTTGTTCACGAGCACCTGCGCGCGGCCCTTGTAGGGGTGTTTGAGCCAGGCGGCGAGGGCGAACACGGCCATCGGCAGCGTCATGCCGAGGTAGGTGATCATCTCGCCGTAATAGGCAAAGGTATAGGAGATGATGCCGTAGAGCACGCTGAACACGATCATCAGCGCCTGCCCCGCGGGGTTGCCCTTGGCGTTGAAGATGAGCGAGGCCGCGCCGAGCAGCGAGGCGGCAAAGGCGAGGTAGTTTTCCCGGTCGAACACGAAAAAGGCGGCGGCGATGATCGCCGTCGAGCCGCCCCAAAGCAGCCATTCCCCCGCCGAAAAGTAGCGCAGAAAGCGCCCGAACGCAGTTTTTTGCACGGCATCCTCCAAAAAACAAGGCACCCGCGGCGCATCTGCAAAGACCTAACGATGCGCAAACGGATGCCGTAGCATCGCTGCCCGGTGGCAGCTTTTTTTATTTCGTTGGCAACAGTATACCATGCCCGCGCGCGAAGGTCAAGCGCCGCCGCGGGCGGGCGAAAAATTTCCCGAAAAATTGTCCGCTTTTTTGTTGCGCGTGTGAACGTTTCGTGATAAAATGAAAGTACAGGACCCGCCTGCGAGCGGGCCGAGAGGGAAGCGACGGGCGCACGGCCGTGCGCCCGCACGGTATTTTTTACAAAAGGAGGTTTCCGAATGGAAGAAGACAAGAACATGACCGAGCCGGAGGCCGTTCAGCCGCAGCCCGAGGCGGGCGCGGAGATGGCGACGGTCGCCCCCGCCCGCAAGGGCTTTTTGGGCAAGGTCGACAGGTACTTCGGCATCTCGAAGGCAGGGTCGAGCTTCCGCACCGAGATCGTTGCGGGCGTGACCACCTTCATGACGATGGTGTACATCCTCATCGTCAATGCCGACATGTTTGAAGGGGTGGGAGGCAGCCAGATCACCTTCGGCGCGGCGTACATCTTTACCGCGCTGGGCGCCATCGTCGGCACCATGCTGATGGCCTTCCTCGCCAAGATCCCCTTCGCGCAGGCGCCGGGCATGGGGCTGAACGCCTTTTTCGTGTTCACGGTGTGCGGCGTACTGGAGTACAGCTATGCGAACGCCTTGCTCATCGTGCTGTGTTCGGGCGTGTTGTTTTTGCTGCTGACCATTGTCGGCGCGCGCGAAATGATCGTGCGCTCGGTGCCGGCGGCCATCCGCATCGCCATTCCCGCGGGCATAGGCCTGTTCATCGCCTTCGTCGGCATGCAGAACGCGGGGCTGGTGGCGCTGGAAACGTCCACCAAGGTGACGCTCGTCTCCTTCAACGTGCTCAACTTCACCACCACGGGCGCCGCCATGATCGGTGCGGCCGTGGCCGTGCTCTCGCTGCTGATCATCGCCGTGCTCTCCAAATTGAAGGTGAAGGGCGCCATCGTCTTCGGCATCCTCGGCAGCACCCTCCTGTACTACGCCTTCGTCGGCATCGGCTACGCGGCGGGTTCGGAGTCCTGCAAGGCCGTGTTCGACGCCATCACCTTCTCCAACCCCTTCCAGGCCTTCTCCGACTTCGGCACCCAGGCCTTCGGCAAGGTGTTCACCGAGGGCTGGAAGGATATCCCTTCGAGCAAGATCTTTGACTTCATCGCCACCCTCGTCGCCTTCGCCATGGTCGACATGTTCGATACCATCGGCACGCTGATGGGCACCTGCCAGGCGGCGGGCAAGGAGAGCGGCCTGCTCGACGAGACGGGCGAAGTGAAGAACATCCGCAAGGCGCTGCTCTGCGACTCCATCGCCACCTGCACGGGCGCCATCTTCGGCACCTCGACGGTCACCACCTTCGTCGAGTCTTCGGCGGGCGTGGCCGAGGGCGGACGCACCGGCCTGACCTCCTTCGTGGTGGGCGTGCTGTTCATCATCGCCATGTTTTTGAGCCCCATCGCGGCGCTCATCCCGTCGGCGGCCACCGCGGGCGCGCTCATCTACGTGGGCGTGCTGATGATGGGCAACGTCGTCAACATCGACTGGAAGGATCCCGCCGCGGCGGTCCCCGCCTTCCTGACCATCTCGGTGATGAGCTTCACCTACTCCATCTCCTACGGCATCGCGGCGGGCTTCATCTCGTACACGATCATCAAGCTCTGCACGGGCAAGGTCAAGGAGATCAGCCCCGTCACGGCCATCCTGGCGGCGGTGTTCCTCTTTACCTTCCTCTTCACGCACTGAGCCGCACAAAAAAACGGCGCCGCCCTCTTTCGGGGCGGCGCTTTTGCGTGTGTAGGGTGAACGCTCGTGCGGGTTTTTTATGCCGACGGGACCGCGCGGGCGGGGCGTGCGCGCCGGGGATGCGGCAAAACGCGGGCCCTTGCGGGGCGGGGGGTCATTGCGGCCCGTCTTCGTGCCGCTTTTCGCGCGGCAGGCCGCGCCAGGCGCCGAGCCCGTCGGCCTCGGCGATGGCCCGTTCGATGTCGATCTCTTCGCCCGTGTCGCTCGTCGGGGTCATGGGCACGTACCGCTTGCGGACAAAGTTTTTGGCCACCTTGCGCTCGAACAGCTCGCAGAGCACGTTCACGGACAGGCTCCAAAGCAAAAAGGGGACGGAAACGATGGCCATGACCAGGGAAAACGTCGTATCGGTATGCACGGCCGAGAGCACGAAGCCCACCGAGATGCCCGTGGCCAGCAGCTGCACGGCGTATTTGGCCATCTTGATGAAGCGGTGCAGCTTGGGCCGCGGCGCGTTTTTGAGGTTGATGCGGTAGCTGATGAAGGTCACCGTGGCCGAGAGCAGCAGCGCCGTGCCGATGAGGCACAGCAGCACGATGCCGAGCGCGCTCTTCCAGCGCAGGTAGTAGTAGAGCGCGTAAACGGTATAGGCCGCGTATCCCGTCAAGAATACGCAGCTGAGGATGAACCGTGATTTGCGGATCTTTCCTTGGATGCCCATGCCGTACCTGCCGTTTGCGCCGCGCCCGCGGCGTAGTGTAGCAATACTATACACGAAAAACGCGCGTTTGGCAAATTCTTTTTTGCCGAAAAAGAGGGAAGACGATTTTTTTGAATTTGTTCACAGCCTTATCAAACGGTTTGCAATCTGTGCGCAATCGTGGTATAATGTTCGGAGCATGCCGAAAAAAGAGATATTTTGCCGCAAGGGCCGCCGCGCGGACGGCGGCGAAGGAGAAGACCATGGCATCGATCACCATTGACGAAGCGATCTGCAAAGGCTGCGGCCTCTGCGTCAACGCCTGCCCCAAACGGGTCATCGCGCTGAGCGAGCACAGGATGAATTCCAAGGGCTATTTTGTGGCGGAAAAGGTGAACCCGCAAAACTGCATCGGCTGTGCTTTTTGCGCCATCATGTGCCCGGACTGCGCCATTACCGTCGAAAAATAGGGGAAGGCGGAGCGGGCTTTGCCGAATGCAGAATGTAAAATGTAGAGTGTAGAATTTCGGATACACTTTATGTCATCCCGAGCCCGACGCAAGGCGCCCTGGCGGGCGTTTGCGAATGTAGAATGTAAAATGTAGAGTGTAGAATTTAGGATACACTTTATGTTATCCCGAGCCCGACGCAAGGCGCCCTGGCGGGCTTTTGTGAATGTAGAATGTAGAATGTAGAGTGTAGAATTTAGGATACACTTTATGTCATCCCGAGCCTGTCGAGGGATCTCATTGTCTGGCTTTTGCGAATGTAGAATGTAAAATGTAGAATGTAGAATTTTGGACAAATTCTACAATCCCCTGCGCGCGCAAAAATCACACTTTGGCGGCTCCGCCCGAGGCTGGTTTCTCGCGGCCGCCCGTGCGGGCAGCCGCTCGCTTCCGCCTCGGCTCCGCCGCTTATGTTCACAAAAATCTCGGGCTGCGCCCTGCGATTTTTCGTGAGGCTGGGGACAAAAAGGTTTTATAAAAATTTTCTATAATCCCCTGCGCGCGCAAAAATCACACTTTTTGCAAGCGCACCCAATTTGCCGAAAACGTTCGGCTGCGGGAAAGGGGTGAACGCGCGCGATTTTTGGCTTTTGAAGCCACAGCATATCGCGCGCGGAGGGGAAAACCGTTCGGGTTTCCCCTCAAACTCACGGAAATTTCTTTCATCTCTTTTGAAAGAAATTTCGTGAACACTTATGGAGGTCTCTATGTCTAAAATACTGTTGCACGGCACCGAGGCGATCTGCGAAGGCGCGATCCGCAACGGCTGCCGCGCCTTCTTCGGCTATCCCATCACGCCGCAGAACGAAGTGCCCGAATACATGTCGGTCAAAATGCCGCAGGTGGGCGGCACCTTCGTGCAGGCGGAATCGGAAGTGGCTGCCATCAACATGGTGTACGGGGCCGCGGGTGCGGGCGTGCGCGCCATGACCAGCTCGTCCAGCCCCGGGGTCAGCCTCAAACAGGAGGGCATCTCCTACATCGCCTGCGCCCGCATCCCCTGCGTGGTGGTCAACATCATGCGCGCGGGCCCCGGCCTCGGCGGCATCCTGCCCGCCCAGGGCGATTATTTCCAGGCGACCAAGGGCGGCGGTCACGGCGACTACCACCTCATCGTCCTGGCGCCTTCGTCCGTGCAGGAGGCCTGCGACTTCACCTACCGCGCCTTTGACCTCGCCGACAAGTACCGCGTTCCCGCCATGATCTTGGCCGACGGCATGATCGGCCAGCTCATGGAGCCCGTGGAGCTGCCGCCCATGCGCGACCTTTCGGACATTCCCGAAAAGCCCTGGGCCACCAGCGGCCACTACGGCAAGGACCGCCGCGTGCTCAATTCGCTGCTCATCAAGCCCGAAGTCTTGGAGCCGCACGTGAACGAGTTGCAAAAGACGTACGAGCAGATCCAGGCCAACGAGTGCCGCGCCGAGACCTTGTTGACCGAGGACGCCGAGGTCGTGCTCACGGCCTACGGCACGGTGGCGCGCATCTGCAAGAGCGCGGCGCTCACGCTGCGCAAGATGGGCGTCAAGGCGGGCTGGATCCGCCCCGTGACGGTGTTCCCGTTCCCCGCCCAAACGTACGCCGATGTGGCGGCGCAGGGGAGCGTCAAGGCCTTTTTGGACGTGGAACTGTCCCTCGGGCAGATGGTGGAGGACGTGCGCCTGGCGGTGGACGGCCGCAAGCCCGTGGCCTTTTACGGCCGCACGGGCGGCAACGTTCCCGACGAAAAGGAGATCGTCGAAGCGGCGCTCAAAGCGTTGGAGGCCAACAAATGAAAGTGTTTGAAAAGACGAAGATGCTGACCGACGTGCCTATGCACTATTGCCCCGGCTGCACGCACGGCATCGTGCACAGGCTGGTGGCCGAAAGCATCGAAGAGCTCGGCTTGCAGGATAACTGCATCGGCATCGCGCCCGTCGGCTGCGCGGTGTTCGCCTACGATTATTTCAACTGCGACATGCAGGAAGCGGCGCATGGCCGCGCCCCCGCGGTGGCCACGGGCATCAAGCGCTGCCTGCCCGACCGCACCGTGTTCGTCTACCAGGGCGACGGCGACCTCGCCTCCATCGGCATGGCCGAAACGGTGCATGCGGCCGCCCGCGGCGAGCACATCACCATCATCTTCATCAACAACAGCATCTACGGCATGACGGGCGGGCAGATGGCGCCGACCACCCTCATCGGGCAAAAGGCCACCACCTGCCAGAGCGGGCGTGACCCCGCCGTCAACGGCTACCCCATCCGCATCTGCGAACTTTTGGCCACCCTCGACGCGCCCTATTACATCGAGCGCGTCTCCACGCAGGACGTCAAGCACGTGCTCGCGGCCAAAAAGGCCATCAAAAAGGCGCTTCGCTTCCAGGCGGAGGGCAGGGGGTATTCCTTCGTCGAGGTGCTCGTGTCCTGCCCGACCAACTGGCACATGCGCCCCGTCGAGGCGCTGCGCTTCATGGGCGAGGAATGCACTAAGACCTTCCCGCTCGGCGTGTTCAGGGATAAATCGGAGGGAAAAGAATGATCCGCATCTTATTGGCCGGCCAGGGCGGCCAGGGCGTTTTGAGCGCGGGCAGGTTTTTGGCGGAAAGCGGCCTGCACGAGGGAAAGGAAGTTTCGTACCTGCCTGCCTACGGGCCGGAAATGCGCGGCGGCACCGCCAACTGCTCGGTGATCATCTCCGACGAGGAGATCGCCTCGCCTCTTTGCAACGAGCCCGACGTGCTCATCGCCCTCAACGCGCCCAGCTTCCATAAATTTGCGCCGCGCGTCAAGAGCGGCGGCATCATCATCGTCAACGGCTCCATTTCCGACAGCTTTGCGGGGCGCGACGACGTGCGCGTGTACGACGTGCCCGCCAACGATTTGGCCATCGAGGCGGGAGACGTGCGCTCCGCCAACATGATCGCCCTCGGCGTTCTGGTGGAGGAAACGGGCCTGGTCCGCAAACAGAGCATCGTCAACTGCTTGCAGGAAAAGTTTGCCGCCAAGCCGCACGTGCTCGACTGCAACCGCAGCGCCTTCGAGGCGGGGCTCGCCTTTGTAAAAAAATGAACGGCGCCCTTGCGCTTTGAAAAAGGAACGGCGCTCGCCGTACAAGAGCCCGCCGCGCGGACATCCGTCCGCGCGGCGGGCTCTTTCGTTTTCTTTACAATATGCCGCCTCCCTTAACGCCCCGAAGGGGTTTTAAGGGGCTTTCCTCAATTCTACACTCTACACTCTGCATTCCGAAAGCCCTGCCATGAGATCCCTCGACAAGCTCGGGATGACAGCGGGCCGCTCGGGATGACATAAGGTTTATCTTCAATTCTACACTCTACATTTTACATTCTACATTCAAAGAAAAGAGCCCGCAATGCGGCTCTTATGTCGGGCGCGGGCTGACAGGAGCTGTCCGGGATGTCGGGCGGGAGGGCGGCGCGGCAGGGGAGTGCGGGCGGGGGCGGGTAAACCAAAGCCCGCGGGCGCTGGGCGTTCCGCGGGCGGGTCGATGTCACAAAAGGTATTCAGTTGTAAGGAACATCGCTGAGCCGTTTGTCCAAATATGACCATAATCGGAGCAGACGCTTCCTGCCTGCAGCGCGTTCGGCTGTCTGCATCAGTCGGAACGGGGCTCTATTTTATTGTCCCTGCATTCAAATTGTACATTGGACCGCCCTCCTACAAAGCAAGCTTACGCAAATCGGACTTGTACATACCAGTACCTCCCGCTTTCCTTGCGGCGCGGGCCTCGGGCTCCTTCTCGGCGCGGCCTGTTGCCCGCCATGCGTGTGGAAAAAGGATGCCGCAACGCCTCCCGCCGACCGCCCCGCGTGAAAACCTTTCACCAAACCGTTCCCTTGCGTCGATGTTCCCGTGCACTTTTCCGGAGGAAACCGGCGCAACTTTGTATTGGGAGAAAGGGCGGCCGAGCGTGCCGCTCGGTTGTGAGTTGTACCGAGGGGAATGTTTGAATTTTCCCCTTTGGTGATTTCATTATAGCACACTTTTTCCGTTTGTCAATAGGTTTTTTGAAAAAAATTAAAATTTTTTGTGAGTACCGTTCATAGCCGTGAACGGTCGGCAGCAGGCCGCGCCGAAAGGGCGGGCATGAACGGGCGGAGCGCGTTCACGGACCGCGTACAAAGCGGCAGGGCGCTTTCACGAAAAATGCGCAAAGGGGCGGGCGGTCAATGCACGGTGTCGAAGCGGATGTCGAACACGGGCTGCGCGGCCTGCAAGAGGCCGGCGGCGTACCGCTCTTCCTGCGCGGGATAGCGGCGGTGCAGTTTTTGGCGCAGGGCGAACAGGTCGCACCCGCCCGCCGCGGCCTTGGCCAGGGCGGAGCGCAGGTTCTCTTGCAGCGTCTCCTCGGCGGCGCGCAGCACAAAATCGGGCACGAAGGCCGTCTTGGCGATCTCCACCACCCCCGAGGCGCGCGAGGCGTCCGCGATCTGCGCGTTGGCGCGCACGCGGAAGAGGGCGGCGGGCCCGCCGTCGAGGGTGAGCCGCACCTTTTTGGAGCGTATCTTGAATTTGAGTTCGTAGGTGACGGGCTTGCCCTCCTGCTGCACCTGCACCGTGCCGTAGGCAAAGTCCGTGCGCGTGGCTGCGAGGTTGAAGGCCAGCGTTTCCGCCGCTTCGAGCACGCCCACGCACCGCCCGCCCGCGAACAGTGCCGTGCGCGAGGCGTCGAACACGTCCGCCTTCTTCCCGCCCTCCTTGCTGCTTTGGCCCGTTCCGCCCTCCTCGGCGGCGCAGGGCAGGGCGGCGCTCTGCCCGCCGCCCTCGCTTTCGGCCTCGGGCAGGGCGGAGAGCAGGGGCAAAAACCCCGAGGAGGCGGGCGAATAGTACCCCTTGGCGAAGTCCCGCAGGTTGGTCACGCAGACAAGCCCCGTCTTTTGCGCTTCGGAGGAGAGCACTTTGGTCACGGCCACGGCGGTCAGTTCGCCGATGGGGGAATCGGCCGAGAGCAGGTCCTCCGCCCGCCCCTCGCACATCGCCGTCAGGCAGGAATCTTCCACAAACTCGCTGCGCAAAAAGTAGTTGAGCACGCCGAACACGTCCCGCCCGCCCGTCGCCTCGCCGAGCACGATGAGGCGGCAGTGCACGAGGGTGGGGTACCAGCCCGTCTTGCGGTTGATCTCGGCCAGCGCGTCGCCCACCGTCCGCGCGTTTTTGATGGTGACGTTGCCCGCCTTTTCGCTCGCGGAGGCGTCGGGCACGGCGATCTGCGCGGTCACGTCCACCCGCCCCTCCTCGTCGGCCGCGTCGATGCCGACGGCCGCCACCACGGCCGTCTTCTGGATGTCGATGAGGCCGAAGTCGTTGGATAAAAACAACAGCAGTAACACGCCCGCCGCGATGGTGAGCACGCGCGTCCAGAACAGGTTCATGCGCCCTCCTCGCGCCCGCCGCGCGCGGGGGCGCCTTGGCGGGCGGATCGCGCCCGTGCGCGTTTTTCGGTGTGAAGACGGGCCCGTTTTTGCCGCAAGTGTTTTTCGGCGTGAAGGCGGCGTGCCCGTTCACGGCCGCGGCATTTTCGTGGGTGAATGCGGCGGGCTTGTTCACGGCCGCGATGGCTGCGGGGCGCGCGCTTGCGGCGGCTTTGCGGTGCGCGCCTGCGGGGTGCGGGGCGGGCCTTGCCCTCGCGCAGGCCGAACAGCAGCGCGGCGGCCAGGGGGACGGCGTAGGCGAAGAGCAAAAACACCGCCCACAGCCGCTGCGTGACCAGCTGCTGCATCTCCAAAAAGGAGTAGTTCAGGAGCAGCACCGCCGCCAGCAGCGCGCCGCTCGCGGCCAGCGCGGGCCACAGCCGCCCGCAGCGGGGCAGGGCGGCGTGCGTGCAGTGCACGCACATCTGCACGGGCACGCACAGCGCGAACACGTTGACCAGCGTCATGGCGAAGATGAACAGCAGGTCGATCCGCCCCAGCGAGGTGAAGGCGGTCGTGTATTTGGAGATGTGCGCGATCGAATTTTGCCGCAGCACGGCGATGTCTTCAAACACGCCGTAGAACACGGCCAGAAACAGCAGCACCGCCGCCGCCCCCGCCGCAAAGGACAGGAGCACTTTGGCCGCGTCTCCCTTGTTCCGCTCGAACCTGCCGAGAAAAAAGAGCGGGTAGGCGCATTCGGCGTGCCAGTTCAGGCCGAAGAGCCCGCCGCGGAAGATGCCCGCGCCCCGCCGCGCCACGGGCAGCAGGGCGCCGAAGTCGGCTTCGGGCACGGCCAGGGCGATGAGCACGGCAAAGGCGGTGCAGAACAGGGGCAGCGCCAGGTCGGCCGCCCGCCCCAGCGCCTTGAATCCCTTGGAACAGGCGAAGGCGCTGACCGCGAAAAAGGGCGCGTAGGAGAGCACCGAAGGCACGTTTTCGTACAGCACCAGCATGACGAAGGAGCGCTGTTCGAGCATGGGCAGCAGGGCCGAAAAGAGGAAGTACAGCGCGAACGCCCCGTACACGGCGCGCGCTGCCGCCTTGCCGAAGGCGCCTTGCAGCAGGGCGAAAAAGGTCTTGTCCGTGCGCGAGGACAGCCAAAAAACCGCCGCCAGCACCAGCCCCTGGGCCAAAAAGCTGCCCAAAGCCGCCAGGAGCAGGTCGTTGCCCGCCTCGTAGGTGAGCGTCGCGGGGTAGACGATGAATTTGACGGACGGCGCCACGCAGGCGAAGTAAAAGCAGATCTGCCGCAATTTGATCTTGTCCATCATTCCTCCTTTCCGCCGCGGTAAACGAGGCGCAGCCGCGTGCGGTTTTTCGGGCGCAGGGCGGCGGGGCGGGTGCGCAGGGCATACACGCTCTCCTTCCAGGCCGCGTCGCCGAGGTCCTTGCCGACCAGCGGCGCAAAGGGCGCCAGCAGCGGCACGCCGTAGGCGTCGGACGTGACCAGGTAATAGAGGATGAGCGCGGTCATGAGCACGATCCCGTAGGTGCCGAGGCTTCCCGCCACCACCACGTAGGCGAGGCGGATGACCGAGAGCGTGCCCGCGAGGTCGGGCACGGTGTAGGCGGAGATGCCCGAAAGCGCCACGATGATGATGGCGGGGGAGGATACGAGCCCCGCCTTCACGGCCGTATCCCCCAAAACGAGCGCGCCGATGACCGAGAGCGCCAGCGCCACGTACTTGGGCATGCGCACCGCCGCCTCGATCAGCACTTCCAGCACGATGAGCAGGAAAAACAGTTCCAGCCCCGGCGAGAGGGGGATGCCCTGGATGCTGCCCGAGATGGTCATCAAGAGGGGGAAGGGCAGCAGCCGCAGCTTGAACAGCTGCGCCGCCACGTAAAAGGCGGGCAGCAGCAGGGATACGGCCACCGCCAGCAGCCGCAGCAGGCGGCTGACCGTCGCGCGGTAGGGGGAAACGAAATAGTCCTGCGAGCTCTGGAAATCCTCGGCCAGCATGTACGGCAGCGTCAGCGCGATGGGCGAACCGTCCGCCAGCACCGCCACCCGCCCTTCGAGCAGCTTGGCGCAGAGGATGTCGGGCTTTTCGGTGGTGCCCGCCTGCTTGAAGAGGGAGAGCGGCTTTTGGGCCAGGAATTTGGCGATGTAGGAGGAATCGGGCACGCCGTCGATGTCGATGGCGCGGATGCGCGCCTTGACCGCTTCGGCCACCTTCGCGTCGGCGATGCCGTCGAGGTACAGCACGCACACCGCCGTTTGGCTGTGCCGCCCCACGCGCAGCGTTTCGGGCCGCAGCGCGGGCGTGGGCAGCCGCTTGCGGATCAGCCCCAGGTTGGTCTTGATGTCCTCGACGAACCCTTCGCGCGGGCCCTTGACGGTGACCGAGGTCTGCGGCTCGGTCACGGCGCGCGCCGCCGCCTGCTTGGCGCCGAGCGTGACCGCCCCCGCCACGCCGTCGGCAAGCAGCAGCGCGTCGCCCGCCAAAATGCTTTGGCAGGCGGCGGCGACGTCTTGCGGCAGCTTCGTTTCGGGGTAGGGCAGCGCCTTTTGCAGCGCCTCGGCCGTGCGCGGCGCCTCCTGCCGCGAAAGGGGCAGGACCGCGAGCTCGGCGATGCCCTTTTTGTCGGTGATGCCGTCGGCGTATACCGCCGCGCAGGGGGTGCCGTCGCCCGCGCGGAAGGCGTGCACGAGGATGTCCTCGGCGGGCAGGACGGCCTTGACGGCTTTGAGGTTTTGCTGCAAGGACGCCGCGAAGGGCACGCCCTGCCCGCCGCCTTGTTGTTCCTTTTTGTTGTCCACGCCACGAGTGTGTGCAATTTTGCGGCGGGCATACCTGCCCGCCGCCCGCAAGCGGGCGCAGGGTCTTGCGGGAGGGCGCAAAGAACGGAATTGGCGGGGCGTGAGGCGGGGCTGCCGCGCGCGGGGTGCAGGCGCAAAGGAGGTTTGGTCCGCATTTTGTGGGTACGTATCTGCTTTTTTGCAGCAAAAAGCGCGGCGCCTTGCGGCGCCGCGCCCCTTCGGCGTGCGGTGTTCACAAAATGGCGAGGGTGCCCGCCAGCAGCGGGTACAGCACGTCGCCCGCCTCGCCCGCGTATTCGGCCAACAGCCCGCGGGCCGCGGCTTCGTCGCTCTCCACGGCCAGGGCGAGGGCCGCCGCTTCCTCGTCTTCGAGGGTGCGGTAGGGCGCCAGCATCGCCTTGACGCAGGCCGCCTTCGTGTTTTGCGTTCCGCCCGCCGAAAACTGCCTGCACACGACGTGGATCACCGTCGCCAGCGAGCCGCAGGCGACGCCCTGCGCGACGGCTTGCCCCGCCTCGCCGCCGCAGAGGGCGGCGTAGGCCGCGCACAGCGCGATGCCGAGCGCAAAGGGCACGAAGGTGAGCAGTTTTTTGGGCAGCTTTTTGAGCACGGTCTTTTTGAGCAGCAGGGTCAGGCCCCAGACGGCCGCGCCGATGAGCACGGTGTCGGCGTTGAACTGCCGCAAAAGGGAAACAAATTCGATCACGTCCATACTCTCTCCGCCGCGCCGCCCGCCCGCGGGCACGGCGCGGGCAAATCGGCCGCACCTTGCGGGGAGCGGCAGCGCTTTGTATTGCCGCTGCCATGGCCAGTATACACCCGCGCGGGCCCGAAGCGGCGGATAGGTGCCACTTTTTTTGCGGCAGGAACGTGTTCTGCGTGCATGTGTTGGGCATGAACGTGTTTTGCGGGAACGCCCGCGGCGGGCGGAGATGCAAAGGCAGGCCGTGCGGGCGGAGGGGCGGCGGGCGGAAGGGGAAGGCGAAAGCGACGGGCGGGTTCAGGCGGCGTTTTCAAACAGGCGCACGGCCAGGGCGGTCATGTCGTCGCGGGCGCCGCCCGCCCGTTCGAGGGCGGCGGCCAGCAGCCTGTCGGCCAGCGTCTGGGGGTTGGAAAGGCTCTCGCGGCTCAAAAATTCGGCCAGGTCGGCGCTCGAACCGAAGGCGTCGGCGATGCCGTCGCTCAAAAACAGCAGCACGTCGCCGTCGCGCAGCTCGCGCGAGAATACGGCGGGCCGCACCGCGTCGAGGATGCCCAGGGGCAGCGAGCCGCCTTCGAGCAGTTCCGCCTTTTCGGCGGAGAGCAAAAAGCCGACGGGCGAGCCGATCTTGACGATGTCCGCCCGCCCCGTGTCCAGGTCGACGGCCGCCGCGTCGACGCAGGCGAAGCTCTCGTCGCGGGTGGCCGCGAGCAGCCCGTTCACGGCGTCGAGGGCATAGGGGCCGCGCATGCCCGCGCGGTAAAAGCTCTCCAACAGCGTCAGGGCGCGGTCGGAGACTTCCCGCGCCCCCGCGCCGCTGCCCATGCCGTCGGCCAGGGCGCACAAAAAGGTGCGCTCGTCGATGCGGGTGAGCGAATGGGTGTCCCCGCAGGCCGTTTCGCCGTCCTTGGTGCGCCCCGCCACGCCGAAGGCGGCGTCGAAGCGGGGCAGGGGGCGGAAGGTCCAGCATTGCCGCCCCGCCGTCAGCGCCCGCCGCGCCGCGGGCGCGGCGCGGAAGCCGCACACCTCCTCCACGGCGGCGCGCAGCGTTTCGCCGTCCGCCCTGCCCTCGGTGGCGATGAGCACGTTCCGCCCGTCGCCGATGAGCACCTCGCCGCAGGCCACGCCTGCCCTCCCCAGCGCCGCGCGCAGCTGCCGCTCCTGTTCCTCGTGCCCGCCCGCGGGGACGCTTAATTCCAGCGCCAGCTCTTTGAGCGCTCCGGCCACCCCCGCCGCGAGCTCGGCCATCAGCGCCCGCCCGCGTGCGGCGCTCTCCGCGTCGGCGGCGCGGCGGCGGTATTCGGCGAGCAGTTTGTTGAGCGAGAACAGCAGCCCCGCGGGGTCGGCGCAGCTGCCCGCCAGGCGGGAGGGCAGGTCGATGAGGCTGACCTTGCCCTTGGCCGCGCCCACGGCCACGAGCTTGGCAAGTTCCCCGCCCGCGCCCTCCGCGAGGCAGCTTTCCCGCCGCTCGCAGGCGGCGCAGTGCTCCCCTTCGAGCTGTTCGAGCATGAACTGTTGCAGCGCGTCCTGCCCGTCCGCCTCTTCGGGCGCGGCGAAGGCGTAGCCGATCTCGCGGAAGGCGGCGGAGATTTCGAACAGCCGCTCGCCCGTGCGCAGGCGGTCGCGGTCGATGCCCGCGCGCGTCAGGGGCCGTTCGCCGAAGCGCCGCAGCCTGCGCGCCAGGGCGTTTGTGGCGCGCTCGGGGATGAGCGCGAACACCAGGCAGGGCAAAAGCGGCACCAGGAGGGTCAGGTAAAAGCGCGGCCCCGCCAGCGCCGCGGCGGGGGAATCGGCGGCGTAAAATTGCGTGAAGTAGAGCACTGCCGCCTCCGCCAAAAAGACGGCCAGCGCCGCGGGGAGCTTTCCCGCGCGCAAAAAAGCCAGCGCCAGCGCCGCAAAGAGTATGTACGCCGCGGGTGCGGTGAGCACGGGCGCGGCCGCGGCCACGCTCTCGCACACGGCGGGCGGTACGGCCAGGACGAAGGCGCAGAACACCGCGTTCCCGCTTTGCAGGGCGGCGCAGGAGAGGAGCAGCGCCAGCAGCGCCGCGCCCTCGTAGGCGTAGGGCCCCGCGCCGTTGTACAGGCCGATGCCCGCGGCGGCGGCCGCCGCCCCGCAAAAGAGCAGCTCTTCGGGCGCGGGCAGGCACCGCCCCGCCCGCCGCAGCACAAAGCGCAGCGCGCCGTAGAACACGAAGCACAGCGCGTACAGCGCCGCCGCCGTCAGCGCCGCCCGCAGGTAGTTGGCGTAGAGGAATTTCCCGTACAGCAGCGCGAAGGGCAGCAGCGCCGCCAACAGCCACAGCGCCAGCTCCGCGCCCGCCTCCCTCTTTTTGCGGCCGTAGACGAAGAACACCGCCCCGAGCAGCGCCCCCTGCGCCGCGTACACGGCAAAGGCGAGGGGCACGGCCGCCAGGCACGGCAGCCCCGCCAGCCAGAACAGCGCCGTCATCGGCAGGGCGGGCAGGCCGCAGGCCAGGGCCGCCGCGTACAGCGCCAGCGAAAAGGGCTCGAAGGTGCGCATGGTGAAGTTCATCGCCGCCATGCCCGCCAGGAGCGCGAAGTAAAAAAACAGTTTCCCGCCGTTTGCGGGCTTTGCCAAGGGGAACATGCTCCACCGCCTGCGCGCGCGGTGCGCGCGTTTTTCCTGCATGATACCACGCGCCGCTGCGAACATTTTGCCGCCTTTTGGCGAAAAGGGCGGCTTTTGCACGCTTTTGCCCGCCCGCGGCGGGAAGCGGGCGGCAAAGCGGACCCGCCCGCGGCTTGGCCCCGCCCGCGGCTTGGCCCCGCCCGCCCGCGCCGCCTCTGCGGAAGCCGCCCGCATAAAAAAACGCCCTCCGCAAGGGGAGGTCGGTCCGTGCGTTCACGCTCGGCGACGATGGGGCGTTCACGGCGGCGGAAGCGATGGGGCGTTCACGGGCGCTTGCGGGTGCTTAGGTACACCATCAGCACGGCCACGTCTGCGGGGCTGACGCCCGAGATGCGGCCCGCCTGCCCGAGGTTTTCGGGGCGGATCTTGTTCAGCTTTTGCCGCGCTTCCAGCCGCAGGCCCGCGATCTGTTCGTAGTCGGTGTCGGGCGGCAGTTTTTTGTCTTCGAGCTGCTTCGCCTTTTCGATCTGTTCGAGGCCGCGCTTCAAATACCCTTCGTATTTGATGTCGATGGCGGCGGTGTCGACGTCGTCGGGCCGTTCGCCTTCGAGGACGGAAAATTCGCGGCAGATGTCCTCCACGGCGATGCCGCGGCGCAGCATGTCGGCATACGATACGCCGCCCGACGGCGCGGGGCAGCCGTGCGCGGTCATGAAATTTGTGCACCGCAGGGGGGAGACGCGCTCGTTCAGCCGCGCCTTGATGCGCCCGATCGCCTCTTTGCGGGCGCAGAAGCGGCGGTACCGTTCGTCGGTCGCCAGCCCCGCGGCGTAGCCCTTTTCGGTCAGGCGCAGGTCGGCGTTGTCCTGCCGCAGGTGGATGCGGTGCTCGGCGCGCGAGGTCATCATGCGGTAGGGCTCGTTGGTGCCCTTGGTCACGAGGTCGTCGATGAGCACGCCGATGTAGGCCTCGTCACGCCGCAGCACGAGCGGCTCCCTTCCTTGCAGCCACAGCGAGGCGTTCAGCCCCGCCATCAGCCCCTGGGCGGCCGCTTCCTCGTAGCCGCTCGTGCCGTTGATCTGCCCCGCCGTGTACAGCCCTTCGATCTTTTTGTAGCCGAGGGTGGGGTACAGGTCGAGGGTGTCGATGCAGTCGTATTCGATGGCGTAGGCGTAGCGCATGATCTCGCACCGTTCCAGCCCCGCCACGGTGCGGTACATCTCCCGCTGCACGTCGTGCGGGAGGGAGGAGGACATGCCCTGCACGTACACCTCGTTGGAACCCGCGCTTTCGGGTTCCAGAAAGATCTGGTGGCGGTCCTTGTCGGCAAAGCGCACCACCTTGTCCTCGATGGAGGGGCAGTAGCGCGGGCCCGTGCCCTTGATGACGCCCGCGTACAGCGGCGAACGGTGTAAGTTGGCGCGGATGACGGCGTGCGTGCGCTCGTTGGTGTAGGTGAGGTAGCAGGGGAGCTGCCGCTGCGGCACCCCGTCGGTGAGGTAGGAAAAGGGGTACACCCCCGCGTCTCCGTCCTGCCGCTCGCATTTGGAAAAATCGACGGTCCGCCCGTCCACGCGGGCGGGGGTGCCCGTCTTGAACCGCCGCACCGAAAAGCCGAGGTCTGCAAGGTTTTGCGTGAGAAGATCGGCGGGCGCGAAGCCGTTGGGCCCGCTGCTTTGTTTGTATTCGCCCGCGATGACCTCGCTTTTGAGGTACACGCCCGTGGCCAAAACGACGGCCTCCGCCTCGATGACCTCGCCCACGGCCGTGCGCACGCCGCACACCCTGCCGCCGCGGGTGAGCACTTCGGCCGCTTCGCCCTGGCGGATGGCGAGGTTTTCGGTGTTTTCGAGCGTCTGCTTCATGCGCATGTGGTAGGCATGCTTGTCCGACTGCGCGCGCAGGCTCTGCACCGCCGCGCCCTTGCCGATGTTGAGCATGCGCATTTGCAGGGCGGTCCTGTCGGCGTTGACGCCCATCTCGCCGCCCAGCGCGTCGATCTCGCGCACGAGCTGGCCCTTGGCCGTGCCGCCGACGGAGGGGTTGCAGGCCATGAAGGCGACGCTGTCGAGGTTGAGTGAGAGCATGAGGGTGGGGATGCCCGTGCGCGCCAGGGCGAGGGCGGCCTCGCAGCCCGCGTGCCCCGCGCCCACCACGACGGCGCGGTATCCCTTTGTGTAGAAGGTGTTCGTGACCATAGGCGGTTTGCCTCGTTTTACGGAAAATACAAAGCGGCCGCAACCTGCCGCCGCTTTGCGCATGCCGTGCATGCGGTGCTGCCGTGCGCGCTTTTCGGCGCGGCACGTCATTGCTTCAAGATGATGTTGCGGATGTCCTCCACCTCTTTGGCGATGCGGTCGTTGATCTTGATGAGGTTGGCGATCTTGTCGCGGGAGTGGATGACGGTGGTGTGGTCGCGGCCGCCCATGGCGTTTCCGACGGAGACGAGGGGGATGTTCAAGATCTCGCACATCAAAAAGGCGCAGATCTGGCGCGGCTGCACGAGTTCTTTTTTCTTGCTCTTGCCGAGCAGCTTGTCCTTTCCGATCTTATAAAAGGCGCAGACGCTGCCGATGACCTTTTCGGCCGTCACGGCCTCGTGCTCGTCGCTGACGGCCTCGTTGAGCGCGTTGGCCGCCAGTTCGAGGGTGATGGGCTGCTCGTGCAGCTTGCTGGCGAAGATGACCTTTGTCAGCCTGCCTTCGAGGGTGCGCACGTCCGTGCCCGCGTCGCGCGCCAAAAATTCGAGCACGTCGGCGGGGAGGATGGTCTTGCGTTCGGAAGCCTTCTGTTTGAGGATGGCGATGCGCGTCTCGTTGTCGGGCGGCTGGATGTCGGCGATGAGCCCGCCTTCAAAGCGGGTGCGCAGCCGCTCTTCGAGGGTGGCGATCTCCTTGGGCGGCACGTCGGAGGTGAGCACCACCTGCTTGTTTTCCGATTGCAGCACGTTGAAGGTGTGGAAGAGCTCTTCCTGCACCGCCTGCTTCTTGGCCAGAAACTGCACGTCGTCGATGAGCAGCACGTCGACGCCGCGGTAGCGGTTGCGGAAGCGCGCCTGCATGTCGCGGTTGTTGCCGCCGCGGCCGAGGTAGATGGAGTCGATGAGCTCGTTGATGAACTTTTCGCAGGTGGTGTACAGCACTTTCAGCGAGGGCTTGTGCAGGGCGATGTAGTTGGCGATGGATTGCAGCAGGTGCGTCTTGCCCAGCCCCGAGCCGCCGTAGATGTAGAGGGGGTTGAAGTTGGCGCCCGGGTTTTTGGCCACCGATTTGGCCGCGGCCAGCACAAATTCGTTGCTCTTGCCCGCCACGAACGATTCAAAGGTAAAGCGCGGGTCGAGCGCGACGGGGGAGTAGTCCTCGTCCTCTTCCTCGGCGCTGGTATAGTAGACCCCGTCGTTGCCCGTGACGACGAGCTCGAAGTCGGTGATGCCCGTGTCCGCCTTTTTGAAGGCTTCCTTCATCTTCTCGGTCAGGCTCTTGCTGATGTAGTTGGCGAAGATCTCGGCGTCCGTCTGCAATACGATCTTGGTGCCGTCGATGTCGACGGGCACGAGCTTGGCGATGTAGGTGTTGTAGGTGACCGTGGCGAGCGTCTTTTGCAGCGCATCGCAGATCTGCTGCCAGAGAAATTCGTATTGCTTGCTTTCGCCCATGACCGTGTACCTGCCTCTTTTTTCTTTTTTCGTGAAAAATTCTCTTTTGCTTTGTGTTTTGCGTCCCTTTCTGCTATAATAGAGGAAAGGGCGCCCCTTTTTCCCGCGCCCGCGCGCACTGCCGCGCGGGATTCTATTATAGTATACTTTCGCCCGAAAAGCAAACCAAAACAAGAACGATGAGAATAAAAAATCTGCGTCTGAAAAATTTCAGGAATTACGCCGAGGAGGAGTTCGTCTTCGACGA
This sequence comes from uncultured Clostridia bacterium, assembly GCA_944328445.1. Taxonomy (GTDB): domain Bacteria; phylum Bacillota; class Clostridia; order Christensenellales; family Borkfalkiaceae; genus Borkfalkia. The sequence continues at coordinate 20,424 of CALVHO010000011.1, read as the reverse complement.
GGGCGTGAACGTGCTCTACGGCCGCAACGCGCAGGGCAAGACCAACTGCGCCGAGGCCGTGTTTTACCTGTGCACGGGCACCTCGCCGCGCACCCATAAGGACAGGCAGCTCATCCGCGCGGGGCAGGAGAGCGCCTTCATCGGCGCGGACGTGGGCAACCGCTTCGGCACCGTGCGCGTGGAGGCGGAGATCTTTGAATCCGCCCGCACCCTGCGCGTCAACGGCGGCAAGATCTCCCGCAACGCCGAACTTCTCGGCAATGTGAACGGCGTCTTTTTCAGCCCCGAGGAGCTGCGCCTCATCCAGGGCGGGCCGGACGAGCGCCGCCGCTTCCTCAACGTGTCCCTCTCGCAGATGTCCAAAAGCTACTACACGGCGCTCATCCGCTACAACCGCATCCTCGAACAGCGCAACGCCCTCTTGAAGGAGCGCGACGCGGGCCTGGTTTTGGAAACGCTGCCCGTGTGGGACGCCGAACTTTGCCGCTACGGCGGCGAGATCGTCGCCCGCCGCGGCGAGTTCGTGCGCAGCCTCGCCCCGTACGCCGCCGAAAAGCACGCCTTTTTGACGGACGGCGCCGAGGCGCTGGAAGTGCGCGCCGAGCGGCGCGAACAGACGGCCGCCGAGGCCGAAAAGGCGCTCTATGCCGAGCTCTCTTCCAACTACGAGCGCGATATGCGCCTGGGCTTTACCGCCGCGGGCCCCCACCGCGACGATCTGAAAATTTTCATCAACGGGGACGAGGCGCGCGTGTACGGCTCGCAGGGGCAGGCGCGCACGGCGGCGCTCGCGCTCAAACTGGCCGAGGTGGAGATCTTCCGCGCCGTGGCGGGCGAAGCGCCCGTCCTTATCCTCGACGACGTCATGAGCGAGCTCGACCTCTCCCGCCGCCGCAAGCTGTTGCAGCAGATGGAGGGGGTGCAGATCATCCTTACCTGTACCCACACCGAAAAGGTGCTCTTCGGCAGGCAGGTGAACAAGATCCGCATCCGCGGCGGCGCCATCGTCCGCACGGGCGGGGCCAAGTAGCCCGCGCCGCCTCATACCGATGATCAGATATGGCCGACGGCCCGTACCCGCCGCGCCCGCAAGCGTCACGCTTGCGGGCGCGGCTTTTTGCATGCCATTTGCATCGTATGCCCGCCGCCCCGCGCATCCGCGCGGGGCGGCGGGCATATACGGCGGGCATATACGGCGGGCATATACGGCGGGCATATACGGCGGGCATATACGGCGGCGGGGGCGCATATGCTACAACAAGCGTGAAAGCACGCGGGCGGGGTTTTCGGCAAAAAAACATCCTCTTCGACAGGATGGCCGAAAATATCCGCCGCCGCGGGCGGTAAAATGGGGAGGAAGCGGAAAAATGGTGCGGGTATGGCGGCTGCGCAACCTACTTTCGTGCGCCGCGCTGGCGGCGGTGTTCGCCGTGCTGGCCGTGGGCGTGCATTTTTCGGGCGCCTATGCCCTGTTCACGGGCGGAACGGTGCGCAAGCTGCCCGTCTATTCGGTGGAAACGGCGGAAAAAAAGCTCGCCATCACCTTCGATTGCGCCTGGGGCACCGAGCATACAGACGCCATCCTGCGCGAATTGGAGCGCGCGGGCGTGCGCGCCACCTTCTTCATGGTGCAGTTCTGGGCGGAAAAGTACCCCGAATACGTGAAAAAGATCGCCGACGCGGGCCACGAGATCGGCACGCACAGCGCCACGCATTCGTACATGTCGAAGCTCTCCGCCGCCGCCATCGCGGCCGAGCTGGAAAGCTCGTCGGCGGCCATCGAAAAGGTGACGGGCAAAGAGGTGGAGCTCTTCCGCGCCCCGTACGGGGACTACGACGACCTACTCATCGAAACGGCCGCGGCGCAGGGCTACACCACCGTGCAGTGGGACGTGGACAGCCTCGACTGGAAGGACCTTTCCGCGAGCGAGATCGCCCTGCGGGTGACGGGCGGCGCGCGGCAGGGGAGCATCATCCTGTGCCACAACAACGGCCTGCACACCGCCGAGGCGCTGCCCGCCGTCTTTTCCGCCCTGCAAAGCGCGGGCTACACCTTCGTGCCCGTGGGCGAGCTGCTCATCCGCGGCCCTTCCACCATCGACGCCGCGGGCCGCCAGCACCCCGCGGGCTGAACGCGGGGCCGCCTTCCGCGCCCCGCCGCCCCGGCTCGCGCGCTATAAAACGGGGGCAACACCGAACATTGGCAATACGCCGCTTGCGGCTTGCATTGGAGGACAGTTTCATGAACGGAACGGAGAAAAACAACAAAGTATTCATCATGGGCGAGATCGTCAGCGACGCGGCCTTCTCGCACGAGGTGTACGGCGAAGGCTTTTACGAGCTGAAAGTGAAGGTGATGCGCCTTTCGGGCCAGGCAGACATTTTGCCCGTGACCGTGTCCGAACGGCTCATTTCCGAACGGGACCTGAAAGTGGGCGCCACCTTGTGCGCGCTGGGGCAGTTCCGCTCCTACAACAAGCTCGAAAACGGCCGCTCGCGGCTGATGCTGACGGTGTTCGTGCGCGAACCCGTCGAGGCGCCGCAGGGCAAAAACCCCAACAGCATCGTGCTCAGCGGCTACATCTGCAAGCCGCCCGTCTACCGCACCACCCCCTTCAACCGCGAGATCGCCGACCTGTTGGTGGCCGTGAACAGGGCGTACAACAAGTCCGATTACATCCCCTGCATCGCCTGGGGGCGCAACGCGCGCTTCGTCAAAAATTTGCAGGTGGGGGACCGCATCGCCCTCTCGGGCCGCATCCAGAGCCGCGAATACCAGAAAAAGATCAGCGAATACGAGACCAAAACCATGACCGCGTACGAAGTTTCCGTGTCCAAACTGGCCGCGTACGACAGCGCCGAGGAGTGCGACCTCGACCGTGAATTTTCCCTCTACGCGGGCGGGCAGGGCGGCTACGACCGCGAACCGCACGAACAGGCCTGAAAAGGAAATGAGCGCGCGCCCGCCTTTTCGGCGGCCGCAGCGGACCGCAAGTTTTTCACGGCAAAAAGCGCCCCCGCGGAACGAAAGTTCCGCGGGGGCGCCGCATTGTCTTGGCGTTTTGTGCGCTGTTTTGTTCCTGCGTTTTTCCGCCTCGGGCGTCAGTCGAGGGCGGGCTGGCGGCGCAGCAGCAGGTAGCACACGCTGACGAGGATGACGGCCGCCACCGCGAGCACGGCCACCAGCACGGCCGTGGCCGAGGCGGGTGCCTCGTACAGGCAGTTTTCGGGCACGTTGCCCGCCCATACCTTGCCGTCGGCGTCGGTGTAGGTGACGTACACGTTGCCCTCATCGTCGGGCACGCCGTACATCTTCACCCGTTCGCGGCCGGCCAAGGTGATGCTCTCGCTGCCCGCAAAGAGGGTGATGCTCTCGCCGCGGTCCACGGTGCGGTACACGAACTCCGTGGCGCCGCCGCTCACCCCGCCTTCGGCGAGGTAGCTGACGGGGATGTAGCCCTTTTGGCCCGTGGCGTTCACGGTCACGTAAGCGTAATCGGAATCCAGCCCCCAGCCGCCTTCGCCGCCTGCGGCGCCGCGCACGTACCCGTGCACGGTGAAGGCCGTTCCGCGGGGCAGGCGGGCGACGCCCGCGGCCGCGTTGTCCCCGTTGCCGAGGTGCATGGAGGGGAAGCGGTAGAGGTACACGTCGCTCGTGTTGTGGGCGGAAAAAGGCGTTTCCGCCTGCAAACCGCCCGCGGGCCCGGTCACGCCGCCGAGCACGAGGGCGAGGCTGTGATCGCGTTCGGGCGTGTAGCTGTTGCCGTCCTGCGCGGGCGCGTAGCGGAAGAAGGCCACCACCGTGCCCGCCGACGTCTCGCACACCTTGACGCCCGTGCGCGCGGCGTCCGTGCGTTCGTACGTTTTATAGGGCAGGAACTGCGCGTCCGCGCCGATCTCTGCCTCCGTGAGGTCCAGCAGCACCGACTGCGCGGGCACTTCGACGAGCAGGCCGTCCGCGTCCGCCGCCCCGCCCGTGAGCGCGGCATGCGTCCCCTCCGCGGGGAGGGTTTGGAGGGAGGCGCCGTTCAGACCGTTCATTTTGGCGATAAAACCATCGCCGAGCATGTAACAATCGCCCGTGATCACGTCGTATGTCAGGGAAAGCGGCAGGGGGGTATCGTTTGAATAGACAAGAGCTTTGAGCGCCTCCGTGAGGGGGTGCTCGGTGCTTGTGCCGTCTTTGTCAGCAATCGCGGTATCGGATGTGACTGCATACAGCGCGCTGGTATAGTCGACGGCGAGGTCGATGGCGCCGTTGCCGAAGGAATACAGGCTTTCTCCAATGGTGCCAGAGAGGAAATTATCTTCGTCAACGGGATATACGGCGCCGACGCCATTCATCACATACAATCGTCCGAAAAAGTCTGCGGCAATGTGCATGTAGCTGCTCGAAAATGATGCAGGGGTACAGGTATAGCCGTCTTGTGTCGGCGCGACGATCGCTCCGTGTCCCGCCGAGTCGGTAAGCAGGTAATAACGACCGAAAGAGTAGGCGATGTCTACCACGTCTACGTCACTGCCCAAAGGCAGGGTGGAAGTTTTTTGGAAGTCGTAACTGTAAACATGCAGTTCGCCGGCGGCGTTGTCTGCAACCAAAAAATCGTTTTGTCCCGCGCATATAGAGGACGGGGTATAATTGAGATCCCACAATGCGTAACTGTCGGATCGCGAAGTGTAAATGCTGATACGCTTGTTTTTTTCGTCGGCGATCGTCATGCGGCCTCCGAAGGCGGAAATTTGGGCATTGCCGCCGAGGCGCGCGTCGCTGATCGAGTATTTGCCGATCTCGTAATCGCCGAAAGCTCTTTTTACGGGGTCGTATGTTTGCACATTGCTGCCGCAGATCATGTAGAGGGTGTCGCCGAAAATGTGCAAGGAAGAAACGGCCAGCACGTCGCTGTCGTTCCTCTTTACGGGCTGCTCGGTACCGTTTGAATAGACGGAAAGGGGTTCGGTGTTGCCCGTGCCGGAAAAATATACTTCATTTCCGAACACGGCAAAACTTTGCACGGGATTGCGTAATGACCAGTCAGAAACAGCCACTACGGAAGAAGCGCTGACCGAACAGATGTCACTGTTGAGGGAAAAATATACTTTGTTGTTTCCCGCGAAAAAACAGGGGGCGGTGACGCCCATGCTGCTTATGTTGATGCCGGAAAGGTCAATTTTCTCTGGGGCGCCCGTAAAATCGAACCCGCTCATCTGCCTGCGCATGATGGAGTTTTGTCCGACCGTGACCGTCGAATAATAGAGATATCCACCGTTAATGAGAAAAGAAGCGCAGGATATTTCCGTCTGCGTGGCCGTGTAAGTGCCTGCACTATTGAGCGCGATGTGATAGATATACGTTTCCTGGCCGCCAGTCACAAAATATAAATGTGTTTCGTTTCCGTAACTGTACAGCTGCAGGGGAGAAAGCCTATCTTCGGAGCTGTGCTTGTAGACGCGATACCCTGCGGACGGGGCATTGCGGTCATAGATATAGATAAGGGAATTGCCGCTCTGAGGATCATCGGCAATGGCGATATAATCTTCATTGATTGCAAAGTCGGAGGGGTCTTCCAGCTCCAAATACTGTTCGTAGCTTGCGGGCAGCAGCAGGGAAAGTTCTGCTTCATCCTCCGTGCCCGTCTGCGGGGCGGAGGCGTCTCCGTCCGCGCCGCCGTCGGAAGGGGCCGCGGAAGGGGCGGCGGTCGCACCCGCGCCGTCGGCCGCGGCAAAAACCGTCGCAAAAGAGGCGGCCGCAAGCACCGCCGCCAGGAATAAGATCGTAAGCCTTCGCAAAAATTTCATTGCCGCCTCTTCGGCCGCCCGCGGCCGTCTTCCGGATAGTGCCCCCATTATAGCACACGCGCGCGCGTTTGTCGACATATTTTTTTGTTTTTCGGCAGACGGGCGCTTTTTTCCTGCCATAAAAATGAAAAAACAGGCAAACGTATGCCTGTTTCATGGTGTATACTGAAAGAAAATACGAACATATGTTTGTATTTTTGTGGCACCTATGCGTGCAAACGCCGCCGTTCCGTGCGATAATGAAGGTGCGCCGCGGGGGCGGAAAAGGGCAACAAAGCCTTGTGCTGCCTTCAAGGCCGCAGACGGCGGGAACGCAAGCCGCAAGCGGCGGGCGGCGGGGCAACGCGGCGGGCGCGGAACGGGGGAGTGCCGCGGCGGTGCAAAAAACAGTGAGAGAGGGTCGGCTGCGGCCGCGAGCGGGCGGGCGGCCCGCGGAGGAGGAAACGCGCGTGAAGGAATACCAGGAATTGATCTTGTTTTTGTACCCGCGGCTCGGGCGGGCGGCCGAGGACATCGGCGAAGTGGTGGAGGCCAAGGCGCTGGCCTCCGTTTCGGGCCGGGAATGCGCCGAGCGCTGCGCCGAACGGCTGCTCGCCTACCTGCACATGCGCGACTGTTTTCTGGCCGTGAAGGCGGCCGTCGAGGAAGTGGCGGCCGCGCTCACCGAAGAGGAGCGCTACCTGCTCGAATACAAATATTTCCGCCGCAAACCGAACCTGGAAGGGGAGTTTGCGGGCACGGGGCTGCGCTGTTCGCTGCGCACCTACTACCGCAAGCAGGAGCGGCTGGCGCGGCGGGTCAACGCGCTGTTTTTGCGCGCGGGGCTGACCGAGGCGTGGTTTGCCGCCAACCTGGCGGGGCTGCCCTTTTTCGCCTCCGCGCTGCGCTGCCTGCGCGCCCGCCGCGGCGCCCTCGTCGACAAGCGCGCTGCCCGCGCTTTGCACCTTCGCAAAAAGGCATGAACCTGCCTTGCGCATTGCGCCTTCGCAAGAGGGTGTGCGGCCGCCGCGCCCGCTTCGCCGCTTTTGCGCGGCGGAAGGCCGCGGGATCCTTCGCAAGGGGGCGCGTTCACAGCCCGTAGCCCTGTTCTTCCTCGGGCGGCTTTTTGCGGCGGGGGCGGAACAGGAAGTACACCGCCCCCAGCGCCGCCACGCAGAGGGCGCAGGCGAGCACGATGTTCACGGCCGCGCAGCCGCCCTCGGCCGCGGGCGCGGAGGAGCCGTCTGCGGGCGTTTCCGCCTCGGCGTGTTCGGTGTTGGGCGGGTAGGCGAGGGCGGAGCAGGCCGCCGCGGGCACGTACCCGAAGGCGCCGTCCAGTTCCACGTAATAATAGGTGGAAGAGCCGTACAGGAACAGCCCGTAAAAGGCCGCCTGCACGGTGTAGTCGTCCAAAAACCCCTCGGGCAGGCCTTCGCCCGCGCGGTAGGTGACGTCGACGTCGTAGTACAAAAATGGCGTTTCGGGGGTGTAGTCGACGGGCGTCACCTCCTCCGCGCGGCACCAGCCCGCCACGGCGGTGCGGCCCGCGGTGCCTTCGAGGTACTGCACCGAATAGTAGCCGTCCGCCCGCCCCGTCACGCGCACGAAGTAGGTCACTGGCAGGATGAAGAGCCCCGTGTTCCCGTCGGCGGCGGCGTACAGCCAGGTGCCCTCCTGCGTGACGCGCGCGTAGGCGGGGAGGGCGTCTCCTTCGGGGGCGCTTTCCTCTGCATGAACGCGCACCGCGGGCGCGAGGGCAAAGAACAGGGCGGCTGCCAGTGCGATGGCAAAGAGCAGGGCGGGCGGTGCCGGGGCGAAACGCCGGGCGGGGCGGCGCGCTTTTGCGCCGCGCGCGGGCGGGCAAACGGGGCGCGTTTCCGTATCCCGCGCGGGCGGCGGGAGGGGAGCGGAAGGTCTGTTCATGGGGTGCCTCCTTGCGTGTGCTTTTCATTGTAAAGCAAGGGCGGGCGCAAAGCGGGGAAAAAGCGGGGGTATTTTCACAAATTTTGTCACATGCGGGAAAGAGAGATCGTGCTGCGCCTGCTCGCCGTCGAGCGTGAGGAGGCGCGCCGCGCCGCGGGCGGGGCGCTGGCGCACTACAACAAGGGGCGCAAAGTCCACAAAAAACAGATCGCCTTCCACAAATGCAAAAAGCGCAACCGCTGGGTGTTCGGCGGCAACCGCAGCGGCAAAACGGAATGCGGCGCCGCCGAGTGCGTGTACCTGGCCCGCGGCATCCATCCCTACCGCAAAAACCGCGCGGACGTGTTCGGGTGGGTGGTATCGCTCTCCCAGCAGGTCCAAAGAGACGTGGCCCAGCGCGCCGTGCTGCGCTACCTCGACCCCGCCTGGATCGAGGACGTGACCATGCTCGCGGGGCGCAAGGGCTCGCCCGCGGGCGTCATCGACCAGATCCGCGTCAAAAACGTGTTCGGGGGCGTTTCGGTCATCGGCTTCAAGACCTGCGACCAGGGCCGCGAAAAATTCCAGGGCGCCTCCCTCGACTTTGTTTGGTTCGACGAGGAACCGCCCAAAGACGTGTACGACGAGTGCCGCATGCGCCTTTTGGACCGCGCGGGCGAGCTGTTCGGGACCATGACCCCGCTCAAAGGGCGCACCTTCCTCTACGACGAGATCTACATGAACGCGCGCGGCGACCCCGAGGTGTGGTACGAGTTCATGGAATGGGAGGACAACCCCTTCCTGCCCAAAAAGGAGATCGCGCTGTTGGAGAGCACGCTGGACGAGCGCACCCTCGAATCGCGGCGGCGGGGGCGGTTCTGTACGGGGGAGGGGTTGGTGTATCCCGAGTTCGACGAGCGCGTGCACGTCATCCCGCCCTTCGCCCTGCCGCCCGCGTGGCAGGACACCATCTCCATCGACCCGGGCCTGCGCAACCCGCTCTCGGCGCACTGGTACTGCGCCGATTACGACGGCAACGTGTACGTGGTGGCCGAGCACTACGAGGCGGGCAAGGACATCGACCACCACGCCCGCAAAATTTGGGAGATCTCCCGCGCCGTCGGCTGGCACACCGACGGGCAGGGGCGGCTGCGGGCGCTGATCGACCCCGCCGCGGGGCAGCGCACCCTCGCCTCCGTCAAGAGCGTGAGCGAGCTGTTTTCCGAGCGCGGCATCCTCGTCAACGCGCGCGTCAACAAGGAGATGTTCGCGGGCATCGCGCGGGTCAAGGAATACCTGATCGGCGCGGGCGGGAAGCCGCGGCTGTACATCTTTGAAAATTGCGTGAACCTCATCCGCGAGATCAAGGGCTACTTCTGGGGGGAGGGAGACCTCCCCAAAAAGAAGGACGACCACGCCCTGGACGAGCTGCGCTATTACCTGATGACCAAGCCGCGCGCCGAACCGCCCGCGCCCGTACTCACCCCCGTGCAGAAGGACAAGGCCCGCCTCATGCGCCGCGCGCGGCGGGGCCCGCCCGCGTGACGGGCGCCCTGCGGCGGGGCGGCAAGGGAAGGGGTGGTTTCAAAAAAAGAGATACGTGCCGCCAAAAACGGAACGGCGGGCGCAAGACAAGGAGGGAACATGAGCGGAACGAGTGTTGTGGACGCGCTGCACCGCCGCGCCGTGGGCTACGCGACGGACGAGATCGTCGAGGAGTACGCGGTGCAGGACGGCGAGGAGACGCTGGTGCGGCGGCGGGTGACGAAAAAGGAGGTCCCGCCCGACATTTCGGCGGCCAAACTGCTGCTGGAACGGGAGGAACCGCTGGAAAAGATGAGCGACGAGGCCCTGGCGGCCGAAAAAAAGCGGCTCTTGCAGCTGTTGAAGGAGGACAAGGCATGAACGGGCAAACGGAAAAGCCGTCCGCGCGGGCGGCGAAGCTCGCCGAGGAGGTGCGCAAGGAATTTTTGCGCCGCCAGCGCGAGCGGCGCAGCCTCGAACGGGGCTGGCAGCTGAACATGAATTTCCTGGCGGGCAACCAATACTGCGGCATCGCGCCCGACGGGGAGATCGAGGAGGAGCAGCCGCGCTACGCCTGGCAGTGCCGCCGCGTGTTCAACCACATCGCCCCCGCCATCGACACGCGCTGCGCCAAGCTGGCGCAGGTGCGGCCCGTGATGACGGTGCGCGCCGCCACCAACAGCGAACAGGACCTGCGCGCGGCCGAGCTCGCGGGGCAGGTGCTGCGCGCCGTCTGCGAAGAGACCGCCTTCGACGAGACCGTCTCCCGCGCCACGGTGTGGAGCGAAACGTGCGGCACCGCTTTTTACAAGGTCTTGTGGGACGCATCCGCCCGCGGCGGCGCGGGCGGGGTGCGCATCGCCGCGCTCCCGCCCTTCGAGCTCTATCCCGAAAACCTCGGCTGCGAGGGCATCGAGGAGCAGCCCAGCATCATGCACGCCAAGGCGGTGCCCGCCGACGAGATCGAGCGGCTGTACGGCGTGAAGGTGGCGGGGCGGGACATCGGCGAATTTTCGCTCGCGCCCTATTCGGAGGCGGCCAACTACGCGGGCGGGGGCGGCGGCGAGGCGCGCAACGTGCTGCACGGCTGCGAGGTGGTCATCGAGTACTACCGCAAGCCCTGCGCCGACTTCCCCGAAGGGCGGCTGACCATCGTCGCGGGGGATAAGCTCGCCTACGACGGCGCGCTGCCCTACGCCAACGGCGAAAACGGCGGCCGCACCTATCCCTTCGTCAAGCAGTGCGCCGTCGAGTTTTCGGGCGCCTTCTTCGGCGGCAGCATCATCGACCGCATGATCCCCGTGCAGCGCGCGTTCAACGCCGTGAAAAACCGCAAACACGAATTCCTGAACCGCCTGACCATGGGCGTGCTGGCCGTCGAGGACGGCTCCGTCGACACGGCCGAACTGCTCGAAGAGGGGCTGGCGCCGGGCAAGGTGCTCGTCTACCGCCAGGGCAGCGAACCGCCGCGCATGCTCGGCGCCGACGCGATGCCCGCCGAGTTTTCCTACGAGGAGGAGCGCCTGCTCGACGAGTTCGTGCTCGTCAGCGGCGTCAGCGAGATCAGCTCGACGTCGCAGAACCGCACCAACATTTCCAGCGCGGTGGGGCTGCAACTGCTCATCGACCAGGACGATACCCGCCTGGCCGTGACCACGGACAGCATCCGCCGCGCCATGAAAAAGGTGGGCCGCCACATCCTGCGGCTGATGCGCTCGTGCGCGGCGGGGCCGCAGTGCCTGCGCGCCGCGGGCGCGGGGCGGGGAGACGTGCGCTTTTCCGCCCGCGAACTCACCTGCGACGACGTCGTGTTCGAGACGGACGGAGACGCCGCCGATTCGCCCTCCAAGCGCCGTTCACTCCTCTACGAGCTGTACAACATGGGGCTGTTGGCGGGCGAGGACGGCAAGTTGGACGGGGAGACGCGCTCGCGCATCCTCAACGCCCTCGGGTTTGCGGGGCTGGACAGCACCCGCGGCCTGGCCGCGCTGCACCGCGCCAAGGCGGCGGAGGAAAATCTGCGCCTCTGCGCGGGGCCGGCGGAGGTCGACGCCTTCGACGACGACGGAATCCACGCCGAAGAACATACGCGCTTTTTGCTTTCGGGCGCGTACGGCGGGGCGGAAAAGGCCCGCTTCGAGGCGCACATCGCCGCGCACGAAGAACAGAGAAGGCAAAAACAAAAACGGGAAGGCGCGCCGCCCGCAGCCGCGGGCACAAGCGCGCCGCAAAAGGAGCAACATGAAGGATAACATTGCGGAAAACGCCGCGGCGCAGGGAGCGGAGGCTCGGCAAAACACGGGCGCGACGGCGGCGGGCCTGGGCAAATTCAAGGACGCGGATGCCCTTCTGCGCGCGTACAATTCGCTGGAAGCCGAGTTTACCCGCCGCAGCCGTCGGCTCCGCGAATTGGAGGAGAAGGCGTCGGAACAAGGCCTCGTGCCCTCCGCCGCCGGTGGCGGCCCCGCCGCGCCCGCGCCCGCGGACGCGGAGCGCGCGGGGCAAAAGGATGAGGCGCCGGCGGGCGCCGCGGCAGGGGAAGGGGCGCCCGGTGCCGCGCGGGAAAGCGCAGTGCCGCCCGCCTTGCCCTTTGCCGAAGGCACGCCCCTGCCCGCAAGGCCCGCCGTGCCCGCGGGCGGGGCGGACGCGGCCTTCGCCGCGGCCGTGGCGCGGGCGGTGGAGGACTACATCGCCTCCCGTCCGCCCGCGGTGATGGCGGAGGGCGGCGGCTTCGCTCCCGCCCCCGCGCCGCGCGTGCGCACCCTCGAAGAGGCGGCGCGCCTGGCGCGGGCGGGGCTGGAACGCGACAGCCGCTGAACGCATCCCCGCGGGGCGCGTTCACGGCATTGGCCGCGGGCAGGCCCCGCGGGCGCGTTTACACAAAATAACCGGAACAAGGAGAAATTTTCGTACGATGGTGACTATGACCAGCGCGGACAGCGCATTGAAAAAGTATTACCTCGGCGCGGTTTCCGAACAGCTCGATACCGCCGCCAACCCCTTGCTGGCGCGCATCCGCCGCTCGACGGCGGACGTGTGGGGCAAGGAAGTGCGCCGCCTGGCGCAGTACGGCGTCAACGGCGGCGTGGGCGCGGGCACGGAGGAGGGGGAGCTCCCCGCCGCGGCAGGCAACAATTACGAGCAGTTCGTGACCACCCTCAAAAACCTCTACGGCACCGTGGAGATCAGCGATAAGGCCGTGCGCGCCTCCGAAAACAGCGCGGGCGCCTTCGTGAACCTTCTCAACGCGGAGATGGAGGGGCTCATCCGCTCCTCGTCCTTCAACTTCGGGCGCATGCTCTTCGGCGACGGCACGGGCATCCTGTGCACCGTTTCGGCCGTCAGCGGGAACACCGTCACGGCCGATTCCGTCAAAAACCTCATCGAGGGCATGGTCATCGACTTCATGGAAGGTTCCGCGGCCGTCACGGGCGCCACGGGTCGGCGCATCACCGCCGTCGACCGCGACAACAAAAAGTTCACCGTTTCGGGCGCCGCTCTCGACAGCGTCGTCGAAACGGGCAACACGGCGTGCGTGCAGGGCTCGTACAACCTCGAACTGACGGGCCTGGGCGCCATCTTTAAGAGCAGCGGCACCCTCTACGGGCTGGACCGCTCCACCCACAAGTGGATGGTCCCGTACATGAAGAGCAACGTCGGCACCCTGACCGAGACCGCCATCCAGACGGCCATCGACCGCCTCGAAGAGCAGGCGGGCAGCCGCGTCAACTTCATCGTGTGCAGCTGGGGCGTCAAGCGCGCCTTGCAGGAGCTGCTCGCGGCGAACAAGCGCTTCGTCGATACGGCCGAGCTCGCGGGCGGCTACCGCACCATCACCTACAACGGCATCCCCGTGGTGGCCGACCGCTTCTGCCCCGACAAGACGATGTACCTGCTCAACACCGACGACTTCTGCCTGCACCAGCTGTGCGACTGGAAGTGGCTGGAAGGGGACGACGGCCGCGTGCTGCGCCAGGTGCCCGGAAAGCCGCTGTACACGGCCACGCTCGTCAAGTATGCGGACCTCATCTGCACCCGTCCGTGCGGGCAGGCGATGCTTTCGGGCATCACCGAAAAGTAAGCGGCCGCGCGGCGATCGCGCACCGCGGTACAAAAAACGCGGGTACGTATCCCGAAAAACGCAGCAAAGCGTGAAGGGGGCGTGCCCGGAACGCCCGGCCTTTTGCGGCGCGCGCGGCCATGCCGCGCGCGCTTGGGGCGCGGGCAAAGGAGGGAGCATGCTGGTCAAAGAGATCATGGTGCTCGCGGCGGAGCTGTGCGGCAGGCGCGACCTGGCCGACTTCCTCGCGGGCCGTACGGGCGCCGACGCGGGCGCCATGCAGCGGGAGGAGGAGACCCTGCTGCGCTGTTTCAACCTCACCGAAAACGAGATCGCGCTCGACTACCTGCCCATCCGCCGCCGCGAGAGCTTTGTTTCGGACGGCGGCGTGCCGTACGCGGCCTTTTCGTGCCCGCCCGCCGAGATCTTCGCCGTGCGCGGCCCGTCGGGGGAAAAGCTGGCCTACACCGCCCTGGGCGAGGGGCTGCGCGTGCGGGCGGGCGCGGTGGAGGTGGAGTATTCCTGCCGCCCGTCCGTCAAGGCCGCGGCGGACGCGCCCGAAGCGGGCTGCCGCGACGGCGGGCGGCTGCTGGCGCTGGGCACCGCCTGCGAATTCGCGCTGATGAGCGGGGACATGGAGACGGCCGCCCTGCTCGACAAGCGCTACCGCGACGCGCTCGCCTGCGCCTGCCGCGAACGGGGCGGAAGGTTCCGCCTCAGGAGCTGGGTATGACGGCGCGCAAGAGCCCCCTGTCCGTGGCGTCGGCGCGGCGCACGGCAGCGGTGGCGCTGGGCGGCCCCGCCCGCGCCGCCGTCGGGGAGGACGGGGCCTTTTCCTACGGGTTCGACCGCGCGGACGGTACCCTTTCGCGCGGCGCGGGGGCGTCGTGCCACATCGACGCCGCCGCATTGCCCGCGGGGGAGGAGCCCGCGGGGCTGTTCGGCCTGTCCGCGGGCGGGGCGGAGGCGCTGTATTGCCGCAGCGGAAAGCTCTACGCCCGCACGGCGGGCGCGTTTTCCGATACGGGCGTGAACTTTGCCGCCGTGCCCGCGTCCGTGCGCTTTTTTGACGGCGCCGAAGAAAAGCTCGCCCTGTCCGACGGCGTATCCGTCGCCGTGCTCGGCGCGCAGGGCTGCGCGGCCGCGGAGGGCATCCCGCCCTTTTCCGTCGCGGCGTTCTGGTACGAGCGGCTGTGGACGTTTGCGGGCAGCGGGGCCGAATATTCCGCCCCCGCCGACCCCGCCTCCTTCGCCGCGGCGCGCGGTGGCGGCGGCAGCGTTTCCTTCCCCGACGCCGCGGGGAAGATCGAGGCGGCCGTGACCTTCCGCGGCGGGCTGTTCCTGCTGCGCGGGCGCGGGGTGCAGGAGCTCTCCGCCCGCGGCGACGAGCGCGCGTTCTGCCTCGGCGACGTCTGCGCCTGCCCGCGGCTGTACGGGGCCACGGCGGCCGCGGCGCCCGAGGGGGTGTTCTGGCTGTCCGAAAGCGGGTTTTGCCGCTTCGACGGCTCCAAGGTACAGCCCTTCGCGGAGGACTTCGCGGGCTTTTTCGTGGGGGTGGAGCAGCCCGCGGCGCGCGGCGCCGTCTGGCGCGGGAACTACGTGCTGTCCGCCCGCGCCCGCCTGGGCGGGGAAGAGGAGGACGTGCTCGCCCTGTTCCGCTGCGACGGCTCGGGCGGGTACATCCTGCGCCGCGCCGCGCAGGGGCTGGCAAGCTGCGGCGATGCGGTCACGTTCGTTCACGGCGGGGCGGTGTACCGACTGACCGAGGGCGGGCCCTTTGCGGGCGCCTACGGGCGTGCGGTCTGGGCGCGCGAGGTGCGCTCGCCCTACGCGGGCGGCCTGCTGCGCGCGGTGCGGGTGCGGGCCGAGGGCAGCTTTTTGCTGACCGTGCGCGGGCCGCGCGGCCTGCGCCGCCTGCCCGTCTTTGACGGCGAGCGGGATTACCCCGTGAAGCTGGCGGGGGATGCGTTCGCGCTGCGGCTGGAATCGGACGGCCCCGGCCGCGTCCTGTCGCTGCGGGCGGAATTTTCCAAAGCGGAGGTGCGTTCATGACGCAGGAAGAGCTGGAAGTGGCCGTGAACAGGCTCATCGCCGAGGCCAATGCCGACAGCGAGGAGGCCAAAAAGAAGTACGACGCGGCGGTGCTGGACGCCAAGTTCACCGCCCTCGAAAACCGCATGTGGCGCTCGGACATGCTCGAAGAGCAGCTCGCTTCCCTCGAAGCGGAGTATGAGTCCGTCGTCCTGCGCATCCAGACCGAGCTCGACGAGAGCCTCGACGCGCTGTACGCCGAAAACGAGCAGGGCGGCGGGGGAACGCCGCCGAGCGGCGCGGACGAGGCGCCGTACGAGGTGGATTACTCCCTTTCGATGCGCGACCGCTACGTCGTCGTGAAAAATTATTACCTGTCCTTGCCGGACAAGGCGCAGGCGCTCGCCGCCTGCCAAGCGGATACCGTCGCCGCCGATTACCTCGGCGATTATTACGACTACCTTATCCAGCTGCTGGTGATGATCCAATAAAAGGGCGCGCCCCCGCGCGCACCCCTTGCCGCCGCCGAACGCCCTGCGTCCGGCGGCTTTTTTCCGCTCCGTTCGTGGCGGGGCCGTGTGCGGCGCGTGTTACGGTTTTTGCGTCCGTTCACAAATTTTCGGGCAAAATCGGGCAAAGGCTTTACATCGCGCCCGTTTTATATTATAATGGAAACAGATCGGTGCGGCTGCGCGCCGTGCAGGGGAGGCCTCTTTTGAAGTATATCGGCGAAACTTTGCGGTATATTTTCAAAAACTTCATATTCTTGTTCCCGTTCGCCATTCTCTCTTCGTATTTTTTGACGATGACCATGGACACGGCGAACATGCAGGCGCTGTTTGAACAGGCCGTCGAGCTCGATTCGGACTTCGCGTTTATCGAGCTTTTCCGCTATCTGTCCCTCTTCAAGCGGGGCAGCTGGCCGTTCGCGCTGGTGTGCGTGGGCGTTTCGGTGGCGCTGTTCCCCATGCTCCTGGGCTTTATCGAAAAGCACATGCGCATCGGGTCGCGCTCCTTCCGCGGCATTTTCAGCCGCTTCAACTACAACTTCGTTTCCACGCTGTTGTTTCTGGTCATCCTCATCGCCGTGTACGAGCTCTGGGCGCTGATCGCGGCGGGGCTCTTGTACGCCGAGTCTCTCATCCTCGGCGGCATCGCCTGCCTCGTCGTCATCTTCGTCACCCTCGTCGGCCTTACGGCGCTGATGTGCTACCTCGCTTCGCTCGTTTTGCTGTGGCTGCCCTGCATGCAGATCACGGGCTACGGGCTGATCGATTCGCTCTCCTGCGCCAACCAGCTCAACGCGGGGCACCGCGGCGGCATGTTCCTGTCCGTCTTTTTGCCCTGCCTCGTCTGCGTGGTGCTGCAATTTGCGGCGCTCGTCCCCAGCGCCGTTGCGCAGATCGAGTACCCCTTGTTCATCGTCAACGAAGTTATCTACCTCATCATGATCCTGTATTTCTGCGCGCTGATGTTCGTGGCCTATTTCGGTGCCTCGGGCGAGGAGCGCATGGACGTGAAGAAAAAATACTGAGGGAGGCGCGTCTTGCTCTTCAAAAATTCCTTTCACCTGTTGATCGACAACTTTGCGCTCAACTACAAGATGCTCCTTTACAAGGTGCTGGTGTGGGTGCTGGGCATCGCGCTCTCGGCCGCGCTCTTGTACCCGACGCTGCACATGCTCTTCACCAGCGACGCCTTTGAAGGCACGGTGCAGCTCTTCCGCGATTTTTTGAAGGCCGTCACCTCGGGGGATTACGAATTTTTGACCGGCTTTGCCGACAACCTGCGCGCCCAGCTCGACGTGCTCTCCGAATTTTTCCGTGAAAAGACGGGCAGCTTCGTCTTTTTTTTCGTGGCGCTGGTGCTCGTGTGGCTCGTCAACCGCTTTTTGGGCGGCATCGGCAACTTCGCCTTCGGCGGGCTGATCGACCACAAGATGTCCAGCTACGCCAAGATCCCGTTCATGAACGCCTTCATCGGCAGCCTCGGCAAGGCCTGCCTGTGGCAGCTCATCTACGTTCCGCTCTCCTTCTTGTTCAACGTCCTGGTCCTGGGGCTGTGCTACGTGGTGTTCGTGTTTTTGCTCGGCGTCATCTCCGTGCACATCGTCGCCACCATCGCGGCGCTGATGGTCTCCGTGGCGCTTTTGATCGCGGCACAGGCGCTCAAACTGACGCTGTGCAGCGAAGTGGTCCCCGCCATGGTCAGCGAAAAGCTCAAACTGGGCGCGGCCATCCGCCGCAGCTTTTCCTTCCGCGGCGCCAAAGGACGGTTCGGGGCGCTGTTCTCCACCTACCTGGTCACGGCCATGCTCATCCTGTGCGTGAACGTGCTGTTCGCGATCGCGTCCTTCGGGGCGGCGCTGCTGATCACCGTGCCGATGTCGTACATCATCCTCATCTGCATCCAGTTCATCGGCTACTACACGTACGCGAAAAAGAAGTACTTTTTGGGCGAGGAGCAGATCGTGGCCCCCAAAAACGAAAAGAAAGAAGAAAACTTTTACGACAGTTTTGATCTGTAAGCGTTGCGGCTCCGCCCCGGCGGGCTTTTGCCGAATGTAGAATGTAGAATGTAGAGTGTAGAATTGAGGTTGCTCCCTCAAAATCACGGAAATTTCTTTCATCTCTTTTGAAAGAAATTTCGTGAACCTAAAATCCTCTGCGCGCGCAAAAATCACACTTTTTGCAAGCGCCCTCAATTTGCCGAAAACTTTCGGCTTTGGGGAAAGAGTGAATGCGGCGCGCGTTATGAATGAGAGCCACAAAGTGCGCGCCGCAGAGAGAAAACACGATGCAGAGCTTTGCCAAAGCAAAGCGAACATCGGGTTGTCTCTCAAACTCACGGAAAAAAGTTTTGTCTCTTTCAAAACTTTTTTCGTGAATACTTTTGTCTTATAAACCGTCGGAGGTTACAATCATATGGATTACCAGGCAGTGTATGCATCGTGGCTGAACGACCCCGCCCTCAACGAAGAGGGCAGGCGCGAACTTGCGTCCATCGCCGATGACGAAAAGGCGAAGGAATACCGCTTCGGAGCCGAGCTCGAATTCGGCACCGCGGGCATGCGCGGGATCATCGGCTACGGTACCAACATGATGAACGTGTACACCGTGCGCAGGGCCACCCAGGGGCTTTCGGAATACGTCAAGTCTCTCGGGGCCGAGGCGATGAAACGCGGCGTGGTCATCTCCTACGACACCCGCCGCAAATCGCGCGAGTTCGCCTTTGCCGCCGCGGGCGTGCTGGCGGCCAACGGCATCGTCGCCTATGTGTTTGACGACGTTCATCCCGTCCCCATGCTCTCGTACGCGGTGCGCAAGCTCAAAACCATCGCGGGCATCATGATCACCGCCAGCCACAACCCCAAGGAATACAACGGCTACAAGGTCTACGGCGAGGACGGCGCGCAGATGTCTCCCGAGCCCACGGCCATCGTCGTCGGCTTTATCGAAAAGATCGCAAATTACTTCTCCGTGCAGGAGGCAGCGGGCAGCAAGCTCATCAAAAAGGTGCCTTCTTCCGTCGATAAGAGTTATTACAAGATCCTGACCAAGCTCGCCATCTCTCCCGAGGCCGTCAAAAAGGAGGGCAAAAACCTCAAACTGGTCTACACCCCCGTGCACGGCAGCGGCTACGTTCCCGTCACAACCATCCTCAAAAAGTTGAAGATCAACGTGACCGTCGTCCCCGAGCAGGTCAAAAAGGATACCGAATTTTCCACCGTCGAAGTGCCCAACCCCGAGTTCAAGGAGACCCTCTCGATGGGCATCGCGCTGGCGCGCAAGATCGACGCCGACGTCGTGTTCGGCACCGACCCCGACAGCGACCGCCTCGGCGTCGCCGTCAAGGACGGCGAGGGCGAGTTCGTGGCCCTCTCGGGCAACCAGGTGGGCATCCTGTTGCTCGATTACATCCTGACCCGCCTCAAAGAGGACGGCAAACTGCCCGCCAACGGCGTCGTCGTCAAGAGCTTCGTCACCACGGGCATGGCCAGGGCCATCTGCGAGGACTTCGGCGTCGAGCTCGTCGACGTGCCCGTCGGGTTCAAGTTCATCGGCGAAAAGATCAAGGAATACGAGGCGTCGGGCGCCAAGACCTTCCTCTTCGGCTTTGAGGAGAGCTGCGGCTACCTGCGCGGCACCGACGGCAGCCGCGACAAGGACGCCGTCGTCGCCTCCATGCTCTGCGCCGAGATGGTCTGCTACTATACCTACAAGCGGCAGAGCGTGTACGGCAGGCTCATGGACATCTATGCCAAATACGGCTACGTGCTCGACCGCAACATCAGTATCAAGTACGAGGGCCTCAACGCCATGAAGGAGATGAACGCCGTCGTCGATTCGCTCAAAACCAAAAAGGTGGAAAAGTTCGACGTGCACAACGTCGTCGCCGTGCGCGATTACTCCGCGTCCGTGCGCCGGCTGGCCGACGGCACCGAGGAAACGCTCGATATCCCCAAGACCAACGCCGTCTATTACGAGCTCGAAAACGGCAGCTTCGTCTGCGTGCGCCCCAGCGGCACCGAGCCGAAGTTGAAGATCTACTACTCCGTGCGCGCCAAGGACGAGGAGGCCGCCGAGCGCTCCTTCGAGAAGATCAAAGAGGCCTTTGAAGCGTTTTTGAAGTGACCCCGTGAACGTGCCCGCTTGTTTGCGGCCGCCGCGGTAGGATGTGTTTTTGCGCGGGGCGCCTTTCGGCGCCCCGCCGTCTTTTTGCGTGGAGCGCGCCTTTCCGGGCGCGCTTTGCCTTTGCGGGCGTTTCGCGCGCGGGCACGGTTTTCTTTCCTTATTATAATAAATAGTGGGGAGGGGAACGGGGCGGCCGCCCGTTCCGTCCGCCGCAAAAAACGTGCCCGGGGCCAAGCCCGCGGAAGGGGGGATGCGAAAAAAGAAATTTTTTGAAAATTCGGCAAATTGCTTGACAGTATAGGGCAAAAGTGCTATGATATCTAAGCTGTCGGTTCGGGCAGCATCATTTCTCTTCTGTCGAAGAGCGTTTAGGAAGCTTGACAACTGCATAGCGAAGAAAAAGCAAGTACGAAAGGCAAAGAGAATCTAAGAAAGATGAGGTTGATACGGAAACGTATAAGACGTAAGCAAGGAGCCGAAAAGGCAAGAATTGCTGCG
>CALVHO010000010.1 GCA_944328445.1 uncultured Clostridia bacterium | reverse complement strand
CGAAACGGGCGCAGGCGGCAAGCGCAAAGACCAAGGCACGGGCCGAATGGCCCGTGCCTGTCAGACGGCGCTTTGCCCATAATACCCACCTTGAAAAAAACTAAAATAATACTTTTTGTCCCCAGACTCGCAAAAACGTATTTGGGCGCAAGCCCAAAACTTTTTGCGAAACGGGCGCAGGCGGCAAGCGCAAAGACCAAGGCACGGGCCGAATGGCCCGTGCCTGTCAGACGGCGCTTTGCCGCCAAGCATTGGCGCAGAAGGCGGGATTTGTAAGGAGCGGCAACGCCGCGACGGAATAGCGATCGTTCGCCGCAAGGCGCGATCGCGTCACGTTATTTCGGCAGCCCGACTTCGAAGCGCAGCGGCCCGTTGCCGCCCGCGTGCGGCTTTTTGTTTGCAAAACGCGGGGCCTTGCCCCGCGCAAACAAAAAGCCCGCCGCCATTGCGGCGACGGGCAAGCCTGGCGCAGAAGGCGGGATTTGAACCCGCGCTACGGTTTCCCGTACTACTCCCTTAGCAGGGGAGCCCCTTGAGCCACTTGGGTACTTCTGCATGTGGCTGCGCCGTTTAAGCGCTTATTTAGAATACCATATCGCGCGGGAAAAGTCAAAGTATATCGACGATGTTTGCAAAATTCTTTGGCGTTTTTTTCATGCACACGGGCTCTTTCCGCCGCGCGGCGCGGTGCCCTGCCCTGCCGCTTTGTTCTTCGTAGCCGAAAAGGGAAAGGCGCCCCCGCGGCCAAAGCCGCGGGGGCGCCGAAATGACGTTTTTTTGTTACTGCGCCGCTTTGGCGTAGACGCTGACCTGCTTCCTGTCCTTGCCCAGGCGCTCGAAACGGACGACGCCGTCGACCAAGGCAAAGAGGGTATCGTCCTTGCCGATGCCGACATTGTTGCCCGGGTGGAACTTGGTGCCGCGCTGGCGCACGAGGATGTTGCCCGCGAGCACTTCCTGCCCGTCGGCGCGCTTGACGCCGAGGCGCTTCGCCTCGCTGTCGCGGCCGTTGTGCGAGGAGCCCGTCCCTTTTTTATGAGCAAACAAACTAATCAGGATCATGTTTTGTTCCTCCTTCGATAGGCGTTACAGCGAGATCTTTTCGATCTTCACTTGGGTGAAGGGCTGGCGATGGCCCTGCTTTTTACGCTCGTTCTTCTTCGCCTTGTACTTGAAGACGACGATCTTTTTGAACTTGTCCTGCGCTTCGACCGTCGCGCTGACCTTGGCGGATGCCACGTCCGCGCCCGTCTTGACCCCGTTTTCGTCGGAGATCATGACGGCCTTGAATTCGACGGTATCGCCCACGTTCACTTTGAGTTTTTCGACCCGCACGACGTCGCCTTCGCAAACCTTGTACTGTTTGCTTCCGTTTTCGATGATCGCGTACAAAAGAATTTACCTCCTCTTTCCAGTCTCGCCGTGTGCCAAGGCGGCGCGAAAACCGCGCGCTTAAAAAGCCCGCTACGAGCGGCTCGGGGTATACTCTACCATATACGCGCGCGCTTGTCAAGCGATTTTCCGCCGCCCTTTGCGATTTTCCGCCGCGGGCCGCAAAGCGCGTTCATGCGGCGTATAAAAGGAGGGAGATGCGCGCAAACTGTCAAAAAAGGAGGGAACATGGACAGCAAAAAGGAAGAAGAACTTCTCGCCGAAGTGTACCGCAACGCGCACTACGCGCTGCGCTCCATCGCCGACATCCTGCCCGAAACGCAGGACGAGGCACTCAAAGAGGAGCTGAAAAAGATGCACGAAGGCTACGAACACATCGCGGGCCGCGCCGCGCAGTGCGCGCACGAGCGCGGGCTGGAACTGAAAGAGCCCAACCCCATCAAAAAGGCGATGATGTGGGGTTCCATCAAGATGAACACCCTCAAAGACGATTCGCGCGCGCACATCGCGGAGATGATGACGCAGGGCACCGTGATGGGCATCACCGCCCTCTCGCGCTCGCTCGGCGACTGCAAAAGCGAGGACGGCGAGATCGTCGCCGTGGCGAGGGAGCTTTTGCGGCTGGAAGAGGGGTACGAAAAGCGCCTCAAAACCTACCTGTAACGGCAAAAAACGAAAAGGCCTTCCGCATCAGGAGGGCCTTTTTGCATTGCTTTTGCAAAACCGTGAACATGCGGCGCTGCTTTGCCGCCGCTTCGGCGGGGCCGTGCGGGCGCGCGCCTTGCTCGCGGGGGCGCCGCGCGGCTTTCAATCGTCGCGCAAGCCGAGCAGATAATCGCAGGACACGCCGAAGTACTGCGCCGCCTGCACGATAAACTCCTCCGTCGGCTTGTTTTTGTGCGCTTCCCACTGCGCCACCATCGATTGCGAACAGCCGAGCGCGGTTGCCAGGGCGGACTGCGTTATCCCCCTCTCCTGCCGCAGCTCTTTGATGCGATCCCCGAAATTCATACGCTCAGTATACTATTTTATCAGTATATTGATTGACATTATCAGTATATTGATATAGAATATTCAAAAAGGAGCTTCGAAAATGAAAGTATATCAATATCTGAATGAAATACGCCTCATGCAAAAGTTACCCATCTCCGAACTGAGCAGTAAAAGCGGCATACGGGTGTGTAGCCTTTACGGTTTTTTAACCGACGACCAAAATAAAAAGTCTTCGACAACGGCTTCCAAAATAGCAGACGCGCTTGGACTGCCAGCGGAAGAAGACGAGGTCTCATGCATAGCGAGAATCGCTCGCTATTACCGTGAGCGTTGCAAACAACTTTCCGATCCGGAAATCGAAAATTTTCGCTCCATTATCCTACATTTATCCGAAAACAAGCGCGAACTTCTGTTCAAAATCGCACAGCTACTGGCGCAAAGATGACTTCGCCTTGCGCGCGGGGGCGCTACTCCACCGTCACCGATTTGGCGAGGTTGCGCGGGCGGTCGGGGTCGTAGCCGCTGAGCAGGCAGAGCGAGCAGGCCAGCTCTTGCAGCGGGATGACGGCCACGGCGGGCATGAGCGGCTCGGGCACCGCGGGGAGGCGGATGGCGGCGTCGGCACAGGAGGCGGAGAGCACCTCCTCGTACTGTGAAAAGAGCACGGCATAGCCGCCGCGCGCCTTCACTTCGGCGAGGGCGTTTTCGCATTTTTGCGCAAGCGCCCGCTCGGTGGCCAAAGCGAGGACGGGGAAGCCCTCCTCCACCAGCGCCAGGGTGCCGTGTTTGAGTTCGCCCGCGGGGCAGCTTTCGGCAAAGCGGTAGGCGATCTCGCGCACTTTGAGGGCGCCCTCGGCGGCGGTGACGGCGTCCTGCCCGCGGCCGATGAAGTACATGCCCTTGGCGCCCGCGAGCCGCGCGGCCAGCGCCTGCACGGCGGGGAAGGCGGAAAAGGCCTCCCGCGCGGCGGGCACGAGCGCGCCGAGGGAGCGGTACCAGGCGGGGAAGCGCGCATGGCGGAAAAAGGCGAGCTGCGCGGCCAGCGCGTACAGGCACAGGAGCTGGCAGTTGTAGCTCTTGGTGGCGGCCACGGCCACCTCCGCACCCGCGCGCATGGCGATGCCGAAATCGGCCAGCGCGGCCAGCGAAGAATGGGGCGCGTTGGTGACGGAGAGCAGGTACGCCCCGCCGCTTTTGGCCAGCCGCGCCGCTTCGAGGGTATCGGCCGTTTCCCCGCTCTGCGAGACGGCCACCACCAGATCCCCCTGCCCGATGCGGGGAGCGCGGTCACGGAAAGCGGAGGACGTATGGCACAAAACGGTGACGTCGGCCTCGCGCTCGGCGGCGTCCTTGAAGGCGAGCGCGGCGTGGTAGGCGGTGCCGCAGGCCACGGCGAACACCCGCTTCGCCGCGCGCAGGGCGCGGGCGCAGGGGGCGAAGTCGAGCCCGCGCAGCCCCGCGAGCGTATCGGCCAGGGCGCGGGGCACGGCGGCGATCTCGCGTTCCATGAAGGTGCCGCCGCCCGTTTCGGCGCGGCTGCCCTCGGGCAGGCGGGAAAAGACCTTGGCGATCTCCTTCCCCTCCCCGTCGCAGAAAAAGACGCGGCCGCCCGCGATGCGCACGAACTCGCCGTCGGCGGCGGGGCAGACGTACTCCGCCAGCCCCGCGAGGGCGGGCACGTCGCTGCATACGAAGAGCGCGCCCCCGCCCGCGGCGGCCACGAGCGGACTTTTGCGGCGGGCGCAGACGATCTCTCCCGGGCGGTCGGCGCAGAGCACGGCGAGGGCGAACGAGCCTTGCAGCCTGGCGCAGGCCGCCGAGACCGCGGCAAAAAAGTCGCCGCGGTACAGCCGCGCGATCAGCTGCACGACGACCTCGCTGTCCGTTTCGGACGCGAAGACGGCGCCCTGCCCTTCCAGCTCCCGCCGCAGCGCGGCGTGGTTTTCGACGATGCCGTTGTGCACGAGGGCGAATTTGCCCGCGGCGTGCGGGTGGGCGTTGGCATCGGACGGACGGCCGTGGGTGGCCCAGCGGGTGTGGCCGATGCCCGTCTGCCCCGCCAACGGCGGGCCCGCGAGCGCGTTCACGCCGCCGCGGCGCTTGCGCACGGCGATGCCGCCCTCCGACAGCAGCGCCACGCCCGCCGAATCGTAGCCGCGGTATTCCAGCCGCGCCAGCCCCTCCATGAGCTTTTCGTAACACCCCTCGCGGGAAAAACAGCCGATGATCCCACACATGCGCCCGCCCTCCTTTTGCGGGTACGTACCCGCGTTTTTGCGCCCGCAAAGCGGGCCTCTCTTTTTTTTGCGTGAACGGGCGCTACCGCTCGGCGCGGGCGCAGGCTTCACAGATGCGCCCCGCCGCGGCGCGGGCGGCGGAGAGCGTTTCGGCCTCGGCAAAGACGCGCACCACGGGTTCGGTGCCCGACGCGCGCACCACGAGCCGCGTCACGCCCGCCTTTTCCGCCTCGATGGCGGCCTGCACCCCCTCGCTGCCGAGCACGCGCACCTTGTCCTGCACCTTCACGCTGCGGTTGCACTGCGGCCACAGCCGCACCGCGGTGAGCGAGGAGAGCGGGCCCTTTTGCAGCAGCGACGCCAGCCGCAGCGAGGTGAGGATGCCGTCCCCCGTGACAGCGTATTCGGAGAGGATGACGTGGCCGGACTGTTCGCCGCCGAGCACGGCGCCGCTGCGCCGCATGGCCTCGGCCACGTACTTATCCCCGACGTCGGCGCGCAGCAGGCGGATGCCCCGCGCGGCGAGGGCGCGCTCGGCGCCCGCGTTGGTGTGCGCCGTGCCCACGACGCACCCGCCCGCCAGCTTGCCGCGCTCCTGCAAGTCGAAGGCCAGGGCGCAGAGGATCTTGTCGCCGTCGACGAGCTCCCCGCGCTCGTCGGCGGCGATGAGCCTGTCGGCGTCGCCGTCGTAGCAAAAGCCCGCGTCCGCGCCCAGCCGCACCACGGCCGCGCGCATCGCGTGCGGGTGCAGCGCGCCGCAGCCCGCGTTGATGCGGGCTCCGTCGGGGCGGGCGTTCAGGGCGTACACCTTGGCGCCGAGGCGGCGGAAGACGCGCGGCGCAAAGGCGCAGGCCGCGCCGCGGGCGCAATCGAGCACGAACGTTCTCCCCGAAAGCGGCGCGGACAGGGCGCAGAGCATATCCGCATAGCGGCCGCGCCCGCCGAGGGGCCGCGCCCTGCCGCAGCGGGCGGCGGGGGCGTGCAGGTACTGCCCGAACAGCTTTTCTGTCCGCGCCTCCTCCTCGTCCCCCAATTTGCGGCCGTCGGGGCCGAACACTTTGAGCCCGTTGTAGGCGGGCGGATTGTGCGAGGCGCTGACCATGACGCCGAAGTCCGCCCCCTCCCGCCGCACGAAAAAGGAGACGGCGGCCGTGGGCAGGACGCCGCCGTCGAGCACGGTGCCGCCGCCCGCCGCCACCCCCGCGCAAAAGGCGAGCGCAAGCATATCCGACGAGGTGCGCGGGTCCCGCCCCAGCACAACGCGGGGCGCGCGCACGCGGCGGCACAGCGCGTTGCCGAGCGCAAAGGCGACGCGCGCCGTCAGGTCCTCCCCCGCGACGCCGCGGATGCCGTCCGTTCCGAAATATTTTTGCATACTTTTTGCCTTCCTTGCCCGGTCTTCCCGCCGCAAAGGCGCGTCAGACGCCGCCCGGGCGGGTGTTTTGTGCCCCTTCGGGCGCACGTTTTTTTGTTTTTTGATGAACGCACACGGCCATGCTGCGTACGGTTTTTTAATGAACACACGGCCGCGGCGGGCGGTTTTTTGGCGGGAACGCGGCCCCGTTCCGGCCGCGTCAGCGCGGCAGGTATTTTTCGGCGAGCGCCGCGCTCTCCTGCTGGCGGGCGCGGCCGATGACGAAGGCGCCCGCGGGCACGGGGCGGGTGACGGTGGTGCCCGCCGCCACAAAGCAGCCGTCCCCGAGGGTCAGGGGGGCGACGAGGTTCACGTTGCTGCCGATGAAGCACCCTTCGCCCACCTCGGTGCGGTGTTTTTGCCGCCCGTCGTAATTGCAAAAGATCGCGCCGCAGCCGATGTTGGTGGCGCGGCCCACGGCGGCGTCCCCGATGTAGGCCAGGTGCGCGGCCTTGGCGCCCTCGCCGAGGGTGCAGTTTTTCAGCTCCACGAAGTTGCCGACGCGGCAGCCGCGGCCGACGTCTGCACCCGTGCGCAGGTGTGCAAACGGCCCCACCTTCGCGCCCGCGCCCACCGCGGCGCCGCACACGAAGCTGGCGGAGATCTCCGCGCCCTCGCCCACCGTGCAGTCCCGCAAAAAGTTGAAAGGATACAGCACCGCGCCGCGGCCGATGACTGTGCGCCCGCAGATGACGTTGAAGGGATGGATGACCGCCCCCTCGCCGATGACGGCGCCCTCTTCGATGTACACCGTTTGCGGTGAAAGCACGGTAAAATCAGCCATGACGCCCCTCCTTTGCCGAGACATTCCATCGTATGCGCCGCCCCCGCCGCTTGTTCATGAACGCGCCCCGCGCACGGGAACGGGCCTTTTTCCGTGAACGCCGCCCGTGCAGACGCGCCCGCACGGGCGGGCGCGGCAAAGCCCGCCCCGCGCGTTCACGGCGAAACCCTTTACAAACGCGCCGAAAGGCGCTATACTGGGCGCAGGAGGCGGGTATGGATCTGATCTTCATCAACGGGACGATGGGCGCGGGCAAGACGGCGACGGCGCGCGCCCTGCAAAAGCTGCTGCCGCCCTGCGTCCGCGCGGACGGGGACGACCTTTGGAACATGTACCCCTTTGCCCCGGGCGAAGGGGCCAAAGAGCTCGTTTTGGCCAACTGCGGGCAGGTGCTCGGCAATTTTCTGCGCAGCGGGCTGTTTGGAAGCGTCGTCTTTTCCTGGGTCATGCACGAGGAGAGCATCGTACAGGACATCCTCGCGCGCCTGCCCGCGGGCGGGTACCGCTTTTTCCTGTTCACCCTCGAATGCGGGGAAGAGACGCTGCGGGCGCGGCTACAAGCGGACCGCGCGGCGGGCCTGCGCAGCGGCGGCGTTTGGGAGCGCAGCGCCGAACGCGCCGCGCACTACGGCGCCATGCTCTCGCACAAGCTGAACACGGACAAGCAGACGCCCGAAGAGACGGCCGCGCGCATCCTGCGCATCGTGCGGGGGCAGGAGCCCTACCTGCCCTTCCGCCGCACGCGGGCGCTCGGCGCGGACGGGCGCGCGCTGCGCGAAGAGGTGTTCATGGCCGAACAGGGCTTTGCGGAGGAGTTCGACGCCAAGGACGGGGAGGCCCTGCACTTCGTGTTCTACAAAGACGGCGTGCCCGCGGCCTGCTGCCGCCTGCTGCGCGGCGAGGACGGCGCCTTCGTTTTGGGGCGGCTGGCCGTGAAAAAGCCCTTCCGCGGCGGAGGCGTCGGCGCGGCGGCGGTGCGCGCCGCCGAGGACGGCGCGCGCCTTTGCGGCGGGCGGGCCATGTCCCTCTCCGCCCAGGTGCGCGCCCGCCCCTTTTACGAGCGCTGCGGCTACGCCGCCGAGGGCAGGCCCTACAAGGACGAGGGCGTGCCGCATATCCGCATGCACAAGGCGCTGTGACGGCAACAAAAAAGGCGGCGCAAAGGCCGCTTAGGTAAAACGGAAAAGTGAAAAGTCCCGAAACGGGAAACGGCGGCGGGCGGCGCTTTGTAAGCGCCGCCCGCCGCCCGCGCATACAAAGGCCCCGCCCTGCGCGCGGCGCAGAGGGCGGGGCCGTAAAAACAAAACCGCAGGCCCCAAAAAACGGGGCGGGTTCAGTACAAAAGCCGGGCGCGGTCGGGCAGAGAGAGGGCGGCGGCGTTGTCCCCGCGGACGGTGAAATGCTCTTCGTGGAAGGTCTTGTGCGGGATGAAGTAGACGCGCTTCCCGCGCCATTCCCCGCGCACGCTGTCCGCATAGCAGCGGGAGGAAAAGATGTAGGCGCAGAGGGCGGCGTTGAGTTCGACGACGGCGCTCTCGTAGCCCGC
The DNA here is from genome assembly GCA_944328445.1 of uncultured Clostridia bacterium. Taxonomy (GTDB): domain Bacteria; phylum Bacillota; class Clostridia; order Christensenellales; family Borkfalkiaceae; genus Borkfalkia. The sequence goes on along the minus strand of CALVHO010000010.1, from coordinate 56,183 downwards.
GGCGAAGCATTTTTTGATGGCGATGCGCACGCGGAAGGCCATGTAGGAATCCGAGACCATGGCGCCCGTGCCGCGGCAGTGCGGGCAGGGCTTGGTGATGGCCGAAACGATGTCCTCGCGCACCTTTTTGCGGGTGAACTGCACGAGGCCGAGGCCGCTCATGGCCGTGACTTTGCATTTGGCGCGGTCCTCGCGCAGGCAGCGTTCGAGCTCCTGCACGACGGCCTCGCGGTGTTCCTCGCCCGCCATGTCGATGAAGTCGACGACGACGATGCCGCCGATGTTGCGCAGCCGCACCTGCCGCGCGATCTCGCGCGCGGCCAAAAGGTTGGTGGTGAACACGGTGTCTTCCAGCCCCGTTTCCCCCGTGAAGCGGCCCGTGTTCACGTCGACGGCGGTGAGGGCTTCGGTTCGGTCGAACACGAGGTAGGCGCCGTTTTCCAGCTGCACTTTGCGGTCGAGCAGGCCGTACACCTGCTCTTCCAGCCCGAAATACTCAAACATCTCGCGCTCGCCGCGGTAAAAGACCGCCTTGGCGCCGATGCGCGCCAGCCGCAGCAGCGCGTGCACGCGGCGGTAGGTATCCTCGTGGCCGATGTAGATCGTTTCCACTTCGGTCAGGTCAAAATCGCGCAGAAGGCGGGCGTGCACGTCTCCGTCGCGGTAGACGAGGTCCCCCACGGCGGCGTTTTCATAGGCCTCGCGCGCCGACCGGTAGAGCGCGCGCAGATACTTGGCCTCGACGCGCAGGGCGCGCATATCCGCGCCCTGGGCATGGGTGCGCAGGATGAAGCCGCCGCCCATGGACGCTTGCAGCTTTTCGGCCGCGGCCAGAAGGCGGGCGCGCTCCTCCTCCCCCTCGATCTTGCGGGAAAGGGCACAGAAGGGAGAATTGGGCATGAAGATGAGGTTCTTGCCCACGAAGGAGAGGTCCATGGTCAGCCGCGCGCCCTTGGTGCCCATGGGCGCCTTGGCCACCTGCACCATCACCTCGTCCCCCGCGCGCACGCCGAGGCCGCCCGCCGCGCTCCCGCCGAGGGCTTCGCCCGCGGCGGGGATGTCCGCCGCGGCGAGGTAGCCGTTCTTTTCCTGCCCGAAGGAGACGAAGGCGGCCTGCATGCCGTCGAGCACGTTGACGACGCGCCCTTTGAAGATGTTGCCAGCGATCTCGTCCGAGCCGATCGTGTCGAGGTGAAATTCCACCAATTTGCCGCCCTCGGTGACGGCGGCGAACAGGTCACGCCCGAAACGGTCGAAAAACATGGTCTTTTGCATGAAACGATCCGCAAAGCCGCAAAAGCGGCCGAAAAATTTTTCAGCGCGCGCCCGCGGGCGCACGGTGTTTACGCGATAAAGGAGAATGTCTGCGCGCGCGGAACGCGCGGCGCCGCGATGCTCCGCCTATAAGAATACCACAACCCGCCCCGCTTGGCAAGAGTCTATGGAAAATTGCCTCCGTTTTTTGTGAAAAAATGCCGTTTCACGGCAAAACGGGCGCAAAAATGCCCGCAGACGCCCCCAAGCGGGCGCATCCGCGGGCGGGCGGTGCGGAAAAAGGACGCAAAAACGGGACGGCACGCCCGAAGGGCGCCCTACCCGATGTATTCGGAGAGCGGGCGGTAGATGTCCGCCCGCTGCAAGATCTCCAAAAAGTCGGACTGCGTGAGCGTGCACACGTACTCCCCCTGCGGGGTGAAGAGGTCGAGTTCGAGCCAGCGGCCGCGTTCGAGGAAGGAGAGCGCCTTCTTCACGCTGCAAGCCTGGCTGAGGGCGACGCGGCGCACCTCCATGCCACGCGCCAGGCGCGGCGCGGGGTCGAGGCGGAGGCGCTCGTAGCGGCAGTCCTGCCCGCCGAAGCAGCCGCAGACCAGAAAGAGGGAAAACAGCAGCAGGCTGACGTTCCACGCCCCGCCCGCCGCCAGCGCGGCGAAGAGGGCCAGCGCCGCCGCGGCCAGGGCCAGGGTGACGGCGAGGGCGAGGCGGCGGGCGAAGGGCTCGCCGCGCAGCCGCGCGGCCGCGCAATAGAGCACGCGCCCGCCGTCGAGCGGCCAGGCGGGCAGCAGGTTGGCCAGGCACAGCCCCGCCGAGGCGTAAAAGGCGGCGTCCGTATAGGCATAGGCGGCGGGGAAAAACCACCAAAGGCCCGCAAACAGGCAGGCGCAGGCGGCGTTGACGGCGGGCCCCGCCAGGGCGAGGAGCACCTCGTCCTTCAAGGAGATGCCCGCGATGTCCCCGCGCACGACCGCGCCGCAGGGGGTGAGCAGCAGGCGGCGGAGGCGGCAGCCGATGCGCGCGGCGTAAAAGGCGTGGCCGCATTCGTGCAGCAGCGCCGCCGCCGTGACCGTGAAAAAGAGCAGCCCCTCCCCCCGCCACAAGAACCAGGCGGCGAGCACCCAAAAGAGGGGGTGCACGGAAACGCGGAGGCGCGCACGCTCCCCCGCCGCACGCCCTCGTTTCGGCAGGTGCTCCCTGATCACACGGCCGCGGTCACGAAAGCGCCCGCGTTTCGGCGAGCGTACCTTTATCGCACGCCCGCGTACATGCCCGCGGGCACGTTCACGGCGGGCACGTTCGCGGCGCGCAAGGCCGCCCCGCGCGCGGCGGGGCGGAAAGGGTGCGTCAGGCATTCCAGAGGATGTCGTTGTTCTCCCCCACCGTGTAGGCGCGGATGAGCGTGCCCGCGTCGTACATGGCTACGCTGACGACGGCGGCGCCGTCACTGTACCCCACGGGGATGGTGGAGAGCACCTCGTCCCCCGCCGCGCAGTAGGCGTAGGTCAGCCCCGATAGGACGGTGGAAAAGGTGGAGGTGTGGGCGATCTCGACGGTGTACGTTCCGTCCTCGGCGGCGGTGACGTTCGCCACGCTGCCGTCGCAGGGGGCGTAGACGCTGCACGCGGCCGTGAAGGTGAGCACGCCGTCCTCGCCGACGCTGCACACCACCGCGGGGTCGGAGACGACCGAGCTCGGCGTGAGTTCGGAATAGACGCGCTCGTCGACGGTGTCCTCGGCGGCGGAGGGCGAAAGGATGTTCGCGAAGAAGGTGTTGATGGCGCTCTCCTGCCAGAAGATGTTGGTCAGCAGGATGGTGGCGCACAGCGCCAGCACGGCGACGAACTCGCCCACCAGCAGGCGGCTCTCCAAAAAGCGGCGCTTCGGGCGGGGCGCGGCGTCCTCGCCGTAGTCGACGAGGTTGTCGGCCGCGGTGACGCCGTCCTCCTCGCGGGCGGGCTCTTCCGCCCCCTCCATGCGCTCGTTCACGGCCTCGACGACGCGATCCTTCAACTCCTCCCGCCGCTTTTTGCTGCGCTTTTTGGTGACGTTGAGAGTGCTGACGGGAATCTCCAACATCTCGGCATAGTCGATGGTTTCATTCATGGCATTGTTCCTCCCCGGGCGGCGGGCATGCCCGCCTTGCGCCGCTGTACACATACTATATGCGGCGGACAGGCATTCAAGAACCGCAAACGGAAAATTCTGCCCAAACGTTTGCACCTTTTCGCTTTTTACTGTATAATAATAGAAACGTTTACGGCCCGCCCGCGCGCGGCGGCCGCCGCTTCCGCCCCGCGGGGCGGAAGCGGAAAAACAAAGGGGGCACCATGAAAATTTCACGGCTGTTCGAGCAAAAAAAGGCGGTATTTTCCTTCGAGGTGTTCCCGCCCAAGCCCACGGCGGAGCTCTCCGCCGTGCAGGAGACCATCGCCGCGCTGGCGGCGCTGCGGCCCGATTACATCTCGGTCACGTGCAGCGCGGGCGGCTCGGGCAACGCGCGCACGGCGCAGATCGCGCAGCTTGTAAAGCAAAACGGGATCGAACCCCTCGCCCACGTGACCTGCCTGCACGCCACGGCCGAGAGCGCCGACGCGACGCTGCGCGAGCTCGACGGGCTGGGCGTGGAAAACGTTCTGGCCCTGCGCGGCGACCGCATCGAGGGCGCGGCCGAGAGCCGCGACTTTGCCCACGCCTCCGACCTGGTGCGCTTTATCCGCAGGGGCGGGTACGGCTTCGACGTCGCCGCCGCCTGCTACCCCGAGGGCCATCCCGAATGCGCAGGCCTGCCCGAGGACATCCGCAACCTCAAACGCAAGGTGGACGAGGGCGTCAGCCACCTCAATTCGCAGCTCTTTTTCGACAACGAGGATTTTTACCGCTTCCTCGACCTTCTGGCCGCGGCGGACATCGGCGTGCCCGTGCAGGCGGGCATCATGCCGCTGGTGAAAAAGAGCCACGTCGACCGCATCATCTCCCTCTCGGGGGCCAAGATCCCCGCGGCCGTTTCACGGCTGATCGCCCGCTTTTACGACAAGCCCGATTCGCTCATGGAGGCGGGCATCGCCTACGCAACGGGGCAGATCATCGACCTGCTCTCGGCGGGGGTGCGCGGGGTGCACGTATACGTGATGAACAACGCCTACGTGGCGCGGCGCATCGCCGAGAGCGTGGCGCCCGTGCTGCGCGAGATCAACGGAGAAAAGGCATGAACGTGCCCCGCGGCGAACTGTTGCGGCTGCTGGGCTGGCACGGGCAGGAGACGGACGGGGCGCTTTTGGCCAAGCTGGACGAGGCGGCCGCGCGCTGCCTCTCTTTCGCACGACCGCGCTCGGCCGTGCGCCGCTTTTCCCTCACGTTTTTGCCCGCGGACGGGCCCGCCGCGGACGGCGGGCAAAAGTACGCGGGCGTGGCGTTGGAGGGCACGGGCGTGGTCCTGCACAGCGCCGACCTGGCCGCACACCTGCAAGGCTGCCGCGAAGCCTACCTTTTGGCCGTGACCATCGGCGAGGAGGCGGAGCGCGAACTGTTGCGGCTTTCGGGCACGGACATGAACGCGGCGCTCCTGTTCGACGCCGCCGCGTCCTGCGCCGTCGAGAGCTATGCCGACGACGTGTGCGCCGACCTCGCCGAAGGGTGCGGGCACGCGCTGACGGCGCGCTTTTCCTGCGGGTACGGGGACTTCCCCCTGCAAGCCCAGCGGGACATCTGCGCGCTGCTGCGCACCGACGTGCGCATCGGGCTGTGCTGCGACGAGAGCTTTTTGCTGACGCCGCGCAAGTCCGTCACGGCCGTGGCGGGCATCACGGACAGGAGCCGCGCGCAAGAGAGCGGCTGCGCCCACAAATGCGCGGGCTGCGCGAAGGCGGACTGCGCCTTCCGCCAAAGGGAGGAAAGGACATGAATTTCCTGCAATGGAGCAAGGACCGCATCGTCGTTTTGGACGGGGCATTCGGCACCATGCTGCAAAAAAGCGTCAAAAACGTGGGTACGTTGCCCGAAATTTTGAACCTCGAACGCCCCGACGCGATCGAGGCCATCCACCGCGCGTACGCGGCGGCGGGCGCCGACGTGATCACGGCCAACACCTTCGGCGCCAACGAATACAAGGCGGGCGGACGGAAACAGAGCGCAAAGCTCGTTCACGCCGCCGTACAGATCGCGCGCAGGGCGGCGGGGGACAAATTCGTCGCCCTCGACATCGGGCCGCTGGGGCGGCTGCTCGAACCGATGGGCAGCCTCACCTTTGACGCCGCCTACGCCGCCTTCGCGGCCATGGCCAAAGCGGGTGAGGCGGCGGGGGCGGACCTGGCCGTCGTGGAGACCATGGCCGACCTCGGCGAGCTCAAAGCGGCGCTCTTGGCCGTGCGCGAGAACACGAGCCTGCCCGTGCTGTGCTCGATGACCTTCGAGGCGAACGGGCGCACCTTCACGGGGTGCGCGGCGGAATGCTTCGCACTGACGGCCTCTCCCCTGGCGGACGCCGTGGGCGTGAACTGTTCGCTGGGGCCGCGGCAGCTGCTGCCCGTCGTGCGGGCCATCCTCGAAAACACGGACAAGCCCGTGCTCGTGCAGGCCAACGCGGGCCTGCCCGACGAGCGCGGCAACTACGACGTGAGCGCCGAGGAATTTGCCGCCGTGTACGAAGAGATGCTGGCCATGGGGGTGCGCATCGTCGGCGGGTGCTGCGGCACCACCCCCGCCTACACCGAAAAGCTGCGCGCCCTGGCGGACCGCTCCGAACCCGCGCCCGCCCCCTTCGTGCGGCGTGCGGCGCTGTGCTCGGCGCGGCGCTTCGTGCCCGTAGACGGGGTGCGCGTCGTCGGCGAGCGCATCAACCCCACGGGCAAAAAGGCCATGAAGCAGGCGCTCTACGACAAAGACTACGGCTACGTGACGGCGCAGGCGCTCGAACAGGCCGAGGCGGGGGCGGACATCCTCGACGTGAACGCGGGGCTGCCCGAGCTGGACGAGACCGAGGCGCTGACGGCGCTGGTGCGGCACGTGCAGAACGTGTGCGACCTGCCCTTGCAGATCGACTGCGGCAAGCCCGAGGCCATCGAAAGCGCCCTGCGCGCCTGCACGGGCAAGGCGGTCGTCAATTCGGTCAACGGCGAGGACAGGGTGCTCGACGCCATCCTGCCCGCCGTCAAAAAGTACGGCGCGGCCGTGGTGGGGCTGACCATGGACGAGCGCGGCATCCCGAAGACGGCCGAAGAGCGGCTGCGCATCGCCGAAAAGATCGTGCGGCGGGCGCAAAACTTCGGCATCCCCGCCGAGGACGTGTACATCGACTGCCTGACGCTGACCGTCAGCGCCGAACAGGAACAGGCGCAGGAGACGCTCAAAGCCATCCGCCTCGTCAAAGAGGCGCTCGGCGTCAAGACGGTGCTGGGCGTGAGCAACATCTCCTTCGGGCTGCCCAACCGCAAGATCGTCAACACCGCCTTTTTGACGGGCGCGCTGCTGGCGGGGCTGGATCTGCCCATCCTCAACCCCAACATCCCCGAAAACATGCAGGCGGTGGCCGCCTGCAACGCCCTCACGGGGCAGGACAAGAACTGCGCCGCCTACACCCGCAAGTACGGCACCGCGCAGGCCGAAAAGGTCAGCGACAAGGCGGGCGCAGCGCCCGCGCAGGGCGAAAAGGCGGACATCTTTTACTGCATCCGCCACGGCCTGCCCGAGGCGGCGGACTGCGCCAAAAAGCTGTTGGAGAGCGTCGAACCCCTCGCGCTCATCGACGGGTACCTCATCCCCGCCCTCAACGCGGTGGGAGACGGCTACGAACGGGGCACGCTGTTTTTGCCGCAGCTCATCGCCGCGGCCGAGAGCGCGAAACTGTGCTTTGCGGCCGTGAAAGAGAAGCTCGGCGGAACAGCGGGCGCCGAAAAGGGCACCGTCGTGCTGGCGACGGTACAGGGCGACATTCACGACATCGGCAAAAACATCGCCAAAACGGTGCTGGAAAATTACGGCTACAAGGTCCTGGACCTGGGCAAGAACGTGCCGCCCGCGGAGATCGTGCGGGTGTGCCGCGAACAGAATATCCGCCTGGCGGGGCTTTCGGCGCTGATGACCACCACCGTCGTGCACATGGAGGAGACCATCCGCCTGCTGCGGAAAGAGTGCCCCGCCTGCCGCGTGATGGTGGGCGGCGCCGTGCTCAACGAGGAATACGCCAAAAAGATCGGCGCCGACTGGTACTGCAAGGACGCCAACGCCGACGTGAAGATCGCGCAATGCGTGTTCGGGGACGGGCCCGAAGTCCCCTCCCTGCGCTGAGCGCCCGCGCGCCGCAAAAAAACGTACGCCGCGCAAAAAACGCGCCGCGGCGCACAATTTCCGGCCCGCAAAACGGAAGCGGGGGCGGCCGAAGCCGCCCCCTCCCTTTTTGCCCCTTTTTGCCCGCCCCTTGTCCCCCGCGGCGGGCGCGTTCATGCACAGACACCGCGGCGGGCGCGTTCACGGAAAGAGCCGTTCAGGCCGTGCGCCGCCACATGTACACGACCAAATACGGGGGCATGTTGTTGTGCGGGACGTTCGCGCCCTGCTGCTGGATCATGAAGTCGTCGAGCATGTCGTTGCTCCAACCCCACAGGGCGTCCCGGCCCTCGTCGGGCTGGATCAGGAGGCCGTACGCGGGGAAGCCGTCCTCGCCGTTCTGCGCGGGCCAGCCCCAGATCTTGTGCCCGTGCGCGGGGATCTCGATGATGGAGAGTTCGTGCTCCTCTTCGCCGCCCGTGCTGCCCGCGGCGTAGTCGGGCCCGGCCGCGAACAGGAAGCGCTCGGCTATCTGCGTCCAGATGCCGCCGAACAGCGTCCCGGGCGGCGTTGCGGTATAGGAACAGTAGATGGCCCCGACGGGATAGACGAGGTCGAGAAGGTCGCTCTTTTTGAGGTACGTAGAAGAAATTTCCGCACCGTCGCCGTCCCCGACGGCGGAGCCGACGCTCGTTTCGCCCGAGACGACGGCGGCAAGCTCGGCCTTGGTGGCGAGCGTCGAGACGGCGCCCGCCACGGCCTCCTCGGCTTCCTCGGCGGCGGACGCGCTCTGCTGCGCCGCCTGCGCGTACTGCTGCGCCGCGGCGGCGCCCTCCGCGGCATCGTCGGCCGCCCCCGCGAGCGCTTCAAAGTCGATGACGGCCTGCCACTTGTCGGAAGCGAGCGCGCCGCCTTCATAGGGCGGCGTGGAGTTTTCCGCCGCGAGCGAGCGCAGCAGGCGGCCGTATTCCCCCTCCACGGGGTAAAAGACGAGCTCGCCCGCGCCGTAGGTGCGCGCGGCGTTCCAGGCGTAGATGGCGCGGGCGGAAAACAGCCCGTCCGCGAGGTCCGCCGACAGGGACGTGACGGCGTCCGCCAGCGCCTCGTAGGCGTCCTGCGCGGGCGCTTCGGGGATCGGCTGCGGCACGCCGCGCTCGACGGTGAACACGGCCGCGGCGCTCGCCGTCTGCTCCCCCGCGGCGTTGCGGAAAAAGAACTGCGCCCGCACCTGCCCGCAGCGCGCGGTGACGGCGGCGGGCGCGTCACAGGCCCAGCCGTACAGCTCCTCGCCGCCCGCCATGGCGCCCCCGATCTTGCCGCCGCACGTGAGCGTGAACGGGCCCGCGGCCGTGCCGTCGGGCAGCAAAAAGCGGACGGTGCCCGTCACCGCGGCCGTGAACGGCGCCGCCAGGCGCACCTTGCACCCCTCGGCCCCGCCCTGGTACACGCGCTCGGGCAGGCAGTGGGCGATCGTGCCCGCCGCGTCCAAAAAATACATCATTGCGATATCCTCCTGCGATCGATCTGCGGAGAGTGCCCCGCACATCCATTGTACCCCTCCCCCGCCCCGCCGCAAGCGATGGGTGCCACTTTTGCAAGGCTTCGCCCCTCCTTTTTATGCCCGCCTGCAAACGCGCCCGCCGCGCACGTTCACGCCCTGCCCTGCACGTTCACGACCCGCCTGTTCACGCCCGCCCGCGCCGCCATGCGCGTTCACGCCCCGCCTGTTCACGCCCGCCCGCGCCGCCATGCGCGTTCACGCCCCGCAAAAGCACAAAAAAACGCACCGCTTGCACGGTGCGTTTTGCGGGCTGCGCGGCCCTGATCAGACGATGTATTTGTCCTCAGCGGCGGGGGCGCTGTCGAGCTCTTCGCGCTTGCTTTCGTAGCCGGGCTTGCCCAAAAGCGCGTAGGTGGCCTGCTTGCCCGCCTCCACGCCGGGCTGGTTGAAGGTGTCGATGTTGAACATCGCGCCCGCGTAGGCCGTCTGCAATTCAAAGAGGAACATCAGCTCGCCGAGGGTGAACTCGTTCACTTCGGGCAGGTACACGGTGTAGTTCTGCCGCCCCGCCTTGGCCAGGGCGTACGCCGTGGCCTTGTTCTCGGCCTGGATGAGCTCGTTCATGGTATGGCCGCCGAGGAAGGAGACATCGGGGATGTCCTCGCAGCCGTGCGGGATGGGCACGACTTTGCGGTAATCCTGCACCGAAAGGAAGGTGACGACTTTGTCGAACGGGCCTTCGGTGTACAGCTGCACCTGCGAATGCTGGTCGGTCACGCCCAGCGACTTGACGGGCGTCTGCCCCACGTTGCAGGGCTTGCCGTCGAGGGTGACGTTTTTGCCCAGGCTCTCGGCCCAGAGCTGGCAGTACCAGTCCGCCATGAGTTTGAGGCTGTCGGCATACGGCATCATGACGCCGATGTTTTTGCCGCGCTTCATGGCCATGACCTGCAACACGGCGCAGGCCAGCGCGGGGTTTTTGGCCAGGGACGGCTTGCTGCACAGCCCGTCCATGTACGCCGCGCCCGCGAGCATGGCCTTGATGTCCAGCCCCAGCACGGCCGCGGGCAAGAGGCCCACGGGGCAAAGTTCGGAGAACCTTCCGCCCACGCCGTCGGGGATGTAGAAGGTCTTGTAGTTGTTGCGGCGGGCCAGCTTGATGAGGTTGCCCTTGGCGTGGTCTGTGGTGGCGATGATGTTCGCGCTCGCCTTATCGCCCAGCGCCTTGGTCAGGATGTCGTTGATGATGAGGTACTGCGTCATCGTCTCGCTGGTCGCGCCCGACTTGGTGATGACGTTGAAGCAGGTCTTTTCGGGCTCGATGACGTCCAAAAGGGCGGCCATGCGCTCGGGGTCGACGTTGTCCTCGACGTAGAACTTGGGGCCTTTGCGCTTGGAGGGCGCGAGGTCGTTGTAGTGCAGGTGGCACAGCGCGTTGAACACGGCGATGGGGCCGAGGGCGCTGCCGCCGATGCCCAGCACCACGAAGTACTTGAACTTGCGGCGCACCTCTTTGGCGGTGGCGATGATGTCCTCGACGATCTCTTTCTGGTTGTACGGAAGTTCCGCCCAGCCCATCATGCCCTTGCCGCGGTTGTCGGCAACGTACTCGAAGGCGTCGGCCGCCGCTTCCTTCATCTCGGCGATCTCGGCGTCCTTGAACCCGTCGCTGCCGATGAATTTTTTCATCATGTAGTTGTAGTCGACGGTGACGCGCATGGAATTGCGCCAGTCTTTGTTGCGGAAATTCATAGTTACTCCCTCCCGGTTGATCGGATCGGTGCCGCTGCACCGTTCCCCTTTATTGTAAATCAAAACGCCGCGGCTGTCAACACTTCGGCGAAAAAAAGCGCCCGTTCCGCGCGGTTTTTGCCGTGAACGGGGCAAAACGGCCCGTTTTGCGCGCCTTTTTTCACAGCCCCGCCTTGGCCGCGGCCTCGCCGAGGAAGTCGCACGAGCGTTTCAGCTCGGCGTACTCCCCGTAATCGCCCGCGTACACCTCGATGAGCGCCGTGCCGCAAAAGCCCGCGTCCTTCAAGCGGCGGAAACATTCCACGAAGTCGAACACGCCCCGCCCGGGCAGGCAGATGCGGCCGCGTTCGTCCACGTCGGAGAGGTGAACGTGCGAGATGCTCCCCTCCATGTCCTTGATGTACATCGGGTACGGGTAGCCCGAAAGGCGGGCCTGCTTGACGTCGAGCACGCCCGAAAGGGCGGGGCAACGCTCTTTGAGGGGGCGGAACAGCCCGGGCGCGTTGTACAGCGCCCAGTGCACGTTTTCCAGGCTCAGGCCGATGCCGTGGCGGGCGCAGGCGGCGGCGATCTCGCCAAGCGAGGCGGCGAGCTTGCCCGCGTCCGCGGGGACGGAATTTTTTTTCAGCCGCGTGATGCCGTGAAAGGTGTAGTGCTTGGCCCCGAACACGGCCGCGCCCGCCATCGCCTTGTCGAGCAGGGCGAAGGCGTCTGCCCGGGCGCGCGGGTGGGCGCCGAACAGCTGCGGCTCGAACTGGGTGTTGAGCACGTGCACCGAACAGACGCGCATGCTCCCCTTGCGGGCGGCGATGAGGCGGCCGAATTCTTCGCCGTATTCGGAAAAGGTGGTCAAAAACACTTCCGTATTGCGGATGCCGAGGCCGTCGAGGACAGAGACGGCGTCCTCGTTCATCTCGCGCAAAAACAGGCTGGCCGTAGAAACGCCCGTATACATGGCATGCTCCCCGCGGGCCCCGCACGCTTGCCCCGCGGCGGCGCCCGGCCCATAGAATGTACCGTTATTGTACCACAGCGCGGCCGCGCCGTCAACAGGAACGGGCCAAAATGCGCCCTTGCCCGCACGCTTGCGCACATGCGCAGGCGCGCGTACAGGGCTCTTGCGGCGGGAACGGGCGCGGGGGCTTTCGCGCCGTTGACAAGGCGGGGCGGGCGTGGTATACTGGGGCCGAAAAAAAGGCGGGCCGCGCCCGCAAGGAGAGAGTTATGACGTTCACGCCCTACCGCCACAAGGCGCAGTATTACGAGACGGATACCATGAAGATCGTGCACCACTCCAACTACATCCGCTGGATGGAGGAGGCGCGCGTGGACATGCTCGAACAGATGGGGCTGGGCTACGACGCCATGGAAAAGGAAGGCGTTTTGAGCCCCGTTCTGGCGGTGCAATGCGCCTTCAAGGCGATGACGCGCTTCCCCGAGACGGTGGAGATCGAAGTGCGGCTCACGCGCTATACGGGGGTCAAATTCGAGCTGTCGTACCGCATCTGCGGCCCCGACGGCAGCCTGCGCGCCGAAGGGACGAGCGCGCATTGCTTTATCGACGGCAGCGGCAGGCCGCTGTCGCTGCGGCGGCGCTTCCCCGCCTGGGACAAGACCTTTTGCGCCTTTGCCGAAACGGCGCGGTAACGGCCGCGCCCGCCCCGTCCCGCACCCGCCCGCGCCGACGCAGACCGCGCACAAAGCCCGCGCCCCGTTCGGCCCCACCCGCAAACGCCGCCCGCGGCGCGCGCACAAATACCGCACACACGAAAACCCGCCCCGCGCAATGTTGCGCGGGGCGGGCGGTTTTTTTGCGGGATCGGAGAGGCTTACTCTTCCGTCTTGTTCTCGTCGTCGTTCTCGGCGGCGGGCTCTTCCGCTTCGGCTGCGGCCGCGGCGGCTGCCTGGGCCTCTGCCTTTTCCTTGCGGGCGGCGGCGCGCGCTTCGCGGCGCATGGCCTTCTTCTCTTCCTTGGTGACGACTTTGTTCTTCTCGATGATGGCCTGCATCTCCTGCGGGGTCAGGGGCACGAACGCCGAAGACGCTTCGTTTTCGGGCGTGACTTCGTAGCCCTCGTCGCGCGCGAGGATGGACATCTCGGTCTCGCCGTCGAAGAGGTGGATGTGGCGGGCGTCCATGGCCAGCTCGGTCACTTCGCCGCGGACGACGTTGCTGCGCGAATCGATCTTGGCGATCATGTTGGAGGAATCGCCGATGACGTCGCTCGCGTTTTCCAGCGTCGAATTCTCATCGAAGTCGAGCTTGCAGTAGATGAGCGTTTCGGCGCCGAGCTTTTCGACGACTTCGACGAAGGCCTTGACCACCGTATCGGGCGAGGCGGAGATGAAGCTCTCCTCGTCGTGGATGTCTTCGGGGCGGACGCCGAGGATGACGGGTTTGCCCGTGTTGTAGTAATCTTCGGCGTTGCGGATGCGCGTTTCGACCGTCTTGGGCAGGAGGATCTTGTTGTTGACGAATTCGACGTACACCTTGTTCTTGTCTTTGACGAGCGTTGCGGGGAAGAAGTTCATCTGCGGCGTGCCGATGAAGCCCGCGACGAACTGGTTGATCGGGTAATCGTAGAGGTTCTGCGGCGTATCCACCTGCTGCATGAAGCCGTCCTTCATGACGACGATGCGCGTGCCCATCGTCATGGCCTCGATCTGGTCGTGCGTGACGTAGATGAACGTCGTGGCCAGGCGGGCGTGCAGCTTGGAGATCTCCGTCCTCATCTGGGCGCGCAGCTTCGCGTCGAGGTTGGACAGAGGTTCGTCGAGGAGGAAGACTTTCGGTTCACGGACGATGGCGCGGCCGAGCGCGACGCGCTGGCGCTGACCACCCGACAGAGCCTTCGGCTTGCGGGTCAGGTAATCGCTGATGCCGAGGATGGCGGCGGCGTCTTTCACGCGCTCGTCGATGATCGCTTTGTCGACTTTGCGCAGTTTCAGGCCGAAGGCCATGTTGTCGTACACGCTCATGTGCGGGTACAGCGCGTAGTTCTGGAAGACCATCGCGATGTCGCGGTCCTTCGGGACGACGTCGTTGACGAGCTTGCCGTCGATGTACAGTTCGCCCTTGGAAATTTCTTCCAGGCCGGCGATCATGCGCAGCGTCGTCGATTTACCGCAGCCGGACGGGCCGACGAAGACGATAAACTCTTTGTCTTTGATGTCAAGGTTGAAGTCCGTAACGGCGGTGACGCCCGACGGATACACTTTGTAGATACCTTTCAGCAAAAGGCTTGCCATGGAAAGTTCCTCCCTACGATATTTCTTGTCTACTATTTTACAACATCGCAAAAAAAAACGCAATGGGCAAACATTACAAATATAGAATTGCATTCTGTTAATTTTGCCCAACCGCGGCCCGCGCAGAGCGCTCCGGACCGGCTGCGGGCAGGAAGCGGCGCGAACGGGCGGACGCGTTCATGAACCGCGTTCATGAATATACAAAGGGCGTCCGTGAACGGGCGCAAGCGGGCGGGGGCGGGCTTTGCGCCGTTTTTTTATGCACGCCGCTTGAATTTTTCGACAAGACCTGCTATACTGTATATACAGACGATTTTTGCGGGCGCGGCCGCGCGCCCCACGGAGACGCCATGGACATCAACAAATACACGCCGAAATTCAAGACGGCGCAGAAACACCTGCTGCACCTTGCCGACCTGACGGCCGAGGAGATCTTTGAAATTTTGTATACGGCCAAGCTCTTCAAAAAGAAGTACCGCGTCGGCGAGAACGCGCCCGTGCTCAAAGGCAAGACGGTGGCGCTGCTGTTCGGCAACGCCTCGACGCGCACGCGCGTTTCCTTTGAGATGGGTATCCGCCAGCTCGGCGGCGATTACATCTTCCTGCCCAAGAACGAGACGCAGCTCGCGCGCGGGGAGAGCATCAAGGACACGGCCGTGATGCTCGGCCGCTACGGCCTGGCGGCGCTCGTGCTGCGCGCCTTCCCCGACGAGCAGGTCATCGAATTTTCCGAATGGAGCGAGGTGCCCGTCATCAACGGCATTTCCGACCGCTCCCATCCCCTGCAAGTGCTGGCGGACCTGTTCACCGTATGGGAGGTGAAGGGGCGGCTGGACGATCTGAAACTCGCCTACATAGGCGACGGCAACAACGTGGCCAACTCGCTGATCATGGGCTGCTCGAAGGTGAACATGGACGTGGCCATCGCCAGCCCGCACGGGTACAGCCCCGACCGCGAGGTGGTGGAGCGCGGCATGCAGTACGGAAACGTGCTCATCACCGACGACGTGGCCGCGGCCGTGCGCGGCGCCGACGTGGTGTATACCGACGTGTTCATCTCCATGAACGACGAAGACGACGAGCGCAAAAAGCAAAAGCTGGCGCGCTACCGCGTGACGCCCGAAGTGATGGCGCTGGCCAAGGAGGACGCGGTGTTCATGCACTGCATGCCCGCCCGCCGCGGCGAGGAGGTGGCCGCCGAAGTCATCGACGGGCCGCAGTCCATCGTCTACGACCAGGCCGAAAACCGCCTGCACCTGAACAAGGCCGTGCTGGCCATGCTTGCGTGACACACCGAAGGCCCCGCACCCGCGGGGCCTTGCGCATATCTTTATTTATTTAATTTAGAAGTTATGGACCTTTCCCGTTACCTTTCCCCCTGCATCCAAAGCATCTGCGAGCTGATCGGCTACGACAGTTCGCAGAACGAGCCCCTGCCCGGCATGCCCTTCGGCGCGGGCGCGGCGGGCTGCCTCGGCCACTTTTTGTCCGTCGCCGAGGGCATGGGCTTCGCGGTGCGCAATTACGGAAATTACGCGGGCGAAGTGCTCTTCGGCCGCGGCGAAAAGGAGCTGGCCGTGCTTTGCCACCTCGACGTGGTGCCCGCGGGCGAGGGCTGGACGCACCCGCCCTTTGCGGGCACCGTCGAAAACGGCAAGCTGTACGGCCGCGGCGCCGCCGACGACAAGGGCCCCGCCGTCATCTGCCTGTACGCCCTCAAAGCGCTCAAAGACGCGGGCTTCGTTCCCGCCGGGACGGTCAAGCTCATCGCGGGCTGCAACGAGGAGAACGGCTGGGCGTGCATCGAACACTACAAAAAGCACGCGCACCTGCCCGAGACGGGATTTTCGCCCGATGCGGACTTCCCCGTCATCTACGCCGAAAAGGGCATCCTGCACGCGCGCTTCGCCTTTCCCCTGCCGCACGCCCCGTTCACGGCGCTGTACGGCGGGCAGGCGGCCAACATGGTGTGCGACCGCGCCGCGGCCGAGGGCGGGCCCTTCGACGCCGCCCGCGCGGAAAAATACGGCCTGGCGGCGGAGGGCGGAAGGCTGGCCGCCGAAGGGAAGTCTGCCCATGCCTCGACCCCGCAGGAGGGCAAAAACGCGCTGCTGCCCCTGCTTTCGTACTTTGCCGAGGAGGACGAGCGCGTCGAAAGCGTGGTAAACAAGCTCTTCCGCGACGAGGCGGGGCTGACCGCGTTGCGCGACGAGACCGGGCCCCTGACGCTTTCCCCCGACGTGGCCGAATACAAGGACGGCACCCTCTTCGTCACCGCCGACATCCGCTGGCCGTCGACCGTAAAAAAGGAGGCCGTGCTGGCCCGCCTGGACGCCTTGGGCGCGCCGTACGAGGTCCTGCACTGCCAGGAGCCGCTGTTCAGCGACAAGAACGGGCCGCTCGTTTCCGCCCTGCGGCGGGTGTACGAGCGGCACACGGGCACCCCCTGCGAGCCGATCGCCATCGGCGGCGGCACCTACGCGCGGGCGCTGAAAAACGGTGCGGGGTTCGGGCCGCAGTTCCCCGGGCGGCCGCTGCCCATCCACCAAAAGGACGAATACCTGCCCGTGGACGACATCCGCACCCTGCTCGCCGTCTACGCAGACGCCGTCCGCGAACTGGCAAAATGATCCCCGCGGCGCCTTGCCAAGGCGCCGCGCGGCCGGAACGGCCGCAAAGGCGGAGGGCGCCCGCAGCCGCGGGCGCCCTCCGCCTTTGCTCCGAACGGGAAAGCGCCGCGGGCGGCCAAGGCCGCCCGCGGCGCGAAAGGGCATGTTCAGAGGCTTTCCAGCTCGTCGAGGGTGAGGGAAAACGCGGGGATGAAGTGTTCCATGAAATAATCGAGGCAGGGCAGGCCGCGGGCGCGCAGTTCGCCGCCGATGCTCTCCTCCGCCTTTTTGAACTCGGCGTTGCCGCTCTTGCGCTCTTCGAGGCATTTGACGTAGGCGGAGAGCTTGTCCGCCGCCTTCACGAGGGCGTACTCGTAGCTTTGCGTATCCGCCTTGACCCAGGGCGAAAGCGCCGCCGAAAGCGCGGGCGGCAGGGCGGAGAGCAGGCGGTCGGCCGCGCGCTCTTCCAGCTGCTTGTAGGCGCCGAGGATGCCCTCGTTGAAGTACTTGATGGGGGTGGGCAGGTCGCCCGTCATCACTTCGCCGCACTCGTGGTAGAGGGCGTAGAGCACCGTTTTGGCGACGTCCGGCTTGCCGCCGAACAGCTCGGTATCGATGACGGCGAGCGCGTGCGCGAACAGCGCCACCTGCTGGCTGTGTTCCATGATGTTTTCCTCGCGCGAAGAGCGCATCAAGGACCAGCGGCGGATGTATTTCATGCGGTCCAGTAAAGCGTAAAAATCGTAAGCCATGTTCCCCTCCCCCCGCCGCAAAGGCGTCAACGGTATTGTACCATATTTTTTTGCCGATTTCAACGCATACGGTTGACAATTTCTCCGTCGTATACTATAATTTTCATGCTCGGCCGTAAAAAGCGGCGGGCGCTACAACATCATATCCGCCGGGGGTGCCGTAAAAAGCTGAGATCATACCCTTTGAACCGGACAAGATAATCCTTGAACGGAAGTTGCAAAGTCGCTGTATCGGTACGCCCTCACGGGGCGTGCCTTTTTTTGGCCGTAAACGACGTCGGCGGAAATACCAAGGAGGTTTTTATGTTTCTCAACAGCCTGCTGGAAGTCAGCGAGAAGACCACCGACATCGTGACCTACATCATCATCGGCGCGCTCGCCCTTCTGGCCGTCATCGTCGTGACGATCTGCATCGTCAACCGCGGGAAGAAGAAGTTTGACACCAAGTCGCTCGCCTATGCGGCGGTGTGCCTGGCCACGTCCTTCGTGCTCTCCTTCATCAAGATCGCGCCCGTGCCCAACGGCGGCTCCATCACGCTGGCCAGCTGGGTGCCCGTGCTCGTATTCGCCTACGCCTACGGCGCGGCCAAGGGATTTTTGGTGGGCATCATCTTCGGCATCCTCAACTTCCTCTCGGGGCCGTACATCCTCACCCCGTTCACCTTCCTGCTCGACTACATCCTCGCCTTCGCCATGATCGGGCTGATGGGCTTTGCGCGGCACTTCGGCAAGTCCTTGCTCTTCAACGTGCTCGTCGGAACGGGCATCGCCGTATTCGCGCGCTTCTGGATGCACCTGTTCTCGGGCATGATCTACTTCGCCGAGGACGCCATCTGGGTCGACCTGCCCACCCCCAACGCCTTCGTGTACTCGCTCATCTACCAGCTCGTGTACATCCCCGGCGACGCGCTCATCATCCTGCTGACCTTCGTCGCGCTCGTCAAGACGGGCGTGTTGCAGACGCTGCTGCACATGATGCGCCCCGCCGCCTTCCCCGCGGCGAAACAGGCCTCCGCCCCCGTGCAGGGCGTGGCCGACGGCACGCACGCCGCCCCCTTTGCCCCGTCCGCGCAGGACGACGCGGACGAAACCGCCGCGAGCGAGCCCGCGCAAGACAACGCGAACGAGGCCGCCGCGCAGGAGCCCGAACAAAAATAATTTTTCGCGGCACGCTGCCGCGAACGGTAAAAAGCGGGCCGCGGCCCGCCAGGACAGGCCGAAGGGCGCCCCCGAACGGGCGCCCTTTTTCCTTGCCGCAAAACGGCGGGAGCGCCCCGCGGCACGGCCGCGGGGCGCTCCCGTAAAAGGCTTTTTGAAAAAATTTTGCGGCGCGGGCCTATTCCTGCGTTTCGCCGTAGCCGTATTCGCGCAGGAGGTCGGCGCGGTCGCGCCAGTCGTCCTTGACCTTGACGAAGGCGGTCAGAAAAACTTTGGCGCCCAAAAAGGCTTCCATGCCCTTGCGGGCGGCGGCGAGCGTCTCTTTGAGGGCGGAACCCTGTTTGCCGATGAGGATGGCCTTGTGGTTGGCCTTTTCGCAGACGATGTCCAGCCCGACGTCGTACAGGTCCCCCGTTTCGCGCTTGCGGAAGGTGTGCACGAGCACGGCCACGCCGTGGGGGATCTCCTTGTCGTATTTGAGGAGGATCTTTTCGCGCATGATCTCGCCGATCATGAACTTTTCGCTCTTGTCCGAGAGCACGTCCTCGGGGAAGAGCGCCTCGCCCTCGGGCAGCAGGGCGCAGACGGCGGCGCGCAGCTTGGCCAGGTTTTTTCCGCGGCGGGCGGAAACGGGCACGACGTCGCACTCCACGCCCTCCTCGAAGAGCTTTTTCACGTCGGCGGGGATATTTTCTTCGGGCATGATGTCCGTCTTGGTATAGGCGATGAGCATGGGGATGCCGAAGGAAAGGTAGCGGCGCATGAGGGCGGCGTCTGCATCCGAAACGCCCTTGTGCCCGTCGTGCACGAACAAGATCACGTCCACGTCCTTGGCGGAATTTTCGGCGGTGCGCATCATGCGGTCGGAAAGTTCCGTCTTCGACTTATAAATGCCGGGGGTATCGACGTAGGCGATCTGCACCCCCTCCCCGTTGTAGACGCCGAGGATGCGGTCGCGCGTGGTCTGCGGCTTGGGGGAGACGATGGCCACCTTTTCCCCCACCAGCGCGTTGACCAGCGTGCTCTTGCCCGCGTTGGCCCGCCCGACGACGGCGACGAAGCCCGCCTTCATTCCCCGCTCCTGCAAATGCCCATGGCGGAGAGGATCTCCTCCTCCCGCGCGCGCATGGCGGACTTGTCCGCGTCCGTTTCGTGGTCGTAGCCCAGCAGGTGGCAAAGCCCGTGCACGGCCAGGTAATGCAGTTCGCGGCGGAAGGAATGGCCGTATTCCTCGGCCTGTTCGCGCGCCTGTTCGCGGCAGATGACGATGCTGCCCAGAAAGAGCCGCCCCTCCTCGTCGAGGTCGAAGGGGTGCCGGTCGCGCAAGACGGGCGCGCCCGCGCCAAGTTCGAGGGAGGGAAAGCTCAGAACGTCGGTCACGGCGTCCTTCCCGCGTTCGCGGGCGTTGAGGGCGCGGATGTCCTCGCGGCCGCAGAGCACGATCTCGCAGGAGAGGTCGGTATCGGTCTTGACGCCTTCCATCGCCTTTTCGGCGAGGAGGGCGACATCGAGCTCCTCGTCGGGGCAATCGATCCAAAGTTTATTCATGCTGCTTTTCGTCCTTGCGTTTGAGTGTGAGTTTGGGGTACTGCACGCGGCTGTGGTAGACGCCCGTCAGGCAGCTGACGATGGCCTCTTTGATGGTGGAGAGGTCGCGCATGGTCACGTCGCACTCGGTGAACTGGTCGAGGTCCATGCGCTCTTCGATGATCTCGCGCACGGCGTTTTCCACCTTTTCGGGGGTGCGGTCGGGCAGGGTGCGGGAGATGGCCTCGCTCGCGTCCGCGATCATGACGATGGCCGCGATCTTGGTCTGCGGCTTGGGACCGGGGTAGGAAAAGTCCTCGATGTCCACCTCGCCGTCCGTCATTTTCAGCGCCTTGGCGTAAAAGAACTTGATGGGCAGCGTGCCGTGGTGCTGGATGGCCACGTCGGCGAGCACCTTGGGCAGGTGCTTGGAGCGGATGAGCTCGCTGCCGTCCTTGGCGTGCGAGCGGATGATGTCTACGGACAGTTCGGGCGAGAGCTCGTTGTGCGGGTTGTAGCCCGCCTGGTTCTCGGCAAAGTACTCGGGCTGGCGGAGCTTTCCCACGTCGTGGTAATAGGCGGCGGCGCGGGCGAGCGCCGCGTTTTCGCCCAGGGCGATGGC
Source organism: uncultured Clostridia bacterium (assembly GCA_944328445.1). Classification (GTDB taxonomy): domain Bacteria; phylum Bacillota; class Clostridia; order Christensenellales; family Borkfalkiaceae; genus Borkfalkia. The sequence goes on along the minus strand of CALVHO010000010.1, from coordinate 35,478 downwards.
GCAGGCCTCGGAAAGGTGCGCCACCACGATGGAGTGGTTGAAGGTGCCCGGCGCCTTCTCCTTCAATTCGCGGATGAGCGGGGCGTCGTGGTCGGAAAGTTCGCGCAGGCGGTAATCGGTGACGCAGTTGAACACGGATTCAAACATGGGCAGCAGCGCCATGAACAGCACCGCCGAAACGATGCCCGCTTCCAGCCCGTACAGGAGCAGGTACCAGATGCCCTGCCCGCGGGAATATTCGAGGCAGGCGATGAGGATGACGATGGGCAGGCAGATGGCAAAGCCCGTCAACAGCGAGCGCAGCCGCGTTTTGACCTTGCTGCCCACGAACACGGCCACCATGCCCGCCGAAAAGACGATCAGCGGCGTGGAGACCATGGCCGCGGCGTATTGGTTGAGCTCGGTAAAGTTGGTGAAGTAATCGCACGAATACAGCAGCAGGGCGAAGATGACGTTCAAAAAGATGGCGTCGCGCCTGCCCAGCAGCATGAGGGCCAGCAGGGCCAGCATGGCCACGGGGCGGGAATAGATGTTGAAAAAGTAGCCGAAAAAGTAGCAGACGACGAGGCCCGTTTCCAAGAGGATGAAGATGAGCCAGACCGACTTTGCTTCGAGCAGCTTTTGGCGGCGTTCAAAGAAATAATAGAACCAGACGATGACGCACAGCACGAACAGGCTGCAAAGCAGCGCCGCCACCGACGTGAAATTTTCGCGCACATAGCCCGCCAGCGAATGCCCCTCGCCCAGCGCCACGGCGTTGAGCCAGGTAAACAGCGCGCACAGGGCGACGAACACGAGGTAGTTGAACAAAAAGATGAAGGCGCTGCGCACATAGGCGTTGCGCGCGCCGTTTTTGGCTTCTGCCGCGGCGTTCAATGCTTTTTCTCCTCCTTGGTGTGTGCGCGCCTGCCGCCCGCGCGCGCGGAGCCCGCTTCGGCCGCCGCGTCGTAGGCGCGCACGATGTTCATCACGAGCGGGTTGCGCACGACGTCCTTGGCGGTGAGGGTGACGGCGCGGATACCCTCGACGTCTTTGAGGATGGAAACGGCGTGTTTGAGGCCGCTGCGCTTGCCTTCGGGCAGGTCGATCTGCGTCACGTCGCCGTTGACCACCATCTTGCTGCCGTCGCCGAGGCGGGTCAGGAACATCTTCATCTGCTCGATGGTGGTGTTTTGCGCCTCGTCGAGGATGACGAAGGCGTTGGAGAGGGTGCGCCCGCGCATGTAGGCGAGCGGCGCCACCTCGATGATCCCCTTTTCCATCAGTTTGAGGTACGTTTCCAGGCCGAACATCTCCTGCAAGGCGTCGTAGAGCGGGCGCAGGTAGGGATCGACTTTGGTTTGCAGGTCGCCCGGCAGGAATCCGAGCTTTTCCCCCGCTTCCACCGCGGGGCGGGTGAGGATGATCTTTTCCACTTCCTTGCCCTTGTAGGCGCTGACGGCCAGGCATACGGCGAGGTAGGTCTTGCCCGTGCCCGCGGGGCCCACGCCGAACACGACGGTGTTGTGCTTGATGGCGTCGACATAGCGCTTCTGCCCCACCGTTTTGCACTTGATCTGCTTGCCGCGGAAGGTGAATGCGACGACGTCGGTGAGCACCTCCTCGATGTTGTCGAGGTTGCCCTCGCGCGCGAGTTCGATGCAGTAGACGATGCGGTTTTTGTCGACGGGTTCGCCCGCGCGCACGAGGCGGAGCATGCCTTCGAGCACGCGCGCGGCCAGCGCGACGGATTCCTCCGCGCCCGCGAGCTTCAAGCGTACGCCGTCCACGGACGCCTCGACGCCCAGTTCTGCGGTGACGATGTTCAGGTTTTCGTCGAAGGTGCCGAGCAGCTTCTGCAAATCGTCGAGGCTGCCGGCGTCGATGGTGATCTTCGTCCTGTCCATGGTTGCTTATCCTTTGGTATCCTCCCCGAGGTTGACCGAGCAGCGCACGCGCACGGTCAGCGTGACGGTGTATACGGCCGTTCCGTCCCCCTTGGGGGCGGCGGCGACCTCTTCGGAGACGACCTCGCCGCCCGCGCGCAGGCGGGCCCGGGCGAGGGCGCGGCGGGCGCCTTCCTCCCCCGCGGCGGCCTCCGCCGTGAACGTGCGGGTGCACAGCAGCGAACAGCGGGCGCAGGCGAAGGTCTGCACGCGCTGCCCTTCGCTTTCAAACCAGCCCGCCACGAGCGCCTGCCCCGCCTCCACGGCATCCCCCTCCCGCACGAGGGCGGTGCCGCGCAGAACGGCCAATTCCTCCACCACCCCCGCGGCGGGGGCGGCGAGCTCCCGCGCGTAGGCGGGCGCGGGGGCCTCTTCCTCCCGCTCGACGGTCACGACGAGGCAGCTGCCCCGCCGTTCCAGCGCGGCGAACACCACCCCGGGCAGGGCGAGCAGGGCACCGCGGGCGGCCTCCGCGCGCTCCTCGCCGCAGGGTGCAAAGACGCGCACCCCCGCGCCGTCCAGCGCTTCGAGGACGAGGCCGCGCATGTACGCCCCGCCGCCGCGCACGTCGATGCGCAGCACCAGCGCGTTGGAGAGGCAGGCCGCGGCGGCAAACAGCGCCGCACCCGCGATCAGCCCCGGCCGCCGCAGCAGCGCCGACAAGGGGCGGGAAAGGCGGGCGGGGGCCGCTTTTTCAATAGTATAACACGTACCGCGCAAAATTGCAAAAACTTTTTTCATATCTTTGCTCTTCACGCAGATTTTTAGCCGCGAAGGGGACAGCTTTTGCACGTTCCGCACGCAGACGCCCCCCGCCGCCAGGCGGGCGAGGGCGCGCAGCGGGGATACGGCCGCGATCTCGGCGGTGTGGCAAAAGAGGGGCGTCACGGCCGCGGACCCCCTTCCAGCTCCACCTGCCGCACCCGCCCGCGCAGCACGAGGTCTCCCCCGCCGTAGCGCGCCACGGCCAGCCCCTCGCCGCGCACGGTGGCCGTGCCGCCCTTCAACAGCACCGTCACCTCCTCCGCCGAGAGCGAAAACAGCCCCTTCACGTCCTCGAAGCAGGCGCCCCGCCCGCAAAGCAGCACGATCTTCCCGCCGCCGAAGGCCACGTCCTCGCCGAACAGCGCCCCCGCGATCTCTTCCGTCAGCCGCATCTTCCCCTCCTTTGCCCCGCCGCGCGGGTGCGTTCCCCTCTTCATGAACGCGCCCCTGCCCTCCGCCGCGAACGCGCCCCGCCGCTCTTTTGCGCGGCCCGAAAAGCGCCTGTCGCGCGCGGCGCTTGCTTTTCGGGCGCGGACGTGCTATAATCGGCGTATGCCGCCATAAAAAGGCGACGGAATGCCCATGCTGTTACGGCGCGACCGCGCACGAGGTCCCTTCTATGGATATGAAACAAACCGCCCGCCGCATGCCGTTGCGGCGCATCCTGTTGTTCGCGTTCTGCGGCCTGATGGCCGCCGTGATGACCGCGCTGCTCATCGAGCGCACCGCCCGCCTCGGCGCCGGGGCCCACCCCGAAAAGCTGGCCGGCAACATCGCGCTGTGGCTGGCGCCCGTCGCCTGCCGCCTGCTGTTCAAGGACAAGGTCAGCGACCTCGTGCTGTGGGTTTTTTGCGTGTTCGCCTTTTTGGCCTCCTTCCTCGGCACGGTGATGGGGCTGTACGCCCGCATCCGGTGGTACGACCTGGTCATGCACGCGGCGTCGGGCTACCTCGTATCCTACCTGGGGCTGTTCATCGCCTGCAAGCTGGCCGACGTGCGCACCCTGCACCCCGCGCTGACCATGACGGTGTGCTTCGCCGTCTCTTTGGCGGTGGCGGGGCTGTGGGAGATCTTTGAATTCGCCACCGACCAGATCTTCGACGGCGTGGCGCAGGGCTTCCCCATCACGGCGACCGACGGCACCGTGTTCCGCAGCGTCAACGACACGATGGAGGACATGATCTGCGGCGCCTGCGGCGCCACGGTCTTCGCCGCCCATTACCTGGCGCACGTGCTCAGCGGCCGCTCGCTGCTGCTGGACGCCTTCAAGCGCGACTTCACGGGCCCCCGTTACGACGCGGACCCGAATGCCGCCGAGGACGGAAACAAGGCCGCCGAAGCCCCCGCCGCGGGCGGCGCGGACGGCAAAACACGAACGAAAAAGAGGTAGACGTATGCCCGTTTTGCAGTACAAATGCAGCCATTGCGGCAAGCAGTTTGAAGAACTCGTCAAGCGCTACGACGACCCCGTGCGCTGCCCCGCCTGCGGGCAGGAAGCGGGCCGCGATTGGAGCGGGGAGATGTTTTCCGCCACGGGCAGGCCCGCCAAAAAGTGCAGCGGCAACTGCAAGACGTGCGGCGGGTGCAAATGACCCCGCCCCGGACGTTGTCCGTTTTTGTCGAAAAACGTCCGTTTATGGCGCAATTTGCCCGTTCACGGCGAAAAACGTCTGTTCATGACGTAAATTGCCCGTTCACGGCGAAAGCCGCGCTATATGACCGCCCTGCCCTCGACGAAGGAATAAACGGTATCGCGGGCGGCGGGGTCATGCCAGGCCGCGGCCAGGTCGGCGGGGGCGGCGATGCCGCCGCAAAAGGCGCGGAAGTAGCCGCGCAGGCCGCGCAGAAAGGCGGCCCGGCCCAGGGCGTTTTCGAGCGTATCGAACAAGAGCAGCCCCTTGGCGTAGGCGATGGCGGCGTATTCGTACTCGCCGTAGGCGGAGAGCGGGCGGTCCATCGAGGTATCCGCGGCGCCGAACACCTGCTGCCAGACGGTGCAGAAGGCGTTGTACGCCGTGCGCGCGTTGTGCAGGAGCGTTTCCCGCTCGATGCCGTACGCGGGGTGCGCCTCAAAAAAGAGCGCGGCCGAATACTCGGCCAGGCCCTCATCCATCCAGGCGGCCGTGCATTGGTCGCTCCCCACGGCGGCGTACCACCATTGGTGCGCCGTTTCGTGTACGGCGGTGTAGGCGAGGCCCTGCCCCGCGAGCGCGTCCGACAGCATGACCAGCGCGGGGTATTCCATGCCGCCGTGGCAAAAGCCCGTCTGCACGGCGGTGTACGTCTCGTACGGGTAGCCGCCGAAGGTGTGCGAAAAATAGCCGAGCGCCTCGCATAAGAGGGCGAGCGTCTCCTGCGGGGCGGGGTCGTCTTCATAGCAATAGGCCACGCGCACGCCGCCGCTCTCGGCCGAGACGGTGCGCAGCGAGGGGCCGAACACGATGGCGAAGTCGCGCGCGTTTTGCAGCGAAAAGACGTGCGTGGCGCGCCCGCCCGCCACGGTGCGGCGTTGCAGCGCGCCCGACGCGGCGACGGTGCAGGCCGCGTCCGCCGTGAACGTGACCTCGTAATCGGCGCAGTCGCTGTAAAAGGGATCGCCGTTGCCCGCATAGGCGCATTCGCGGAAGCCCCCGTCCTCCCACACGCAGAGCACGGGGTAGAAGTTGCCGAGGTTCACCGTTCCGCCGTGCGTGACGCCCGTGCGGTGGTCCGCCGCGGGGAGGCGCAGGGTGTAGGCGACGGCGATCTCCGCCCGCCCGCCGTCGGGCACGGGTTCGCCCAGCTCGACGTAGAGCACGTTTTCGTCCTCGCCGCCCACCCGCCAGCCCGCGCAGGGCGAAACGGAGGATATCTCCACCCCGCCGAAGCTCTCGCCCGCATAATAGGCGGCGGCGCGGAAGGAGGGCGAGACGGACGGGTTTTTCGCCCCCTCGCGGTAGGCGTTCGCGTACAGGAGCAGGGGCAGGACCTGCTGCGGCTGCCCCGTGGCGTTGGCGTAGGACAGGGTAAGGACGGCGCGCAGCTCCCCGTCCTCATACGCCGCCTCGATGCGGTACAGGCTGCGCTCTCCTTCCGCCGCGCAGCCGCTCAGGGCGGCCGCGGAAAAAAAGAGGGCCGCCGCCAACAGGATACAGATCTTGCGCATGTTCCCTCCCCGCGGCAAAGGTATGCCGTGAACGCGGCACGCGGCCGCGTTCCGCCGCGATAATCATATGCAGAAGAGCCGCCGCGCATGACGAAGCGCCCCGCGGCCGCATACAATGCGGCCGCGGGGCGCAAACTGCAAATGCGTACCCGAAAGCGCGGTACGCTGCGAAAAACCGGAAACGCCGCCCCTTTGCGGCGGAAAAGGAGGCAGACATGTGTACCGCCCTGGCCTTTTGCCGCGAACGGCTGTTCGGCCGCACCCTCGACCTCGGGCACTCCTTCCGCGAGCGCGTCACGCTGGTGCCGCGCCGCTTTGCGCTGCGCTTCGGCGGCGGGACGCTGCGCGAACACTACGCGATGGCGGGCATGGCGTCCGAAGACGGGGACTTCCCCCTCTTTGCCGAGGCCGTGAACGAGCGCGGCCTGTTCGCGGCGGGGCTCAACTTCCCCCACAGCGCCCGCTACTTCCCCGCAGAGGAAGGCGCCGCGCGCGGGGCCGTTGCCCCGCACGAAGTCGTCGCGCGCGTGCTGGCTTCCTGCGCCACCGCCGACGAGGCCGAGGCGCTGCTTTCGGGCGCGCGCATCGCCGCGGTGCCTTACAAGGGGCTGCCCGTGGCGCCGCTGCACTGGTTTTTTGCCGACGGGCGGCGCGCGTTCGCGGCCGAACCGCGCGAGGGCGGGCTGCGCCTGCACCGCGACCCCTTCGGCGTGCTCACCAACGAGCCGCCCTTCGAGAGCCAGCTTTGCCACCTCGCCCTGTACCGCGGCCTGCGGGCGAACGGCCCCGCGGGCGGATGGGCGGACCCGCCGCGGGGCCTTGCGGCCCGCGGCGGGGAGGGCGAAGGGGCGGACGGGCGCGACAGCGAGGCGCAAAATGAGGGCGAAGGCGCGGAAGGCGCGCTGCCCCGCCTCGGCGCGGGGCTGGGCAGCTTCGGCCTGCCGGGCGATGCGTCCTCCCCGTCGCGCTTCGTGCGGGCGGCCTTTTACGCCGCCACGCGGCCCCGCCTGCGGGGCGCGGAAGGGGTCTCCCACTTTTTTCACGTGCTGCGCGCGGTGGCGATGGTGCGCGGCAGCGTCACCGACGAGAGCGGCGCGCCCGACGGCACCCGCTACCTGTGCTGCGCGGACGGGGCGGCGGGCGTTTACTACTTCTGCACCTGCGGCAACGCGCGGCTGCGCGCCGTGCGGCTGCAAACGGAGGGGGAAGGGATGCGGCAGCTCGACCCCCACACCGCCGAGGACGTCCTCTTTTTGCGGCCGTGAACGCGGCAAGGGGTCATTCGTATTCGCCGAAATCGCGCTTGCCGAAGGAGGGCCCCTCCTCGCCGTAGGACGGACGGCCCTTGCCGCCCCCCGCGGGGCAGTCGGGCTTGCGGTTCTTCAAATCGACGAGCACCACGTCCGCGCCGATCTTGACCACGTTCTTCAAGGCGATGAAGATATCGTTCTTTTTGAACAGGTGCAGCCCCCGTTTGCCGGGCACGGCGATGCCGAACACGCGGCCTTCGGGAAAGGTGAACACGATGTCGCACGTGCGGCCGAGGTTGCGGCCGTCGGCGACGTTGACGACGTCCTTGCATTTGAGTTCGCGGTACGAAGTTTCCATCTCCCCTCCCCCGCGCAGAAAAGGCGCGGTACTTTCATTGTATGCGCCGCCCCCGCCGCGCGTGCCTGTCCGCGCGGACAAAAGGAGCGCCGCCGCCCTTTCTAAAAAGGGCGGCGGCGCTTTTTTCAACGGCGGATGCGGGCCGTTCCGTTCACGAAAGGGCCGCACGTATCCGATTTTTTGGTACCGCGCGCAGGGCGGCGTTCATTTGATGAAGGCGAGGAAAGCCCTGTAATTGCTGTACAGGTCGGCCTTGGAGACGAGCTCCCAGGGCGCGTGCATGGAGATGACGGGCACGCCGAGGTCGACGGTGTCGATGTTGAGGTTGGCCAAAAATTTGGCCACCGTGCCGCCGCCGCCCGCGTCCACTTTGCCCAGCTCCGCCGCCTGCCAGACGACACCCTCCTCGGCGAACTTGCGGCGCACCTCGCCCACGAACTCGGCGGAGGCGTCGTTGGAGCCGCTCTTGCCGCGCGCGCCCGTGAACTTGCTCATGCAGGTGCCGCAGGAGAGCATGGCCGAATTCATGCGCTCGTACACGGAGGCGAAGTTCGGGTCGTAAGCGGCCGTGACGTCGGAAGAGAGGCATTTGGAGGCGAAGCGGACTTTGCGGAAGGAGGCGCCCAGCGCCGTACAGATCTCCTCCATGAGGTCCTCGTACACCTTGCACTGCATGCCCGTGGTCCCCTCGCTGCCGATCTCCTCCTTGTCGGCGAGGATGGCGAGCACGGTGTGCTTGCTCTCGCCCCCGAGCACGGCGGTCAGCGCGGGATAGGCGCAGACGCGGTCGTCGTGGCCGTAGGCGCCGATGAGCGAACGGTCGAAGCCCACGTCGCGCGCGGGGTAAGCGGGCACGGCCGAAAGCTCGGCCGAAAGGAAGTCCTCCTCGTTCATGCCGTATTTTTTATGCAGGATGTCGAGCACGGTCAGCTTGATCTTTTTGTTCACGTCCTCGTCGGGATAGGGCAGGCCGCCCACCACGACGTTGAGCTGCTCGCCCTCGATGATCTTGCCCGCCTTGCCCGCCATCTGCTCGGCGCCGAGGTGAGGCAAGAGGTCGTCGATGTAAAAGACGGGGTCCTTGGGGTCCTCCCCCACGCGGATGTCCACCTTGGTGCCGTCCTGCAAGACGACGGCGCCGTGCAGCGCCAGCGGGATGGCCGTCCATTGGTATTTTTTGATGCCGCCGTAGTAGTGGGTCTTCAAAAAGCACAGGCCGGCCTCTTCGTAGAGGGGGTTTTGCTTGATGTCCAGCCGCGGCGCGTCGATGTGCGCGGCGAGGATGCGCATGCCGTGCGCTTCGAGGTCCTCGCTGCCCACGCGGAATACGACGACGCTCTTGCCGCGGTTGACGAAATACCGCTTATCCCCCGCCGCCAGCGCGTCGCCGAAGCGGAACTCCGCAAAGCCCGCGGCCTCGGCCATGGCCACGGCGGCCGCGCAGGCCTCGCGCTCGGTCTTGGCCGCGTCCAGAAAGGCCTTGTACCCCTCGGCATAGGCGAACATCTCCTTGCGCTCCTTTTTGGAAGCGCACTCGAAATAATTCTTTTTTTCGTAGCTGAGCGCGTCCATCCGCGCCTGCCCTTTGCTCTTTTTGTCCGACATACAGTTTCTCCCTCGGCGCGCTTTAACATGAACGCGCCCTTCGGCGTTTGCCGCTATCAGTATACCACGCCCGCGCCGAAAAAGCAAGCCGCGGCGCCCCGCCAAAAGCCCGCGCAACGTTCCCGCGCGAAGGCCGCCCCGCCCGCGCCGAACGGCGCGGGCGGGGCGGCGGGCAAAGCACAGGGCAAGGCCCCGCGCCGTACGGCGCGGGGCCCGCATTTTGCTACGCTTTCCGCAAGGGAAAACGTTTGCCTCAGGAGATCCGCTCAATCTTCAAATTGTCGATAAGCATTTCAAGAGAGGACGTGCCTTGGAACATCATCAGATAGGCGTCGTTCGCAGCGCCGACGGTCAGCTGGCCTTCCGCCTGCTGCCAGGTACCCGCCGGCTCGTCGGTCGGAAGCTGGAAGTAAACATCGCCCGCGCTGCTACGCAGCTGCACGTACAGCGTGTTCGGGATGGTCAGGAAGGTATAGTCGAAGGTGATGCGGTACGTCGCATTGGCCTCAAACGTGATACCCCGGAAATCCGTTCCCGCGTAAGCGATGTCGCTTTTGATCCGCAAGACTTCGGAATCCCTGTCGGCGTCGTAATAAATGTAGTTGTCCGTGCCGCCGTGCGGGGCAAACAACAAATTCTTTTCCTGCCCGACAGCTTCGGCGAAATCTTCGGTGAAGCTCTCACCGACGCCCAACGTGAAGGCCGCTCCGTAGCTTGCCGGCGTTCCGCCGATCGGCTGTTTGGCGATGAACAGCTGCGCGTCACCGACGGGACTGCTGCCCGCGGAGGCTTTCGGCGTCACCTGGAAGCCGATGTACAGCCCGCTCAATTCCTGCGTCACTTCCAAAGTGTTGCCCTCGTTTTCGAGCAATACTTTGTTCAAGCCCTCATCGGACAACGCCGCAAACCATTGGATCTGCGTATCGCCCTCGGGGTCTTGCTCGGCGTCGGCATACGTATATTGCGCCGTCAGCGTGCTGCCCACCGTCAAATCGCCCGTAAGAGACAATCCGGAAGCGACGGGCGACGTGTCCTCGGGCTCCTGCTCGCGTTCGATCTTCAAATTATCGATCAAGATCTCCACGGCCGAAGCGTCGGGGAAGAGCATGAGGTATGCATCCGTCGCGTTCCCCACCGTCAATTCGCCGCTCGCATGCAGCCATTCGCCCGGTGTGACGCTTTCCGTCGGCAGCTGGTAGAAGGAGTCGGACATGGTCGATCCGCGCAACTGCACATAGAACGTACTCGGCACGGTGATGAACGTATAGTCGAAGCTGACCGTATATTTACTGTCGGCCGCGAACGAGATGCCCGAAAAGTCGGTGCCGAGGTAGGAGCCGTCGCTCTTGATGCGCAGCACGTTGGAGGCGCGGTCCTCGTCGTAATAGATGTAGTCGTCGGTGTTGCCGTGCGGCACGAAGACGAGGTTTTTGTCCTCCCCGACGTCGGCCTCGAAGTCCTCGGTGAAGGACTCGCCGTAGCCGAGGGAGAAGGTCTCGCCGTAATCGGGACGGGTGCCGCCCACCGTTTCGGTCGCCATGTACAGCACGGGCGCGCCCACGGCGTTGTCCCCCTGCGAGGCGACGGGCGTGACCTGGAAGCCGATGTACTTGCCGAGCATGTCCTCGGTGACTTGCAGCGTTTTGCCCGTGTTTTCGAGGATGACCTTGTTCATGCCCGTGGGGCTGAGCGCGGCGAACCATTCAAAGACGGACGCGCCTTCGGGGTCGTTTTCGTAATCGGTGTAGGTGTAGCTCGCCGTCAGCGTGCCGCCCACCGCCATGTCGCCCGCCAGCGAGAGGCCGGAAGCGATCGGCTTGGAGTCCTCGCGGGTGATCTTGATGTTGTCGATCACGACTTCGCCCGCGTTGTTGCGCGGCATGATCATGATGTAGTAGTTGCTGTACATGCCCAGCGTGAAGGTGTGCGTGAGCTTGCCTTCGCCCGCGGCCGAACCGAAGGTCGCGAACACGTCGCTCGCGGCGCCGACGGTGGAATCGCGGAACTGGAAGAAGAAGTCGTTGGACGGGGTGATGACGTTGTAGTCCATCTCCACCGAATAGGTGCCGCCCGCGACGAACCCGGCGCCCGTCAGGCGGATGCCCGCGTAGTCGCCGTCCGTCGTGATGCGCAGCGACTTGCCGTCGATGGCGTCCTCGCCCTCAAAGACCTCGAAGCCGGCGCCGTCGCTCACGGCGGACAGGCGGGACGTGTAATAGGTGCCGTCAAACGTTTCGGTAAAGCTCTCGCCCACTTCGAGGGGCTGCTGCTTTTCGACGAGCATGTCCCATTCATCGTCTTCGGGGTAACGGGGCACCTCGGGCGTGTCTCCGCGGTTTGCCTGCGCGTACTCGTCTTGGAGCAGCTCGGCAAGTTCGGGCGGCACGATCTCCTCCTCCCCCGAGGGGGTCTCGGGGTCGGTGACCGTGGTACCGCCGTCATCGGGCGGGACTTCGGGATCGTCGTTGCAGGCCGCCACGGAAAGACCCATGATCAGGCAGAGCAACAGGCAAAGGAGCGTTTTGATCTTGTTCTTCATTGCTGTTCACCTCCCGCAACGAATTTCACTTTCGGCATGCGCTTGGGGATGTACTTGTTGAGCTCGACGGGCGCGTCGACGTTGGAGATCTGGATGAGGGATGCGCCGTCGGCGTCGCTGTCGGCAAAGCGGATGGCCAGGCTGATGGCTTCGCCGCCGTCGATCTTGGCCTTGATGTCGGGCACGACGCTGAACGGGATGAACGCCTCGCCGCAGTAACCCTTGTTGTCGTCCTTGACCCAGAAGCTGAGCACGATGCTTTCGGCGTTGTCGAGGATGGCCTGGCTCGTGCGCGCCGCCACGACCTGGCAGCCGCCGCAGGACGCATCGCCCATGAACAGCTGCATGCAGGTGTCGTCCTCCACCTTCAACCCCGAGAGGTTTTTGGAAGAATCCGTGTTCTGCGTCATGAAGATCTCGACGCCGTCGCCGTTCCAGTAGTTTCCGGGCACCCACGAGAGCACGTCGTCGTACACGTCGTAGGCGATGTAGATGCCGTTGTCGTCCCAGGCGAACTTGACGGAATTGATCTTGATGTCGCTGTCGTTGAGGGTGACTTCCTCCTGTTCGTTGTTGGAGGCGCCCACCATGGCGATCTCGGTGCCGATGCCGTTCCAATCGGCCAGGGACTTATCGTTGACGTTGATGGCGCCGCCCGTGACTTTGGCAACGTCCGTCGTGGTCACGTCCGCCGTGACGATGAAGTCCGCGTCCGAAAGCCCGTCGTTGTCCGCCACGGTCAGCACGCCGTCCTCGCAGTCCTCGGCGATGCCGGGGTTGAAGTCCGTCGACGAAGCCAGCACCTGGTTTTTGGTGATGGAGACGTCGCTGACCCTGCGCATGATGACGCCGACGTTGTTCTGCACCAGGCCGACGTTGGCGATGATGTTGTGGGTGAAGGAGCTATCCGAAACGCCGCAGTACATGACGCCCGCGCAGCCCGAATTGGCGATGAGGTTGTTTTCGGCCGCGATGTTCTGCATGATGCCCGCCTCGCCTTCGCCGCCGTCGGGGCCGTAGCAATAGGCCGTGATGGCCGCGCGCGCCCCGCCGCTGAGGTTGACGGAGATGAACTTGTTGTTGCGGATGACCAGGTCGGAAGTGGGCATCGCCTCGTACCACTCGGAGGTGTCCGAAGTGAGCAGGATGCCCGCGTCGGTGAGGTTGTAGAAGAGGTTGTGCTCGACGACGCCGCCCGCCTCCGACTGGATGAGGATGCCGCGGCAGCGCTTGTTGCGCACGATGTTGTTGGAGAAGGTGACCCGCGCCGCATGCGACTTGTTGACCACCATGTCCCCCGTTTCGTATCCGGCGGGAAGTTCGGCCGTGAGCGTGACGTCGAATCCGTTGTCGGCCGCGGCGTCCGCCACGGACTGCACCGTCACCGTGCCCTTTTCGACGAGGGTCTCCCTGTCGACGACGGCCAGCGTATCCCCCGCGGCGGGCGCGAAGTTGTAATCTCGCTCGTTTACGATGTGGATGACCTTGCGGCCTTCCTTGACCTCTTTGAGGGTGGAATAGAACCCGTGCACGTTGAGGGCGTCGTCTCCGCAGTTTTCAAAGAGGCTGTTGGTGACGACCACTTCGCCCGCCGTCTCCATCAGGTGGATGCCGTCGGCCGTGACGGACATCAGCCTGTCCGTGCCGGGGCGGAGCATGACGTTGAAGTCGTTGAAGTACAGGTCCTCGTTCTCCTGCCCCATGAAGGCCATGCCGGGCGCGCTGTACACGTTGACGTGCTCGAAGTACGCCTGTTCGCAGCGCTGCACCGTCAGGGCGTCGTAGGAATAGATCTGGTGGCGCAGGATGACCGTCGTGCCCGCGGGCGAGGCCTTGTACGTTTGCGTGAAACGGATCTCCAAGGTCTGGTCGCCGAGGTAGCGGACGTATTCGACGGTGTAGTAGATGTCGTTGCCGCCCGAGAGCGGGGCGTTGGTGCGGCTGTTGTATTCGAGCAGCCCCATCACCTGCGTCGAGGCGTCGACGGGATAGCCCTCGTCCACCTTGATCTTGAAGGTGCGGCCGTCCGTCTCCACGATCTTGCCCATCGAGAAGGGCACGCGGCCCCAGTCGATGTTGACGCCGATCAGGCGGAAGTTGGCGCAATCGGTGATGTGGAAGGCCTTGAAGGTGCCGTGAAAGTACAGGTCCGTGCCGCTGCCGCGGATGGTGAGGTTGTCGATGCCGTCGACGACGACCGCGTAATCGGGATGAGCGGCGCTCATGCCCTCGATGAAGTCGAGGTCGCCTTCGGGCAGTTCCAAAATGACGGCGCTGCCGTCCGCCGCGGCCTCGCGCGCGGCGGCGACGGCCGCCTCCATCGCGAGGGTGTCGTCCATCTTGTCCGCGCCGTTCACGCCGTAGTCCGCCGCCTTGACGATCTTCGCGTCGGCGGGCGGCGCGTAGCGGCTCGCATCCGATTCGTAGGCGTCGCCGTCCACGCCGACGATCCAGGGATTGCTGAGCCCGGGGTCGTCCAGGGTGGTCGTGTTGCTCATGTCGAGCGCGTAGGGCGTACCGATCAATGTATCAAGACTCACGCCTTCCTCCCCTCCTTTGCGGATGCCGAACACCAGCCCGAGGACCAAAGCGGCGGCGAGCAGGAGCGCACAGCAGCACACAAGGAGCTTTTTACTTACTTTGCTTTTCATGGTTTATCCCCCTTTCAATCGGCCATGTAGCGGTCGTACGCGATCTGGTGCAGTTCGACGTAGCGGTCGACGCGCGCCGCTTTGAGGTCGGATACAAATTTTTCGAAGTCCGCGCGCGTGAGATCCTCTTTCGCGATCATCGTCACTTCGCGCGATTCGACGAGGTTGTTGATGTCCGTTTCCAGCGTGGAGAGCTCCGCCGCTTCTTCGGCCGTGAAGGTGACGGAGTTGGGGTAGGAAACTTTCAGATAGTCCATGTACCCCGCCTCGTCGACGGCTTTGTTGATGTTCTGCACCTGCACGGTGCTGTCTTTGAGCACGAAGTCGCCGTCCCAGTACGGGATGGTGCCCAGGCCCACGTTGGGGGTGATGGTGCCGCGGTACTCCTCGATGTCCATCCCCTCGGGCACGTGGAAGGTCCAGCTGGTGTGCTCTTCGTCGTCCCACGACCAGTCGACGCCCTCTTTGCCGAAGGATTCGAGCTGCGTGCCAAGTTCGGAGTACAGGAAGTCTACCCAGCGCACGATCTCCTTCACGTACGGGGAGGTGGAGCGGATGACGATGGTATCGGGCGAGACCTCGTTGTCGAAGCTGAGCCACATCTTCTGGCTGTTGATGCTGCTCGTGAGCGGGTTGAGGCCGGTGTACTGCGCGTCGTAAGTGTTGCCGACGATCAGGTAGGCCGCGCCGCCGTCAAAGCAGCCGACGATGCCCTGGCTCCCCTTCTGCGCGAGGTCCTTGTCCGCGTTCATGCTGAACACGTCGGGATCGAGCAAGCCCTCGTTGTAGAGCTTGTTGGCGAATTGGATGTATTCCCAATAGTTTTCGGTGGTGGGCACGAAGACCACTTTGCCGTCGGCGCCCACTTCGATGCCCGTGGAGACGTAGCCGAAGGCGCTCATCAGGAAGTTGCGCGTCTGGTTGAGGCCGACGGAAGAGAGCGGGATCTCGTCGGCAAAGCCGTTGCCGTTGGGGTCCTGCGTCTTGAAGGCGACGAGCACGTTGTAGAACTCGTCGATGGTCTCGGGCATGTCCAGATCGAGGTTGTCCAGCCACTCTTGGTTGATGAACTGCTTGAAGGTGAGGTCGCGCGGCACCGTGTTGAGGGAGGCGAAGGAATAGATCTTGCCGTCGTCAAGGGTGGTGCGCTTTTCGATCTCGGGGTCCGCGTCCATCAGCGCCTTGTAGTTGGGCGCGTACTGGTCGATGTACTCGCCGATGGGCTGGATCATGCCCAGCGAGGCGTACGTCGTCTGCTCGGACAGGTCGTTCCAGAACAGGTAGGCGTCGATAGACGTATCCTCCCAGCTGGTCGCGCGCAGCTCGGCGTAGCTTTCGGTGTTCGCCTCCACGAATTCCACGTGGATGTTGGTGATCGCCTCCATCTCCTTGAACAGGCGCATGTCTGCATACGAAGAATGGAGCGAATGCTTGGGTACAAACATCTTGATCGTGATCTTTTCCTTCACGATCTGCGGGTTGGACGTATCCGCGATGAAGTTATCGGGATCGTATTTTCCCCGCCCCTTGTCGCCGCAGGCGGCGAGCACGCACCCCGCGAGCACGAGGCTCAGCAGGACGCACAGCAATCTGATCGTCCGTTTCAATAGTGTTACCTCCTTATCGCTTGTATTTTTCCGGACCGGTCAGCCCTTGACGCTGCCGATCATGACGCCTTTGATGAAATACCGCTGCAAGAACGGGTAAATGAACAGGATGGGCAGGGTGGAGACGACGATGGTCGTGTACTTGATCGCCTCGGCCATGTAGGCCTGGTCGATGAGGCTGCCCCCGCCGCCGCCCGCGATGGAAGAATCGGAGCGGATGAGCACTTCGCGCAGCACCATCTGCAACGGCCATTTGCTCTGGTCGGAGAGGTACAGGAGGGCGTTGAAATAGGAATTCCAGTACCCGACGGCGTAGAACAGGACCATGACCGCCACGATGGGCATGGACAGGGGCAGCACGATGACCAGGAACAGGCGGAAGTCCCCCGCCCCGTCCACCTTGGCCGCCTCCTGGATCTCCCAGGCGATGGAGGTCGACATGTACGTGCGCACCACGATGACGTTCCACACGCTCATCGCGCCCGGCAAAATGAAGCCGAACATGTTGTTGATGAGCCCCAGCGAGCGCACCACCAGGTAGGTGGGGATGGTGCCGCCGCTGAAATACATCGTGAACAGGAAAATGCCCATCAGCACGCCGCGGGGGCGGAAGTCGCGGCGGGAGAGCACGTAGCCCGCGGGCAGCGTCAGCGCGCAGCTGATCAGCGTGCCGACCACGACGTACAGGATGGTATTGGCGTAGCCCGTCCAGATCATGTCCGCGCCCAGCACCTTGGCGTAGGAGCTGAGGTCGAACGAGGCGGGAAAGAGGAACACCCGCCCCATGTACACGTCCTCGGGCGAGGAGATCGAACAGGAGAGCACGTAGATGAGGGGGTAGATGGTCACCAGCGTCCACACCGCCAGCACGGTGTACACGACGGCCTCGAACACGCGGTCGGCCTTCGCCACTTTGGGTTTTTTGTGCAGCAAGCGCAAAACTTCTTCACGTTCCATCGCACACCTCACCAAAGGGATTCCTTGCCTAAAAGTTTGGCGCCGAAGTTGGCCGCCAGGAGCAGCACGATGTTGATGACCGAATTGAACAGCCCCACCGCCGCGCCGAAGCCGTAGTTTTTGTAACCCGTCGCCGCGATGGAGACCTTGTACGCATACGTGGCGATGATCTCCGAGGCGACGAGGTTGGAAGAGTTCTGCATCAGGAAGGCCTTTTCAAAGCCGACGTTCATGATGCCGCCCATGGCCATGATGAAGAGGATGATGGCCGTGGGGAGGATGGCGGGCAGGTTGATGTGCCAGATGCGCTTGAAGCGGCCGGCGCCGTCGATGGTCGCGGCCTCGTGCAGCGCGGGGTCGACGGAGGAGAGCGCCGCCACGTAGATGATGGCCCACCAGCCGCAGCCCTGCCACAGCCCCGACAGGATGTAGATGAAGTTGAAGGCGGCGGGCTCGTACATCCAGTCCTTCGCCTCCACACCGAACAGCCCGAAGAGCTTGTTCACGACGCCGTAGCCCGCGTCGGTGAAGGTGTAGCACATGCCGACGGTGACGATGACCGAAACAAAGTACGGCGCGTAGGAGATGGTCTGCACCGACTTTTTGAACCAGGAATGGCGCACCTCGTTGATCAGGAAGGCTAAAACGATGGGAAAGATCGTATTGACGGGCAGCGAGTACAGGCTCAGTTCCAGGGTGTTGACGAGCATGATCTCGAACCAGTAGGAATTGAACAGCGAGCGGAAGTTGGTCCAGCCCACCCAGGGGCTGCCGAACACGCCGAGGATGGGGCTGTAATTTTCAAAGGCGACGATGACGCCGTACATCGGCAAATAGCAAAACAGCACCAGGTATACGAGCCCGGGCAGGATGAGCAGCCACAGCTGCCAGTGCCGCAACCCGAGCTTTGAAACGGCGCTGCGCCTGCGCCGCAGCCGCTTTGCGGCCTTTTCGCCGACGACGGTCACCGCCCGCGTGCTTTCATTCTCCATGCAAACCTCCCGTCAACGACTCCGTAAGATAGCGCGTGAACGCCGCGCGCCCCTCGTACGAGAGCAGGCAATACGCTTCCTGCCCGCCCTCCGACACGGGCGTGCGCCCGTCGTCGGTCACCGCCAGTTTCAGCCGCCGCCCGCAAAACGCCTGCGGGAATTTCAGGTAGAACACGGGCAGCAGGTCGTACAGGATGCCCGAGCTCGTTTCCTGCGGGTACTTGATGGCCCCGCCCCTGTAATCGCGGTGCCAGACGGCGTAATTTTCGAGCACCGCGCGTGCAAGCGGCGCGCGCGACGCGCGCAGCGCGGCAAAATCCTGCCCGTCGACGATGTAGTCGCGGCAGACATCGAGCGGGGCGCAGGTGACGGGCACGCCGCTTTGCAGCACGGCGCGGAAGGCCGCGGGGTCGAGCGCGGCGTTGCATTCGGCCGCGGGCGCGCTCTCGTTGATGTAGCCCTTGTACACCGCGCCGATCATGGCGACGATGCGCAGCTTATCCGCCAGCTGCGGGCGGGCGCGCAGCACCCTTGCGATGTTGGTCATCGGCCCCAGCGCGAGCACGGTGACGGGGCCCTCCCCCGCCGCCCGCTCCCAGGCCTCTTCCAGATCGAGCGGCGCCGCGGGCACAGGCCCTTCCAGCCAGGCGCGCTGCGCGCTGCACTGCACGGGCGTGGCCTCCCCCGCGACGACGGGAACGCTCCTGCCCGCCGCGGCCGCCAGCTTGCGCACGAGGGCGCATTTGTAATGCACGTCCTCCCACACGGTGGAGACGAGGCGGACGTCGAAGGCGGCGTCGCCGAACACGGCTGCCAGGGCCCAGGTATCGTCAATGTCCGAACCGATATCCGTATCGATGATCAGAGGGATCTTGTTCATGTGCGTTCTTTCCGCGCTCAGCGGTATTGCGGCAGCCAGTTCCCGTGCGCGGCGAACAGGTCGTCGCACAGCGCGCGGATCTCGTCGAGGGTGAGCTCGGCGGCGGTGTGCGGGTCGAGGTAGGCGGCGCGGTATACGTCCTCCCTGCGCCGCGAACAGGCCGCCTCGATGGCCAGAAGCTGCACGTTGATGTTGGTGCGGTTGAGCGCGGCCAGCTGCTCGGGCAGCGCCGCGTGGCGCACGGGCTGCACGCCGTTGCGGTCCACCAGGCAGGCAAGCTCCACGCAGGCTTCGGCAGGCAGGTTGGGGATGAGCCCGCCGTTGATCACGTTGCCGTGGATGCGGCAGGGCTTGTCGGTCACGGCCGCTTCAATGATATAGGATGCAAATTCGCGGGTGCGGGTATGCTCGATGTCCTCGGAAAGGATCTTCTCCTTCATGCCCTCCCACTCCTCGATCTGCTTTTCGCAGCGGGTGAGGTATTCGTCCAGCGGGATGCGGAAGCGCTCGACCAGTTCGGGGTGCCCCTTTTTGAGGAAGTACGGCAGATACTCGGCGGTGTGCTCGCTCGACTCGGTGTTGTAGTAGCCGAAGCGGTGCATGATCTCGTGGCGGACGAGATCCCACTTTTTTTGCTCCTCGTATTCGCCCGAGAGCGAACGCCGCTTGATCTCGGGGTACAGGTCGTGCCCGGCGGCGTCCTCGATCTTCAACAGCCAGGCCTGGTGGTTGATGCCCGCGATGTCCCAACGGGCCTCGTCCCGCTCCGTTTCGGAAAACCCGAGCGTCTTGAACAGCCCCTCCACGCAATACTGCACGCTGTGGCACAGGCCGACGGCATTCAGGCCGAGCTTGCGGATGCAGTACCCCGTGATCATGGCCATCGGGTTGGTGTAGTTGAGCAGCAGCGCCTTCGGGCAGGCGCGGTGCATCGCCTCGGCAAAGCCGTCGAGGACGGGCGCCGTGCGCAGGAAACGGAAGATGCCGCCGATGCCGAGCGTATCGCCGATGGTCTGGCGCAGGCCGTAGCGCTTCGGTACCTCGATATCGGTCACGGTGCAGGGCTTGTACCCGCCGACGTTGACCGCGTTCACCACGAAATCCGCGCCGTCGAGGGCGGCGGCAAGGTCTGTGTACTTCGCGATGGCGGCGCGCCCGCCGCGGCGGTTGATGTTGTTGAGCATCGTGAACGACTGGTCGAGGCGGTCCCGGTCGATGTCGTACAGGGCAATGTCGAAGGCGCCGAGCGAAGGGGTGCAGATGCAGTCCCCCAGCACGTTTTTGGCAAATACGGTGCTGCCCGCCCCCAAAAAAGCGATCTTCATACGCAATGTATCTCCGTGAACGTTTCGTTTTTCGCTTTCAGTATACGGGCTCCGCGGCGCGTTGACAAGGTGGAAATGTTGCGAAGTGTTGGCGTAATGTTGCCACTTTCGCGCCCGAAAGCGGGGCGGGCGGCGGCATGCGCGCCCGAAATACGGGGGCGCGGGGCAAAAAAAAGACGGGCCCTGCCGCCCGCCGTATGGTCATCTCCGCGCGCAGCCGCGCGCGCATTAAAGAAGGCGGGCCGCAGCCCGCCGTCTGTTTGTTCACCCTTGCCATGCGTTCTTAGAAAAGCGTTCGAGGTCGGCCAATGCGTTGCGCGGGATGGTAAGATTGTAGCCGTTGAGGACGGCTGCCTTGTTGTCGGTGCGGACGTATTCGTTGGGGGAAACGCCCGCGCATTTTTTGAAGACTTTGCAAAACCAGGAATAATCGGAAAAGCCGCTGCGGCTGGCCGCCTCGCGCAGGGAGTATTTGTTCTGTTCGAGCAGGCGGCAGGCGGTGTACGTTTTCAGGCATTCGATGTAAAAGGACGGGGAAACGCCGATGAACCGCTTGAAGAGTTTGAAGATGTACGTGCGGTCGAACCCCAGCTCGCGCGAGATGCGCTGCACGTTCATCTCCGAACAGCCCTGCACCTCGATGTAGTTGATGATGGAAAAGAAGTACTCGCGCGCGCGGTCGGGGAGCGCCGCGGACGCCTTGGGGAAGGACTTCAACAGCCATTCGACGAACATGTACAGCCGCCCGAGCGCGTAAAACTGCGGGAAATCGGTGCCCGCAACGCCCGCGTAGATGCTCTCGATGATGGCCGCGCCCTCGCCGTCGGGCAGGCGCACCACGGGCGCGGACGGACCGACGGAGACGTGCGCCATGATGTCCGCCGCCTTTTCGCCGTTGAAGGAGATCCAGCGGTACGCCCAGGGCTGCTCGCGGTCGGCCACGTAACACACGTAATCCTCGGGGCCCATGACGAAGAAGTCGCCCGCCCCCACCTCGTAGTTGCGGCCGTTGATGGACAGCAGGCCTTTCCCGCTCTCCACGCAATGAAAAGTCCAGAAGTTGCGCGAGCCCGGCCCCCAGCGGTGGAGCGGGTCGCACTGCTCGTAGCCCGCCTCGCCGATGGTCAGATCGTGGCTCAGAATGATCCTGGGAATGTAAGCGCGGTAACTTTCGTTGCGCCAGTACCCCCGTTCTTCGTTTTCCATGGTCTTCCTCCCCGCGCATTCCGCCCCGCGGCGGCACAAACCGCGCCCCCGCGGCGGTGCGAACATTATACAGCCCCCGCGCGCCTTTGTCAAGGCCGCCCCGCAAAAAGCGCCGCCAGGCGGGGCGGTCGTGCGGCAACGGCAAGGCCCCGCACCTCTTGGCGCGGGGCCGAAAAACGTAAAACGGGCGCATGCTCCGCCCTGCGGGCCGTCAGCCCCTGCGCAGGTTGCGCAGGGCGGAAGCGAGCGGGGGATACAGCAGGGGGACGGTGACGGCACAGGAGAGGCACTGCACGGCCATGACGGGCAGCGACAGGAGAAAATAGGCGCGCGCCGCGCGCGGGGCGTAGCCGAGCATCCAGGGGGTCAGCACGTCGTCCAGCAGGGTGAAACAGGCCGTCATGGCCACGGCACAGAGGGCGACGGCGGCCGTGCGCACGGAGAGCGGGCGGCGGGCCAGCAAGCGCCCGAGCATCCCGAAGAGGGCGCCGAAGGCTGGAAAGTAGAGCAGATACAGCACCACCACGTTGGGCGCAAAGCCGTACAGCAGGCAGCGCAGCAGCGAAAAGGCCGCCGCGGCCGCCGCGCCGCGCACCGCGCCGAAGGTGCAGGCGTAGGCCAGCAGCAGCGGCGTGACCAGCTCGACGCCCGCCACGCCCGAAAGCGCGTACTGCACCGCCAGAAGCAGCGCCGCCATCACCCCGACCGACGCGACGTCCGCCGCCGTGCGCACCCCGCGGGCCCTGCGCGCGCCGCTTTTCCCGCCCCCGCGCGCGCTTTCCGCCGCTTTTTCCTCCGTTATTTCCGCCTCTTTTTCCGCCGTGAACGGGGGGATCGCATCCGCCTTCCCCCCCGTTTTTTCCGCCGCGGACGGGCGGGGCGCGTTCCGATCACCCGCCATAGACGATGGTCGTGATGTAGACGACGGCGCCGTCCTCGATGGTCATGGCGCCGATGCCCGCCATCGACTCGGCGAGGGTCTGCCCGCCGTACTCGGCGTACGTCATGCCCTCGTAGTCGGCCGCGTCGGCCTCCACCGACGTGTACAGGTACAGGTATACCCCCGCCGCCGCGTCCTGGCGGAGGATGTAGCGGTCGTACTTGGCGGGGTTGCCCTGCGCGTCCTTGCCCTCCTCGATGACGCCCACGGCCGTCAGCATCAGCCCGTAGGCGCCGCGGCTGCCCTCGTAGCAGAGCTTGCCCTCCGCGGCGAGGGCGTCGAGCACGTCGGCGGCGGTGTCGGCGGACGTGAACCCCGCGAGCGGCACTGCAAAGACGGCGTCCGCCTCCGCGGTGGCGGGGTCGTCGAGTACCAGGGTCATGCTGCCCGAAAGAGCCTCCTCCCCGCGGCAGGCGGCGAAAGAGAGGCCGCACACGGCGAGCAGGGCGCAGCAGGCAAGGAGCGTGCAGAGGGCCTGAAAACGTTTCATGAATGTTCCTCCAAACATAAAAAAATGCGCTTCCCGCGGCACGGCGGAAAGCGCCCGCAGACAACGCGCGCGCACCCCCTCCCCCGTGCCCGGGGACGTTCGTGGATCGGAGCGCGGCCGCGCCCGCACGCTGCGGGCGCCGGGGCGATGCCCCGCCGCGCCGCGCCCGACAGGTTACCCGGCTCGCCTTTCGGCACACGGTAATGACCGTTGCGGCGGATTCGCACCGCCTTCCCCTGCTCTCTGCACCCGCCACGGGGCGCAACTCGGACGCGCTATGCAGTTGTTTGCGGCGCTTTCCCGCCCCGCGGCGCTCGGCCAAAGACAGCCGGGCCCGCCCCGCGAACGGCCGAAAGAGGCCGTGCGGTCGCAAAAAGAGGGATACGTATCCCGAAAACGCGCGCCGTTACAGCGCGTATTCGTAGATATAATCGTCCATCACGAAGCCGCCGCCGATGTCGGTGACGGAGGCGTCGGTGCGGCGGCAGCCGAAGCGCTCGTAGGCGCGCACGGCGGGCGCGTTGCCCTTGTTCACGGTGAGGTAAAAGCCTTTGAGCCCCAGCCCGCGCGCCATGTCTGCCACGGCTTCGAGGGCGCGCTGCCCCAGCCCGCGGCCGCGGAAGGGCGCGTCGAGGTAGAGCTTGGAGAGGAAGAGCCTGTCCCCCTCGGGGCACACGCCGCAGTAGCCGGCGCGCTCCTGCCCCGCGTACAGGTAATAGTAGCGGTAGCCGCGCGCGGCCTGCCCGGCGAGGGCGGGCGCGCTTTGCAGCGTTGCCGTCATGTAATCCACTTGTTCTTTGCCCAAAAGCCCGTCGTAAGCGGAGTGCCAGAGCCGCGCGGCGTAGGCCGCGAGCTCTTCCCTTCCGTCCGCGCCGACGGGCTCCATGCGGAGCTGTTCCATAGTCCCCTCCCGCGGCAAAGCGCCGTATGTTCACGCAATATTATAGCGCGAACGGGCGGCGCTGTCAAAGTTTTCGCCCCGCTGCGACAAAACGTGCGCGCGTTTTGCGCATTTCCGCGCGCGGGCGGCGCGTATCATAGAAAAAAACGCGCGCAGACGGCGCGCGGGCTGTGAGGTGGGTTCATGTGCGAATTTGTGAGCGATTGGATCGGCAAGCCGCTTTTGACGCGCGGCGGCGAATGCATCGGCTACGTGAAAAACGTGCAGACGGACAGGGCGCTGCGGCGGGTGCGCAACCTCGAATGCGTGGACGGGGAAAGCGAGGAGGAGTTTTTGCTGCCCGCCTCGGCCATCGCGCATTGGGGGCGCGGGGCGCTGGTGGCCGCGCGGCGGGCGCAGGGGTGCAAAAACTGCCTGCCCGCGCCCTTCGGGATCGCCGTCTATTCGGAGACGGGCGAGGCGCTCGGGCCCGTCGACGACTTCGTGCGCGAAGGCTTGCAGATCACGGCGCTGCGCCTGGCCGACGGCACGTGCGTGCCCGTCGGGCGGCTGCAAAGCCTGGCGGATACCGCCATCGTCGGCGAAAGCGAGGCCGCCCGCCCCCTGCGCCGCGCGGGCGCGCGCAAGTCTCCCGCGGCAGACGTGAATGCGGGCGGCGTGAATACGGCAAACGCGAACGCAGCAGACGTAAATGCGGCCGACGTAAACGTAAAAAACATGAACGCGGGCGGCTGCGCGGAGGCCGCGCGCGCCGTGCAGGCGCGCGCGGCCCTCAAAGATGCCGGACCCGCTGGCAGGAGCGCACAAGACGGGGCCGCCGCGCAGGAAAAAGAGGCGCACGGGACGGCAACGGCCGCCATGCAGGGCACCGCCGCCGCGCAGGGCACGGCCGCCGCGGAAAGCGCACCCGCCGCGCCAAACGCCGGCGAGGCCCCCGCGCGGGCCCCTGCCCGCAAGCGGGCAGGCAACGGGCTGTTGACGGGGAAAGTGCTGCCGCAGGACCTCACCGACGTGCGCGGCAACGTGCTGGCGGTCCGCGGCACGGTGGTCACGGCCGAAGTCATCCGCCGCGCCCTGCGGCACGACAAGCTGTTCGCGCTGACCCTGCTGTGCGCGAATGCGCCGCGCGGCCTGTAAACACGAAAAATCTTGCGGGCGCGCTCATGCCCCGCGAAAAAATTTTGCAGGCGGTCCGCGTCCCCTGCCCGCGCGAAAGTTTTCGGGCGGTTCATGCCCGCCTCCGCCTGCGGAGAGATTTTACGGATGGTTCATGCAGGGGGCGGCTCCGCGTCCGCACACGGCGCGCCGCCGTGTGCGGGCTGCGGACGGCCGAGGTATTTGCGGCGGGTGGCCTCGCCGCCGCGCAGGTGCCGCTCGGAGAGGTTTTTTTCCAGCACGGCGCGCACGCGGGCGCACAGCGGCGCGTCCTCCTCTTGCAGGCGCTCGGTCACGTCCTTATGTACGGTCGATTTGCTCGTGCCGAAGTGCGCGGCGCAGGCGCGCACGGTGCAGCCCGTTTCCAGGATGTACCGCGCCTCCGCGCGCACGCGCTTTTCCATATATTCCCACATACGATGTCCCCCGCTTTTTGGCGATGGTACATTCTATGTCGAAAAAGCGCAGCTTATGCCGCCCCCGAAGCCCCGCCCTGCCCCTTTCGCCCGCACGCAAAACGGCCCCGCAAAAATTTTTTGCAGGCGGGCCAAAGCGGCTGACAAGGCCGCGCGTTTGTGGTATAATAGAGCTCCGCCCGCAAAGAGGCGCCGCCCGCAAAGGCGGCACAGGGCGGCCCGCGGCGACACGGCGCGCGGGCGGCACGCAAAACGAAGCCGCCTGTACGGCAAGGCATTTTTCACGGAGGCAAAACGATTTGAGCGGATTTTTCGGCGTGGCATCCAAAAAAGACTGCATGTTCGACCTGTTTTTCGGGACGGACTACCACTCCCACCTGGGCACCAAGCGCGGCGGCCTGGCCGTTTACGGCGAGAGCGGCTTCGACAGGGCCATCCACAACATCGAAAACGCGCCCTTCCGCACCAAGTTCGAGCGCGATTTTGAGAAGATGAAGGGCACGCACGGCATCGGCTGCATTTCGGACAACGAGCCGCAGCCCCTGTTGGTGCGTTCACACCTGGGCAACTTCGCCATCGCGACGGTTGGGCGCATCAACAACACGGACGAACTGGTGCACCGGGCCTTCGCGGCGGGCACCACCCACTTTTTGGAGATGAGCGGCGGCAACATCAACGCCACCGAGCTGGCGGCGGCGCTCATCAACCGAGGCTCCACCATCACGGAGGGCATCCGCTACGCGCAGAGCGTCATCGACGGTTCCCTGTCTGTCCTGCTGCTGACGCAGGACGGCATCTACGCCGCGCGCGACCGCATGGGCCGCACGCCCGTGGTCATCGGCAAAAAACAGGGCGCGCGGTGCGTGGCCTTCGAGTCCTTTTCCTACCTCAATCTCGGCTATGAACACGCCCGCGAGCTCGGCCCGGGCGAGATCGCCTTCATCACCGCCGACGCGGACGAAACGGTCTCCCCCGCGCTGGATACCACGCGCATCTGCACCTTTTTGTGGGTGTATTACGGCTACCCCGCTTCCTCCTACGAGGGGCTGAGCGTGGAACAGATGCGCTACAACTGCGGAGACATGCTCGCCCGCCGCGACCACACCGACGCCGACAGCGTGGCCGGCCTGCCCGATTCGGGCTCGGCGCACGCCATCGGCTACGCGAACCGCTCGCGCATCCCGCTGGCGCGGCCCTTCGTCAAATACACGCCCACGTGGCCGCGCTCCTTCATGCCCCAAAACCAGACGCGGCGCGACCTCATCGCGCACATGAAGCTCATCCCCGTCGACGGCATGATCCGCGGCAAACGGCTCATCCTCATCGACGACTCCCTCGTGCGCGGCACGCAGATGCGCGGCACGGCCGACTTTTTGTACCGCAACGGCGCCAAAGAGGTGCACATCCGCCTCGCCTGCCCGCCCCTGCTCTTCGGCTGCCCGTACCTGAATTTTTCGCGTTCGGATTCGGAAATGGAGCTGATCGCGCGGCGCAAGGTGTTTGAACTGGAAGGCAATGCCGACAAGGACCTCGAAAAATATATCGACCCCGACACGGCGCAGCACGCGGCGATGGTGGAGGCGGTGCGCCGAGAACTCGGCTTTACCACCCTCAAATACCACCGCCTGGACGACATGATCGGCTCGACGGGCCTTCCCCCCTGCAAATTCTGCACCTATTGCTGGAACGGGAAAAAGTGAACCGACGAAAAACAAGCGTCAAAAGACGCAACCCCCGAGCGCCGCGGCATAGCCGCAGCGCTCGGGGGTTTTTTCACGGTTTTTGAACGGCGCCCGCCTTGAACGGGCCGTGAATGCGTGGCCGACGCTGTTGTTGCGAGGCGGCGGGGCGTTTTCGGCGCGCAATGCCGCAAAACTATTGCGGGTCTTCTTTCTCTTCAAAGGGAAAGGGAGCGTGCTCCGCCTCTTCCTTGCTGCGCACCGAAAAATCGGGGCGCAGCAACGTGAGGTTCGGGTTGTAATAGGGATCGCCCGCTTCCAGCTGTTTGCGCCAGCGGCGGCGGAAGCGCTTGACTTCGTCCTCGAACCGCGCCCGCTTTTCGGCGCTGTCGTCGTCGCGGCCGCGCGTCTTGCTCTCGTAGTGGTACAGTTCCGCGTGGGGCGTCCAGACGATGAGGCGGCCCGTTTCGCGGATGCGCATGCAAAAATCGATGTCGTTGAAGGCCACGGCGAAGCTCTCGTCGAAGCCGCCGACCTCCTCGAAGACGCGGCGCGGCACGAGCATGCACGCCGCCGTCACGGCCGAAACATCCTGCGCGTACGTCAGCCTGCCCATATACCCGAAGCGGCCGCGGCGGAAATATTTGTGCGCGTGATCGGCAATGCCGCCCGTTCCCAAAATGACGCCCGCATGCTGCACGGTATCGTCAAAATAATACAGCATGGCGCCGACGCCGCCCACGTCCTGCCGCTGCGCAAACATCAGCATCTCCTCCATCCACTGCGGGGAGATGACCTCGACGTCGTTGTTCAAAAACAAAAGATACTCGCCCTTGGCAAAGCGCACGGCGTAGTTGTTGATGGCGGAATAATTGAACGGGCCCTCCCACCCGACGACGCGGATGCGCGGGTCGGCCTCCAATTCCTTATAATAATCGAACGTGGCGGGATCGGTGCTGTTGTTTTCGGCGATGACGATCTCGTAATTTTTCCAGGTGCTCTTTTGCAGGGAAGCAAGGCAACGCCGCAGGGTATTTTTTCCGTCCTTATTGGGGATGACGACGGAGATGAGCGGCTCGCCCTCGACAGCGTAGCGGACGCGGTAGGTGGACGGCACGGCGCCGTCCTCCACTTCGCCTTGGAGCCCCGTGCGCCGCAGGTGCGCCGCCACCGCGGCGCGCCCCGCCGCCAGAACGTAGGGCTTGGAAGAGAGGTCCTGCGCGGTCGAGGACGCATGCGCCCGCCAGAAATACAGGATCTCGGGCACGTGCACGATCTTTTGCGCGCGCTCGGTCAGGCGGAGGATGAGGTCGAAATCCTGGCTGCCGTCGTATTCGTGGCGGAAGCCGCCGCCCGCCGCCGCCAGCAGCGGCCGCGCAAAGGCGGTAAAGTGGCAGATATAATTGATGGCGCGCAGGTTGTCGGGCGCGAAATCGGGCTTGAAATGGTGGTTGTACACCCCCTTCGCGCCCGCATAGAAGTGAAAACCCGCGCCGTCCGCGCGCCGGCCCTTCGCCGTGAACGTGGCCTCGTCGGTGTAGACGAAGTCGGCACCCTCCTCGCAGACCGCCCGCATCACGCAATACAGCGCCGCGGGGTGCAGCAGGTCGTCGTGGTCGAGCAGGCCGATATACTCCCCTTCCGCCATAGCGAGCGCGGCGTTGGAATTTTCGGAGATGCCGCCGTTCTTTTCCAGCTTGCGGTAACAAATGCGCCCGTCTTTGGCGGCATAGCCGCGGCAGATCTCGCCCACGCGGGCATGTTCGCCATCGCTGCCGTCGGCCAGGCAGAGCTGCCATTTTGCATACGTCTGCCCGCGCACCGAATCGATCATGGCGCGCAGAAAGGGCTCGGGCGTGTTGTACAGCGGAACGGCGATGCTGAACGTCACGTCGCGGTCAAAGACGTGCGCGCGCTGGGCGGCGTACTCCTTTTCCGTCCAGACGCGGAAACAGGCGTGCCGCACGCCGCCGCGGCGGAAAAATTTGCGCCAGACGCGGCGCGCCGTCACGCGGATGCCGTACTTTTTCAGGCTCTTGAAGCCTTTTTTCACCAGGCGGAACATACCTTACTTCCCCTCCGCGGCGAGGGCGCGCAGGTAGCGCGCGAGGGCGGCCTGCCAGGGCGGCAGGCGGGTGAAGCCCGCGGCGTCGAGGCAGGCCTTGCTCAGCCGCGAATTGTGCGGGCGGGGCGCCTTGGCGCCGTATTCCGCGGCGGTCACGGTGTGCACCTGCGTCTGCCTGCCCGCCAGGCGGAAGATCTCGCGCGCGAATTCCGCCCAGGAACACACCCCCTCGTTGGTCGCGTGGTAGGTGCCGTATTTTTCGCCTTCGAGCATGTCGCAAAGCAGCGGCGCGAGGTCGGCCGTATAGGTGGGCGAACCGAACTGATCCCCCACCACGTTGAGGCTTTCGTGCGTGCCGGCCAGGCGCAGCATAGTTTTGACGAAGTTGCCCCCGTTCATGCCGAATACCCAGGAAATACGCACGATGAACAGCTTTTGCACCAGCGAACGCGCGGCCAGCTCGCCCGCGTACTTGCTTTTGCCGTACACGCCCAAGGGCGCGGCCGCGTCGTCAGGCTCGTAAAACCGCTCGCCCTCGCCGCCGAACACGTAATCGGTGGAGATGTAGACCATCTTGGCGCCCGTTCCGGCGCAGGCCGCGGCGATGTTGCGCGTGCCGCCCTCGTTGACGGCAAAGGCGCGCGCGGCGTCCTCCTCCGCGCGGTCCACCGCCGTATAGGCGGCGCAATGCACCACGGCGTCGGGCGCGTATTGCCCGATGTACGCGCGGACGGCCTGCGCGTCGGTGATGTCGAAATCGGCGACGTCCGCCCCGCGGTTTTCGATGCCGCGGCGGGCAAGCTCGCGGCACACGTCGTAGCCGAGCTGTCCGCCCGCGCCCGTGACCAATACTTTCATGAACGATCCCTCTTTGGAAAATTTTTGTGCGCCCGCTTTGCGGGCGCAAATTTAAGACGCGGCGCCCGCTTTGCAAACGCAGAAACGCGGCCGCGCCGAAGCGCCCGTGGGGGCGCGGCTCAGATGCGGTTTTTTTGCACCAGTTTTACGGCCAGGGAAAACAGCGGCTTGGGCAGGCGGGGCGCAAACTGCTCGAACAGCGACGGCAAAAACCCGAAGCGCCGCCCCTGCCAGACCGCCTTACGCCAGCCCTTTTCTCCCCGCATGTTGTGCAGGCGCGCCTCCGCCCAGGCCCGCATGCCGTCCAGCGCGGCGCGGGCGCCGTCGGGACAGTCGAAATGCTCTTGCAGCCAGGCGAGGCGGTCGCACAGCTTCTGCACGCGCACGGCGGTGTAGCTCGCCTTGTCATGCACGCCCGCCAAAACGAGCGTCTGGTTGCGGCTGTGGATGCGGTAGCGGATGAGCGGCTGCGGCAGGGTGACGATCGCCCCCCGCGCCGAGCAAAAGAGCGCCAGCCAATGGTCGTGCACCATGAACGGGCAAAACGGCAAAGCGGCGCGCGCCTGTTCTGCGCGCACCAGCATGGTACAGCCCGTGACGAAGTTTTTGCAAAAGAGCGAAGCGGTCAGCCCCTCCCCGCTCAAAAAGCGGTGATGGCGGCGCACTTTGGTGATGCTGTCCGCCACCACGTTGCCGCGCCCGTCGATGACGTACATATCCGAACAGACGAGGGGCGCGCCGCTCTCTTCGGCGGCGGAAACGAGGGTGGCGATCTTTTCGGGCAGCCACACGTCGTCCTGGTCGCAGTAGGCGATGTACTTGCCCGAAGCCAGCGCCGTCAGCTCCTCGAACGTGGCGTTGGACCCGCGGTTTTGTTCGCGCTTGTATACCTTGGCGGGGAAGGAGCGCACGCAGCTTTGCACCACCGTGCGCAGCAGGCCTTCCGACAGGCCCTCGGACCCGTCGTCGAGCACGATCAGTTCGAGGGCGGGATAGCTCTGCCCTTCCAGGGACAGGAGCTGTTCGCGCAGCCAGGCGAGGTCGGGTTCGTACACGGCCATCGCAATGGTCACGAGCGGCCCGCCGCCCCGCGCCGCGCGGTCAGCGCTGCCCGAACAGGCGGTCATAACAGCCCTTGTATTCGCCCGAGAGGATGTTCTCCCACCAGGTGCGGTTGTCGAGGTACCAGCGGATGGTCTTGCGGATGCCGTCCTCGAACTTGGTGGCGGGCAGCCAGCCGAGCTTTTCGTGGATGAAGGCGGGGTCGATGGCGTAGCGGCGGTCATGCCCCTTGCGGTCGGCGACGTGGCGGATGAGGCTCTCGGGCTTGCCGAGCTCGGCCAGGATGATGCGCACGATGTCGATGTTGCGCCGCTCGTTGTGGCCGCCGACGTTGTAAACGGTGCCCGCCTCCCCCTTGCGAAGGATGAGGTCGATGGCCGCGCAGTGGTCCTCCACGTACAGCCAGTCGCGCACGTTCAGCCCCTCGCCGTAGACGGGCAGAGGCTTATCCGCCAGGGCGTTGGCGATCATCAGAGGGATGAGTTTTTCGGGGAACTGGTACGGCCCGTAGTTGTTGGAACAGCGGCTGATGGTCACGGGCAGGCCGTAGGTGCGCGCGTAGGCGCCGCACAGCAGGTCGGCCGCCGCCTTGGACGCGGAATACGGGCTGGAAGCGTGCAGCGGCGTCTTTTCGGTGAAGAAGAGGTCGGGCCTGTCCAGCGGCAGGTCTCCGTACACCTCGTCGGTGGACACCTGGTGGAAGCGCCCCACGCCGAATTTGCGGCAGGCGTCCAGCAGCACCTGCGTGCCCATGGCGTTGGTCTCCATGAACACGGCGGGCGTCTCGATGGAGCGGTCGACGTGGCTCTCGGCCGCGAAGTTGACCACCGCGTCCGGCCGCTCTTCGGCAAAGAGCGCCTCCATGGCGGCGCGGTCGGCGATGTCCGCCCGCACGAAGCGGAAATTTTTGTCCGAAAGGACGGGTTCGAGCGTTTCCAGGTCGCCCGCGTAGGTGAGCTTGTCCACGCACACCAGCTTGTCCTGCGGGTGGTTCGCGCGCTCAAAGTAGATGAAGTTGCTGCCGATGAACCCGGCGCCGCCCGTGATGAGGATCTTCATGGTCTTTCTCCTTGCGTTGTTGTGGCCGCCGCAGCGGCCCGCGTGCCCGTTCGGCGGTGCGGCTCAAAAGCCCGTCACCGCGTCTTTGAGGAAGGGCGCGTTCTTGTCCTTGTCCGAAAGGACGGGGTCGGTAACGCCCCAATCCACGTTCAGCTCGGGGTCGTTCCAGCGGATGCCGCCGTCCGCCTCGGGGGCGTAGGGGTTGTCCGCCTTGTACAAAAATTCGACGTGGTCGGTCAAGGTGACGAAGCCGTGGCCGAAGCCGCGGGGGATGAGAAGCTGGCGCTTGTTCTCCTCGCTCAGCTCCACGGCCACCCACCGCTTGTAGGTGGGGCTCTGCGGGCGCAGGTCGACGGCCACGTCGAGCACGGCGCCGCGCACGCAGCGCACCAGCTTGGCCTGCGCCTTTTCCCCTTTTTGGAAATGGATGCCGCGCAGGGTGCCCTTCACGTCGGAGGAGGAGTGGTTGTCCTGCACGAAGTCGTAAAACAGCCCCGCCGCCTCGAAGGCGCGTTTGGACCAGCTCTCCATGAAAAAGCCGCGCTTGTCGCCGAACACGCGGGGCTCGACGATGTACACGCCTTCCAGTTCCGTGGCAATGAAATTCATGGTTCTTTCTCCCGTATGCGGGCAAGGCCCGCCGTTTTTTATGCGGATGCGCGTTCGCGGCCCGCTCAATAGAGCAGCCTGCCCTCCGCCACGCGGCGCAGGTGGGTGCCGTACGGCGATTTACCGTACTGCTCCGCCGCACGCAGGAGGGCGGCGCGGTCGATCCAGCCGTTGCGGTAGGCCGCTTCTTCGGGCGAGGCGATGAGGATGCCCTGGCGCGATTCCACCACCCGCACGAAGTCGGACGCCTCGGCCAGAGAATCGATGGTGCCCGTATCCAGCCAGGCATAGCCGCGGCCGAGGGTGATCACGTGCAGCGAGCCCTCTTCCAGGTAGATGCGGTTGAGGTCGGTGATCTCCAATTCGCCGCGCTTGGAAGGTTTGAGCTGCTTGGCGCGTTCACAGACCTTGTTGTCGTAAAAATACAGGCCCGTGACGGCGTAGTTCGATTTGGGGTGCTCCGCCTTTTCCTCGATGGAGAGGGCGCGCCCGTTCTTGTCCAGCTCGACGACGCCGAAGCGCTCGGGATCTTCCACCCAATAGCCGAAAACGGTGGCGCCCTCTTCGCGCGCGGCCGCCTTTTTCAGGTGCGAAACGAGGCCCGCGCCGTAGAAGATGTTGTCGCCGAGGATCATCGCGCAGCGCTCGCCGCCGACAAATTCCTCCCCCAGGATAAAGGCCTGCGCCAGCCCGTCGGGCGAGGGCTGCACCTTGTAGGAGAGCCGCAGGCCGAAGTGGCTGCCGTCGCCCAGCAGCCGCTCGAAGTTGGGCAGATCCTGCGGGGTGGAGATGATGAGGATGTCGCGGATGCCGCCCAGCATGAGGGTGGTCAGCGGGTAAAAAATCATCGGCTTGTCGTACACGGGCAAGAGCTGTTTGGACGTGACCATGGTCAGCGGGTACAGCCGCGTACCGCTGCCGCCTGCGAGGATGATCCCCTTCATTCGTGTTTCCTCCTTGCATGGGAAAGGCCCTGCCCGCCCGCGCGCGGCCTGCGCACGGCCGCGCGGAAACGGGCACCCGCCCCCGCGGGACCTTCGCGCGCAGCGGGGCGGACGGCCTTGTGTTGCTTCGATTATACCACGCGCGCGCGTAGATTGCAAGCGTTTGAAAAAACCGCCGCAGTCCCGCCCGCCGCGGTGACGACGCCACAAAAAATGAACGCACCGCGCGAAAAATTGAATATATTTGTATTCATATCCGACAAAATGCGCCGACTCCCGCAACGGAAACGCCCGCAACACGGTTTGCAAACGCCTTCCGTACCCTGCTTGCCCGAACACATACGGCCCCGCTTCTTTTTTCTCCCTTTCCGCGTTTTTCGCCGAAATTTACCTTTGCCCCGCAAATCGTCTTTCGACGATTTATCCGACAATTCGTGTTGATTTTTAATTTTTGTCGATTGCAGACGGACAAAAATGTTGACAACGATATTTTTGTCGAGTATAATGCAGTAAAAAGCAACGGGAGAACTGCCATGATCCTCCGCAAAACCTATCTCGGCCAAATCATTCCGCTCATCGATAAGAACCTTATCAAAGTGCTTACGGGTGTCCGCCGTTCGGGTAAAACCGTTTTGTTGCAACAGATACAGGACTATCTGCTGCAACACGGACGGCAGAAAAACAACGTCGTATATATCAGTTTTGAATCCAAAGCCAACGCGCACCTGAAAAATTCGGACGCGCTCTATTCGTATCTCATCAACGCAGCGAAAAAAGCCGACGGAAAAACGTATATTTTCCTCGACGAAATACAGACCGTTTCCGCTTGGGAAGAAGTGGTATCTTCCCTCCTTGTCGATCTCGATTGCGACATCTACATTACGGGTTCCAATTCCAAACTGCTTTCGGGCGAGCTTGCAACGCTGATCGCGGGAAGGTATATCCAGATCCACGTCTATCCCTTCACCTTGTCCGAAGCAAAGGAGATCACTCGGCAAAACGGTACCTTCGTTTCGGACGATGCGCTCTTTTCAGACTATCTGCGTTACGGCGGTCTGCCGCTGCGCTTTTCCCTTGAAGAAATTTCGGTGGAGCCCTATCTTTCGGACACCTACGACGCCATCGTCGTCAAAGACATCATTCAGCGCAACAAACTCAACGACAGTGCTCTTTTGAACCTGCTCCTTTCCTTCCTGATGGACAACATCGCCAACCCATTCTCGGCGCGCTCGATCGTTTCCGCTCTCGCCGCAAACGGGATACGGACGTCGGTCGATACCGTCCTTGCCTATATCGGGTACATCAAGAATGCGATGATCATGAGCTCCGTACAGCGGTACGACATCAAAGGAAAAAAACTGCTTGCCGCTGGTGAAAAATACTATGCCGTCGATTTAGGCCTCAGGAACGTCATGAAAGCGAGCAACGAAATAGATTTTAACAAGCTTTATGAAAACGTCGTCTATCTCGAACTTCTCTCCCGCGGATATGACGTGAAAGTCGGCAAAACCGATCGCTATGAGATCGACTTCGTCGCCTATAAGGGCAAAGAGCGCATCTATGTTCAGGTCTGCTATCTTCTCGCTTCCCCCGAAACGGTGGAACGCGAATTCGGCAATCTTGAAAGGATAAACGACAATTACCCCAAATACGTCATCTCCGGCGACCTGCCCGATTTTTCACGGAACGGCATACGCCACTTCAATATCGTTCGCTTCCTGCTCGATAAGTAATGCCGCCGCCTTGGCCGTGCAAAGCAAAAACCTCGGAAAACGACGTGTTTTCCGAGGTTTTTGCCATTGATAAAAGTCCGAGGCATGAAGAAAGGGCGCTGGATGCGCCCTTATCCTCGCACCTGTCCAAACCGAGCAGAAGGGCCGCAGATCGCGCACTTGCAAATGCGAGGACGAGGGAGTTTACTTGGAGGTAAATGACCGAAGCCCGAGGCATGAAGAAAGGGCGCGGGATGCGCCCTTATCCTCGGCCCTGTCCAAACCGAGCAGAAGGGTTGCAGACCGCGCACTTACAAATGCGAGGACGAGGGAGTTTACTGCGGCGTAAATGACCGAAGTCCGAGGCATGAAGAAAGGGCGCG
>CALVHO010000009.1 GCA_944328445.1 uncultured Clostridia bacterium | reverse complement strand
GGAGGACCTGGAAGCGATCGCGACGCTCGGCTTCCGCGGCGAGGCGATCGCCAGCATCGCGGCGGTGGCCAACGTGTGCATCCGCTCCAAATTCCGCGGCGCTAAGGAGGCCTGGTCTTTGGCCTGCTCGGGCGGGCAGATGGGGGAGATCGCCCCCTGCGCCCTCGGTGAGGGGACGGAGATCGCGGTGGAAAACCTCTTTTTCAACACCCCCGCGCGGCTGAAATTCCTCAAATCGGACAAGGGCGAGGAGAGCGAAGTCGCGGGGCTGATGGCCCGCTTCGTGCTCGGCAACCCGCACATCGCCTTCCGCTATTCGGCGGACGGCAGGACGGCGCTGCAATCGTTCGGCGGCGGGCTGGACGAGGCCGTGGCCGCCGTTTACGGCGCGGGCGTCCTTTCCCGCTGCTACAAGATCGAGGCGCAAAAGCACGGCATCCGCCTGCACGGGTACATCGGCAAGCCCGATTTTTCCAAGCCCAACCGCACCTACCAGAGCGTGTTTGTGAACGGGCGCGCCGTCGTCAACCAGACGATCTCCTCCGCGCTCTCCAACGCCTACGCGAGCTACCTCATGAAGAGGCAGTATCCCTTTTACGTGCTCTTTGTTGACCTGCCCCGCGAGGCCGTCGACGTCAACGTGCACCCCAACAAGGCGGACGTGCGTTTCGAGGACAACCGCGTCGTCTACGGCGCGATCTATTCCGTCGTCTCCGCCGTGCTCGACGGAAACGCCTCCGCCCTCGAATTTATGGCGGACGCGCCCGCGGGGTTGGCGGAAACTTCCGCGGGAACGTTTGCGGCGGAAGCGCCCGCGCCGCAAGCGGGGCGTCCCGCGCCCGAAAGCGGGGCGGAAAGCGTGAACGATGCGGGCGGCGCTGTTCCCGTCGGGAATGGTACGGACGCACTAAAAGAGGCGGAAACGCCGCCTGAAAATAGAAATATTGGCGGTTTGCAGAGTACTACGCCTGGCATAAACAGCAGTTTTTACGGCGACCGCACGCCGTGGTCGGCACGCCTGGAATTTTTTGACAGCGCCGCCGCGCCCGCCATGGACGCGCGGGAAGAAGGGAACGGGGCGAAGGAAAGCGGGGCGGAAAGCGCGCCTGCGGACGACGTGTTTGCCGAAAACAAGCGTTACCTCGAAATGCTCGACCGCAAGGCGGCGCAGCAGAAGATCGTGCTCGAAAGCGCGCAGTACCGCGGCACTCTCTTCAACACCTATCTCTTGTACGAGGCGGGGGACGCCGTGTACCTCATCGACCAGCACGCTGCGCACGAACGGCTAATCTTTGACAAGCTGCGCGCGGAGATGGAAAACAGGGCGGTGATGCAGCAGCCCATGCTCGTGCCGTACGTGCTGCACGTGAACAGCGCCGAGCGCGAGTTCGTCGCCGAAAATCTGGAAGCGCTGCGGGCGATCGGCTTCGACGTCGAGCCCTTCGGCCCCGACGACTTCAAGGTTTCCGCCGTCCCGCTCGACTTGCAGGACATCGACCTTGCCGCCTTTTTCGCGGAGGTGCGGCGGGAAGTGGGCGCACTGCACGCTGTCCGCCTGTCCGAGCTGCTGCGGGACAGGATCGCCATGACGGCCTGCAAACACGCCGTCAAGGGCGGCATGGCCCTGACGGCGGAGGAAAAGGAAAAGTTGTTTGCCATGCTGGACGGGGACATGGGCCTGAAATGCCCGCACGGTCGGCCCGTCGCCGTGCGCATGAGCAGGCAGGAGATCGAAAAAATGTTCAAGAGGATCGTCTGAATTGGGCGCGCCGGTTTTGGCCGTCGTCGGGCCCACCGCCTCGGGCAAGACGGCGCTGGCGGCCGGGCTCGCCGCGCGGCTCGGGAGCGAAGTGATCTCCGCCGACTGCATGCTCGTCTACCGCGGCGCGGATATCGGCACCGCCAAGCCCGCGGCCGCCGAGCGGCGGGGCGTCGTGCATCATCTGATCGACGTCGTTTCGCCGTCGGAATCGTTCAGCGTCGCCGACTACGAGCGCGCGGCGCTGCCTGTCGTGCGGCGGCTGCTGAAAGCGGGAAAAGTCCCCGTCCTCTGCGGCGGGACGGGCTTTTACGTGCAGTCCGTCCTGTTCTCGCGCGGTCAGGGCTGTGCGGCGGGGGACCCCGCGTTGCGTGCCGAGCTCGAAGGGATCGCGGCGCGGGAGGGGAATTCGGCGCTGCACGCGATGCTGCGCGTCGTCGACCCCGAGAGTGCGGAAAAGCTGCACCCCAACGACGTGCGTCGCGTCGTCCGCGCCTTGGAGATCTTCCGCCTGACGGGGCGGAAAAAGTCCGCGCAGGACGACGGCTTTGTGCCGCGTTTTCCCTATCTCTGCGTCGCGCCCGCTTATCCGCGCGATCGGCTGTACGCCCGCATCGACCGCCGCGTCGACGCCATGTTGGAGGCCGGGCTCGTCGAGGAAGTGCGCGCGCTGCTCGAAAGTGGCGTGCCTGCGGACGCGCAGTGCATGCAGGGTATCGGCTACAAAGAAGTCGTTCAATACCTAAAAAACGAGATTTCGCACAGTACTATGCGTGACATGATTCAAAAAAACACGCGCAATTACGCCAAACGGCAGATCACCTTTTTCAAGAAGATCCCGAACATCGTATGGCTGGATGCGCGCGGGCAGGACCTCGAAGGGCAGGTCATGGAGTTGTTATGGAAAATGCAGGAGAATTGATCGCGGAGAGCGAACGCGAGCTTTCGCCGCTGTTTGCCGAACTGGAAAAAATTGCGTACCGCAACCAGGAGAAGGTGCTCAGGGCCTTCCAAAAGAACAGGATCGCATTGCGGCACTTTGTGCCGACCACGGGCTACGGCTACGGGGATGAGGGGCGCGACGCGCTCGGCGCGTTGTTCGCCGACATCTTCGGGGCCGAGGCGGGCCTGGCTTCGCCCAACCTCGTTTCGGGCACGCACGCGCTGACCGTCGGGCTGTTCGGCCTGCTGCGCGCGGGCGACGTGCTCTTTTCGATCACGGGCGACCCGTACGACACGCTGACCGAGGTCATCCGCGGCAAGGGCTGCGGCTCGCTGGCGGACTACGGCGTCGGGTTTCGCAAATGCGAACTTCGCGGCGGGCGCTT
The DNA here is from genome assembly GCA_944328445.1 of uncultured Clostridia bacterium. GTDB lineage: Bacteria > Bacillota > Clostridia > Christensenellales > Borkfalkiaceae > Borkfalkia. The sequence goes on along the minus strand of CALVHO010000009.1, from coordinate 65,656 downwards.
CGATTTTGATGCCGTCCGCGAAGGGCTGCAAGACGACCGCGTGAAAGTCGTGTTCATGCAGCGCTCGCGCGGGTACGAGTGGCGCGACGCGCTCTCCGAAGCGCAGATCGCCGAAGCCTGCGCCTTCGTGCGCAAATGCGGCTTTCAGGGCTGCATCTTTGTGGACAACTGCTACGGCGAATTTGTGGAGGAGACCGAACCCACCCAAAACGGCGCCGACATCGCCGTGGGCTCGCTCAACAAAAACCCGGGGGGCGGCATCGCGCCGACGGGCGGGTACATCGTGGGCAGGCGCGAATACGTCGAGCGCATCGCGGGGAGGTTGACGGCCCCGTCCATCGGCGCCGAAGTCGGGTCCTATGCCTACGGTTACCGCGAATTTTTCCAGGGCGTGTTTTTGGCGCCGCACGTCGTTTTGCAGGCGCTCAAAGGCAGCCTGCTGATCGGCGCCTGCCTGAAACGGCTGGGCTACGACACTTCTCCCGCCGTCGACCGCTGCCCGGGCGACATCACGCGCGCCGTGCGCTTTGCGGACAGGGAACAGCTCATCGCCTTCGTGCAGGCCGTGCAGGAGGCATCGCCCGTCGACAGCTTCGTTACCCTCGAACCTTGGGATATGCCCGGCTACGAAGATCAGGTCATCATGGCGGCCGGCTGCTTCGTGCAGGGGGCGTCCATCGAGCTCTCGGCCGACGCGCCTGTCAAGCCGCCGTTCACGGTGTATTTTCAGGGCGGCCTGACGTACGAGCACTGCAAATTTGCGCTCGCCACGATCTTGCAAAAACTGTGAAGCGGGGCCGTTCATCGGAAAAAATGCCGATGTATGCCTCGCATAGTACCTTGTATACGAAAAATTTTTAATTTTAACCGCCCGTTTTCGCCGCTTCAAGATAAAGTCGGGGGCGGGCGGCGCTTTTATTGGAAGCGTTGTAAAACAAAAACGCGCACGCTGTGCGCGGCAACGACAAAGGCGCGGGCCGTTATGGCCCGCGCCTTGCGCTGTTTCGGGGTTGCCTGTTTGCTTAATACATGCCGCCGCCCATGCCGCCGCCGGCGGGAGCCGCAGGCTCGGGAGCGGGGATGTCGGTCACGACGCTTTCCGTCGTGAGCAGGGTCGCCGCCACGGACGCCGCGTTTTGCAGGGCGCTGCGCGCGACCTTCGTCGGGTCGATGATGCCGCTTTCGACCATGTCGGTGTAGCGGTTCTTCAAGGCGTCGAAGCCGTAGTTCGCCTTCTTGCTCGACGTGATCTTGTCGACGATGACCGAGCCGTCCAGGCCCGCGTTCTTGGCGATCTGGCGGATGGGCTCCTCGATGGCTTTGAGGATGATCTGCGCGCCCGTCTTTTCATCGCCTTCCAGGGAAGCGACGAGCTTTTTGAGCGTGTCGGCCGTGGAGAGCAGGGCGGTGCCGCCGCCGGGGACGATGCCCTCTTCGACGGCCGCGCGCGTCGCCGCCAGGGCGTCCTCGATGCGCAGCTTCTTGTCCTTCATCTCCACTTCGGTGGCCGCGCCGACGTTGATGACGGCCACGCCGCCCGCCAGTTTGGCCAGGCGCTCTTGCAGCTTTTCGCGGTCGTAGTCGGACGTGGTCTCGGCGATCTGCGCCTTGATGGCGTTCACGCGCGCCTTGATGTTCTCGGCGCTGCCCGCGCCGTCGATGATGGTGGTGTTGTCCTTGTCGACCTTGACCTGGTTGGCGCGGCCGAGCATATCCTGGGTCACGTCTTTGAACTCATAGCCGAGGTCGGACGAGATGACGGTGCCGCCCGTGAGGATGGCGATGTCTTCGAGCATCGCTTTGCGGCGGTCGCCGAAGCCGGGCGCCTTGACGGCCACGCAGTTGAACACGCCTTTGAGCTTGTTGACGATGAGCGCGGCGAGCGCGTCGCCCTCGACGTCTTCGGCGATGATCAAAAGCCTTGCGCCCTGCTGGGCCAGGGGCTCGATGACGGGCAGGATCTCTTGCAGATTGGAGATCTTCTTGTCGGTGATGAGGATGTAAGGGGAGTCGAGCACGGCTTCCATCTTGTCGGTGTTGGTGACCATGTAGGCCGAGGCATAGCCGCGGTCAAACTGCATGCCTTCGACGGTGGTCAGTTCCGTGTTCATGGTCTTGCCTTCTTCGACGGTGATGACGCCGTCTTTGCCGACCTTTTCCATGGCGTCGGAGACGAGCTGGCCCACCGTTTCGTCGCCCGCCGAGATGGAGGCGACCTGCGCGATGGCCGTCTTGCTGTCCACCGTCTTGGAGATCTTTTTGATCTGTTCGACGGCGGCGTCCACGGCCTTGTCGATGCCGCGGCGCAGGATGATGGGGTTGGCGCCCGCGGCGAGGTTTTTCAGCCCTTCGCGGATGATGGCCTGCGCCAGCACGACTGCGGTGGTGGTGCCGTCGCCCGCAACGTCGTTGGTCTTGGTGGAAACTTCCTTGACCAGCTGCGCGCCCATGTTCTCAAACGGGTCTTCCAGCTCGATCTCTTTTGCGATGGTCACGCCGTCGTTGGTGATCAGCGGCGCGCCAAACTTCTTGTCGAGCACGACGTTGCGGCCCTTGGGCCCGAGCGTGATCTTGACGGTATCGGCTAGCGTGTTGACGCCTTTTTCCAATGCTTTCCTGGCTTCGTCGCCGTATTTGATCTGTTTAGCCATATTCATGAACCTCCGAAAATGTCGCTAATTATTCAACGATGGCGAGAATGTCGCCCTGTTTGATGATGGTGAATTCCTTGCCGTCCACCTTGAATTCGCTGCCCGAATATTTGGAGTAGAGGATGGTGTCGCCCACTTTGACGACCATCTTCACTTCTTTGCCGTCCACCATGCCGCCGGGGCCGACGGCGACCACGCGCGCGGTCTGCGGTTTTTCCTGCGCCGAGGAGGGAAGGATGAAGCCGCTCTTGGTCTTCTCTTCCTTTTCCACGCTTTCGACAACGACTTTATCGAACAAGGGTTTGATGTTCATAAGTTAGCCTCCTGTGATTTTTGCGTTTCGGAATTAGCACTGACAACGCATGAGTGCTAAATCAGTTATATATTATATACATTTGGAAAGGATTGTCAAACGTTTGAAGGCTCAAAAACGAAATTTTTAGCACTTTTCTTTCAAGAGTGCTAAGTGTTCGGTTTTGGCGTCGGGATCGGGCGGACGCTTGCATTTTCGGCTGCGGTGTGGTACAATCGTACCAAGCATAAAGGGGGGGAGTATCGCCATGGATAAATGGGACAAACGCTTCATGGAACTTACGGAAACGGTGGCGGGCTGGTCGAGCTGTTACCAGGATAACCGCCACGTCGGCGCGGTCATCGTGCTGGGCAAGCGGGTGATGACCACGGGCTACAACGGCGCGCCCGCGGGCATCGTCAGCTGCGTGGAGAAGGGCGAGTGCCTGCGCCGCAAACTCAACGTCGCCAGCGGCACCAGGCAGGAACTCTGTTACGCCGTGCACGCCGAGCAAAACGCCATCATCCAGGCCGCGCGCCTGGGCATCAAGATCGAGAGCGCCACACTGTACTGCACCCACCAGCCCTGCGTCATCTGCGCCAAGATGATCATCAACGCGGGCATCGCGCGCGTCGTCTACAAAGAGGGCTATCCCGACGATTTTTCCATGCAGCTCTTCCGTGAAGCGGGCGTCTGCGTTCAAAAATACAGCGATCTCGAAAAGGAGTGAACCATGCAAGATCCCATCGTCACCATCGTCATGAAGGACGGCGGCGTCATCAAGGCCGAACTGTATCCCGCCAAGGCGCCCAACACCGTCAACAACTTTATCGCGCTCGCGCGCGGCGGCTTTTACGACGGGTTGACCTTTCACCGCGTCATCGAAGGGTTTATGATCCAGGGCGGCGACCCCGCGGGCACGGGCATGGGCGGCCCGGGGTATTCCATCGCGGGCGAGTTCCGCGCCAACGGCTTTGCCCAAAACGACATCAAGCACCTGCGCGGCGTGCTGTCGATGGCGCGTTCCATGCTGCCCGACAGCGCCGGTTCGCAGTTTTTCATCATGCATGAAAACGCCGCTCACCTCGACGGGCAGTACGCCGCCTTCGGCAAGGTGACCGAGGGCATGGACGTCGTCGACAAGATTGCCTCCGCCCGCACCGACATGCGCGACCGCCCCTTGGAGCCGCAGGTGATGGAAAAGGTCACCGTCGAGACCTTCGGGCAGGAGTATCCCGAACCCAAAAAAGTGCGCGGCATGCGCGGCTGACCCGTTCCCGCCAACGGGGCCCCTTCGGGGGCCTTTTTGTTTTGCGAGAAAAGTGCCGCCGCGCCCGCGTGCGGCGGTTTGCGCGGGCTTAGGCAGGCAGGAACAGTTTGCGGCGGGCGGTATAGGGGCGGCTCTGCGCGGCCTGCGTGCGGCGGGCAGGGGCGCGCGGCGTGCCCGCGGCATATCCTATTTATATATGGAAAAGATCGCCGACTTTCACAACGATTTTTTGACGGCGCGTCCCTTCGCCCCCGCGGGCGGCATCGCCGCCCGCACGGACTGCGCCGTCTGCGCCCTCTATTACGGCGGGCGGCCCTTTGCGCGGCTGCGGGCTCTTGCCGAGAACTTCGCCGCGGCCCGTCCGCAAAACCTGTTTTTGGGCCTGGAAGACGTGGGCTACCTCGCCGCCGAGCCCGTTTCCGCCGTGCTGGCCTGGAAACCCGTGTACGCCTCGCTCACCTGGAACGGGGACAACGCTTTGGCGGGCGGCTGTTACGGTTGCGGCCGCCTGACCGCGCGGGGCGAGGCGGTGGTGCGCGCCCTCGCCGCGGGCGGCGTCGCCATCGACTGCGCCCACCTCGGCCCCGCGAGCTTTTGCGACGTGCTCGATTGCGGCGTGAACGTCGTCGATTCGCACACCTGCCTGTCCGCCGTGCACCCGCACCCGCGCAACCTGGCCGACTGGCAGGCGGGCGAGATCGTGGCCCGCGGCGGGCTCATCGGCATCGCCTTCGTCGGGGATTTTTTGTGCGCGGGGAACGCGGCCGTCGCGGACGTGTTCCGCCACCTCGACCACGGCGTGCAGAAGTTCGGCCCGCGGCACTTTTGCATCGGCAGCGACTTTTACGGCACGCAGGACCTGCCCGCGGGGCTGCGCGGCTACGGGGACCTCTCCGCGCTGCGCGCCTGCATGGAGCGCGCGGGGTACCCGCCCGAAAGCATCGCCGCCATCCTGCGCGGCAACCTGCGCCGCTTTTTGTTTGAACGCGAAAAGAAAGTGCCGTGAACCAACGGCCCGCGCCCGTTCCGCATCCGCCTTTTCGGGGGACGGGCCCCGTTCCGCATCCGTTTCTTTTGGAAGATGCGGCTCCTCTGTTCCCGCCGTTTTTGCGGCCCCGCTTTGACCCGCGCTCCGCCGCGGGCGTCGGCGCGTTTCGTCAAAGTCCGACGGCTTTCGTCAACAATATACAAAAAGTAAAAACATATGTAAATATATTCAAAAAAGCGTAAAAAACTATTTACAAAAGCAAATTCATGTCGTATAATGGAAAAAAATGCGGAGGAAGAGGACATGAAGGTCGTGATCGTAGGGGACGGCGAAGAGGCAGGGCAGGTCGCCGAACGCCTGCGCAGGGAAGGTTTGGAGGTGTGCGGCGGGGCGCCGCTGCGGGCGGGCGCAGTTCCCGCCGATGCCGACGCGCGCATCAGCCGCCTGTTTTTGGAGGTGGGCATCCCGCTGAAAAACAAGGGCAGCTTCTACCTTCGCGAAGCCGTCAAGCGCGTGCTGGAAGATGCGTCGTACATCCACAACATCACAAAGCGGCTGTACCCCGCCGTGGGTGAAAAGTTCGGCGCCAAGGCCGTGGACGTGGAGCGGGCGGTGCGCCACGCCGTTTCGGTGGCATGGACGCGGAAGGAGGCCGCCTTTGCGTCCGTGTTCGGCAGCGGCGCGTGCGGCAGGCGCCCCACCAACGGCGAGTTCATCGCCATGGTCGCGGACAAGCTGCTGTACGGCGGGCAATGAAAAGGCCGCCCGCAGGCGGCCGCGCAAAAAACCGTGCGCGAGCGGCTTCCCGCCGTTGACGGGCGGACGGCCGCGTGGTATAATGGTGGCATGAACGCATACGACGACATCGGAAAGCTGTCCGCAAAGTTCGGCATCGCCGCCGAATACAAGACGGACATGTACCCCGCCTTTTTGGCGGACGTCAAGGACAAGGCGGTCTGCCTCGTCTGCGATGAGAATACGGAGCGCTTCGCCGCGCCCGTCGCGGACTGGCTGCGGGCGGAAGGGGTGCGCTGCCGCGTTTTCCGCTTCGGCGAGGCCGAGCCCGTGGCCGACGAGGCGCATTGCGCCGCCTGCGCTGCCGCGCTCGAAGGGGCGGATTACGCCCTCGCCGTAGGGGCGGGCACCCTCAACGACATCTGCAAGTACGTCACGTTTTTGCAGGGGAAGGAGTGCGGCGTGCTGGCCACGGCCGCCTCGATGGACGGGTATTCTTCGGGCGTGACGCCGCTCATCAAAAAGGGGTTCAAGATCACCGAAAACGCGCACACCGTGCGGCACGTGCTGATCGACCTTGCCATCCTCTGCGGCGCGCCCGCCGTCATGACGGGCGCGGGGGCGGGGGATATCCTCGCAAAATATTGCTGCCTGACCGATTGGAGGGTGTCGCACCTGCTCACGGGCGAGGAATACAACGAGGAGGCGGCGGGCCTGATGGGCGTCGCCCTGCATAAGTGCGTCGACGAGATCGAGAGCATCCGCGCCCGCGGGCGCGCGGGCATCGACAGCTTGCTGCGCGCGCTGCTCATTTCGGGCTACGCGATGGTCATCGCGGGCAATTCCCGCCCCGCCAGCGGCGCGGAGCACCATATGTCGCATTTTCTGGAAATGGACTTTTTGCGCCGCGGCAAGCCCATCCCGCTGCACGGCGTCAAAGTGGGGCTGGGTACGATGGTCTCGCTGCGCATGTACCACAGGCTCGCGGGCGTTGCACAGGAGTTTCCGGGCAAGGACGTCGTGCTGGCCGAGGCGGAAAAGCTGCCGCAGCCCTCGTTCGTGCGGGATGTGCTCGCGTCCTTGCAGTGCCCGACACGCTTTTCCGAGATCGGCGTTTCCGAAGATACCGTGCGGGACATGCTCTTTAACTGCTACAAGATACGGGACCGCTTCACCGTCATGACCTTGTACAACCGCTACGGCTTGATGCGTGGCGCCGCCGACGAACTCATCGCCGAATTCTATTGAAAAGAGCAAGCAAAAACGCTTGCCCTTCGGTCATTTTCCGACTTTGGAATAGGCGGCCGTGGCGCTGACGCCGTGCAGGCTGCCGATCTTACCCGCCAGGGCGCTGATGACGTCCTGCGGCGCGTCGACGGCGACGGAGATGATGTTGATGTCTCTTTGGCGGTAGGGCACGCCCATGCGGCCGATGATGTATTTGCCGTATTCGTGCAGCAGGGCGTTGAGCGGGGCGACGGAAGAGCCGTCTTCCACGATGATGCCGATCACGGCGACGCGCGTTTGCAAGGTGGTTTTCCTCCCTTCATGAAAGTACCTTTATTATATAGGATGCGGGCGATATTTGCAAGCGTTGCGCGGCAGCGCGCGGCCCGCTTTGCGCATAAGCGAAGCGCGGGCCGCGCCGCGGTCTTTTTTTGCGCGTGCGGAAAATTGGCGCCGAAAATTGCTTGCCAAACGTGGGCGCATGTATTATAATTGATGCGTTACAGCTTGCCGCTGTGGTGAAATTGGCAGACGCGCTGGACTCAAAATCCAGTGGTAGCGATACCGTGTCGGTTCGAGTCCGACCAGCGGCACCAAAACAGGCGTTCGACCGCCGCACAAAGGCACGGGCCATTCGGCCCGTGCCTTTGTGCTTGCCGCCTTGTCTAAGGGGAGGGGTAAGGAGTGGCTTAACTGTTTGTATATTTCATAAAATGTTCGTTAAGTATTGTTGATTGTTTTGAAAAGATTTGCTATAATATGAAAAAACGGTAAAGAGGTAGACTATGGAAAACAGTTGGAAACTTGAAGAATATAAAATATCCGATTTGCAATCAGCAATAAACTCTAATAGAATATCAATACCAAAATATCAAAGAGGAATTATATGGGATCAATCAAAGCAGTTCGCTTTGATTGAGACTATTAAAAAGGGATATCCCTTTGGTTCTATTTTGATATACGAAGATGCACATGGAAAACAGCAGCTTATTGATGGGTTGCAACGGTGCACTACGATTTTTAAATTTGTAAGTGATCCGAGCAAGTTTTTTAATGAGCAAGATATAGACAGTGAAGTTCTTTATCAAATTATTGATTTAATGGAGCTTTCAAACGGTAACAATTCGGCAATTAGAGCATGTCTTTTTGAGGAAATAAAAAACCTGTTAATTAAATGGGTGTCGACTGAGCACAAAACGATGGCAGAAGTTATGCATATGCAATTTTTTGGTTTTGCGGCTGAGCTTAGGAAACAGTACCCGTCGTTAACATACGAAAAATTATTCCCAATTGCAGAATTGATCAAGCCCATGATGAATGATTATATTTCAATGTGTGACTTTATAATGAAGGTCAGTATACCGGTAATTAAGTTACAGGGGAGTCAGGAAAATTTACCGGAAATTTTTGAAAAAATTAATTCAACGGGGGCACAATTAACAAAATATCAAATATTTAACGCAACTTGGAGCAATGTTACTGTAAAAATTACTAATCAAAAGCTCGTTGATATAATTAATTTTGTTTGTGATCGATATGATGAAATGGTGGAGGGTAATTATGAAATTGAGGATTACGATTCGACCGCAATGAAGAAAAACAAGGAACTTAACTTGTTTGATCTTTGTTTTGGTTTTGGGAAAAAGTTATGTCGTGAATATCCGTATTTGTTTGGAAGTAGTGCAAGTAAAACTAAAATTGAAAGTGTAGGATTTTCGCTGATAAATGCATGTATGGCATATAGAGTTAAGGACGTTGACAAATTACATATAAATATTGGATTGCTTGGCAGCGATGAACATATAAACGAGTTTTTAGTTAAAATTTTAGAAACTGTAAGCGAGGTTGATAAGCAATTAAGTTTTGTTACTCAATTTAAGGGTAATCGTCGGGAAAACACTGGAAACATTTCTATAAATCATACAGAGATGCAAATCATATCTATTATTGCGTCCGTTTTTGTTCAGAAATATGTTATAATTCAAAAAGATAAGGATACGGAAACAATCGTCAATAGAATTATAAGCTTAAAGGGGAATTCCGAGATTTGGCGTGCAAATAAAGCTGATTTTAAAAATAATTGTGTCAAAATTTATATTATGGATTGTTTAAATAAAAAATGGCGGGGTTCTGGTGATAAAAAATTGAATAGCATAATTGCTAATAGTACGTACTATTGCAGAAGCGTTTCATGGGATGAGTTTGAAAAAGTTTTAGATATTTGGTTTGAAGGAGTTTTAGATGAACGCAACGAAGAAAAACGTGTTGCAGCTCCGGATGAATGCGACAAAATTTTGTTAAATGTTATTTATTCAAAAATTTTTAGAGCGATCGAGCATTTGAATGATGAAAGGTTTGATATTGAACATTTAGCTACAAAAGGAATTCTTCGCCGCTTTTTAGAGTCTATAAATGGGTCAAAAATTGACGCTGAGCGGTTAAAGCTGCCAATTAGTTCGTTTGGAAATATTTGTTATTTGCCGGCTGCAGATAATAGATCAAAAGGGAAAAAGACGCTTTACCAGGACAGTACATATTTAAGTGGTAGAAGTTTAGAAGAACTGGAAGAGAATTATTCTTTTACCGATCATGATGATATGAAATGGCTGGAAGTTTCTTCGTATGATAGCAGGGAAGTGTTAAAGCGTGAATATTTTAACTTTATTCGCAAGAGGTGAGCCCGACAAAAAGAGAGAATAAAGAATTGCTTGTTTTGATATTTGTAATTATGATGAATTGTGCTGATCGTTATTTGACGACGATGCCAGGCGGGTATCGCCTTTTGCTGGTGGGAAGAGGGTACATATTGCCGAAACCCCGCAAGCGGGTACCCCTCGGCAAAGCGTCGCATTGCGGACGCGCAAACAACACACCCGTAACCGCTGCGCCGCAATGCTCGCGCGTAAGGAGCGAAGCGACGGAATAGCGATCGTTCGCCGTAGGCGCGATCGCGTCACTACCGTGAATGCGGCACTTCTGCAATTACCTCTTTACACAGCAAAAGGGACACCCTTGTGGGTATCCCTTTTGCTGGTGGGAAGAGGGTACATATTGCCGAAACCCCGCAAGCGGGGACCTCTCGGCAAAGCGTCGCATTGCGGACGCGCAAACAACATATCCGTAACCGCTGCGCCGCAATGCTCGCGCGTAAGGAGCGAAGCGACGGAATAGCGATCGTTCGCCGTAGGCGCGATCGCGTCACTACCGTGAATGCGGCACTTCTGCAATTACCTCTTTACACAGCAAAAGGGACACCCTTGTGGGTATCCCTTTTGCTGGTGGGAAGAGGTTACATATTGCCGAAACCCCGCAAGCGGGGACCCCTCGGCAAAGCGTCGCATTGCGGACGCGCAAACAACACACCCGTAACCGCTGCGCCGCAATGCTCGCACGAACTACCGAGAACACGGTATTTCTGTTTACTACCTCTTCCCGTAACACAAAAGGCACTGACGGAAGTCAGTGCCTTTTGCGTGGTGGGAAGAGGTAGATTCGAACTACCGAAGTCGGAGACGTCAGATTTACAGTCTGATCCATTTGGCCACTCTGGAATCTTCCCGTATTTGGTTGTTGCTTTGCGCCGTGCGGACGGGTGGAGCTGGTGATTGGAATCGAACCCACAACCTGCTGATTACAAATCAGCTGCTCTGCCAGTTGAGCTACACCAGCAAGATGGTGCCTCGGGGCGGAATCGAACCACCGACACAGGGATTTTCAGTCCCTTGCTCTACCGACTGAGCTACCGAGGCATTTTAAAGCCTGCTCAACAGCCCACATATGCTATCAAACAGGCTCCCCTAAAACAGGTGGCGACCCGGAACGGTCTCGAACCGTCGACCTCCAGCGTGACAGGCTGGCGTTCTAACCAACTGAACTACCGGGCCGTAAAATAATGTTGTGGTGGGCCTTCACGGACTCGAACCGCGGACCAATCGGTTATGAGCCGACCGCTCTGACCAACTGAGCTAAAGGCCCTCGTGCGAAGGTTGCACCGCTTTGCACAACGCTTATTTATATTATACTATCCGAAAAAAATTGTCAACTGTTTTGATCGAAAAAAGTTGCCTTGCGGCGATTTTTTTTGCGTGAACGCGCAGCGCGTCCTTCCGCGGCGCTTTCCGTTTTGCAGCGTCCCGCGGCGGCGCTGTACCTTGCGCGCCGCTTTCGACAAGAGGAGACCGCCTTCCCGCCAAAAAGCCGTCATTCGCGCGTGCGGAGGTGGTAGAGTAAAACGCGGCAAAGGCCCGTTCCCGTTCGTGCGGGCGCGGGCATGCCGTACGGCGCGCCGCAATTTCGGCGCGGCCTGCAAAAAGGAGGGCAGCCGATGCACGTTTCGGCCAAGATGTCGGGCGAGAGCTTGTACATATTTTTGGAGGGTGAACTGGACGAATACAGCGCGCGCCGTGCGCGGCAGGAGGTGGACGCCGCCATCGAGGCGCACCTTGCCTGCCGCAGCGTCGTGCTCGACCTCTCGGGCATCCGCTTCATGGATTCGTCGGGCATCGGCTTTCTGATCGGGCGCTACAAAAAGCTCAAAGCGGTGCGCACGCCGCTGTACCTGTCCTCTCCCGACCTTGCCGCCGACAAGGTCTTGTCCGTGAGCGGCATCTATTCGCTCATCCCCAAACTGTAAGGAGCCATTTCATGAAAGACACCATGAAGCTGGAATTTACCGCCGTTTCCGCCAACGAGCCCTTTGCGCGCAACGCGGTGGCCGCCTATTGCCTGCGCTTCGATCCCTCTCTGGACGAGCTTTCCGACGTCAAGACGGCCGTCAGCGAGGCGGTCACCAACTGCATCGTTCACGCCTACGCGGGCGGGCAGTACGCCGAAGGCGCGCGCCTCGTATGCATTTCCTGCACGGCCGAGGGCGATACGCTACATATCGAGATCTCCGACCGCGGGCGGGGGATCGGCGACGTCGCGCAGGCCGTCGAACCCTTTTTCACCACGGCGGAAGAGGAGGAACGCTCGGGCATGGGCTTTACCATCATGCAGACTTTCATGACCACATTTTCGCTCGACTCCGCGCCCGGCGCGGGCACGACCGTGCGGATGAGCAAGCGTTTCGGCCGCCCGCAGGGCGAGGCCGCGCCCCGCGGCGCCTTGGCCGATGCTCGCTGAACAGCAGACGCTCGAATGCATCCGCGCCGCCAAGCGCGGCGACGCGGCCGCCAAGGAGACGCTTTTGCGCGAAAACGTCAGCCTCTTGAAGAGCATCGTGCGGCGGTACCTGGGCAAGGGCGTCGAGTTCGACGACCTGTTCCAGCTGGCGGGCATCGGGCTTTTGAAGGCCGTGAACGGCTTTGACGAGAGCTACGGCGTGCGCTTTTCCACCTACGCCGTGCCCATGATCGCGGGGGAGATCAAGCGCTTCATGCGCGACGACGGTTCCGTGAAGGTATCCCGCGCCATGAAGACGGCCGCAAAAAGTATGAACAAGTATATCGAAGAGTATACCGCCGCCCGCGGCACGGCGCCCGCCATCCGCGAGGTGGCGGAAAAATTCGGCATGGAGGAGAGCGAGGCGGTGTTCGTGCTCGGCTCTTCGCGCATGCCCGTCTCCATCTACGGGCAGGGGGAATATAAGGACGAAAAATCGGCGGAGCTTATCGACAGGCTGCCGTCCGTGGACGACCGCGAGGACATGATCGAGCGCATGCAGCTGCGCGCCGCCATCGACGGCCTGCCCGAGCGCGAAAAAAAGATCATCATGCTGCGCTACTTCCGCGACATGACGCAGAGCGAAGTGGCCGAAGTGATCGGCGTATCGCAGGTGCAGATCTCGCGCATCGAGAGCCGCATCGTAACGGAAATGAAAGCAAAACTGGGATAGAGCAAACGGCAGGCCTACGGGAGGCGCCCGCTTCGGCGGGCGCCTCCCGCATTCATTTTTACAATTCGATCGTCCTTGTGGCGACGTTCCGCACGAACGCGGCGTCGTGCTCGACGAACAGGAGAGTCGGCTCGTATTTTAAGAGCAGCTGCTCCGTCTGTATGCGCGAAACGAGGTCGATGTAATTGAGCGGCTCGTCCCACACGTACAAATGGGCGGGCGTCGCGAGAGAAACGGCGAGCGCGACCTTCTTTTTCTGCCCCTCGCTGTAAAGGGAAATATCCTTTTCAAACAGGACGCTGCGAAAGTTCAGCTTGTTCAGGATCGCCATCACGAGCGGCGGCTCCGCCCCGTGCGCTTCGGCAAATCCGTATAAAGGCCCGCAAAGCCCGCCCGTATCCTGCGGAAGATAGGAAACGATCAGATCGTTCGGCTTTGAAAACGTGCCCTGCATAGGGGAGAGCGCGCCCGTCGCCAGCTTCAAAAGCGTGCTCTTGCCGCACCCGTTCGCGCCCCGCACGGCGATCCGTTCTCCGCGGCGGATCTCCGCGCTCACGTCTTGCACGACGGCCCTTTCGCCGTATCCCGCAGAAACGTGCGAGAGGGTGCAGAGCGTCTCCGCGCGGAAGGGCAGGGGGCTGAGCTTCATCTTTCCGTAAAACTCCGCGTTTTTCAGGAGCGCGCTCTTTTCCTCGATCGCCTTTTCCCTCCGCTGTTCGGTGCTTTTGGCGCGCTTTGCCATTTTTGCCGCCATTGCGCCGATATGCCCTTTGTCCGGCCGCAGTCCGGAAACTTTTTGATTTTTGCTTGCTTCCACTTTGCTCGCCCAGGAACTCGTCCTCTCGGCGGAAGCTTTGAGCGCGTCGATCTGCTTTGCCAGCCGCGCGTTCTTTTCCCGTTCGGCGGCGTCGGCGGCAGTCTTGTCCTTGAACCAATCGGAAAAGCTGCCCTTTCGGAGCGTTGCTCCCTCCGCCTCCAAAACGAGTATATGGTCGCAGCATGCGTCCAGAAAATCCCTGTCGTGCGAAACGAGGATAAACCCGCGCTTTTCTTTCAGGTACGCGGCGAGCCGCTTTCTGCCCGTCTCGTCGAGGTGGTTGGTCGGTTCGTCTATCAGGAGGAATGCGTTTTCCTCCGAAAACAGGGCGGCGAGCAGAAGTTTCGTCCGTTCCCCGCCCGAAAGCGTGCAAAATGGCTTTTCGAGCGTTTCCTCCGCAAGTTCCAGCCCGCGCATCTCCTTTTTGAACCGCCACAGTTCGAGTTCGGGCCGCGCGCAGTACAGAGCGGAGAGGGCGTCGGGCGCGTCGGGAACGGAAAAGGGGAAGTATTCGCAAGCGACGGCGCACGACGCGCTCCCTGCGTCCGGGGAAAGCTCCCCGCCGACGAGCTTTAACAGGGTGGTCTTTCCACGCCCGTTCCTGCCCGTAAGGGCGAGCTTCCAATCGGTGTCGAGCGTGACGGAAAAGTTTTCAAATACGTTATCGTAAGCGCCGGGATAGCGGTAGGTCAAATTATTTATACTGATCTGTGACATGGTTTCTCCTTCTCGCGGCGGAGCCGTGCACAAAAAACAACGCGGAGCCGCAAGAGAAAATTCCCGCGGCTCCGCGTATGTTTATCCGAAAATATCTCTTGCGACAACGCGCGGAAAAGAGCGGCCTTTGCCGCCCGCAATTCCGCGTAAAATTGTTATCTGCAAGAAATGTACATTTTGCCTCCCGTTCGCATGGCGGGCTTTTCGCCCCTGTGTACTTCTATTCTATCACGGAGAAAGCGCGCGGTCAAGCGTTTTTTTGCAAAACGGGGCGCGCCGACCGCGCAAATTGTGCTTTGCGTCGCAATTCGGGTTGACAAAGCCTTTCGTTTTTTCTATACTGTATGGGTCAATCAACTCCGGAGAGGCCAAAAAAGGCGCCGAAGGTGTAAACCGCGCATCCGCGCGGCGATCTCTCAGGCAAAAGGACGGAGCGCAAAACGCTCGTTTTCCGCTGCCTTTCGGGCGGCGTTCTTTTTTGGCGTGAAAATCACATGACGTTTGGTGAGATCGTTCAGTCTGTAGACGATTTTGTATGGGGCATCCCGCTCATCGTGCTCATCCTGGGCGCGGGCATTTACCTTTCGGTGCGCCTCCTGTTCGTGCCCGTGCGCAAGCTCGGGCGCGCCTTCCGCTACATGTTCCGCAAGGAGGAGGGCGCGGGCGAGGTTTCCAGCTTCGGTGCGCTTTGCACGGCGCTGTCGGCGACCATCGGCACGGGCAACATCGTGGGCGTGGCCACGGCCATCGTGCTGGGCGGGCCCGGGGCACTGTTCTGGATGTGGATCGCCGCCTTTTTCGGCATGGCCACGAAATACGCGGAGGGGCTTTTGGCCGTCAAATACCGCAAGGTGTACGAGGACGGCCACACCCTCGGCGGCCCCTTTTATTATATAGAAAGCGGCATGGGCCGCCGCTGGAAGTTTTTGGCCGTCATCTTCGCCGTGCTCGGCATGTGCGTGGGGCTCTTCGGCATCGGCACCTTTTCGCAGGTCAACAGCATCACCGACGCGGTGGGCAACATCTTCACGGGAGGGCCGCAACTGTCTCTGCTCGGGCGTGAATACAGCCTGGCCGTCATCATCGCGGGCGCCGTGCTGACGCTGGCGGTGGCGCTGGTGCTGCTCGGCGGGGTCAAGCGCATCGCCAAGGTATCGGAGGCCGTCGTGCCCTTCATGGTGGTGCTGTACGTCCTCATCTGTCTCATCATCCTCGGCGCGAACGTCACCGCCGTTCCCGCCGCCTTCCGCGCCATCGTGGTGGGGGCCTTTTCGCCCCGCGCCGTCGGCGCGGGGGCCGTGGGCAGCTTTTTCGTCGCCATGCAGAAGGGCATCGCGCGCGGCATTTTTTCCAACGAAGCGGGCCTCGGTTCGGCGCCCATCGCCGCCGCGGCCGCCAAGACGGGCGAACCCGTGCGCCAGGGCCTCGTCTCCATGACGGGCACCTTTTTGGATACCCTCGTCGTCTGCACCATGACGGGGCTCGCCATCGTCATCACGGGCGCGTGGCAGGTGCCCGGGCTGGAAGGGGTGGCCGTGACCATGGAGGCGTTTACGCAGGGGCTCCCCGGGGTTCTCGGCGCCGCGGGCCCCGTGCTGTTGATGGTGTGCCTGATCTTTTTTGCATTCACCACCATCCTCGGCTGGAATTTTTACGGCGAACGCTGCCTCGAATACGTGGCGGGCCGCCGCAAAGCGGCGGTGTACGCCTACCGCATCGCCTACATCGCCGCCGTGTTCATCGGCCCGTACATGACCGTCGCCGAAGTCTGGAACATCGCGGACATCTTCAACGGGCTGATGGCCATCCCCAACCTCATCGCGCTGCTCTGCCTGTCGGGCGTCGTCGTCCGCGAAACGCGCGCCTATTTCCGCCGCTACCCGAAGTACAAGGATACCCTCGGCGGCGGGCGGCGGCAAGAAGGGCCCGCGGAAGAAGGACCTGCGGAAGAAGGACCGTCCCCGCAAGGGGAGGCAGGCGCCTGCGTACAGGGCGGGCCGCGCGCGGACGGGGCGGATATCAGCCGCGCGGGAATGCAGGTGCGCCGCGCGCAGGCCGCCTTTGGCGGTCCGCCGCCCCGCGCGGGTACCGCGCCGCCGCTTTGTTCCGCGGCGGGGGAGGCGGGGACGGCCGCAATGTGACGGGCGTGCGAAAACGCGCTGCAAATTTCGGAAAAACCGCGTTTTGCGCGGTTTTTTCCGCGTCTGCGGGCGCTACTTTGTTTGCATTTTGCGGCAGGCTGTGGTATACTGAACAAAGTATACCATAGTTTTCCGCCGCACGGCGGCGGGAAGCACGGCGAGGTCGGCAGCGCGTATGGAGATCAGCGAAAACAAGCAAAAATTATTCTCGGCGGTGCAGCCCAGCGGGGCGATCACCATCGGCAATTACATCGGCGCCATCCGCAATTTTGCGGCCTTGCAGGACCGTTACGACTGCATTTACGCCGTGGCGGACCTGCACGCCATCACCGTGCGGCAGGACCCCGCCGCCCTGCGCAAGAACACCCTCGCGTTGCTGGCGCTGTTCATCGCCTGCGGCATCGACCCGCAAAAGAGCGTGCTCTTCGTGCAGTCGCACGTGCCCGCGCACTGCGAGCTGACCTGGGTGCTCAACACCATCACCTATCCCGGCGAGCTTTCGCGCATGACCCAGTTCAAGGACAAGAGCGCCCGCCATGCCGACAACGTGAACATGGGGTTGATGGATTACCCCGTGCTCATGGTCTCGGATATCCTCCTGTACCAGGCGGCGTGCGTGCCCGTGGGGGAGGACCAGAAGCAGCACCTCGAACTCACGCGCGACCTCGCGGTGCGGTTCAACAACCGCTACGGGCCCACCTTCACCGTGCCCGAGCCCTACATCTTGAAGGACAGCGGCGCGCGCGTCATGAGCCTTGCCGACCCTTCGCGCAAGATGAGCAAATCGGACGAGAACGCCAACGCCTTCGTCACCATGACCGACGACAAGGACACCATCGTGCGCAAATTCAAGCGCGCCGTGACCGACAGCGGCAGCGAGGTCCGCTACGACCCCGCCGCCAAGCCGGGCATTTCCAACCTGTTGACCATCTACCACGCCTTTACGGGCAAGAGCATTGCCGACTGCGAAAAGGAATTTGCGGGTAAGGGCTACGGCGACTTCAAGCTCGCCGTGGGCGAAGCGGTGGCGGACGCCGTGGCGCCCATCCGCGCCGAACAGGCCCGCCTGCTCGCGGACAAAGCGTATCTGCAAGAGGTGATGAAGGGCGGCCGCGAGCGCGCCGCGCGCCTCGCGTACAGGACGCTGGCCAAGGTCTACCGCAAGGTCGGCCTGTATATGGGGGAATGATGCCGTGTTCGGTTACATCCGCCCCGACATCCCGTATATGTATGTCAAGGACGGCGTGCTGTACAAGGCGCTGTACTGCGGCCTGTGCAAGAGCATCGGCGGCAGCTGCGGCCAGTGCGCGCGCTTCGGGCTTTCCTATGACATGACATTTTTGTCCGCCATCCTGCACAATATTAGGGGGGAGGACGTGAACGTGGCCAAGCGGCATTGCGTGCTGCATCCGATCGTGCGGCGGCCCATCGCCGCCGACGACGAGCTCACCCGCAAGATCGCCTGCCTGAACACCGTGCTCACCTATTACAAACTCAGCGACGACGTCGCCGACGAGAACAAGGGCCGCTTTTCCCGCCTGTTTTTCAAGCGCGGCAAAAAGCGCGCTGTGCGCCTGTATCCCGCCATCGAGGAGAGGGTGCGCCGCGGCATGGAGGCGCTGCAAGACCTCGAACGCGCGGGCTGCGGCAGCGTGGACCGCGCGGCCGATCCCTTCGCGGCGATGATCGCGGACATCTCCGACGACCTGCTCGGCAGCAGTGCGGACGAGAACACGCATGATTTATTTTACAACATCGGCAAGTGGGTGTACCTCATCGACGCCGCCGACGACTACGACAAGGACGTGAAAAAGGGGAACTACAACCCCTTCCGCGCCGCTTACGGCGCCGCCTCGCGGGCGGAGCTTTTGGAGAAGCAGGGGGAAGAGGTCGGCTTTCTCTTCCGCGGCGTGTTCGCGCGCAATGCGGAGTGTTTGCAGAACATCCGCTTTCATTTCAACCGCGACCTGACCGACAACATCATCCTGCGCGGCCTGCCCGCGCAGACCCGCCGCGTGCTGTGCGGCTGCAAGGACAAAAAAGACCGCCCCGAGCGGGTGCGCGTGCGCTGAGCCCGCGGCCGCAAAGGGACGGATGGCGAGAGCCGAAGGAAAAGTTATGAGCAAAAAAGATTACGAATTGCTCGGCGTCGACGAAGGCGCCACCGACGAGCAGATCCGTGCGCGCTACGAGGAGCTGCGGAACAAGTATTCCGAAGAGCGCTTTCTCGAAGGCGAGGCGGGCAACGAGGCGGCGCGCATGCTCGGCCGTATCGAAGTGGCCTACAACGAGATCATGGCCGAGCGCGCCGAGAGCGTTTCGTCCGCGGGGCAGGGGGCTTCCTTTGCGCAGGTGGAGGAGCACATCCGCGCGGGGCGCATCAACGAGGCGCAGGCCGTGCTCGACGCCTTCAACGAGCGGCCCGCCGAGTGGCACTACCTGCAATCGGTCATCTTTTACAGAAAGAACTGGATAAGCGAGAGCAAAAAGCAGCTCGAGATCGCCATCGAGATGGACGGCGGCAACGAAAAGTACCAAAGCGCCTACGCCAAGCTCAAAGAAAAGATGGAGTACGAAAAGCGCCAGGCGGAAATGCCGCGCGGCGGTTCCTACCAGGGCGGCACCTACCGGGGCGGCAACCGCGATTCCATCCCGTCCGACGACAACCAGATGGGCGGCGGATTCTGTGAGCAGTGCGCCACCTGCTGCGCCTGCAACGTGCTTTTCAACCTCTGCCTGAACGCCTGCTGCGGCTGCCGCTGACCGCAGCGGCACGGCTTCGGCCGGATCGCTGTCATGAAAAAGTCTTCCTTTGCCGTCGCCCTTTCGGCGCTCTCTTGCGCGCTGGCGACGATCTTCATGGCGCTGGGCATCAACGTGCCCTTCGCCTTTGTTTCGGGGTACCTGTTCGGCGCCGTATCGTTGATGCTGCCGCTGGGCAGGGATTTCCGTTGGGGCGCCTTTTTGGCCTACGCGGGGGCGTCGCTTTTATGCCTCCTCTTCGGCGGCATCGCGCAGTTTTACAAGCTGTTCCCGTTCATCGCCTTTTTCGGGCTGCACCCGCTCGTCAATTCGCTGCTCTCGCGCGTACATATCAACCGCTGGATCAAGTTTGCGGGCAAAGCCGTCTGGTTCGACGGCGCGATGTGTGCCGCCTGGGCCATTTTTGACGCCGCCGTGGAAGTGGCGCTGCCTTTCGCGTGGATGTATGACTGGGTGTACCCGCTCATCGTCGTCTGCGGCACCGTCGCCTTTTTCTTTTACGATTGGCTGATGCTGCGCTGCCAGCGCCTGGTCGACGGGTACGTGCTCCGCTTTTCGCGCGGCGGCAGGCCCAAACCGCCGCCCCCGTCCGCCGCGGGCCAAGGCGGCGAGGATATATTCGGGTTCGGCGCGCCCGCCGAAGGGGAAGGCGGGCAGCAGGGACAGGAAAATACCAACGGCGATCCGGACGGACAGGCATAGACGGGCTGCGGGCAGATCGCGGTAGCAATAAACCGCCGGAGTGAGAGATGTTTGAAAAAAATCAGGAGTTTACGGGGCTGATCGAAGCGATCGGCAGCAACGGGGAGGGCATCGTCCACATCGGTGAGACGGTGTACTTTGCGCCGTTCACCGTCGAGGGGGAAAAGGTCAAGCTCAAAGCCCTGAAAGTCAAAAACAGGATCGGCTATGCCAAGCCGTTGGAGATCTTGACGCCTGCCGACGAGCGCGTCCGCCCGCGGTGCAAAAATTTCACCAAGTGCGGCGGCTGCCAGTTGCAGCACCTGCGCTACGGCTCGCAGGTCAAGTTGAAGGGGAAAACGGTCAAGGACGCCCTGCGCAAGATCGCGGGCATCGACTTTGACGTGCCCGCCGCCGTCAAGAGCGACAACCAGTTTGAATACCGCAACAAATTGCAGATCCCCGTCGGCGTCGGCCGCGACGGCGAGGGCGTCATCGGTTTTTACGCCGAACGCACCCACCGCATCGTGCCCGTGACGGCCTGCCCCATTCATCCCGACTGGGCGGAAGACATCGTCTCCGCCTTTGTTTCGTACATGCATCTCTACCGCGTCGCGGGGTACGACGAGGTGCACCGCAGCGGCGTGCTGCGCCACATCGTCGTGCGCGAGACGGACGGCAACTTCATCGTCACCGCCGTGACGGCAACGCAGCGCCTCCCGCACGAGCAGGGGCTCGTGGAGCTGCTGCAAAAAAAGTTCAAGTCTTTTTCGCTTTGGCACAACGTGAACGCGGGTTCGGGGAATGCCGTTACGGGGCCTTCGTTCCGCCTCGTGTACGGCCCGGGCAAATATTACGCGCATGAATGCGGCGTGCACTTTTGCGTCGGGCCCAATACATTCGTGCAGATCAACCGCGGCGTTTGCCGCAAATTGTACGAGCGCGCCGCCCGCTACGTGGCCGAATGCGGCGCCGAGACCGTGATCGACGCATACAGCGGCTGCGGCATCCTCACGGCCATGTTCGCCCGCCAGGCGCGGCTCGCCGTCGGCATCGAGGCGGTGCCCGAAGCTGTCGAATGCGCCGACGAGGTCGTGCTTTTGAACCGCCTGGAAGGCAAGATGCGCAACGTCTGCGGCCGCGTGGAGGACAAGCTGCCCGAGCTGCTCGCCTCTGTCGACCCGTCCAAAACGGCGCTGGTGGCGGACCCGCCCCGCAAGGGCATCGACCGCAGCGCGTTGCACGCCATCCTCGCGTCGGGCATCGCACACATCGTCATGATCTCCTGCAATCCCGCCACCCTCGCGCGCGACGTCGGGCTTTTGACGGGCTCGCTCATGGAGACGGCGGACGGGCAACTGAAAAAAAACCCGAACCGCGGCAGCGTTTCGGGGCACTATTCCGTCGTGTCCGTGCAGCCGTTCGACATGTTCCCGCAGACAAAACACGTTGAAACGCTCGTCTGTCTCGAACGGAAATGATCTCCCGCCGCCCGCAAGCAGTCCCTTACGGGCGGCGGAATTTATAGAAGGGGCCGCCGCGATGTTGCAATATTCGGAAGTGTATGAAAAGACGGACGACATCCTCGAAGGATTGCTGAACGTGTGGGAAAGTTCTGTCAAGGCCACGCATCTGTTTTTATCCGAAGAGGAGATCGGAAAAATAAAGCGGTACGTGCCGCAGGCGCTGCGCGGGGTCCCTCATCTGCTCGTCGCAACGGAAAACGGCGTTCCCGTCGCCTTTGCGGGCATAGACGGGCAAACGCTCGCGATGCTCTTCGTTTCCGCCGGAAAGAGGGGGCGGGGCATCGGCAAAAAGCTGTTGGAGATGGCCGTGGAAGGCTATGCCGTGAACGCGCTCACGGTCAACGAGCAAAACCCGCAGGCGGTCGGCTTCTATGAGCACATGGGTTTCCGTGCCTGCAAAAGGTCGGACGTCGACGCGCAGGGCGGCCCTTATCACGTATTGCATATGCAAAAATGACACAGGCAGGGCTATGAACGGGCCGGGACCCGTTTTGCGGCGGCCGCGGGGGATCTCCCCGCGGCCGCCGCTTTTGCCATGCGCGGTTTTTTGCGGCGCGGGCATTTTTGCCGTTTGCGCCGTCTATGCGCGGGGCGGGCGGCATATAGTAGGGGTATGAAGGGCGCGTTCAAAAAGATGCGTGTGCCCGCCTGCGCGCTGTTGCTGGCGGCGGGCATTTTTGCCGCCGTATGCTTTTTCCCCGCGGCGGGGGAGAGCATGCCGCCCGCCGCGGAGGCGGCCGTGCTGCGGCTCTGGCACATCGACGGGTTCGAGGGCGGCGTCGGTTCGCGCGCCGCCTTTTTGCGCTCTGCTGCGCGGAAGTTTGCGGACGGAGGGGGCGCGTACGTGCTGGTCACGGCGCACACCGCCGAGAGCGCCCGTGCGGCCCTCGCGGCGGGAGACGTGCCCGACATGATCTCCTGCGGGGGAGACAATTCCTTCGCCGCCGGGTACGCCGCGCCGTTGCAAGGGTACGCCTTTGCCGCGGCCGAGGCGGGCGGGCAGACGCTGGCGGTGCCCTGGTGCCGCGGCGCCTATTTGCTCTTTTCGGCAGACGGCGACTTTTCGGACATGAACGCGCAAAACACCGTGTATTCGCAGGGCAGGGGCGCGCACCCCGCCGCGGCGGCCTGGTTTGCGGGCCTGCGCGGCGTTTCTGGCCTGCCCGCGGGCGAGGCGGCCGCGGCGCTGATGCGCGGCGACCGTACGTACATGCTGGGCACCCAGCGCGACGTGCAGCGGTTCTCGGCCCGCACGTTCGCCGTGCAGGTGCGGCCCGTGCGCGAATATTGCGACCTTTGGCAGTATATTCTCGTGACGGCGGCCTCGGCGCATTACGCTTCCTGCCTCGATTTTATTGGCTATCTCCTCTCCGAAGAGGTGCAGCGCGGGCTGCATTCTCTGGGCATGCTCGGCGCCTTCGGCGAGGTGTACGGCGAGGGGAGCGCGCTGTACGGCGCATGGCGCGCACCTGCGCGCACGCTGCCCGCCTGGGCGGATGCGGAAGCGCTGCGCGAGGTAGACGCCCTGGCGGAGGCGGCGCTCGCGGGGGACGAAAACGCCGCAAAAAAATTGGAAAACCGCACCGTATAGCATTGTAAAAAGCGGCGTTTTGCTGTATAATAGGAGGTGGAAATGACGGACGCACGGCTGCGTGCCCTGTTGGAGGATGTGCCCGCGGCGGAGGATGTGCCCCTCGCCGCGCATACGACGATGGGCGTGGGCGGCGCGGCGCGCCTCGCCCTTTTTCCCCGCACGGAAGGGCAGCTGTGCCGCGTTTTGCGGGTGCTGCAAGAAGAAGGCGTGCCGTTCGCCCTGCTCGGGCGCGGCTCCAACGTGCTCGTATCGGACAAGGGCGTCCGCGTTGCCGTGTTCACGGCGGAGGTGAACGGGCTTTCCCGCACGCCCCGCGGCGTGCGCGCGGGCTGCGGCGCCTCCCTTTCCGCCCTGCTGCGCTTCGCCCTCGGGCAGGGCCTGGGCGGAAACGCTTACCTTGCGGGCATCCCCGCCTCCGTGGGCGGGGCCGTGTTCATGAACGCGGGCGCGCGCGGGCGGTACATCGGCACGCACGTCCTGCGGGCGGAAGTGTGGCAGGGCGGCAAAGCCTGTGTTTGGGACAACGAGCGCTGCCGCTTCACGTATAAGCACACCGCCTTTATGGAAAGCGGCGCGGCCGTCTTGGCGGCGGAGATCGCCTTTTTCCCCGCCGACCCCGCCGAAGAACGCGCGCGCATCGCCGCGGCGCTGGCGGCGCGGGGCGGGCTGCCCAAGGGGCGGAGCATGGGCTGCGTCTTCCGCAACCCGCCCGAAGGCCCCGCGGGCGCGCTCATCGAGGCGGCGGGGCTCAAAGGCGCGCGCTGCGGCGGGGCTTCCGTCTCCGCGCGGCACGCCAACTTCATCCTCAACGAGGGCGGCGCCACGGCGGAAGACGTCCGCACGCTCATCGGGCGGGTGCAAGGCGAAGTTTTGCGCCGCACGGGCATCGCGCTGCAAGAGGAGATCCGTTACATAGGAGAATTCTGATGCTTCTTACGGGAGATTACCACACCCACACGGTGTACAGCCACGGCAAGGGCACGGTGCTGGAAAACGCCCGCCGCGCCGCCGAGATCGGGCTCAAAGAGATCGCCATCACCGACCACGGCTTCGGGCAGATGGCTTTCGGGCTCCGCCACAAGCGGGTGCCGCGGCTCGTTGCCGACTGCAAGCAGGCGGCCGCGGAGACGGGCGTGAATGTGTACGTCGGCGTCGAGGCCAACCTCTGCAACGACGAGGGCCTGACCGACTTCAACCCGCCCGACTACAAAGATTTCGATGTATTTTTGGCGGGCATCCACCGTTTTGTACGCTTCAAGCCCTTCTGGCGGGGCATGTGGAACATGCTTTGGGTGAACTGGTGGTACACCTTTTTGAAAAGAGAGGGGAGCGACCGCCTCGTGCGCTACAATACCAAGGCGCTCGTCAACTGCATCAAAAACAATCCAGTGGACGCGATCACGCACCTCAACTACCTCTCCTTTTGCGACGTGGCCGAGGTGGCCAAAGCGGCGCGCGACTACGGCACCTACATCGAGCTCAACTCCAAAAAGGTACACCTGAGCGACGAGCAGCTGGCCGCCGTGCGGGATACGGGCGTGCGCTTCATCATCGATTCGGACGCCCATTCCGTGGACCGTGTGGGGGATACCAAGCTGGTGGACGAGCTGTTGGCGCGCGTGGACGTGCCGCGCGACCGCATCGACAACATCGACGGCAGGACGCCGTCCTTCCGTTTCCGCGCCTACAAAGAGGCGCACCTTTGAGGAAAGACCATGGCCGCGGGGAACTTCACGCACGAGATCAAGCGCGAACTTTTGCGCAACGGGTTTGAAAGCGCCTGCTGCAAGACGGCGGCGCTCTCCGCCTTTTTGCGCACGACGGGCAGCGTCGTACGGCGCGGCGGGCTCGTCGGTTTTGAATTTTTGACGGAAAGCGAGGACGTGGCCGAATTCTTCATTTCCTTGCTCGAAGACATCTTCGGCGCGGAGTTGAAGGTGGTGCAGGCCGCGCCCGACAGCCGCAACGGGCGGGACAGGCTGTGCTTTGAATGCCTGTCCGCGCGCTCGCTCTACATCTTGTCCGAGCTGGGCATCGCCGAGCGGGCGGGGGAGGAGATCTCCTTGAAGCTCGACATCGACCCCTACCTCGTCGAGAACGACTGCTGCAAGCGCGCCTACATCGTCGGCGCCTTTTTGGGGACGGGGAGCTGCTCCCTCCCGCGCGAGGACAGCCGCGCTGGGTACCATTTGGAGATCATCTTTTCCAACCGCTTCCTGGCGGACGGGTTTTGCGACCTCTTGGCGCAGTTCGAGATCCTGGCCAAGTGTGTGGACAGGAAGGGCTCGCGCGTCGTCTATTTGAAGAGCCGCGAGAGCATTTCCGACTTTTTGCACCTTGCCGGGGCGGAGAGCGCCCTGGAAAAGCTCGAAGAGCTGGCCGTGCGCAGGGACGAGCGCAACCGCATCAACCGCCAGTCCAACTGCGCGCAGGGCAACATCGACAAGAGCGTGCTGGCCGCGGTGCGGCAGGTCCGCGCCATCGAGACCATCGAAGAGACGGTGGGGCTGGACGCGCTCGACGCGCCCTTGCGCGCGGTGGCCGAGGCGCGCCTCGCGGACAAGGAGGGCTCCCTCAAAGAGCTGGCCGCGGCCACGAACCTTTCCAAAAGCTGCTTAAACCACCGCCTGCGCAGGCTCGTGCAGCTGGCGGGCGAACTTTCGGAGGAAGAAATATGAACAAAGTCACCTTCGTCTACCAAAAGAGCAGTTACGACGCCTACGACGCTCAGCGCATCGTGTTCGAGGCCTGCAAGTACAAGAGCGACGTGCGCATCGAAAACGGCACCAAGCGCGGAAACGCCAAGAGCATCATCGGCCTGCTCTCCATGAACTTTTTGCAAGGGGACGAGTACGCCGTCACCGCCGAGGGGCCGGACAGCCGCGCCGCCGCGCAGGGGCTTGCCGCCTTCATCACCGGCCTGTAACGCCGCGCGGCGTTCTTTTGCCGCAAGAAACGGGGCGCCGCCTTTGTCCGCGCGCGCCCTTTACGCCAAAGAAAAGGGGAGAACCACGTTCACACCATGGCAGAATTCGTTCATTTGCATCTCCACACGGAATACAGCCTTCTCGACGGTGCCTGCAAGGTCAAGGACCTCGTTTCGTACTGCGTGCAAAACGGCATCAAGGCGATCGCCATGACCGACCACGGCAACATGTACGCCGCCTTGCAGTTTGCCGAGCAATGCCGCAAAAAGAAGATCCAGGCGATCATCGGCTGCGAGATGTACATGACGCAGGACCTGCACAAAAAGGATTCGTCGGGAGACTTCGAGCACCTCATCCTCCTGGCCAAGAACAAGACGGGCTACAAAAACCTCGTCAAGCTCGATTCCATCGCCTTCGTCGACGGCTTTTACTACAAGCCGCGCATCGACTACAAGCTGCTGCGCGAACACAGCGAAGGGCTGGTCTGCCTGTCCGCCTGCCTGGCGGGGCGCATCCCCAAACTTCTCCTCCGCGGCGACTTCGAGGGCGCAAAGCAGACCGCGCTCGAACTCAAAGACATCTTCGGCGAAGATTTTTACATCGAGATCCAGGACCACGGGCTGGAAGAACAGCGCCGCATCCTGCCCATGCTCCTGCGCCTCTCCAAAGAGCTCGGCATCCCGCCCGTCGCCACCAACGACGTGCATTACATCCGCAAGGAAGACTGGGAGATGCAGGACGTCTTGATGTGCATCCAGACCAAGCGCACCGTCGACGATCCCAAGCGCATGAAGTTCGAGACGCACGAGTTTTACCTCAAATCGCCCGAGGAGATGGCCGAGCTCTTTTCCTATGTGCCCGAGGCGTTGGAAAACACCGTGCGCATCGCCGAAAAATGCGCCGAAGAGCCCTGCTTCGATCTGACCGACGGCGGCGACCCCATCAAGGACAAGTCCCTCATCCCTGGGTACACCCCCGACGACGGTTCCGACCCCAAGGACTACCTCACCAAGCTGACGTGGGAGGGGCTCGCGCGCCGCTACGGCACCATCACCGAGGAGGTCAAAAAGCGCGCCGAATACGAGCTCGGCATCATCCTCGGCATGGGGTTTGCCGAATACTACCTCATCGTCATGGACTTCATCCAATGGTCCAAGCGCCGCGGCATCCCCGTGGGCCCCGGGCGCGGCAGCGGCGCGGCCAGCATCGTCGCCTACGCCATCGGCATCACCGACATCGACCCGCTCAAATACGACCTGTTCTTCGAGCGCTTTCTCAACCCCGACCGCGTCACCATGCCGGACTTCGACGTCGACTTCTGTAACGAGCGCCGCGGCGAGACCATCGAATACGTCCGCAACAAATACCATCCCGAAAACGTCGCGCAGATCGTCACCTTCGGTACCCTCGCGTCCAAGGCGGCCATCAAGGACGTGGGGCGCGTGCTGCGCATACCGTATTCCGAGACCGACCGCGTCACCAAGCTCATGGACGGCAAGTCGACCATCTCCGAGCTGCTCGGGCGCAAGCTCGACGGGCTGCGCAAGAGCCTGGAAGGGGAGAAGGACGAGGAAAAGCGCGCAGAACTCCTCAAATCCGTCGAAGAGCAGGAAAAAAAGCGCAACGCCGACTTCATCCAGCTGTACGATACGGACGAGCAGCTGCACCGCGTCATCGACATGGCCTTGAAACTCGAAGGCATGCCCCGCAACACCTCGATGCACGCCGCGGGCGTGGTCATCTGCCGCAAGCCAATCGCCGACGCCGTGCCGCTCTCGCGCAACGGCGAGGACATCACCACCCAGTTCAACATGAAAGAGGTGGAGTCCATCGGCATGCTGAAAATGGACTTTTTGGCGCTGACGACGCTCACCGATATCAAAAAGGCGTGCGACTACATCCTCGAAGACACGGGCCGCGTCATCGACTGGGACGAGATCGGCACCGACAACAAGGAGGCGTACGAGCTCATCTCCGAGGGCGATACCGACGCCGTGTTCCAGTTGGAGCAAGCGGGCATGAAGCGGTTCATGAAGGAGCTCAAACCGGGCTGTTTGGAAGACATCATCGCGGGCGTCGCGCTCTACCGCCCGGGGCCGATGGCTTACATCCCCACGTACATCGCCAACAAACTCAACCCCGCGCAGGTCAAGTACGACTGCCCGCAGCTCGAACACATCCTCAAAGTCACGTACGGCGTCATCGTCTACCAGGAACAGGTCATGCAGATCTTCCAGGACCTTGCGGGCTTTTCCCTCGGGCAGGCCGACCTCGTCCGCCGCGCCATGGGCAAAAAGAACAAGGCCGAGCTCATGGCCCAAAAGGACAAATTCATCTTCGGGAACATCAAGGACGGCGGCAACATCGAGGGCGCGGTCAGCCGCGGCATCCCCAAGGAGACGGCCGCCAAGATCTTCGGCGACATGGAGAGCTTTGCCAGCTACGCCTTCAACAAGGCGCACGCGGCCTGCTACGCGGTGCTCGCCTTCCGCACCGCCTACCTCAAACGCTTTTACCCCAAGGAATTTCTCGCGGCCATCCTCAACAACCGCATCGACAAGATCGAGGAAGTTTCCAAATACATCGTCTACCTCAAACAGAAAAACATCCCCGTCTTGCAGGCGGACGTCAACAAGAGCAAGGCCTATTTTTCGGTGCAGGGGGATGGCGTGCGCTTCGGCCTCAGCGCCCTCAAAGGGGTGGGGCTGAACGCCGTGCTCTCCATCATCGAAGAGCGGGACAAGAACGGGCTCTTTGCCAACTTTGCCGATTTCGTGTTCCGCTGCGCGCCTTTTTTGAACAAGCGCATGCTCGAAGGGCTGATCTGTGCTGGCGCCTTCGACTGCTTCGGCCACAACCGCGCCCAGCTCCTGGCGGTGTACGACGGCGCCCTCGACCGCGCCAACAAGATCGCCAAACAAAAGCAGAGCCGCCAGATGAACCTCTTCGGAGACATCATCGAAGAGGACGTGACCGACCTGACTTATCCCGACATCCCCGATTTGGAGACGAACGAGAAATTGGCCAAGGAGAAGGCCGTGCTCGGCGTCTACGTCAGCGGCCACCCCTTTGAAAAATACCTCGGCGCCTTTGCGGACTGCAACTTTTCTTGCCTGAAACTGCAAAGCTACGACGAGGACGAGGAGGGCAAGCGCACCTACACCGAGATATCGGACGGCGCGCAGGTGACGATGGGGTGCATCGTATCGTCCTACAAGCGCATCAACACCCGTTCGGGCGCGCCCATGGCCTTCATCACCGTCGAGGACCTGTACGGCAATATCGAGTGCGTAGCCTTCCCGAGCGTGTACGAGAGGATCCGCGGCGCCGTACAGCCCGACAAAGTGGTGCGGCTGAGCGGCAAGATCCAGCTCAGCGACGAAAAGCCGCCCGTCATCCTCGTCGACAGCCTGAACGAGTACGGCGCCGAGGCGGAGGCCGCCGCGGCCGCCATGCCCGAAAAGCCGCGCGAACACGCCCTCTGGCTCAACGCCACCGCATTGACGGAAGAGGACTTCGACGAGCTTTGCGAAGTGTTCGGCCACTACGGCGGCGGCGAAACGACGGTCAAGATCAAGCGCGGGAAGCAGCTGTACAAGATGAGCGGCATCAACGATTGCAGGGGGCTGCGCAACGAACTGCGCCTGTATCTCACCGAGAGCGATATCGTTTACCGTTGAGCGCCGTTTTTGGCGGTTTTTGGCGCGATTTGGCGTGAATTATCGTTGCGATTTACAAAAAATGTTCGATTTTACAATTTCGCCGCGCTCTTTGTAGCGCGGCGAATTTTGCTTTGATTTTTGCCGCGTATCTGCTATAATCGGGTATAGAGGGAATTTGGCGGCGATCGCCAGACCTTGGAGGTCCACATGAAGAGGATAGGTGTTTTGACCAGCGGCGGCGACGCGCCCGGCATGAATGCGTGCATCCGCGCGGTCGTGCGTACGGCCAAATATTTCGGCATGGAGATCTACGGCATCCGCCAGGGGTATTCCGGTCTCATCAACGACGACATGGTCCCCATGGAGATGCGCAGCGTTTCCGACATCGTGCAGCGCGGCGGCACCATGCTGCGCACGGCGCGCTGTGTGGAGATGTACACCGTCGAGGGGCAGAAGCAGGCGGTCAAAACGCTCAACGAGCACGGCATCGAAGGCCTCGTCGTCATCGGCGGCGACGGCTCGTTCCGCGGTGCCAAGTGCCTCAGCGAGGAGTACGGCATCCCCACCATCGGCATCCCCGGCACCATCGACAACGACCTCGAATACACCGACTACACCCTCGGCTTCGACACGGCCGTCAATACCTGTCTCGACATCATCAACAAGCTGCGCGACACGATGACCTCGCACGAGCGCATCAGCGTGGTGGAGGTCATGGGCCGCCGCTGCGGCGACATCGCGCTCTATTCGGGCATCGCCAGCGGCGCCGAGATCATCATCGTGCCCGAGATCGCGTACGACATGGAGGACGTGGTGCTGCGCATCAACCGCAGCCGCGCCAACGGCAAGCACTCCAACATCATTGTCCTGGCCGAAGGCGTCGCCACGGCCGACGAGTTTTCCAAAAAGTTGCAGGAAATGACCACCTATTCGGTGCGCGGCACGACCATCGGCCACGTCCAGCGCGGCGGTTCCCCGTCCATGGCGGACAGGATGCTCGCGGCGCAGTTCGGCAACCGCGCCGTGCGCATGCTCAAAGAGGGCATCGGCAACCGCGTCGTCGGCATCCACCGCAACGAGATCATCGACCTCGACATCATCGAGGCCGTGAGCATGAAAAAGAAGTTCAACTACGAACTGTACGAAACGCTGCAAATGATCTCCATGTAACGCGCGCCGCAGGTCGGCCCGTTCAGGACAAAAAACACGAGGCCCGTGCGCGGTAAGTGCGCGGGTCTTTCTTTTTTTGCAAAAAATGTGCGTTCAGGGGCAGAAAATTTTCAAAAGAGTCTTGAAATCGCCGCCAAAATGTACTATAATAGAATATGAAAGGGAAGTCCCTTGCAAATCCAAGTCGTTTTGCGGAGATGTAAAATGATCCTCACCGTTTGCCTCAACCCCTGTACGGACGTCACCATCGAAGTCGATTCGCTCAGCATCGGCAAGATCAACCACGTCAAGAGCAAGACGCTCAGCTTTACGGGCGCGGCGCTCAACGTGGCCATCGGCGTGGCGCGCTTGCAGGCGCCGAGCTATGCCACGGGCTTCATGTACAATGAAAACGGCTCGCTCTTTGAACAGGCGCTCGACCGCGAAGGCGTGCCCAGCGTCTTTATCTGGAACCGCGGCCGCGTGCGCGAGAACTACAAGTTCATCGACAACAAGTCGATGCTGACCGAGGTCAACGACGTCGGCGAAAGCATCAGCGAGCAGAAGCAGGCGCAGCTCGTCGACATGGTGGCCAACCTCTCCAAAACGGCGGACGTGATGGTCATTTCGGGCAGCCTCCCGCAGGGCGTCGGAGACGATTACTGTGCCAGGCTCTTTTCGGTGGCGTCGCCTTCGACGATGAAGATCGCAGACATGGAAGGGGCGAAGCTGCTCGCCGCGCTGCCTTGCGGGCTCGACCTCGTCAAGCCCAACAAGGACGAGCTGCAAAACACCCTCAAACGCGAGTTCAAGACGCGGGACGATTTGCTCAAAGGCTGTTACACGCTGCTCGACAAGGGCGCAAAGCGAGTGATGGTCTCCCTCGGAAAGCGCGGCGCGCTCATCACCGACGGGTCTAAAAACTACTATTGCAAGAGCATCAACGTAGCCATCAATTCCACGGTCGGCGCAGGCGACGGCATGGTGGCCGCCGCGTCCCTGATGCTCGAACGGGGCGCCTCTCTCGACGAGATCCTGCGCGCGGGCGTGGCGGCGGGCACCGCGACGGTCACGACGTTCGGGCAGATCTCTTTCACCAAGGAAAAGTACGACGAGATCTACGAAAACATCGTCGTGGAGGAAGTGTAAACGAGCGTGATCACGGTCACTCAGGTCAAAAACGACGAAGAAGTCATCGCCATCATGGATATCGCCGAGAGCCAGATCGAGGCCCTCGGCTTTACCGAGCATTCCGTCCGTCATTCTTCGCTTGTGAGCCGCTGGGCGGGGGACATCCTCGAACAGATCGGCGCCGAGCCGCGGCGCGTGGAGCTGGCGCGCATCGCGGGCTACCTGCACGACATCGGCAACAGCGTCAACCGTGACGATCACGCCCAGAGCGGCGCGCTGCTCGCGTATAAGATCCTGACGCGAATGGGCATGAACTACCGCGAAGCGGCCGAGGTCATGATGGCAATCGGCAACCACGACGAGAACGAGGGCCTGCCCGTCAGCGACATCACGGCGGCGCTGATCATCGCCGACAAGGCAGACGTGCACAAGAGCCGCGTGCGCAGGAACACCACGCGCATGAGCATGGGGAACTTGAACATCCACGACCGCGTCAACCTGGCCGCCGAGCGCTCGCGCGTGGCTGTATTGCCCGAAACGGACGAGATCTTGTTGGAGATCGCCATCGATACCGAACTTTGCCCCGTGATGGATTACTTTGAGATCTATTTCCGCCGCATGCAGCTTTGCCGCCGCGCCGCCGATTTTTTGGGGAAGAAGTTCGGCCTGGTCATCAACGGAACGCGGCTGCTGTGACGGCTTGCTTTTTATAAAATTTTGCGCAGCGTGCGGGCGCGGCTTTTGCCGCGCCCGCTTTTGTGCCTTTGCGTATATCCGCCCGCGTCATAGCACGCGGCGCGATTCGACGTAATAGTTCCAGCGCTGCGCGGAGATGGGCTCGATCACGGCGTAGTCGGACGCGGTGTGCAGGATGTAGTTGTCGCCGAGGTACAGCGCCACGTGCCCGATGCGCTCCACGCCCGTTTTGTTGTACCGCTGCGCATTGGTGAAGAACATCAGGTCGCCGCGCCGCAAATTCTTTTTGGCGACGAATTTTCCCTGCTTGACTTGCGTGCGCGTGGTCATGTGCAGGTTGACGGACGCGCCGTGGTAGTACATGTACTGCATCAGCGACGAGCAGTCGTACTTGGTCTTGTCAAAGCCCTTGATGAGGTTTCCGCTGCCGTCGTGCAGGCGGGTGGCGCCGTATACGTAGGGGTAGCCGAGCAGCTGCAAGCCGATGACGATGACCTTTTCCACCGCCTCGTCCTCGTCCTGCAAGGTGATGCCGAACACCTCGCTGTGCGCGGCGTCGGCGCTTACGTAGGCCGTCTTGTTTTTGTACAGCGTCTTGTACCAGTTCCCGCTCTTGCCGAGCAGCGTGACCATGTCATTTTTGTCGATGTAGCCGAGGGAAGAATACCCCGTGCCCGGGCCGCTCCGCACCTGCAATCCGTTGACTTTGGCGCGCACGTATTCCTTTTCGGGAGGGGCCTCCTCGGGCGCGTCCGCGGGCGGCTGCTCCGCGGCGGGCGGATCCGCGGGCACGTCTGCGGGCGGGGCGGGTTCGTCCGCGCCGTCCTGTGCGGGCGTGTCTGCGGGCGGAGCGGGGCCATCCGCAGGGCTGTCACCCGGGGCGCCGTCGTCTTCGGGCGTTCCGTTTTCGGCTCCGTTTTCCTGTTCCTGGTTGCCCAAGGAGGGGTCGGTCACGATCGCGTCCCCGATGTCGGACGGCCGCAAAATGCCCGCGAACGCGCACACGGCGAACATCGCGGCGGCGAGGGCGATCATGGAAATTCGCATCGCAATGTTTTTCATACGGTTTACCTCCGCGCTGTATCATACAGGAAAATATGCGGTTTGGCAACCATAAATTTTTTCATAAAGCGGCGTATTTTACCATTTACAAAGTACTATGCCACGCATAATTCGGTATTTTTCCTATATTTGCAAGAATTGACAAGCATTTGCCCTTCGTGTATAATGCCTACGATTTTCATGCGGGAGAGTTCGGTATGTGGGTCTGGATCGGTGTCGGCGCGGCGGCGGCCGTCGTGTTGTTTTTGGCGGCGATGGCGGGGCTTTCCGCCTTCGTGTTCCATAAATTTTTCGGGCGGCGCTACGACGGCAACCCGCACGTGCGGTATTTTTCGGCCGAGGATTTTGAAGGGCTCGAAGCGCAGCACGTATCCTTTCTTTCGGACGGCGGGCAGCGGCTGCACGGCTACATCTATTCGAGCCGTCTGGCGGAAAAGGACTGCGGCGTGGCCGTCTTTTCGCACGGGTTCGGCGCGGGGCACCGCGCGTATACCACCGAGATCGACGCGCTGGCGCGGGCGGGGTTTACCGTTTTGGCCTATGACGGCACGGGCTGCGTGGAGAGCGAGGGCAAATGCCTGCGCGGGTTCGACCAGGGCCCCGCGGACCTTTTGAGCGCGCTGCGCTTTGCCGCGAGCAACGAGCGCCTGCGCGGGCGGCCCACGGTGCTTTTCGGGCATTCCTGGGGCGCATTCAGCGTGCTCACGGCCTTGCCGCTGGCCGAAGGCGTGAAGGGCGCGGCGGCGCTCTGCGGCTTTGTTTCGAGCGCGGGCGTCGTCTCGCAGACGGTGTTCGGCAGGGTGTGGCCGTGCAGGGCGCCATTTTTCGCCTTTTTCCGCCTGTGGGAGTTTCTGCGCTTCGGCAGGCGCGCGGGCCGCAACGCAAAGAGGGCGTTGCAAAAGGCGCATTGCCCCGTGTTTCTGTGCTACGGCGCGCGCGACGCCGTCGTGCCCTTTTTCGGGAACGGCAAAAAGATGCTGCGCGCGTTCACGGGGCAGGCGAACGTGCGCACGCTCCTTTGCGAAAACAAGGGCCACAACGTGTACCTGACCGAGGACGCGGAGCGGTACATGAACGAGACGTTTGCCTCCATCGGCGCGCAGGTGAAAAAGGACCCTCCGCGCGCGGCGGAGCTGTACGGCGCCGTCGATTACCGCCGCATGACGGCCGAGGACGGCGCGGTCATGGGCGCGGCGCTCTCCTTTTTGCAAAATTCGGCCGCGCTCTGACGCCGCGGGGCAGGCCGCGGCGTTGAACGGCATTGTTTGCGCGCGCGGGGAGAGGAAACAGAACAGAGATCGAAGTCCGCTGCTGAAAAATATTTCTTTGCGGCAAAAAGCGGCCCGCCGGATTATCGGCGGGCCGCGTTTTGTTGCGGTGTGTTTGATGCGGAGGAAGGCGCGTCAGATCTGTACGATGTTGATGACGTTGGAGTTGCCCGATTTTCCGTTGGGGTTGCCGCCCGTGATGACGACGCGGTCGCCCTTTTTCACGAGTCCCGAGGAGATGGCCGCCTGCTTCGCGTAATAGAAGAGGACGTCCATCGAGTCGAACTCTTCGGCCAGCATGGGGATGACGCCCCAGGAGAGGGCCAGCTTGCGGTAGGACATCGGTTCGATGGTCATGCCGATGATGTCGATGTTGGGGCGGAAGCGGGAAACCAGGCGCGCCGTGCCGCCCGAGCGCGAGCAGACGACGATGGCCTTGGCGCCGATATCCTCCGCGAGCACGCAGGCAGAATGGGAGAGCGCGTCGGTGGGGCTTTGGATGGTGAGCTGCCTGTCGCCGAGTTTGGAATGCAGGTGCTTTTCCGTTTGCAGGCAGATCTTGGCCATGGCTTCCACCGCCTGCACGGGGTATTGCCCGCCCGCCGTTTCGCCCGAGAGCATGACGGCGCTCGTGCCGTCATACACGGCGTTGGCCACGTCCGAGATCTCCGCGCGGGTGGGGCGGGGCTGTTTGATCATCGATTCGAGCATCTCCGTGGCGGTGATGCAGCGCTTGCTCGCCAGGCGGCATTTTTCGATGAGCATCTTCTGGATCTGCGGCAGTTCCTCGTAGGGCACTTCCACGCCGAGGTCGCCGCGCGCCACCATGATGCCGTTGGCCACTTGCAAAATTTCGTCGATGTTGTTGACGCCGCTGCGGCTCTCGATCTTGGCGATGAGGTCGATGTCGGGGTCGCCGTGCTCCTTCAAGAGGTTGCGGATGTCGATGATGTCCTGCGCCTTGGAGGTGAAGGAGCAGGCGATGAAGTCGATGCCCTGTTCGATGCCGAAGAGGATGTCGTTTTTGTCCTGTTCGCTGAGGTATTGCAGGCTGAGCGTCTTGTCGGGGAAGAACATGCTCTTCTTGTCCGAAAGTTCGCCGCCCACCACGACGCGCGTCTTGACTTCGGGCTTTTTCACTTCGATGACCTTGAACACGAGCAAGCCGTTGTTCAACAGGATGGTGTCGCCCTCTTCGAGGTCGTCGGCGATGCCCTTGTAGGAGACGGAAACGCGGGTCTGGTCGCCCTGGACGTCCTCCGCAGTGAAGGTGAATTCGTCGCCTTCCTTCAAAGTGATCTTCTTGTTTTTGAACGTTTTGATGCGCAGTTCCGGGCCCTTGGTGTCGAGCATGATGGGCAGGGGGATGTTGAGCTTTTCGCGCACGCGCTTGATCAGTTCGATGTTTTTGGCGTGCTCCTCGTAATCGCCGTGCGAAAAGTTGAGCCTGGCAACGTTCATGCCGGCCAGCGCCATATCGGTCAGGATCTTTTCATCGCGGCAGGCGGGGCCCATGGTGCAAACGATCTTGGTCTTTTTCATGGTTAGACTCTCCGATTGAAAAATTTTTGCAGGCATTGAAAAGTACGTGCTTCCACACATCTATTTTATAACGTTTGCGGTCAAATGACAAGCGTTTTGCGAAAATTCTTTTACAGGGACCGCCCGCGCGCGTTGACAAACGCGCGCCCGTCGCCTATAATGGTCATGTTCCGAGTTGGCTGTACGGTCGCGTGGCGTTTGCCATGAGGAAAGTCCGGGCACCGCAGGGCAGGACGCCGGATAACGTCCGGTGGAGGCGACTCCAAGGAAAGTGCAACAGAAACAGACCGCACGCTTTTGCTGCAAGGATGGAAAGGGGAGGTAAGAGCTCACCGGCGCCCCGGTAACGGGGCGCGCCGTGCAAACCCCGTCCGGTGCAAGATTGGGCATGAGCCGCATGGGTTGCCCGCCCGGCGCATGCCGCCAACATCGCTCGAACGCTCCGGCGACGGAGCGTCCAGATAGATGACCGTACACGACAGAACCCGGCTTACAGGCCAAGCTCGGAACACTTGCAGGCCCGTGCCCGCAGCCCTACGGCTGCGGGCTTTTGCGTGCCCTTCGTAGGCCGCAAAACGCCCCGCGCTGCATGCGCGGGGCCGACGCCATATTATAATAATGTCGGCAAGCGCGCGCCGCGCAGGTGCGGCAGCCGTGAAACGGAGCGGTACGCCTTAAACGAAGCGCGGGCGGGCGTTTTCGGTACGCCCCGCGCAGAGGGCAAACACGTCGTCGGCGAGCCTGTCCGCGGCGCAGCATTCGGCGGCCGTCTTCCCCAGGCGCGCATAGTCGCCGCGGCGCATCAGGAGCGGATCGGGCGAGGCGCCGAGCGCGGCCAAAAGCCCGTCCGCGTCCTCCTTGCGCACGGCCAGCACGCGCAGGTAGAGGGGAGAACGCAGCGCCTTGCGCACGAGTTCGCCGCGGATGCCGAGCGCGTTGGCGGCCAGGATGCGGCGGATGCGCGCCGAAATGTAGCGGCGCGACGTCGCCTTTTCGACGATCTCTTCGTAGTCCGCCGTGCTGTGCGCCAGCGCTTTGAGGCGGTTTTGCAGCCCCTCCGAGCAGTCGGTCACGGCGCCGATCTGCGCGCTTTCGCTCCGTTGGAGGGCGTAAACGGCCAGCTTGCGGAAGGTGTCCGGCGAAACGGCCGCGCCGAGGTCTTCGGCCACGAACGGGGGCACGTTCCTGCGCGCGCCGCGCAGGTTCCCTTCGGCCAGCGCGCCGCGGATGGCCGTGGCGGAGGAGTAATTCTTGTACAGCTGTCCGTCGGCATGCGCAGAGCCCGTGCGAAGGACGGGGAGGATGTCCGCCGCGGGGGCGAACAGGCGCATCGCCTTGGCGTATTCCGCACCCAAAATGTTGTTGGGCTCGCGCAAAAACGCCGCTTCCTCTTGCCGCCCGAGTTCCTGCATCGCGTCCGAACGGGCGCGCGTGAGGCTCTTGCCGAGCTTCAAGTGCACGCGCAGCTTTTCACGGAAGGGCACGCTCTCGTTTGCGGCGTCCGCCGCCGCGAGGAAGCGCGCCTTGTCCGCGCATTCGCTGCCGAAGGCCAGGGCGCAAAAGGCGGGGATGTGCCCCAAAAGGCGCACCGCGCCCTTGGCAAAGAGTTCCGCGGGCGCCAGCGCGAAGACGGCGGGCAGCTCGATGACGGCGTCCGCCCCCGCGCGCACGGCGTGCACGGCGCGCAGGTGTTTTTCCAGGCAGGCGGGTTCGCCGCGCTGTGTAAAGTTTCCGCTCATGACGCACACGACGGCGTCGCACCCGCTTTCCGCGCGGGCACGCGCGATGAGGTAGGCGTGGCCGTTGTGCAGGGGATTGTATTCGCAAATGATGCCGCAAATTTTCATTTTTTTTCGGACAAACCTTTACTTTTTCAAAGAAATCATTTATAATAGAATACGGTGAGCATATGAAGGGCGGGCCGCGGCTGCGCCGCGCCCATGTCCATTATATACTTTTCCCGCAAAAAAATAAAGCGATTCAGGAGCGATGCAAAATGGCAGGATTTTTCGACAAGATCAAAGACGTTTTCTCCAAAGTCAAGGAGGGCGCCGAGCAGGCGGAAGAGATCAAAAACACGGCCGAGGACATCAA
This sequence comes from uncultured Clostridia bacterium, assembly GCA_944328445.1. GTDB lineage: Bacteria > Bacillota > Clostridia > Christensenellales > Borkfalkiaceae > Borkfalkia. The sequence continues at coordinate 26,887 of CALVHO010000009.1, read as the reverse complement.
GGACACGGCCGAGGACGTGAAAGATCAGGTCACCGAAGCCAAGGAAAAGATGGACGAGGCGAAGGAAAAGCGCGAAAAGGAAAAGCAGGAAAAAGACCAGGACGGCCCCTTCCTCGCCGGCATCAAAAGGCGGGCCGCGGCGCTGAACAAGCACATCGTGCTGCCCGAGGGCGAAGACGCGCGCGTGGTCAAGGCCGCGTCCGAAGCCGTCCGCCAGAAGATCGCGCGCATCACCCTGCTCGGCAAGCGCGGCGAGATCGAAAAGGCCAATCCCGGCGTCGACCTTTCGGGCGTGGAGATCGTTGACCCCGCCGCGAGCGAAAAGCGCGCGGAATATGCGCAGCTCTTGTATTCTTTGCGCAAAGCCAAGGGCATGACCGAAGAGGAGGCGGACAAACTTTCCTACGACAACACCTACTTCGGCGTGCTGATGGTCAAGGCAGGGGACGCCGACGGCCTCGTTTCGGGCGCCTGCCATTCCACGGCCAACACGCTGCGCCCCGGCTTGCAGATCGTCAAGGCGGCGCCGGGCGTGCCCCTCGTTTCCAGCTTCTTCCTCATGATCGCGCCCGCGGGCGGAAACGCTTATTGCGAAGACGGCGCCTTCCTCTTCTCCGACTGCGGCCTCAACGAAAACCCGAACAGCGAGCAGCTGGCGGACATCGCGGTCATCTCCGCGCAGACGGCGGAAAAGATCGCGGGCCTTGCCCCGCGCGTGGCCATGCTCTCCTTCTCCACCAAGGGCAGCGCCAAGCACGCCGACATTGACAAGGTGACGGCCGCCCTGGCCATGGCAAGGGAAAAGGCGCCCGAACTCAACATCGACGGCGAATTGCAGCTCGACGCGGCTATCGTTCCTGCCGTCGCCAAGTCCAAGGCGCCCGGCTCGAAGGTGGCGGGGCATGCCAACGTTCTCATCTTCCCCGACCTCGACGCGGGCAACATCGGCTACAAGCTGGCCGAGCGGCTCGGCGGGTTCCAGGCGGTAGGGCCTGTCTGCCAGGGCTTTGCCAAGCCCGTCAACGACCTTTCCCGCGGCTGCAAGTGGGAGGACATCGTCGCCACCGTAGCCATCACCGCTTTGCAGACGCAGATGTGAAAAAGCGAAACTATAAATCACCAAAGGGGTTTTAACATGAAAATTCTCGTCGTCAACGCAGGCAGTTCCTCCCTCAAATACCAGCTGTTTGACATGGATACCGAAAAGGTCATCGTCAAAGGCGGCTGCGAGCGCATCGGCATCCGCGGCTCCAAGCTCACGCACAAGACCGAGCATGGCGAAACGGACATCGAGCAGGACATGCCCAACCACAAGGTGGCCATGCAGATGGTCTTGCAGGCCCTGGTGCATCCTTCCTACGGCGTCATCAAGTCGATGACCGAGATCGACGCCGTCGGCCACCGCGTGCTGCACAGCGGCGGCGATTTCGACCGCTCCGTGCTCCTGACGGACGAGGTGTTGAAGATTTGCAAAAAGAACGCCGAGCTCGGGCCTTTGCACATGCCCGCCAACATCAACGGCATCGAGGCCTGCAAGGAGGTCATGCCGTATACCCCGATGGCGCTCGTGTTCGATACGGCCTTCCACGCCACCATGCCGCCGCACGCCTACATGTACGCCATCGACTACGACGACTATAAAAATTACAAGATCCGCAAATACGGGTTCCACGGCACCAGCCACAAATACGTCTCGCAGGAGGCCATCAAATACCTCGGCGGCAAGGCGGAAGGCACCAAGATCGTCACCTGCCACCTCGGCGGCGGTTCCTCGATCAGCGCCGTGAAGGACGGCAAATGCGTCGACACGAGCATGGGCTTCACGCCGCTGGCGGGCGTGCCCATGGGCACCCGCTCGGGAGACATCGATCCCGCCGTGTTGGAATTTTTGGCGTCGAAGAAGAACTATACGGTCATCGATTGCGTCAATTACCTCAACAAGCAATGCGGCGTGGCGGGCGTTTCGGGCGTTTCGAGCGACTTCCGCGACCTCACCAAAGCGGCGGCGGAGGGCAACGAACGCGCCAAACTGGCTCTCGACCTCTTTGCCTACGGCGTGAAGAAGTACATCGGTTCGTATGCGGCCGCCATGAACGGGCTGGACTGCCTCGTCTTTACGGCAGGCATCGGCGAAAACACCTGGCAGGTGCGCAAGGCCGTGTGCGAGGATATGGGCTTTTTCGGCATCGAGATCGACGAGGCCAAAAACGAGCTCAAAAACGACGGCGCCATCCATGACATCACGGGCAAGAATTCCAAGGTCAAGGTGCTCGTCATCCCCACCAACGAAGAGCTGGTCATCGCCCGCGAGACCAAAGAACTCGTCGAAGGCTGAGCCCTCGCGCGTTTTTTGCGAAAATTTTGAAAAGTCAAATAGTTTTATAAAAATTTCCCGATCTCAAAAAATTTTTGATCGGATCCGATGCAGAGCAAAAAGGCACGAAGCCGACTCGCTGAAAAATACCTTTGTGAAATTTTCGCAAAGGTATTTCTTTTTCGGCGCACCTGTGTTATACTATTATAATAACGGCGCGTTTTGCCGCGCCGCAACGATAAGGGTGGAGTATGGCCGAGCTGACGCGCGATGAGGCTTTCAAACTGGTCAAGAGCCATAAAGAGCCGGACAAACAATTTTATCTGGACCTTCTCGACGAGGACAAGCAGCGTGCGTACGAGGATATGCACGTGCAAGCCGTCATGACCCTTTTGAAGGCCTGCTACATCAACAAGCTGAAATTGAAGATCAAGGCCGCGCAGGAGGAGATCGCCGCCCTGCGAGCGGGGGAGTTTTCGGCCGAAAATTACCGCACCGTCATCGAGCGCAACGCCGAGATCCGCGGGCTGCGCGCCGCCATCGACGGCTACCGCGGGTTTTTCGCCGAGCCGTACTTTGCCCGCATGGACCTCGTCGACGACAAGGAAGGCTACAACAGCTATTACATCGGAAAGAAAGGGGACCTGCGGTTGGAGATCGTAGACTGGCGGGCGCCCCTGGCGCGCAAATATTACCAAAAGAGCCAGATCGCCTTTTCCATCAACGAATACAACTACAAACTCATCCTGCGCCGCGCCCTGCGCACCGCGAACGGGAAGTTCATCGACTTCAAAAACGAATACCTGAGCCTGCGCGACTACCTGACCCGCGAAGAGATCGCGGGCCGCGACGAGGAGATCATCTTCGACCCGTACCTGAAAGAGATCCTGCGCGTCCGCAAGGAGAGCGAGGAGATCTCCGACATCATCGAGACCATCCAGGAAAAGCAGTACGAGATCATCACCAAGCCCGAGCGGGACAGCTTCGTGTTGCAGGGCTGCGCGGGCAGCGGCAAGACCATGATCATGCTGCACCGGCTCAGCTTCCTGATGTACAACAACGAGGACCTGAAACCGCGCGACGTGCTCGTCATCACGCCGAGCAATTCCTTCAACGCCTTCATCGACGAACTTGCGCAGGTCTTGGAGTTGGAAAAGGTGCGCACGACCACCATCGACGACTACTTTTTGCAGCTGCTGCACGGCGAAGGGGTGGATGCGGGCAAGCTCAAAGACCTCCCCGCCGCCCCGTCGCGCTACCGCGACTACATCTATTCGGGGCGCTTCGCGCAGGACGCGCGGCGGCGCGCCGACGCAATTTTCGACGGCATCGCGGGCATGTTCACCAGCCCCGAATGCAGGGAGAGCGTGGCCGAAGCCGCTGCCGACTGCCGCGTCCAGGCCAAGGCCTTTGCCGACATCCGCAACGCGGGCGTGCGCGTGCGCCGCGCCGTTTTGGGCGAGATCAAGGAAAAGCCCGAAGGCGGCCTCTATTATACGAAGCCTTACCGCACGATGATGAACGAGGTCACGGCGGCCGAGGAGTTTTTGTCCTCCCGCGCGGCGGATGCGGACAGGAGCGCGTTTTGCCGCGGCGTGACCGCGTTTTACAGGGCGGCGCTCTTCCTCTCCAAAAACCACGAGCGCATCTGCGAGGGCGCGCTGCACGATCTCGACGCCTTGCAGGCCACGGTGGAAAAGGAGATCGCGGACCTGCGCCGCTACAAGATCGTGCGCGGCGGGGAGGAGATCGAAACGTATGCCGACCGCATCGCCAGGCGCGGGGAGCTCCTGCGCGAGATCGAGTCGGTGCGCGGGCGCGTGCGTTTCGTCGAAGAGCGCTTTACCCGCTTTTGCGAACTGTTTGAAACGCTGTGCGGCAACAGCTATTTCGTGCGGGTGGGGCGGTGCGAGAACACCGTGCAGCTGTTGCGACTGTTTTACAAAGAGACCGTGCGCAGAGCCAAGAACAAATTCGGCCTCGGCAAAGGGCTGGTCCGCTGCGACGCCTTCGCGCTCTGTTTTCTGGCCGAACTTTTGGGACGGCGGTTGCAGCCGCGCTACGGTTTGGTGTTCGTCGACGAGGGGCAGGACGTCTCCGCCACCGAATACGAGCTCCTGGCGCGCATCAACCCGGACGCTTCCTTCAACATCTACGGCGACCTCGCGCAGAACATCACCCCGTACCGCGGCCTGAGCGACTGGCAGGGGGTGCAAAAGGGGCCCGTGTACGAGCTCGACCAAAACTACCGCAATACCAACCAGATCGTCGACTTCGTGGCGCGCACGCTGCACATCCCCATGCAGTCCATCGGCTTCGACGGGCCGGAGATCGCGCACATCGCCCCGCGCGGCATCGGCGCCTTTTTCCGCGAAAAGAAGGGACTCAAAGCGGTTATCGTCTCCGAGCGCGACATCGAGCGTTACCGCCGCAAGAGCTACAACGTGCTGTCCGATACGGGGCGGCTCTCCAAAAAACGCATCAATCTCATGACGGTATACGAGTCCAAGGGGCTGGAATTTTCCTGCGTGGCCGTGGCCGACGCGCGCATGACCGATCATGAAAAGTACATCGCATACACGCGCGCCCTCAAAGAACTTGCCGTCGTCGAAGAGCGGGGCGCGGGGAGGACAAAGCCGTGAAAAAGAACTTTTTGCTCGACGCCGACGAGACCGTGCTCGACTTCGTGCGGACTTCGCGCGAGAGCCTCCGCCGCGCCATGCAAGAGCTCGGGCTGCCCTTTGCCGAAGAGGACTACGCCCTTTACAAGCGCATCAACGACGGGCTGTGGCGGGAATACGAGCGCGGCGAGATCTCCAAACCCTTGCTGATGCGCGAGCGCTTTGCCCGCTATTTTTCCGCCCTCGGCCTGCGAGGGGATGCGGAGGCGGCCAACCGCGTCTATTTTGAAAATGTATGCCGCACGGGCTACCTTTTGGAGGGGGCGGAGGATTTTTTGCACGCGCTGAAAGGGCGGGGCAGGGTCTTTCTCATCACCAACGGCACGGCCGCCGCCCAGTACGGGCGGCTGGACGCCCTCGGCATCCGCGGCCTGTTCGACGGCATCTACGTCTCCGATGAAGTCGGGTACGCCAAGCCCGACCCGCGCTTTTTTGCGGCGGTGCTGCGCGGCGCGGGGCTGAAACGGGAGGAGTGCGTCGTCATCGGCGATTCGCTCACGTCCGACATCAAGGGCGCCAACAACGCGGGCATCCCTTGCATTTGGTACGACGTGCAGGGCCGCCGCGCAGAGGGCGCGGTGCCGGACCGTACGGCGCATTCGTACCGGGAGATCCTCGACATCATCGACAAGGAGCCGTGAACGCGGCTCTTTTTTGTGCGGGCGCCGTTTTTCTTTTTTTGCGGCCGTGCGCGGGGCGGTATGGGAGGAGAAAAGCAGGGCAATACCTTTTGCGCCGCAGAAGGCGCGTTCGGCGGAGGTCGGAAAAAATTCCCCCGCACGCTTGCGCTGTGCCCGCGTTTGTGGTAAAATAGACGGGTAAGCAAGGCCGCGGCCGCGCGTTGTGCGCGGCGGCCACGCGGCGGAGAAAGGAGAGAACATGGCGGGTAAACGATCGGCCAAGGCGGCGCTGCGCGAAAGCGTCGCCGTCAACGCGAAGGCGCAGCAATATTACGGGTATGCGGAGTACTACAACCGCGTGCCCCTGTTCACGTCTTTGCAGCTTTCCAACGCGGGCGCGGAGTCGGCGGAGGATCTCGACGTCGTCATCGAAGGGGACGGCGGCTTTTTGCTGCCGTTTTGCAAGCATTTGGACGAGGTGCCCTTTGAAAGCACGGTGGAGATCGCGGCGGCCGACATCGTATCCCCGCTGTACCTGACCGAGCTTTCCGAGGTCACGGCCTGCAAGGTGCGCGTGCGCGTGCTCCACGGCAAGGACGCCGTGGCAGAGTGCGAGGCCGAAGTCGTCGTGCTTCCTTTCGATTATTGGAGCGGGCGGGGCGGCAACGCCGAGCTTTTGCCCGCCTTCGTGCGGCCCAAGGTGGCCGACTGCCTGCGCGTGCTCGGCGAGGCGCAGGAGCAGCTCAAAAAATGGAACATCGCCTGCGAATGGTCGGGCTACCGCGAGGGGGATAAGAACAAGATCCGCCAGATCTGCGCCGCCATCTTCGCCGTCCTCAAAAAACAGTCCGTCGAAAAGTCGGCGGCCGAGTTCCGCTACGGCGAACCGCTGCCCGTGGGGGATATCACCAAGCTCCTCAAAAACAAGGTGGGCACCTCCTTTGAACTGGCGCTGTTTTGCGCCTCCTGCCTCGAATGCGCGGGCCTGCACCCCGTGCTGGCGGTGGGCGAAAAGAGCGTAGCCTGCGGCGCCTGGCTGTACGACAACTGCTTTTCCGACAGCGTCAGCGACGACGTCGTGCTGCTGCAAAAGTACATCGCGGGCGGCATCAACAACGTCAGCATGTTCGACACCGAGGACGTGTTCGCGGGCCACAACGTCAACTACACGGCGGCCGAAAAGCACTTTTCCCAAAAGCTCGACGGCGGCTGGTTCGATACCGTCGTCGACGTCAAGCGCTGCCGCTTGGCGCGCATCCTGCCGCTGCCGCTCAAAGTCAAGGGCATCCGCGGCTACGAACTTCTGAGCGAGAGCGAGACGGACATCGACGCCGCGCCCGAGGAACTTTCCCGCGCGCGCAAGCTCAGCGTGGACGGCAAGGCCACCAAGAACAAGCAGTGGGAGCGGCGCCTTCTGGACCTCTCCCTCAAAAACGCGCTGCTCAATTTCAGCCCCGAAAAGAACGCCCTGCACATCATGGCGGCCGACCTCAACGCCGTCTACGACGGGCTCTCCTCGGGAGAGGAATTTTTGCTGACCGAGAGCGCGGCCGACATGCGCACCGCCTCCGGCGACGGGTATTTTGCGGGGGCTTCGGCCTATTCGGCGCTCTCCGAACTCTTGGCCGTGGAATTGAAAAACCACAGGCTGCGCACCTTTACGCCCAAGAGCGAGGCGGACGACGTGCTGCGCTACCTCTCCAAAAAGGCCAAAACGGCCGAAGAGGAGGCGGGCGCCAACGTGTTGTTCATCGCCTTCGGGTTTTTGAAGTGGTACTCCGCCGACGGCAGCGAGGCCAAATACGCGCCGCTCGTGCTATGCCCCGTCAAGATCGTCCGCAGCCGCGGCGGCAAGGGGTATTCCGTCGTCTTCGCCGAGGAGGGGATGCAGATCAACAGCACCCTTCTCGAATTTTTGCTGCGCGAATTCAAGATCGACATCCGCGGGCTGGACAACATCGCGGGCGGCATCAAGATCTCCGAGATCCTGGCCATGGTGAAGATGGAGATCCTCAACATGAAGCGCTGGGACGTGCTCGAAGAGGTGTACCTGGCCAACTTTTCCTTCGCGCGCTACGCGATGTGGAACGACGTCCGCCGCAACATCGAAAAATTCCGCAAAAACCCGCTGGTGCGTTCGCTGTTGGACAACCGCTTGGAGATCCGCAACAACGTCTTTGAAGACAAGGCCGAGGACGACTACGCGCCCTCCGAGGTGTTGCTGCCGCTGACGGCGGACGGCTCGCAGTTTTCGGCCATCGCCGAGGCGGTGAACGGCGCCACCTTCGTGCTGCACGGACCGCCGGGAACGGGCAAGAGCCAGACCATCACCAACATCATCGCCAACTGCCTGGCGCGCGGCAAAAAGGTGCTGTTCGTGGCCGAAAAGCAGGCGGCGCTCTCCGTCGTCAAAAAGCGCCTCGATTCCATCGGCCTCGGCGATTTCTGCCTCGAACTGCATTCCAACAAGACGGACAAATCGCAGATCCTCAAAAAGCTCGAAAACACGCTGTCTTTGGCGGCCGCCGCCGAGGACGATCCCGCCTTTGCGGCCAAGGGCGGGCAGATCGAGGAGGTGCGGCGCGCCCTCAACGAGCCCGTGGCCGCCCTGCACAAAAAGCGGCGGCTCGGCGTTTCGGTGTACGAGGGCATCCTTATCTACCTCAAAAACAAGAACGCGCCCGACGTTCTCGACATCGAAAGCACCTTCTACGACAGCCTGACCAAGGAAAAGCTCGACCGCTACGAGAACATGCTCGTGGAGGTGTCCGCGGCGGCCAAACAGTGCGGCGGCGTCTACCATACGCCCTTCGACAACGTCAACCTCGAAGAATACGACGCCGACGTGCGCAACCGCGTCTACTATTCCGCGGAGGTGCTGCTGGCCGAGATCAAGCACCTGAAAAACCACCTCACCCTCTTCCTCGATTTTTACAGCCAGCGCATCAGCTCCTTCACGCAGAAGAAGATGAACACCCTCGTGCAGCTGGCCGAGATGCTCAAAAGCGGCGCGGCCGATAAATATTTCGGCGGGGACGAGAGCGAATTTTACGTCTTTTTCAATGCGAGCCGCCGCCTGGACAGGCTGCTGGGCAACTATTTCAAGCGCTTCAAAAACCTCGTCGAGATCGACGCCGAACCCGCCGTCATCGAGCAGGAGCTGGACAACTGGGGCGAAAATTACAAGAGCTCCAAAGTGCTCTCCTCGCTGGCCAAAAAACTGCGCAAGAACGCGGCGGGCGAGCTTGCCGCTGGCGAGGAGTTCAAGTACATCGGCATCGTCGCCCAGATCTACGAGGACTTGCAGCAGATCAAGGGCAACACGCAGCTTTCGCTCAACTTCACCGACCGAGGCGGGCGCATCAATTTCCGCCGCCGCGACGAGTTCATGGAGACGCTCAAACAGCTCCACGCGCTGGCCGAAGGCGTGTTCATGGACTACAATGCCGACAGCTTCAACAGCGTCTGCGTGCGCGCCGTGAACGGGGGATACGCCGAGCCCGTGCTGGACGGGCTGCTGCGCGCCGTCGCCTCCTTCCGCGGCTGCATGGAGCAGTTCTGCGCCGTCATCCGCGCCGACGCCGCGAAGTTTTCGGACGAGGACCTTTTGGATTACTTCAACGGCAAGGCGGGCGCGCTCATCGACAACATCGACATGCTCGCCGCCTGGTGCCTGTTCAAAAAGATCTCCGCGGGGCTCAACGCCGAAGGGCTCACCTTCATCACCGATTCCCTCGAATCGGGCGCCGTCAATTCGGACAACATTTTAGACAGCTTCCGCAAAAACGTATACCGCAACTTCATCGAGACCAACATCGGCACCGACCCCGTGCTCTCCAAATTTTCCGCGTCCGTGCTGGAAGAGAAGATCGAACTTTTCCGCAGCCTGGACGAGCAGTATTGCAAACTTTCGCGCGAGCACATCCGCAACACGCTGATCGCGGGCCTTCCCACCACCTCTACGGAGGGGAGCATCAGCCTCGAAGTGCTGGCCTTCCAGCGCATCTGCAAGGGCAACATGCGCGGCATGACCTTCAAAGAACTGTTGAAGGAGACCCCGGCGCTGCTGGCAAAGCTGGCGCCCTGCATGCTGATGAGCCCCGTGACGGTGGCCCGCTATTTGCAGCCCGAGCCCGACCTTTTCGACCTCGTCGTCTTTGACGAGGCCTCGCAGCTGCCGACCAGCGAAGCCGTCGGCGCCCTCGCGCGTGCCCGCAGCGCCGTCGTCGTCGGCGACCCCAAGCAGCTGCCGCCGACCTCCTTTTTCAGTTCGGGCTATATCGACGAGGAGAACCTCGACGCGGAGGACCTGGAAAGCATCCTCGACGACTGCCTGGCGCTGTGCATCCCCGAAAAGCACCTCAACTGGCATTACCGCAGCAAGCACGAGAGCCTGATCGCCTTCTCCAACGTCATGTACTACGGCAACAAGCTGTGCACCTTCCCGTCGCCCGACGCGCTGGAAAGCAAGGTGCGGCTGGCCCTCGTCGAAGACGGCGTGTACGACCGCGGCTTCACCAAGCGCAACAAGGCCGAGGCCGAGGCGCTGGTGGCCGAGGTGATCCGCCGCCTCAAAGACCCCAAGCTCGCGCAGTCGAGCATGGGCATCGTCACGTTCAGCACCGCGCAGCAGGATTACATCGAGCGGCGCTTGTCCGACGCGCTGGCCAAAAACCACCTCGAGGACGCCGCCTACGAGCGCGAAGAGCCGCTCTTCATCAAAAACCTCGAAAACGTGCAGGGCGACGAGCGAGACGTGATCTTGTTCTCGGTGTGTTACGGTCCCGACCGCGCGGGGCGTGTCTCGCTCAACTTCGGGCCCTTGAACCAGCTCGGCGGCTGGCGCAGGCTCAACGTCGCCGTTTCCCGCGCGCGCGAAGAGATGGTGGTATTTTCCTCCATGACCTCGGCCATGATCAACCTCGCCAAGACCAACAGCAAGGGCGTGGCGGGGCTCAAAGCCTTCCTCGAATTTGCCGAACGCGGCAAAACGACGCTGGCCATCAATGCCGAAGAGCTCAAAACGGGGCGCAGCGGCATCGGCAAGTACATCGCGGCGGAGCTGCGCAATTACGGCTATGAATGCCGTTACGACGTCGGCGTTTCCGACTTCAAGATCGACTGCGCCGTCGTCGACCCCAAAAACAAAAAGCGCTTCATCCTGGCCGTCATGTGCGACGGGGCCACGGCCGCCCATTCCTGTGCCAAGGACCGCAACATCTTGCAGATCCAGACGCTCAAACTCAACAACTGGAACGTGGTGCGCCTGTTCACCATCAACTTCATCAACAACCCCAAGCGCGAGATCAAAAAGATCAAAGACGTGCTCGACCGCCTCACGGGCGAGGACAAGGGCAGCCGCGACCACTTGGCCAAGTACCGCAAAAACTACCGCTACGCCAAGCTCGAACAAAAGCAATGCCTCTCGCAGTACGTCACCTGCGGCGAGAACGACGCCGAGATCGCGGCGCGACTGAAAGCCATCGCCGCCGCCGAAGAGCCGCTGAGCACCGCCTTTTTGATGAAGCGCTGCCTCGCCTCCCTCGGCGTGCAGAAGTACGGCAGCAAGGTGGAGGAGCGCATGAACGGGCTCATCGGCCTGTGCGGGCTGAAAGGGGAAGAGCTGTGCGGGCGCACCTACCTGCGCCGCACCGACAAGTGCCTCGCCTGCGATTTTTACCGCGTGGAAACCGAGCCCGTGCGCCGCTCGGAGGAGGATTTCACGCCCTACGAGGCCATCGCGCTCATCAAGGGCCTGCTCGAAAACAAGGTCAGCCTGTACATGGACGAGCTGCTGGCGTTGGTCTGCGCGGAATGGAAGGTGAACCGCCCGAGCGACCGCTTCGTCGCCTTCATCGGGGACTGCGTCTCCCTCGGCGTCTCGCGCGCGCTGTTCGTGCGGTCCGTCAGCGACCGCATCAGCCTCAGCTGATGGAAGGGCGCCCGCCCGCCAAGGCGCGCCTTCTGGCCGCCGTACTCTGCGCGGCGCTGCTGCTGGCGGCGGCCGCCGCGGCCGTGTTGTGCCGCCTCGCCCCGCCGCGGAAAGAGGGCTTCGGGCAGGAGAGCGTTTCCGCCGCCTACGAAGGGCATTACAACGCCGTCGTGTTCGGAGAGGGCGTCAAGGACGAGGGAAAGCCCGTGCGGGTGCCGTACGGAACCACCTACGGCGAACTGTTCGCGCGCCTCGGCGTGCAGGGCGCAGAGGGGTACGACCTTGCCGCGCCGCTGCGCTTTGAGGACGCCGTGCTCGCCGGCGGCGAATATTACCTGTACATCGTCGTTTGAAGGCGGAGGGCAAGAGCGATGGAGCACGCGAAGGAAAAGGGGATCGGGCGTCTGCTCATCCGCGGCGACAGGGCGGTGAACTTCCGCCCCGTGCTCCTGTTTGCGGCCGCCTTCGCGCTCGGAATTTTCGCCGCGTTCCGCTTCGGCACCGCCGTGCTCTGGTGCGGCCTGCTTTTTGTGCCCGTGGCGGGCGGCGCGCTGTTGTTCGGTCATTGCAAACACAGGACGGTCATCGGTTTCGTGCTGTATGCCGTCCTTTTTTGCGCCCTTTTCTGTGCGGGCGCGCTCGCCTTTGCCGTGCGCATCGGCGGTTACGAGGCGCAGCCCGCGGCCGAAGGGGAGTACACCGTTTCGGGAAGGATCGAAAACGTCGCCGCCTCGGGGGACGGCACCGTGCTCCTGGTGGGAGACCTCGCCCTCTTCGCCTCGCCGCAGGAAGGGATCTTGGAGCCGGCGGGCACGATGTCCGTCTACGTGTTCGGCGGCTGCCCGTACGCGGAAGGGGACGCCGTCCTCTTCGACGCGGACGTGGAAGCGCTCGATGCGTGGATGTACGGGCGGCTGAACACCTCCGCGCTGATCGACGGCACCCGTTACCGCGCGTCCGTGCGGGCGGAGGGGATCTACTTCGTCGGCCACTCTTTCGACCTGTTCGGCGCCTCGCGCGGCGTGCTGCGCGACCGCGTCTTTGCGGCGATGGACGAAGATATCGCCGCCATCGCCTATGCGCTGCTGACGGGCGACTGCGGCTTCATCGACGGCGATTCCATGCAGAATTTCCGTTACGGCGGCATCGCGCACGTCTTTGCCGTATCGGGGATGCACATCGCGCTCGTCTACGGGCTGATGAGCGCGCTCCTCAAAAAACTGCGCGCGGGCCCGTGGGTGCGCCTGCCCGTCGTGGCGGCCGTGCTCGTCTATTATACGGGCGTGTGCGGGTTCGCCTCTTCCGCGGTGCGCGCGCTCGTCATGTGCCTGGTGCTCATGCTCTTTGACGCCTTCGGCGCCGCCTACGACCGCCTGACCTCCGTCGGCATCGCCTTCTTCGCGGTGCTGCTTTGGGATCCCGTGCACCTCTTTTCGGCGGGCTTTCAGCTCTCGGTGGCGGCGGCCGCGGGCATCATCGTCGTGGGCGGGCACATCACGCGCCTGCTGGGACGGGTGCCGCATTTCCCCGCCAAGGCCGCGTCGGCGCTCGGCGTTTCACTGTCGGCGCAGGCGGCCACCTTTCCCGTTTTGCTCAACACCTTCGGCTACGTGCCCGCACTGAGCCTCCTGCTCAACCTCGTCTTCGTGCCGCTGATCGGCGCGGCCTTTTCGCTGCTCTTCGTCTGCGCGGCGCTGGCCGCGGCGCTGCCGTTTGCGGGTACGGTGCTGCTGTATGTGCCGCGCCTGCTGCTGCGCGTGGCGGTGGCGCCCGTGCTGGCGGCCGAGTTCCGCGTGCTGCTCATCGGCGGCTTTGCGATGGGCGGGGCCGCAGTCCTGTGCTGGTTTTTGGCGCTGTTCGTCTTTTCCGACAAAGTGGACCTGCGCGCCGTTCCCAAAGCGGTGCTGCTTTGCCTGCTCGGCCTGGCCGTGTTCTTTTGCACGCTGGCGGACAACCTGCGCCCGCCCGAGAGCATGACCGTGCATTCCTATTACGACACGAACGCCGTGCTCGTGCGCGGCGGAGGGGAGTGCGCCCTCGTGCTCACGGGCGTTCCCGACGGCGAATACCTCGAACGCCTGTTCCTGCAAGAGGGCGTGAAGGAGCTCGGCGGCCTCGTCGTGCTGGCGGACAACGCGGAGATCAACGCCGCCATCCCCGTGGTGCTCGGGCTTGCCCGCGTGGGCTGCGTTCACGTTCCCGCGGGCGGGGGATTCGTATCCTCCTTTCAGACCGTCGAAGTGCGCACCGAGAGCAACACGTTTTCCTTCGGCGGGATGCGGGCCGTGTTTGCCGCGGACACCGCGCTGTATGTGGACATCGGCGGCGCGGGCGTGCTCTTTTGCGGCGAGGAAACGGAGCCTTCCTCCCTTCCGCGCTGCGAGATGCTGGTGGCCTGCGCGTACGGCGAAGAGCTCGCCGCGGCCTGCGCGCCGTCCGTGGAAGTGTATTTTGAAAAAGCGGAGGGAAAAATCTCTCTATACCGCGCGGGCAGCTTGCAAATCGTATGGAAAGATGGTATAATCAGCGTAGGCAAAGACGGGTAAGTGCATGAAGTTCGTATTGTTCAAAAAGAGCCTCGAAGAGGGCGCGGCGCCCATTTATTTGTTCGACGGCGAAGAAGAATACTTTAAGGAACGCGGCGAGGAGATGCTCAAAGAGCGGTACCTGCGCGAGCCCGTCCTCGACTTCGCCTCTTTCCGCGGCGAACAGCTCAAAGGCGCGGAGCTTTCCGCCCTCGTCGCGGCGGCGCAGGCCTATCCCTTACTCAGCGAAAAGCGTATCGTCAAGGTCACGGGGCTGTACCCGTCCGAGCACGATTACAACGCTTACCTGCGCGCCTATTTCGAGGACCCGCAGCCGAGCACCGTGCTGCTCATCGTCAACGGCGGCAAGGGCAAGGGCTTTGACCTGAAAAAGGCGCCCAACGTGACGCATGTCGACTGTTCCAAGGCAGACGAAGAGACGGTGCTGCGCTGGATCTTCACTCGCTTCCGCCGCGCGGGCATCTCCTGCGACACCGAGTGCTGCGACCGCATCCTGCGCTATTGCCTGGGCGACATGGCGCGCGTGGCCGGCGAGACCGAAAAGCTGATCGCCTTTGCGGGCGAAGGCGGGGCGGTGCGCGCGGAGGACGTGGACGCCGTCGTCTACCGCGACGCCGATTACAAGATCTACGAGATGACCGATGCCATCGGCAAGGGCAACGCCGCCCGTTACATGACCATCCTCGGCGAGTTGTCCGAAAAGGGCATGAACGAGACGGACGTGCTCAATTCGCTGACCTATTATTTCCGCAACCTGTTCGACATCTCGCTCCTCAACAAGACGGACGCGGAGACGGCCAAGATCCTGGGCATGAAGGAGTACGCCGTCAAGATGAGCCGCAGGCAGGCGCAGGCGCTCGGCAAGCGGCGCGTGGCCGCGCTGTACATGCGGGCGGTGGCCGCGCTCGACGGCATCCGCAGCGGCAGGCTCACGCCGCAGGGCGCGCTGCTTTCGGTCAACGCGCAGGTGCTCTTCGGCGCGGAAGGGGCGTGAGCGGGCGCTTCCCGCGGCAAAACAAGCAAGGAGAAATCGATGCAGACCTTTTTGCAAAACATCAAGGACGTGTTTTTGTCCTTCGGCGTGATCGATGCGTTGGAGATCGTGCTGTTTGCACTGGCCTTCTATTACGTGTTCCGCATCCTCAAAATGAGCAACGCGCGCTGGCTGATCGCCTTGTTCACGCTGTTGGTCATCGCCTCGGGCGCGGTGTTCGTGTTCAACGACAAGATCGCGTGCGACAACTTTTTCGTGATCCCGCTCGTGTTTGCGGGGGTGGTCCTGGTCATCTTCAATGCCGAAGTCAAGCGCGACGTGCTCAGCCTGGGCTCCTTCAACCTCACTGAAAAGGCGGGCCACCAGGCCTCCGCCTCGCGCGACGAGGTGGAGCGCTACATCGCGGACATCATCAAGGCGCTGCAAAACCTGTCCAAGGACAACATCGGCGCCCTCATCATCCTGGCCAACGACAACGTGCCCGCGCAGGTGCTGCAAAGCGGCGTGCTGCTGGACGCGAGGATCTCTTCACAGCTGATCGAGGGCATCTTTTTCCCCAAGGCGCCGCTGCACGACGGGGCCATGATCATCAACAACTACAAGGTGCAGGCGGCGGGCTGCTTTCTGCCGCTGACGCAGAACGCCAACATCCCCAAGGAACTGGGCACCCGCCACCGCGCGGGCATCGGCATCACCGAGACGGCGAACGTCGTCGCGCTCATCGTTTCCGAGGAGACGGGCATCATCACCGTGGCGCAGCGCGGCAAGATCTCGCGCTATGCCGATTACGATCTGCTCCGCCGCACCCTCAACGAATATTACTGGAAAGACCTTGCCGCCGACGGGAGGAAACGGGCATGAGAGAAAAGAGTTTTTGGCGCCGCGTCGCGGGCATCTTCATCGACAACGTACCCATCAAGCTGCTGGCCGTCGTGCTGGCCGTCGTCGTTTTCGTCGTGACCAATTACGGAGGCTGAACCCGCGTGAACGGACGTACAGAGGAGAAAGGGACGGGCGCCGTCGCCGCGCCCGAGATATTGCTGCCCGCCGAGGGCACGGATATGGCGGCATGGGCGGTCATCGCCTGTGACCAGCACACGTCCGACGAGGCCTATTGGCAGGCGTTGGACGAATACGTGGGGGACAAGCCCTCCACGCTGCGGCTGATGCTGCCGGAGATCTACCTGGACAAGCCCGGCTGCGGGGAGCGCGTTTCAAAAATCGCCGCAGCCATGCGGGAATACCGTCGCCGCGGCGTGTTCCGCAAACTGCCGAAGGGATACATCCTCGTCGAGCGTTCGACGGCGTATTCGCCCCGCCGCACGGGCGTGGTGCTCTCCGTCGACCTCGACGCCTATTCCTACGAAAAAAAGAGCGCCGCCCTCATCCGCGCGACGGAGGCGACCATCCTGGAACGCATCCCGCCGCGGTTGCAGATCCGCGAGGCGGCGTCCTTGGAGTTTCCGCACGCCATGCTGCTCTACGACGACCCGCAGGACGAAGTGCTCGGCCCGTACAAGCGCGCCGCGTTGCAGACGGTGTACGACTTTGACCTGAACATGGGCGGCGGGCACGTCACGGGCAAATTCATCCCCGACGACGGCGCGCTGGCCGCGGCCTTTTCGCGCATCGAAAGGGACGGGCTGCTGTTCATGGTGGGGGACGGGAACCATTCTTTGGCCACCGCCAAGGCCGCGTGGGAGAAGATCAAGGCGGATCTTGGCGAAGAGGAGCGCCGCGGTCACCCCGCGCGCTACGCCCTCTGTGAGGCCGTCAACATCTACGACGAGGGGATCCGCTTCGAGGCCATCCACCGCATCGTCAAGGGGGTGGACGCCGAAAAATTCGCGGCGTCGCTGCGGCCGTCCGGCACGGCGCGCGCGGACGTGTACGTCGGCGGCGAAAAGCGCCCGCTGGGCGTTTCCGCCGATGTGCCCGAGGCCGTGGCGGGCGTCGACGCCGCCATCGCGCGCTACCTCGCGCAAAACGGAGGAACGGTGGACTACATCCACGGCGAAGAGGCGCTGGCCGCGCTCACGGCGGCGGATGAACACAGCGTTGGCATCGCGCTGCCCAAGATGGACAAGGCGCAGTTGTTCGGTTTGGTGAAAAGGGGCGGGAGCCTCCCGCGCAAGACCTTTTCCATGGGGGAAAGCGAGGAGAAACGATACTATCTCGAAGGGAAGGAGATCCGAGTATGCGATTGACCGTTTGTAAGTTCGGCGGTTCTTCTTTGGCGGACGGCAACAACATCGCCCGCGCCGCCGACATCGTCAAGGGCGACCCCGCCCGCCGTTTCGTCGTCGTTTCGGCGCCCGGTAAGCGCTTTTCCGCCGACGAAAAGATCACGGACATGCTGTACGCTTGCTACCGCGAATGCGAGGCGGATGGCAGCTGCGCCGCGTCCTTTGCCAAGATCCGCAAGCGCTTTACATCCATCGTCGCCGAATTGGGCATGGAGGGCTTCGGCATCGAGGGCGTGCTCGACGAGACAGAGCGCGCCATCGAACAAAAGCGCAGCGCCGATTTCACCGCTTCGCGCGGGGAGTACCTCAACGCCCGCCTGATTGCGGCCCTGCTCGGCTGGGAATTCATCGACGCGAGCGAGCTCATTTTCTTCGACAAGCGCGGCGCCTTTGACGAGGCCCGTTCCTATCCCGTCATCGCCGCCCGTCTCGCGGCCTGCGAGCACGCCGTCATCCCGGGCTTTTACGGCACGGGCGCGGACGGGGAGATCCGTACCTTTTCGCGCGGCGGCAGCGACGTCAGCGGCTCCATCATCGCCCGCGGCGTCGGGGCGGACCTGTACGAAAACTGGACGGACGTCAGCGGCTTTTTGGCCTGTGACCCGCGCATCGTTTCCAAACCGCAGAAGATGGAAAAGATCTCCTACAAGGAACTGCGCGAGCTCTCCTACATGGGCGCCAACGTGCTGCACGCCGATTCCATTTTCCCCGTACGCAAGGGCAACATCCCCATCAACATCAAAAACACCTTCGCGCCCGACGACCCCGGAACGCTCATCCTGCCCTCCGTGCACTACGTAAAGACGCACAACATCGTCACGGGCATCGCGGGCAAGAAAGATTTTACCGTCCTTTTCCTGGAAAAGTCGATGATGAACTCCGAAGTCGGCTTTGCGCGCCGCGTCCTTTCGGTGCTGGAAAAGGAGAACATCGGCTTCGAGCACATGCCCTCCGGCATCGACACCCTCTCCCTCGTCATCGAGAGCCGCTACCTGGCGGGCGGGGTGCTGGAACGGCTGATCGACGAGATCCGTGACGCCGTTGCGCCCGACTATGTGCGCGTGCTCGAAAACATCGCGCTGGTGGCCACGGTCGGCCACGGCATGGCCTCCAACGTCGGTACATCGGCGCGCCTGTTCGGCGCCCTCTCGCAGGCGGGGATCAACATCCGCATGATCGACCAGGGTTCGAGCGAGCTCAACATCATCGTCGGCATCGACAACGCCGATTACGAGCGCTGCGTGCGCGCCATTTACCGTGAATTTTTCGAGACCCCCGCGGGCGCGGATGCGTAAAGGAACGCTCCCTGCCTTAACAAGATGAACGAACGCCGCCCGCGCCCTGCGGGCGGCAGCTTGCCATGAAAGACCTTCTCATCAAAAAATCCATCTATGCGGGCAGTTATTTCGTGCTCGCGCTGGTGCTGGAATTTATCACCTTCCGCGTCATCGGGCTGGGGAGCTTCCCCACCTACGCCTGGCTGGACATCGCCGCCGTGCTCTTTTTGTCGGCGGTGGTGTTCGTCATTCCGGGGTTCGTGGGCGAGACCGTCGCCGTCGGGCTGCTCTTGGCCGTGCAGGCCGTCCTGGCCGCCGCAAACGAGCTGTTCTACACCATGAGCGGCTACATCTTCGGCCTGAGCATGCTCAGCCTGGCGGGGGAAGCGGCGGGCGCCTTCGATCCGACCTTCGTCAACTTTCCCTTCCTGTTCCTCGGCATCGCGTACGCCGCCTGCGCCTCGCTCGCACTGGCGGGGCTGGTGCGTTGGCGCGGCCGCTCGTATGCCGCGCGCGACCAGGTCGCGCTGGCCATGATCTGCGTGTACCTGTTTTCCTCGCTCTTTTCCGTCGGGCTCTATTCGGTGCAGCAGGGCGGGTTCAAGCACACCGACGACGAGTTGGCGCTGTTCACCGATGATGACTACCTCTACGACACGCAGTTCATCTCCGCCAAGGCGTACAGGCGCTTCGGCACCTTCGGCTATTATTACAAGAACGCCGTCAACTTCTTTTCCGACCTCTCGGCGTCGAAAAAGGGGAACGAGGGCGCGGCGGAGGAGCTGGACGCCTATTTTGCCGCGAGCGGCACAAGCGCGGAACTTTCCGACCTCGACATCACGCGCTACGGCGGGGCGGGCGCCGTGGCCACGGGCGCGCTGAACGGGCAGAACGTGGTCATGATCGTCATCGAATCGGGGGAATGGTACGCCATCAACAGCGTCTATACGCCCACGCTGTACGCGCTGGCCGACCAGGGCGTGGCCATGACGCAATACTACTCCCGCGACAAGACCAACCACTCCGAGGCGCTCTCGGTGCTCGGCAGCTATCCCGTGCGCACCGAAAACTGCGTCACTCCGTCCATGTTCAGCAAAAACGGGCTGATGGATCATGACTTCGCCTTCACCCTCACCAACATCCTGCAAGAGGACGGCTACACGACGGAGTACTTTCATGCCAATTCGGGCAGCTTTTACGGCCGCTCTTCCACCTTTGCCGAGCTCTACGGCTTCGACCACGCCCGCTTTTTGGAAGATTCCGACCGCATGAAGGGCTACCACGAAAAAGACGGCTTTTACGACCTCGACAGGGACAGCGAATTCATCTCGCAGTACCTCGGCGACTTTACGCGCGTCGACGAGGGGGACTCCGCCTTTTATTCCATGCTGATGACCATCACCTCGCACGGCGCGTACGACGAGCTGGTCAAGCGCGGAGATTATACCGCGGACATGAGCGCGGAGGAGAAGGCGGAATTTTCCGAAAACGCGAAGATCGCGGGGCTCGAACCCTATTACGAGCGCATCACGCGCTACCCCGAGCCTTCCGAAAACATCGAAGGCACCGTGCCCGTCTCCGCCGAAGAGCGCGGCGAGGACGGCGAACTCACCGTGCCGTACCTGCGTTACAAGCGTTTCCAGGCCGCCATCATGGACCTCGACGTCGGCGTCAACCGCCTCATCGCGTCCTTGCAGCAGAGCGGCGAGCTCGAAAACACGACCTTTGTGTTCTACGCCGACCACAACGGGTATTATTCGGGGCAGCAGTACGCCCTCAAAGAGGTGGAGCCGGGCACCGTCTGGGATACCATGCTCTACAACATCCCGTTTTTCTTCTGGTCCGGAAAATATATGGACCTGAACGTGCAGTCCACTCTCTACGAAGGCATGGAGTACGTCAACGACGACGCACACGTGCAGTCCGTCTATGGCGGCGAATATTACTACGGCCTGCACCATGAACGCGCGAGCGGCGCCTTTCCGCTCGGCGGTGCCAAGGTCGATAAGTTCTGCAACAGTTTCGACATCGTGCCCACCATGCTCGACCTCTTCGGCTACACCTACAATACGGGCCTGTACCAGGGCGTGAGCATGTTCGACGAGCCCGTCTCCGTCTTTATCAGCCGCGAATCGGGCATGTTCAACGACATCTTTTATACCGACGGCTGCGAGCTGTACCTGCGCACCGCGGAGGGCGACGCAAATGTCTCCGCCGACGGGCAGACCCGCCTGCTCGAAGACGGGAGCTTGCAGGTGCAAAGCGGCGGAACGGTGCATACCTATCCCGCCGGCGAGGTGAAGGGCTGCGTTTCGGCGCGGGGCGGGTTCATCGTCTACGACCTGTGGGAGACCCTTTCGGTGCGCGGGCAAAAGCAACTGCTTTCGGACGCCGTCCGTACCTTTTTGGGGCAGGTGAGCGGCTATTACGCCAAGCAGGACATGCTGGAAACGATGTATTCCGCCGACTATTTCCGCACGGCGGACATCGGTGCGCTGGTGCAAAAAACCGCCTGAGCCTTCGGGGCAGAGGGGGAGAACATGAAAAAACTTGCCGTGATTTTACCGATGCTTTTCGCGCTTTGCTTCGCCGCGCTGTGCGGCTGCGGCGGGGGCGAGGCGTCGCTCTTTTACAACGCGCTCTCTTGGAACGCTGCGGGCGAGGGGTCGTACCTCGTCTACGACGGCGAAACGCTGCTCGCAGAGACCGACGTGCCCGCCGTGCTGTTGCCGCGCGCGGGCGGGCGCACCGTCACGGTGTACCGCTCCGAAAACGGCGAACGCGGCAAATTGCTGCACACCGTGCAATACGACGGCCCCGTGTACGGTGAGAAAGTTTTTTGCGGCTCCGAGGAGCTTGAAGGCTATGTCCGCGACGGCGCCGTCTATCTTTACGGCGCACAGCATTTCGTCTTCGATTACGGCAAGACGGCGCTCGATGTCTTTCCCGGGGTCGTTTACGTCGCTTCCGACGTGAAAAAGCTGACCTTCCGCAGCGAAGGGCGCGTTACGGTGCAGGCGGATATCTGTATCCGCGCCCGCACGGATGCCTTCGAGCTGGAACTGGAAAACGTGACCCTGCAAGGCGCGGGCGAACGCCATGCCGCCGTCTCCTTTGACGATGGCGCGGAGGATACCGCGCTCATCCTCGGGCTGTACGGCCTGTACAACGCCGTGCTGTGCGGCTACAACGCCGAGGACGGCGCCGACGGGCACGCGGACGGCTTTCTCGTGCACGGCGGAAACGGCGGCGCGGGGGAGACGGGCGGCAGCGCCGTGCGGGTGGATACCCTCCTTCTTTTGGCGCAGAGCGACGCGCGCTTTTCGGGCGGAGGCGGAGGCGACGGCGGAAACGGCGGCGATGCGTCCGGCCTCAACAGTCACGGCAGCGGCGGGCGCGGCGGAGACGGCGGCAGTGCCATCGTCTGCGACAAGCTCGAATATTTCCTTCTCGGCACCGTCGAAGCGGCGGGAGGCCCGGGAGGGAAGGGCGGCAAAGAGGGCAGCGGAGGGCTCACCTTCGAGCGCGGCCCCGGCGCCGACGGCGACGCGGGCATAGGCATTTCCGCGGCGGAGACCATTGCACATTGGGGAGAACTTGTTTCATGAAAAAGATCGCCTGCATCCTCTCGGCTTTGCTGGCCGTGTTCATGACGGCGGGCTGCGGTTTGCTTTCGGACGGCCGCGCCGCCTTGGAGGCGCCTTCCTGCATGCTGCTCGACGACTATTTGTATTGGGAAGCGGTGGAAAACGCCGCGGGCTACACCGTCAGCGTCAACGGAGAAGAAAAGCCCGTGCAGGAAGGTTGCGGCTATCTCCTGCCCCGCGATGAAAACGTGTCCGTCAAGGTGCGCGCCGAGGCGAAGGATGGGTCGAAGGAATACAGATCTTCCGCCTATTCCGCGGCCGTGCTGCGCACGGCCGATCCCGTGGACTACGTCGAACTGAACGCGGATAATTTTTCGGACTACGCCGATATTTCCGTGAGCAGCGTCGATGTGGACACCGCTGCGTTAGACGGTTCGCACGAGGCCTACGCGATCGAGTTCGATGAAAATTTCGGAAATTACGAGGTCGTGGTGCCCGCGACCGTGCGCGCCGTCCGCCTGACGTCGGCCGACGGTTCTTCGGCGGGCCTCGCTTTCCGCTGCGAGCCGCGCACCGAAACATTTGTCCTGGAACTGCATTCCGTGACCGTCAATGCTTATCCCGACCGCGGCGTTGTGCGCTGCGATTCGGAGACGGGCCTTTCCGACCGCGCCGACGTGGTCATCCGTTCCCTCGGCGACGGGGATGCGAACGCGCTGTGCGCCGGCCGCAATTCCAAGACGGGCAGCAGGGGAAAAGATACAGACAAGTTGTTTGCCAAGGGCGGCCGCGGCGGTGACGGCGCGCCCGGCTATGCCGCCGTTTCCGCGCCGTGCGTCGCCGTCACGGGAGACAACGCGCTTTGCCTGTTCGGCGGGAGCGGCTCCGGCGGCGGGCAGGGCGGTTCGAGCGCGAGCAACCAGGGAGGCGACGGCGGAGACGGCGGCCGCGGCGGCGATGCTGTGGAGGCGCAAAAGCTGTTCGTGAACATCGCGGGCGGGCGCGAACTGTCGCTTTACGGTGGCGCGGGCGGGCCGCGCGGCGAGCTCGGCAGCGGCATCAACCTCGGCGGCGGGCTCTCGACCAACGATGCCGTTGACGGTGCCGACGGCGTCGGGTTTGCGGGTACGCCCGTCATCCTGGCGGGCGCCGTGCTCTGACGCGGCGTAGAAGCGCTTTTCGCTTTATAAACTTAAAAGGCAGCAAAATGCCCGCAGCCGTTCGGCTGCGGGCACGATTTTTTGGATACGTATTGTTGTTTTCGTGACCCGTCACACGATGAGGTTGACAAGGCGGCCGGGCACGATGATGCACTTTTTGATGACTTTTCCGTCCACCAGCGGGCGGATGGCTTCGTCGGCGAGCACGGCGGCCTCGATCTCTTCGTTGCCGAGGTCTTTGCCGATCATGATCTTGGCCTTGATCTTGCTGTTGATCTGCACGGCGTATTCCGTCTCCTCGCGCACGAGCGCGCTCTCGTCGCAGACGGGGTAGCTCTGTTCAAACACCGAATACTTCCCGCCCGTCTGTTCCCAGAGCTCTTCGGCGAAGTGGGGGGTGAAGGGCGCCATCAGCAGCAAGAGGTCGCGCGTGCATTCTTTGAGGAAGGGCACGTTCTTTTCTTCCTGCGCGTCGTACTTGTTGAGCGCGTTCATGTATTCCATCAGCCGCGCCACGGCGGTGTTGAAGGAGAAGTTTTCCAGATCGCGCGTCACCTGGCGGATGGTGTTGTTGCGGACAAAGTTCAGCTCCTTTTCGGGGGCGCCGCTTTCCTTGGCGTCCTTGTGCGGCTTTTCGTCCTTGACTTTGAGCACCAGCCGCTCGACGCGGTCCAAAAACTTGGCAACGGATTTGATGCCGTCGTCGCTCCACGGTCCGCCCTCGGTGTAGGAGAAACCGAACATCAGGTACAGGCGGAACACGTCCGAGCCGTACGTCTCGATGTAGTCATCGGGGGAAACGATATTGCCCTTCGATTTGGACATGCGGTTGCCGTCCGGGCCAAGGATGACGCCCTGGTGCACCAGCGAGCGGAAGGGCTCGTCGAAGCGGAGATACCCCATGTCGCGCAGCGCCTTGGTGAAGAAGCGCGCATACAGCAGGTGCATGCAGGCGTGTTCGGCACCGCCGACGTATTTGTCGACGGGCAGCATCTTGTTGACGATCTCGGGATCGAAGGGCTGTTTGGCGTTGTGCGCGTCGGCGTAGCGCAGGTAGTACCAGCTCGAACATACGAAGGTGTCGAGCGTGTCGGGATCGCGCAGCGCGTCGGCCCCGCAGTGCGGGCACTTCACGTGCATGAATTCTTCGCATTTGGCCAGCGGCGATTTGCCGTCGGGCTCGAACTCGACGTTGTAGGGCAGCCGCACGGGCAGGTCCTTGTAGGGCACGGGCACGATGCCGCATTGCGGGCAGTGGATGACGGGGATGGGCGCGCCCCAGTAGCGCTGGCGGGAGACCAGCCAGTCGCGCAGGCGGTAGTTGACCTTGCGCGCGCCCTTGCCGATCTTGGCCAGGTGGTTGGCGATGGCGGTGCGGGCGTCCTCGCCGAAGTACCCGTCGAATTGCAGGCTGTTGACGCAGATGCCGTCCTCGCAGAAGGGCAGCACCGTCTCGCCGTTCCTGTTTTCGATGACCTTTTTCACGGGCAGGCCGTATTTTTGCGCGAAGGCGAAGTCGCGCTCGTCGTGCGCGGGCACGCCCATGACCGCGCCCGTGCCGTAGGAGTAGAGCACGTAATCGGCCGCGTAGATGGGCACGCGCTCGCCGTTGATGGGGTTCACGGCGTAGTGGCCGATGAACACGCCCGTCTTTTCGCGCGCGGAGGAAAGCCGTTCGATCTCGTCCGTCTTGGACGTGGCGGCGATGTATTCTTCCACGGCAGCGCGCTGCTCATCGGATACGAGCTTGCGCACCAGCGGGTGTTCAGGCGCGAGCACGACGTAGGAGACGCCGAACACCGTGTCGCAACGGGTGGTGAACACTTTGAAGGTATCCCCGCTTTCGCAGGAAAATTCGATCTCGCAGCCCACCGATTTCCCGATCCAGTTGCGCTGCATGAGCTTGGTCTTTTCGGGCCAGTCGATGGTGTCCAGCCCCTGCAAGAGCTCTTCGGCGTAGTCGGTGATCTTGAAGAACCATTGCGTGAGGTCCTTTTTCACCACCTGCGTGCCGCAGCGCTCGCAGCAGCCTTCCTGCACCTGTTCGTTCGCAAGCACCGTGTTGCAGCTCGGGCACCAGTTGACGGGCGCCTCCTTGCGGTAGGCCAGGCCGTTTTCGTACAGTTTGAGGAACATCCACTGCGTCCATTTGTAGTAGTCTTCCTCGCAGGTCTTGACCTCGGCGGACCAGTCGAACATGGCGCCCATGGCTTTGAGCTGTTTTTCCATGGTGGCGATGTTCTTTTCCGTCGAGTCTTTGGGATGGATCTTGGTCTTGATGGCGTAGTTTTCGGCGGGCAGCCCGAATGCGTCGAAGCCCATGGGCTGGAACACCTCGTAGCCCTGCATGCGCTTGAAGCGGGCATAGCTGTCGGTCGGGCCGTAGTTGTACCAATGCCCGATGTGCAGCTTGGCGCCCGAAGGGTAGGAGAACATCTCCAACACGTAGAACTTTTTATCGATGTTCTTTTTGTTGAAGTTGTTTTCCTTGCTCTTTTCCCAGCGCTGCTGCCACTTGCTTTCGACCGATCTCATGTCCATATGTGCGATACCTCCGCGCCCGCATGCGCGCGGGCGGCAAAAATTTTTTCCTTCTTGTTTTTGTGAACGGGCGGCCCGTTCACGCCTGCGGCGGTTCGGGCGGCCGCGCCTCTTCGCCTTCGCCGCGGCCTTCGGCGGGCGCCGCTCCGTCTTGCGCGGGAGCTGCTCCGTTTTGTAGGGGAGCCGCTTCGCCCTGCGCGGGTGCGGGCTGCGCATCCTTTTTCTTTTTGCCGAAGCAGCGCGCCAGCCAGTACGCCGCGGGCCCGAGCACGGGCAGCAAAAGGATGACAAGGTTCCAGGGGATCACCGCTTTGACGAACCCTTTGTCCTGCAACAGCCTGTATACGGTGCCGACGGCCAAAAAATAATGCACGGCCAGAACGGCGATGAGCACGATCAGCAAAGTTTTCGGCATGCCCCGTCCTCCGCCAAGCATTCTTCTCACAATTATATACCTTTGTGGCGCTTTTCGTCAAGCCCGAGGGGGCGGTGCGGGGCGAAATTTTTTCGTACCGCGGCCTTTGGCGGCGGCTTTGCAATAATTTTCTTGCGGCGGCATACACTGAAAGCATGGTGGATATCTCGATCAGCGAAAGCGACGCGCATTGCCGCTACATCGCCCACGCCGCCGCGGCGCTTGCCGCGGCAAAGGCCCCCGCGGCCGCCAAAGTGCGCTTTGCGGGCGGGCGCGTGCGCTTTGTTCTTTCCGCCGAAGACGAAAAGGCGCCCCGCCTCTGCGCCGCCGCCGAAAACGCCGTCGCCGAGATCGTCTGCGTCGGCTACAAGTACGAATTCATGCGCGCGGCCGTGCAGCCCGCGGGGCTTTCCGCAAGGGAGCGGGAGCTGCTGCTGGCCGCCGTCATCGCCGCCGACCTCGAAGCGGACAAAAAATACGTGCGGGCCCGGCTCGCGCAGGAGAGCGAGCACTGCATCGACGGGCTGTACCGGTTCCGCCTGCGTCCGCTGCGGGAAAAGTGGCGGGAGGTGGC
>CALVHO010000008.1 GCA_944328445.1 uncultured Clostridia bacterium | reverse complement strand
CACAAAATCGAAACCTGTTTTGAGGGTGCGTAAAAGTCCCGTTTTTGCCCGAAAAACAGCAAAAAACCTCGGAAAACGATATGTTTTCCGAGGTTTTTGCCGTGGACAGCATTATTATCCACGAAACATGGCGCAGAGAGAGGGATTTGAACCCTCGGTACCCTTGCGAGGTACACACGATTTCCAGTCGTGCTCCTTAGGCCGCTCAGACATCTCTGCATGCAGTGCGCCGACGCCTTTCCAAGGCGGCGGCACATGTTTTAGTTTATCGTTTTTTCCGCCTTTTGTCAACGATTTTTGCCGCGCTTTTCCGATTTTGTTTGCACCCGCCCCAAAAGCGGCCCGCACGGGCGGCGCGCACCGATCTTGCGCGCGGACGCTGCCCTGCCCGCGCGGGCGGCGTTCATTGGCCGCGCTTTTCGTCTATGTACGTGGCTTGCAGGTCGGCGACGTGCAGCAGAAGGGCGAGCGGGAATTTGCAGAACGCCTCGCTGACGGAGCCGTCTCCGCCGCGGCAGCGGGCGTCAAAGCCGCCCATGTGCCAGTTGATGGCCATCGCTTCCTCGCGCGTGAGGCGCAGAAAACTGCCCGCGATGTACACCGATTTTTCGCCGTGGCCGTAGGGCAACAGCTCTTCGCGCGCGTAGTACGGCTTTTTCACCCATTCGCCGTTTTCCTTGACGTTGCGCATTTCCTGCTTGTAAAAATCGATCTTGCACAAGTCATGCAGCAGGCCGCAGACGGCCACCGTTTCGTGCGGGCAGCGCTTTTCCCATTCGGCGCCGTACTCCGCCTGCACGAGCCCGAGCAGGCGGCGGTAGGTGTTGACGCTGTGCTCGCACAGCCCGCCCTCGTAGGCGCAATGGTAGCGTGTGCTCGCGGGGGCGCGGAAAAAATCGGAGCGCAGAAGGTAGGCGCGCAGCTCTGCCGCGCCGTCGCGGCGGATGTGCTCGTCATAGATCTCCAAAAACGTCTGTTGCATGCGGTATCTCCCCTTCATGCACGCGCAGGCGCCGTGAACATGCGCGGCGTACGGCCACGCACACAGGCGCCATGAACGCGCGCACGGTCATGAACGCTGTTTGGTCTTTTTGAACAGGTACATGCGGCTGACGATGCCGCCGCTGCAATGCTGCGCGAGCTTTTCCTCCCAAAGCCCGTGCAGGGGCAGGCAGCCGTGCATGAGCAGGTCTCCCCCCGCCAAAAAGGTTTCGCCGTCCGCGGCGGCGGAGGGGTCGGCCCGCGTGACCTCGTACACACAGGAAGGGTTGAGGCCCTTGAAGCGGACAAACAGGTCGGGCTGGCCCGGGAGCACGTTCAGCGCGTTGACCACGGCCACGGCCGAAGCCTCGTCCTTGGAAACGGCGATGTAGCCCTCCACCCCCTCCCCGCAGAGGCGGTACTGGCTGCCGAACTGCAAAGTTTTGCGGTGTTCCTTGTAGAACGCGACCTGGCGGGCGATGGCGGCCCGCTCCTCTTCGGACAATTTTGTGGGGTCGAGCTCGTAGCCGAGGACGCCGCCGCAGGCCACGTTGAAGCGCGCGGCGAGCGTGTTGTCGTCCCCCGTCTGGTGGTTGGGGCAGGCGGAGACGTGCGCGCCGATCGACGACTGCGGGTAGGCGTACGACGTGCCGCGCTGGATGTCCGTGCGCATGCGCGCGTCGGTATCGTCGCTGGCCCAGATCTGCGGGAAATAGCACAAGATGCCGAGATCGAACCGCCCGCCGCCGCCCGCGCAGCCCTCGAAGAGCACGCCCGGGAAGCGCTTGGCCAGCTTGGCCGCAACGCGGTAAAAGCCGAGCATGTAGCGGTGGAAGTATTCGCCCGCGGGCACGCCCTTGCCGTAACAATCGCTCATGTGGCGGTTGAAATCCCATTTCAGATAGGTGGCGCCGCTGCGCGTGAGCACGTCGGAGACGGCGCGCACGACAAAGTTCTGCACGCGCTCGTCGGCGAGGTTGAGCATGAGCTGGTGGCGCTGCCGCACGGGGGTGCGGCCGGGCACCTTCATGGCGTAACCGGGATGGGCGCGGTACAGGTCGCTGTCCTCGTTGATCATCTCCGGCTCCATCCAGATGCCGAATTCCAGGCCCATGGCGCGGACCTTTTCGCCAAGCTGCGCCAGGCCGCCCGTCTTGGCGGCGTTGTCCTGCCAGTCGCCGAGGGAGCAGGTATCGCTGTCCCTTTTGCCGAACCAGCCGTCGTCGAGCACGAACAGCTCCGCGCCCGCCTCCTTGGCCGCCGCGGCGATGGCCAGGATCTTTTGCTCGTCGAAATCGAAATACGTCCCCTCCCAGTTGTTGAACAGGACGGGGCGTTCACGCTTTTTCCAGCGGCCGCGCACGATGTGCTCGGAGACGAAGGCGTGCATGCGCAGGCGCAGCGCGTCCTCGTCCGGGGCGAAGCAGACGACGGCTTCGGGCGCGAAAAAGCTCTCGCCCGGGGCGATCTCCCAATCGAAGAAGGCGTCGTTGATGCCTATGAGGGCGCGCGTGACGCCGCCGACGCATTCAAAGGCCTCCTTGTGGTTGCCCGAGTAGACGAGGTTGAACCCGAACAGGCCGCACGGGCCCTCGGCCACCACGAAGGGGTTGTGCATGTGCGAAGAATAGCCCTCGGATACCTGGTTGACGAAGGTGCCGTTTTGCAGGGTATGCACCGTTTCGTGCCGTTCACGCCCCCACGCGCCGTCGAAGGTGTGGATGCGGTAGCCCGCGCCGGGCAGTTCGAGCTGCAAACTCATCAGCCGTTGCAGGCGCACGGGCTTTTTGCCCGCGTTGTGCAGCTGCGCGGAGACGGCGATGACGTCGCTGTCCTCAAAGACGGTGAAAAACAGGTGCAGCGCCAGTTTGGCGGGGTCGGTGTAGCGCAGTTCCAGCGTTTTCCCCTCGCCGTACGACGAAGGCAGGTCGGGAAGAACGGGCTTCGCGTCCGATACTTTGGCGCGGGCGAAGGAAAAGTCGGCCGTGAACCCGCCGTCGGAATGAAAGAACGCCACGCTGTATTCGCTGCCGCCGCTCCTGCCGAAGACGGAAAAAAGGCGGCGCCCGCTTCCCGTATAGGCAGAAAACTCGCACGCGCCGCTCAAACGCTCTCCGTAATAGACCGTTTCGGCCCGCTCGGCGTCGATCACGAGCGTCGTGTTCGGCGTGTCCATACGGAAAAATTGACCTCTTTTTCGGATCATGGTGAGCCTCCGTTTTACAGTGTTTCCGATGCGATTATCGTTACCAGTATACCATACGGAGGGCAAATTTGTATAGCAATTGATGAAAAATTTTTTTATTGTTTTCCGAAAAACTTCAAAAACGCCGCACCCCTTTGCAAAAGTGCGGCGTTTTTACCCGTCCTCGCGGGCGATATCCTTGTAAACCTTGCCGAAACGCTGCGCCGCCTGCTCGCGGGCCGTGCGCTCCGCCGCGGGGAAGCACCCGCCCGCCGCCCGCACCCAGGCGCGGGCCGTGCGCGCGTCCTCGGCGGCCTCGCCGAACAGGCGCACGAACAGGGCCTGCCCCTCCGCGGGGCCCTCCTCCCCCGCCGCGGCCGCGTACAGCCGCAAAAGGCCGCGTTCGGCCGCGAGCATGTCCTGCGCGGCGTCATGCTCGCACAGCGATGTATCCCGCTTTTCCTTCTTAAACACCGCCGCCTCCCTGCGCGTCCTGCTCGCACAACAGCGCCAGCAGCTGCCCGTACCGCGCCGCGTGCCGCGCCGCCAGCCCCTCCGCCCGCGCCGCCGCGGAAGGATCGGTCAGCGATTTGGAATAGAGCCGCGCCTTTTTGGCGGCCAGCCCTTCGGCCGCCAGCAATTCTTCGAGCGCGGCCAACCCGCCGCGCGTCAATGTGTACTTCATGCCGCCCTCCCGCAAACAGTATGCGCAGCGGCCGCCCCGCCTATACGGGGCGCCCCGCGCGGAGGGATCACGCGAAAGCCGCCCGCACAAAAGCCGCCCCGCGCAGAGGCGCGGGGCGGCAGAAAAGGTCCGTTCGTTCCCGTACAGGCGGCCGCGGGGCGGCTACATCCGCGCGAAGGCGGAACGCAGGGCGGGGTAAAAGGTGCGGAACGTTTCGTAGCGGTCGTCGTACAGGCGGGCGGCGGGGTCGGGCTCCACCGTTTCGCGCACGCGGACGATGGCCGCAGCGGCCTCGGCCACCGACTTGTAGGCGCCGCAGCCCACCATGGCCAGCATCGCCGCGCCGAAGGCGGGGCCCTCCTCCGTCTGCGGCAGGTCGACGGGCAGGTGCAGGATGTCCGCCACCAGCCTGCGCCACAGCGCGCTCTTGGCGCCACCCCCGCAGAGCATGGTGCGCGGCGGGGCCACGCCGTTCATCTTGGCCGCTTCCAGGCAGTCGCGCAGGGCGAAGGTCACCCCTTCGAGCACGGCGAGCGTCATCTGCCCGCGGGTGGTATCCGGCCGCATGCCGAGAAAGGCGCTGCGCGCGTTCACGTCGTTGTGCGGGCTGCGTTCCCCCATCATATAGGGCAGGAAATAGACCTCGTTTTTGCCCAAAAAGGCGTCCAGCCCCGCCTGTTCGCCGTCGAAATTTTCCGTCTGCAAGACCTTTTCCGTCCACCAGACGTTGCAGCCCGCGGCCGAGAGGATGCAGCCCAGCAGGTGCCAGCCGCCGTCGGCATGGCAGAAGCTGTGCAGGGCGTTGACCTTGTCCTCGCGGTAGCCGCGCGAGGAGACGAACAGCGTGCCGCTCGTGCCCAGCGAGACGTTGCAGCCGCCCTCGCCGACGACGCCCGTGCCCACGGCCGCGGCGGCGTTGTCCCCCGCGCCCGCGCACACCAGCACCGCGGGCGAAAGCCCCAGCGCCGCTGCGATCTCCGCGCGCAAAGTGCCGACGGGCGCAAAGCTCTCGTGCAGGGAAGGGAGCATCTGTTCGGATATTCCGCATACGTCGCACATTTTTTGCGACCAGCGGCGGTTTTTCACGTCCAGCAAGAGGGTGCCGCTCGCGTCCGAATAGTCGGTGCAGAAGGCCCCCGAAAGGCGGTACGCGAGGTAATCTTTGGGCAGCATGATCTTGGCGATGCGCTTGAAATTTTCGGGCTCTTGCTGCTTCATCCACAAAATTTTGGGCGCGGTGAAGCCCGCAAAGGCGATGTTGCCCGTGCAGGCGGAGAGCGTCTCCTTGCCGATGATGCGGTTGAGGTAGGCCGTCTGCTGCTCCGTCCTGCCGTCGTTCCACAAAATGCAGGGGCGGATGACGGCGCCGTTTTCGTCCAGCGCGACGAGGCCGTGCATCTGCCCGCCGAAGGAGATGCCGCGCACGGCGGACTTGTCCTGCCCGGCCAACAGCTGTTCCAGGCCGCGCATGGCGGCGGCGAACCACTCCTGCGGGTCCTGCTCGCTCCAACCGCTCTGCGGGTAGATGACCGCGTAGCTTTGGGTGTTCTGCGCCAGGATGGCGCCGTCCTCGGCCACGAGCAAAAACTTGGCCGAACTCGTGCCCAGATCGATGCCGATGTATGTATTCATGGAAACCTCCGATGCTTTCAGCGCAGAGAAGCAAGCGCGACAACGTATTGCGACGATTATATGCGCTTAAAACGGGTTTTCGGTCGGGTAGCGGACGCCCGCGGCCTGATTATACCCGATCTCCTCCGCGGGCACGCCGATGTACCTGAACACTTCGTACAGTTCTTTACCGAAATGCCCGAAGGCCACCGCGCCGTGGTGCGGGAAGTTCTTTTCGATGAGCACGTGGCGGTAAAAGCGCTTCATTTCGGGGATGGCAAAGACGCCGATGCTGCCGAAGCTGTGCGTCTTCACGGGCAGCACTTCCCCCTCGGCCACATAGGCGCGCAACTTGCCGTCCGCCGCGCCTTGCAGGCGGAAAAAGGTGATGTCGCCCGGCACGATGTCCCCTTCCAGCGTGCCCCGCGTGACCTCCGCGGGCAGCGAACGCGCCATGATGCGCTGGTACTTCATCTCCGCGCCGCACAGCTTGCGGGCGCAGGTGTTGCCGCAATGGAAACCCATGAAGGTATCCGAAAGGGCGTACGGGTATTTCCCCGCGACGTCCGCCGCATACAGGTCCTTCGGCACCGTGTTGTTGATGTCGAGAAGGGTGACCGCGTCCCCCGATACGGCGGTGCCGATATACTCGGACAGCGCGCCGTAGACGTCCACCTCGCAGGAGACGGGGATGCCGCGACCCGTGAGGCGGCTGTTCACGTAGCAAGGGACGAAGCCGAACTGCGTCTGGAACGCGGGCCAGCACTTGCCCGCCACCGCCACATATTCGCGCGAACCCTTGTGCGCTTCGATCCAGTCGAGCAGCGTGAGCTCGTACTGCGCAAGCCGCGGCAGGATCGCGGGCTGTTTGTTGCCGCCACCAAGCTCCCCCTCCATGGCCTTCACGACTTCGGGGATGCGCTTGTCGTTATCGTGTTTGTGGAAGGCCTCGAACAGGTCGAGCTCGGAATTTTCCTCGATCTCCACGCCCAGGTCGTACAGCTGCCGTATGGGCGCGTTGCAGGCAAAAAAGTTGGAAGGCCGCGGCCCGAAGGTGATGATTTTGAGCCGCTTCAAGGCGTACACGGCGCGGGCGATCGGCAAAAAGGCGTGCAGCATGTCCGCGCACTCCTCCGCGTCCCCCACGGGGTATTCGGGGATGTACGCCCGAACGCCGCGCAGATCCAGGTTGTACGAAGCGTTGAGCATGCCGCAGTAGGCGTCCCCGCGCGCGTCCGCCAGCGCGGAGATATCCTCCTCCGCCGCCGCGAAAAACATGACCGCACCGCCCACCTTTTCGGAAAATTCCTTGGCGAGCATGGTCTCCGCGATCTCGGGCCCGAAGTTGCCCAGGTACACCGCGAGGGCGTTGCAGCCCGCCGCCTGTACGTCGGCAAGGGCCTGCTGCATGTGCAGCTCGCTCTCGACGATGCAGACGGGGCATTCGTAGACGGCCCCCTTGCCGTACTTTTTTTCGTACGCCGCAACGAGCGCTTTGCGCCTGTTCACGGACAGACTTTCGGGGAAGCAGTCGCGCGAGACGGCGACGACGCCCACCTTCACCTGCGGGATGTTCTGCATATGGTTCCTCCTCAGAAAAGGCGCGGCGCGCAAAAGATTTGCGCGCCGCGCGGACGTTTACATGAGCACGATGTTGTTTTCGCGGCAGTAGTCCTCGGTCTTTTTGTCCCAGACCGAGACCTGCACCTCGCCGATGTGGCGCTTGTTCAGCAGGAACATGCACAGCCGCGACTGGCCGATGCCGCCGCCCATGGTCAGGGGCAGCTGCCCCGCCGCCAGCGCCTTGTGGAAGGGGTATTCCAGCCGCTCCATGCAGTTTTCCGCGCGCAGCTGCGCAACGAGGCTCTCCTCGTCGACGCGGATGCCCATGGACGAGAGCTCGAAGGCGCAGTCGAGCACGGGGTAGTACACGACGATGTCCCCGTTCAGCGCCCAGTCGTCGTAATCGGGGGCGCGGCCGTCGTGCTTTTGGCCGGAGCGGAGCCTTCCTCCGATCTGCATGACGAAGGCGGCGCCGTGCTCGCGCACGTAGGCGAGCTCCCTGCCCTTGGGCGTGAGGTCGGGGTAGACGTCTTCGAGGTGCTGCGAAGTGACGAAGGAGATCTCGTCGGGCAGGTAGTTGTCCAGCTGCGGGTATTGCCCGCAGATGACCTGCGCCGTCTCCTGCATGGCGGCGTAGATCTTCTGCACGGTGGCGCGCAGGAAGTTTTCGTTGCGGTCCTTGCGGTGGATGACCGCCTCCCAATCCCACTGGTCGACGTAGATGGAATGGAGGGCGTCCATGTCCTCGTCGCGGCGGATGGCGTTCATGTCGCAATACAGCCCGAAGCGGGGGCCGAAGTGGTACTTGGCCAGGGCGTAACGCTTCCACTTGGCGAGGGAGTGCACGACTTCGGCCTCCTCGCCCGTGGCCTTGATGTCGAAGGAGACGGGCCGCTCGACGCCGTTGAGGTTGTCGTTG
Source organism: uncultured Clostridia bacterium (assembly GCA_944328445.1). Taxonomy (GTDB): domain Bacteria; phylum Bacillota; class Clostridia; order Christensenellales; family Borkfalkiaceae; genus Borkfalkia. The sequence goes on along the minus strand of CALVHO010000008.1, from coordinate 65,186 downwards.
AGGCCGCTGGCGCGGGTCACGAACAGCGGCGCACTGATGCGCGTGAGGTTGAGCGCCGCCGCCAGCTTTTCTTCAAAGACGTTTTTGATCTCTTTGAGCGCTTTTTCCGTCTCGATGAGGTTGAGTTTGGAGGTATACATGGTCTATTCTCCTCTTCCGCGGCGCACGGCGGCGGACTTTTGCAGACAAGCCGCCGCGCGGCTTTTTTGCGGTGTATTTTCATGAACGCGATTTCATGAACGCGATTTCATGAACGCACATTCACGGGCGCGGTTTTATTGCAGGCCGAAGGCTTGCATCGCCTCGGCGAAAGTTTCCACAAAGGCGTCCGCCACGGCGCGCATCTGCCCGTGCAGGGCGGCCGAAGCGCGGTCGTACACGCCGACGGCCAGCATGCCCGCCGCCTTCGCCGTTTTGAGGGCGGTAAAGTTGTCCTCGAACACGGCGCATTCCGCGGGCCGCGCGCCGAGGGAGGCCGCACAGTGCAAAAACACGTCGGGAAAGCTCTTGTTGCGCCCCGCCTCCCCCACGGTGGCCAGGGCGGAGAACAGTTCCCCCACGCCGCCCGCTTCGAGCGCGTGGCGCGCGAGCTCGGGAGAGGAGGCCGTGGCCACGCCGAGGCGGTAACCCGCCGCGTGCAGCGCCCGCACGAAGCCGAGCGCGCCCGCCTTGAAGCGCCGCGCCCCCGCGGTGTATTTTTCGCGGAACATGGCCCGCCATTCCCCTTCCAGGTCGGCCGCGCGTTCGCCGGGCAGGTACTCGGCCGCCGTCACCGCGGCGCATTCCGAAAACCCGAGGTGGGCGATGCGCTCCTGGTAGCCCGCGGGCACCGCGCGCCCGCGGCGGGCGAAAAATTCCTCGTCGATCTCCTGCCAGATCTCCATGCTGTCGATCAGGGTGCCGTCCAGGTCGAAGATGACGGCGCGGACGGAGGTTAGGCTTGCGTTCATCCCGTCAATTATAGCACAGGCGCGTGAAAATATCAATCGTTTCGCACAAAAGCGCCGCCATTCGCGCCGCCGCAATTTTCGCGGCGGGCCCCAAAAAACCGCCCTTCCTCTTGACTTTTTCCGCTTGCCGTGTTATCATAGAGCCGCAAGAGGGGCCGCAGGCGTGACCCTTCCGCGCTCTTTCCCGTTTCGGTCAGTCTGTCGAATTACCAGCCGAAACGGGCTTTTTTCCGCCGTTTTCGCGCCCCGTGCGATTTCGGCGGCTTGCCTTTGGCGTTCCTTTGTGCTACAATGGAGGCAGCGACGGGCAGAACTGCCCGCCGCGGGAGGATTTGCCATGCGATCCAGAGCCAAAAACAAAGCGGCCGCGGCGGAAACGCCCGCAGAGGCCGCACCCTGCGCGCCCGCGGAAACGGACGTGCCCGTCACCTTGATCTTGCACGAAGGGCAGGACGCCTCCGCCCTGCTCGCCGCGCTGCCCGCGGGCAGCGAAGTGTCCCCGCCCGCGGGCGGGGACGGCGCGCCCGCCCTTGCGCGGGAAGACCTGCACCTTTCAACCGGCGCACCCAAGGGGCGCTACGTGCTCTTTGCGGGGGCGGGAGAGTGGCACCCCGCCGCCGCGGAGGACCTTTGCAAATGCCTGCCCGAACGGGAGGAAGAGCTCATTCTCTTCCCCTCGGCGGCGGCGAAGCAGCGGGGCGAAGCGCGCTGCACCTTCCTCTCCGCGCTGCCGCACGAGAAATTTGCGGACAGCTTTGCGCCGCGCAGGTTCGGCTGCGCCCTCTCGCAGGCGCTGTACGCGCGCGTGGCGCCGTACTTCGGCGGCCTGCCCGCGGAGTTTGCCGCCGTGTGGCTGGGGTCGGTGTTCTGCCAAAGCGCGGCCGTCGCCGAGGGACGCTTTTTCCTGCAAACGGAAAAGCCCGCGGACCCGCCCTCCGTTCGGGCGCTGACCGAAGCCTTCAACGCCTGCAAGGGGCAGCTTTCGGCCGCTCGGTACCGCTTCGCCTTCGACTATGCCTGCGCGCGCGTCGTTTACGCCTTCGCGGAGCTGGCTAACGCGGGCGACGCACAGGGCGCGGCCGCGCTCGACGAATACCTGCGCGGCGAGAACATGGCCCTGCGCGTGGCCGCCGAGGACCGCGCGCCGCTGCGGTTTTTGACGCTGCTCAAAAAGCGGGGGTTCTGCACCGCCCTCCCCGCGCGCCCGGGCATCCTGCTCGCCCTGGCCGAGGGGCGCAGGCGGTGAACCCGCCCTCCCCGCAAGGGCGGGCCGCCCGATCCCGCGGCCGCCGCGCCGCGATCGCCGCCCGCGGCCGCCGCGCCCGGCCGTACGATCCCCCATTACAGCCAAAGCGGCCTCCCCACCAAGGGGAGGCCGCAATTTTTTATCCGAGTCCGCCACGGAGCGGAGGGAGCCGTGCCGCTTCCTGCCGCGGGAGGGTTCAGCCCTCGACGCGGATGACGCTGTCCACCTGTTCGACGGTGTCGAGCGCGGCGATCTTTTCCACGGCGGCGCGCACCGAGAGCTCGGTCGTTTCATGGGTGACGAGGATGATGGGCACGCTCTCACTGCTGCCGTCCTTTTGCACGAGCTCGGCGATGCTGATGTTGTACTTGGCGAGGATGCCCGCCACCTTGGCCAGAACGCCCGCGCGGTCCTTGGCGGTAAAGCGGACGTAGTAGCGGCTCTTGAAATCGGTGACGAAGCGGATGCCCGCCTCGGCGTGTTCGGTGTTCTTGAACCCGCTGTACTTGGCCTCGCCGTGGGTGGCGGCGTAGATGACGTCGGAAACGATGGCGCTGCCCGTGGGCAGGGCGCCCGCGCCGCGGCCGTAGAGCATGATGTCCCCCACACTGTCGCCCTGCAAATAGACGGCGTTGAAGCTGTCGTTCACGGCGGCGAGGGGGTGGTCCTTGCGCACGAAGGCGGGATGCACGCGCGCCTCGATGCACTTGTGCCCGTCGAACTTGCCGATGGCGAGGAGTTTCAGAACGTAGCCGAGCTCGTCTCCGTAGGCGATGTCCTGCAAGGCGATGTGCGAGATGCCCTCGCGGTAGACGTTTTCCAGCGGGACTTTGGTGTGGAAGGCCAGGCTGGACAGGATGGAGAGCTTATAGGCCGCGTCGTACCCGTCCACGTCGGCGGAAGGGTTTGCCTCGGCATAGCCGAGGGCCTGCGCGTCTTTGAGCACTTCGGCATACCCCGCGCCCTCGCGGGCCATGCGGGTGAGGATGTAGTTGGTGGTGCCGTTGATGATGCCCGTCAGCGAATGGATGACGTTGGCCTGCATGCCGTCGATGAGGGTGCGGATGATGGGCACGCCGCCCACGCAGCTGGCCTCGAAATACAGCCCCGCGTTGGTGCGGCGGGCGGCCGCTTCCAGCTCGTGCCAGTGCTTGCAGAACAGCTCCTTGTTGGAGGTGACCACCGTTTTGCCGCTGTGCAGCGCCGCCAGAACGAAGCTGCGCGCCGGTTCCACGCCGCCGATGACCTCGACGACGATGTCGACGGCGGGGTTGGAGATGACTTCGGCGATGTCGCCGCAGATGCGGTTTTCCTCGATGCCGAGGGCGAGCGCCTTCTGCTTGTTGATCTCCAACACGCATTCCACCGACAGGTCGATGTCCTGCGTGCGGCGGTAAAATTCACGGTGATCGCGCAGGATGGTATAGGTGCCGCTCCCCACGACGCCGAGGCCGAGGATGGCTACGCCGACTGTCTTCATTTTTTCACCTCCGCATTCAGATCGTATACGTATTTGAGACCCTGCAACGTGAGCAGTTTGTCCACGTGATCGATGCAGGAAATTTCTTTGGCGATGATCTCGCTGAACCCGCCCGTGGCCACCACGCGCATGTCGGGCCGCTTCATCTCGCGCTTGATCTTTTTGACGATGTAATCGACGAGCCCCGCAAAGCCGAACACGATGCCCGCCTGCATGTTGGTGACGGTGTTTTTGCCGATGGCGCTCCTGGGCGTTTCGATCTCCACGCGCGGCAGCTTGGCCGTGCCCGAAACGAGGCTGTCCATCGAGCCGCGGATGCCCGGGGCCACCGCGCCGCCGATGAATTCCTTCTGCTCGTTGACCACGTTGAAGGTGGTCGCCGTGCCGAAGTCGATGACGATGAGGGGCGCGCCGTACTTGCGGATGGCCGCCACGTCGTTGACGATGCGGTCGGCGCCCACTTCGCGCGCGTCGTCCACGCGCAGGTTGTGGCCCGTTTTCAGCCCCGCGCCCACCATCATGGGTTCGACGCCGAGGTAATACGAGCACATGTGCGAGACCGTATAGTTGAGCGAGGGCACCACCGAGGAGATGATGGCGCCGCGGATGTCGGCCGGGGCGATGCCCTTGACGGCCAGCATGTCGATGATGGCCGTGCCGTACTGGTCGCTCGTGCGGTTGAGCTCGGTGGCCACGCGGAAGCTGACGACGAGCTCGTCGCCGCGGAACAGGCCGTATTTGATGTTGGTGTTGCCGACGTCGATGCAAAGGACCATGGCCACTCCCCTTATTTTTCGTTCGCCGCCCGCTCGTTCCCGTTCACGGCCGCCGCGGAAACGCTGCCGAGGGGCCTTGCGGAAGGGCCCTCGGCCCCTTCGCGGGACTGCGCGCCCGCGGGCGTTCTGCGCTTTTTGACGAACAGGCGGCTGACGGTGAACACGGCGGGCGAGGCGACGGCGTTGATGGCGAACTCGATGAGGAAGTTCACGCCCGCGAGCAAAATGATGACGTAATACACGAGGGAGACGGACGCCGTTTCGGCCGACTGCGCCATGATGTTGCCGATGGCGCCGCTCATGGCGAAGCAGCCCGCCACGAAGATGCCCGTGTTGACGACGGGCGCGGCCAGCGCCGCCGCGATGACCCCCGCGTAGGGGTTTTTGCGGGCGATGAGATAGTTCAAAAGCCCCGCCGCGCCGCCCGCGGCCGTGGCCTTGACCAGGCACAGGGCGACGGTCCAGAACGGCTCTTCGGAAAAGAGAAGGAACGTCCAGGCGTCAAAGCCCGTGACGCCGCAGACGGCCGTGACCAGCCCGAATACGAAGCCGAGCAGCACGCCCGCGAGCGGGCCGAGCATGACGGCGCCGAGCACGACGGGGATGAGCACCAGGCTCAGCGGCGTGCCGCCGAGGCGGCCGATCAGCGTGCTCAGCGTCTGCAAGACGATGACCAGCGCCACCAGCACGGCCAGAAAGGCGATGTTGCGGGAAGTGAAAAAGCGCTTCCTGTTCATGATGACCTCCATCGGATCTCCTCTTGCGGAGTATCCGTGAAAAAAGTATATTTATGCGCACAACGGGGTCGGCCCCTCGCGGTATCCGCCCCGCGCATAGCTTATGGGTCCCGCCCGCAAAGACGGGCGGCTGCGGCCGGGCTTCCCCGCCGCGGTTCAATATTATAGCAAAAAACGCCGCCATTGGCAACTAAATTGCAGCCGTTTGCCCCCGCGCGGGCGCGCAAAGGGGCAAAGGCATGGACGGGCGCGGGGATGTGCAGGAACATTTCCGCAAAACGGCGCGTACATATGAAGTAGAGCGGCCGCGCGCAGCCCGTGCAAGGAAGGGCGGCGGGCGCCGCCACTTTGCCGCGGCGCGCCTTACCGCTACATACCGCCTGCGGCACCTCGGGAGGAAAGATCAATGAACGGTTGTAACGGAAACTTCGGCGGCAACGGCTGCCTGTGGATCCTCATTCTCCTGCTCATCCTCTGCTGCTCGCAGAGCGGCGTCCTGAGCGGGATCCTGGACAGCTGCTACCTGCCCGTCATCCTCGCGGCCGCGTACTGCGTCTGCAAAAACGGCGGGCTGTGCAACATGTTCCGTTCGGGCTGCGGCTGCAAGTAAGCCCCGCCCGCCCCTGCAAAACGCGCGCCCGCGGCTTCGGCCGCGGGCGCGTTTTGTGCTGTTTTGCGCCCCGCCTCGTTCGGCTGCGGGCGCGTTTTTCCGTATAAGTGGACCCGTTTTTGCGCCCGCACCCTTCACGCGGACTGAAACAGGCTCAAAACGGCAATAATGGTCTTGGCGTCGCGGATGCGGCCGTCGTAGATCATGGCGCGCGCCTCCTCCAAGGGATAGAAGGCGGCGGAAACGAACTCGTCCTCGTCGGGATGGGGCGCGCCGCCCGTCACGCCGTGGGCGCGGTAGATGTAGATCTTCTCGTTCGTGTAACCCGGGGTCGGGTAGATGGTGAAGAGGTGCTCGACGCGCGCGGGGGTGCGGCCCGTCTCTTCGGAAAGTTCGCGCGCGGCGGTCACGGCGGGGTCCTCGCCGGGGTTGAGCTTGCCCGCGGGGATCTCCAACGTCTCCTCGCCGTAGGCGTAGCGGTACTGCTTCACGAGCAACACCTTCCCCTCCTCCACGTACAACACGCTCGCCCCGCCGGGGTGTTCGACGAGCTCGCGGCGGCAGGGGTTGCCGTCGGGCAACAGGGCGTCGTCCACGCGCAGCGAGATGATCTTGCCGCGGTAAACGGTGTTCTTTTTTACGGTGCGTTCGGTCAGATCCATGTTCACGGCCTCCTTGCGGTCCCGATGGTCTCTTTCACGGCGGCAAGCGCCGCGCGCATGGCCTCCACGTTTTCGCCGCGGCGGCCGCAGGCGTCGGCAAAGTACAGGTACCCGCACAGCGCGCCCGCCAGAAGGGCGGGGTCCCGCCCGCATGCGCCGAGCGCGTTCAAAAGCAGGAGCGCGTCCACTTTGCGCGCGTCGGGCAAGGGCGAGAGCATCACCGCGTCGCGCTCGGCCGCCACGGCCTCTTGCAGCGGCTTCGGCTGCGGCGCGGGGGCGGGCGCGCCCTTGAACATCAGGCGGATGGCGGCGCGGAAGGGCTTGACGACCTGGTTGGAAAAGGCGTAAAAGCTCCCCGCCAGGCTGCCGTCCTCGTAAAAATACTGCCGCAAAAAGGCGGGAAGGTCGATGACCTTGTTGTCGAGGTCGGCCAAAAGGCAGAAGGTGAAGGCGAGCTTTTCGGCCGCGTCTTCGGGAAAGAGCAGGCGCCTCCCCTCGCCCAGGCAGCGGCGCTTGGCGGCGGGGTAATCGAAGCCGCGCGTCAGTTCACGGAAAAAGGCGTACAGAACGTCGGAAGCGGCGATGCAGCGCAAAAGCTCGCCGATCTTGGTATCGGCCAGGATGTAACCCGAATCCGTCAGTTCGTCGCATTTTTGCAAAAAAAGTTCGACTTGCGCGCCGTCCGTACGCATGGTTTTCTCCTTTGAATTGTGCAAAAGGTATAACATTTGCATTCCGTCTGTCATTATAGCACAAAAATTAAATTTAATTAAGTTATTTTTGGGAAATATCTTGATTTTCAAAAATTTTTTATGTATAATAGAGAAAACCCAATCCGGAGGTATCACCATGAAATCCGTCAAAATTTCTCTGCAGATGGCGCAAAAAGTGAAAGACTTTGTCCGTATCGTGCAGGACTATCCGTACGAGATCGACCTCAAAAGCGACAAATACGTCGTCGATGCCAAATCCATCCTCGGCATTTTCAGCCTCGATTTGTCCAAGCCCCTGGTCGTGGAGATCCACTCCGACAACTGCGACGACCTCGTCGAAGCGCTGAAAAAATTCGCATAACCTCGGCACCGCATACACCGGACGAAATCAATCCGCTTTTTGCGAAAAAAGCGGATTTTTTGTCCGTCGGGCGATTTTGGGACGAAAAGGGCCATACGCATGCAGATCCAAGGCGAAACGTTCGTAAACAAATTAATACTGCTTTTCGTCTTCGATAAAATGGAGAGCGCCCTTTCCGAGCGGACGATCGTCGACATGTGCTCGACCAGCAACGACTGGATCAATTACATGGACTGCGTGATGATCGTTTCGCAGCTTTTGGAAGACGGGTTTATCTGTACGGTGGACGTCAACGACGACACCCTCTATACCATCACGCCCGACGGCAGGAGCTGTTTGGCGAACTTCTACATCAACATCCCCAAGAGCACGCGCGAAGAGATCTCCGTGTTCGTCAAAAACAACTCCGCCCGCTACCGCAACCGCCAGGAATGCAAGTCGGATTACTACCAGAACAAGGACGGCACCTACACCGTCTTTTTGCGCATCCTCGCCCCCGCCCAGCCCATGCTCGAACTCAAATTCGTCGTCCCCGACCGCAAGACGGCGCAGAACATCTACAAAAAATGGGAATTGAAGGCGGCGGACGTCTATGCGGTGATCTATGAAAATCTCGTTGACTGATCGGAGGAGAACGATCGTATGTTTACTTACAACACCAAAGGGACCTGTTCGCGCCAGATCATTTTTGACGTGGACGGCGAAAACCGCATCCACAACGTAAAATTCATCGGCGGGTGCAGCGGCAATTTGCAGGGCATCGCGCGGCTGATCGAAGGTAAGACGCTCGAAGAGGTGAGCACCGCCCTCAAAGGCATCAAGTGCCGCAACAACACCTCCTGCCCCGACCAGCTCGCCAGCGCCGCCCTCGCCTACCTGGACCGCGAGGCGAAGGAGCCGCGCTCCTGAGTTTTGCGCGGGGCCGAGCCGCGCCCGAACGAACACCGCACCGCCGCGGCCGCCCGTCGCCCGCGGGCGGTTTTTTCATGCCCGCAGAGGCCGCGGCGGACCGTAAAATTTTTCCGAAAGGCCGCGGCGCCGCCCCGAAGGGCGGCGCCGCGGCCTGCTCTTGCCCGCCGAAACGGCGGGCGGTTTTTTTGTGCTCCGTTCCCCTGCCGCACGGACGGCGGTCAGTTTTCGGGATACTTGGCGGCGATGACGCGGTTGTTGCGCGCGATGGTGCCCAGGTACCCCGCGATGGTGCGGGCGTAACCGTCGCACTCGGCGGGGCGGGCGCTGCTGCCGCGGTAGCGGGCGGCGTACCGCCCGATGAGCCCCGCAATGTTGGCAAGCGTTTTGGCGAGCTCGAAGTTGACGAACTTGTAAAATTTATCGTCGCGGATGGCCACCACCCAGGCCGAGGGGTGCAGGATCTTGCTGGCGGCGGCGTAGGCCGCGTGGCGGGCGCTCTGCCCCGCGACTTTTTGCAGCCCGTCTTTGAAATTGAGCCTGTATTCCTTGCCGAACCCCTCGCGGAAGCCCTCCACGTACACCAGCCAGCCGTAGTTGACGAAGGCGTTGCGCTCCTTGACGGCGAAGGCCTTGCACTCTTCGGCGAGCCGTTCCTGCAACTGCGCGGCGCGGGGGTTGCCATCCATGTTCAGGTACTCCATGTGGCGGACGTAGTGCCCGAACATCTCTTCGCCGCGGGTGCACAGCACGATGAGAACGCATTCGAGCTCATGCAGGTGCCGCCAGAGGATGACGGCGTCGCAGCTGTTGCCCGCGGCCAGCAGCTGCAAGATGCTCTTGATGGTGACGAGCGACTTTTTGAAGAGGTTGTTGAGCCCGTTCATGCGCGCGTCGGCGCCCTTGAACCCGCCCAGCAGGAAGAGCGAATAGCTGCACGCCATGTTGAAGGTGGCGATCTCGGGGGAATACTCCGAAGTGTTGGAGATCTTGTTGACGTTGAGGTGCTCGTTGATGACGATGCGCACGGCCACGTCGCGCACGAGCGCGTCGCGGTAACTTTCGTCCGACTCCGCCTTTTTGGCGAGCTCCTGCGAAAGGTGCGAGGTGTGGAAGAGGTGGTAGTACCAGATGTAGCCGACGATCTCGTCCAGCCGCGCGCCGTCGAGCGGGCGCAGGCGGATCTTGCGGCGGGCGAGCTCTTCGAGGTACTGCTCCTTGACGCGCGTATACATCCCGCCGATGAAGGCGAGGTCGTAGGCGTGCCCCGTCAGCCGCGCCAGCCGCGCGCACTGCGCCTCGAAAATGCTCTTTTCCATGCGGTCGATGATGTCCGTCATGCAGGCCCTCCCCGCCCCGCCGCCCGCGGGACGCCCCTATTATATACCCCTCGGCCGCGAAATGCAACCGATTTTGCCCCGCCCGCCGCGGGGAGCGCCCGCGTACGCGCCCGCAATACAAGGAACGCGCAAGGAGCGTATTCACGGCAAAGGCATGAACGGCGGGCGCGGCGCTTGCGGTGTTTGCGGTGTTTGCGGCGCGGGTGTCTGCGGCGGGGCGTGAACGGCGGTCGCGGCGTTCACGGCGGCAAAAAATTTTCCGCCGCGGTTGACAGGCGGGCGGGCACGCGGTATAATGAGGGAAAACACACGGCCACGCGGACGCGCCGCGGGCACAAAGGAGCCTATATGAAGTACCGCAACCTCGGCAAATGGGGGCTGAAAGTGAGCGAGATCGCCCTCGGGAGCTGGATGACCGACCTCAACGGCCTCGGCGCCGCCGAAACGGCGCGCCAGAGCATCCGCGCCGCGTACGACGCGGGCGTCAACTTTTTCGACTGCGCCGACGCATACAGCGGCGGCGAGGCGGAGCGCTTCCTCGGCAGCGTGCTGCGCGACTACAAGCGCAGCTCGTACGTCGTATCCTCCAAGGTCTTTTTCCCCATGGGGCGGGGCGCGAACGATTGGGGGCTTTCGCGCAAGCACATCGTCGAACAGCTCGACAACACCCTCAAAAACATGAAGCTGGACTACCTGGACCTCTATTTCTGCCACCGCTTCGACCCCACCACCCCCATCGAAGAGACCATGCAGGTGCTCTCGGACATGGTGGCGCAGGGCAAGATCCTCTACTACGGGGTCAGCGAATGGTCGCCCGTGCAGCTGTGCAAGGCGATCGCGGCCGTCAAGGAACTGCACCTGCGGCCGCTGAGCGTCATCCAGCCGCAGTACAACATGGTGGACCGCTACATCGAGGACGAGATCGTTTCGATCTGCGCCGAAAACGGCATCGGCATCGTGCCTTTCTCTCCGCTGGCGCAGGGGCTTTTGACGGGAAAATACCGCAAGGGCCAGCCGCTGCCCGCGGGTTCGCGCGCGACGCACCAGGCGGACAAGCAGATCAACAACCTGCTCACCGACGAAAACCTCGGCAAGGTGGAGGCGCTTTCCAAGGTCGCGCAGGGGCTGGGCGTCAACCTCGCGGTGCTGGCGCTGGCGTGGATCTTGCGCCTGCCGCAGATCTCCTCGGTGATCACGGGCGCGTCCAAGCCCGAACAGCTCGAAGCCAACGTGGCCGCCAGCGGCTTGCGCATCCCCGACGGCGCCCTCGAAGAGATCGAAAAGATCCTCGCCTACCACCCCTTCGTGCGCAAGATCGGCTGAACGCGGCGGCGCGGGTCTTTGCCGCGCGGCGCGAAAAAGCGGATACGTACCCCGAAAAATCAGACCAAAACGGGACGGGCACGGCCTTTCGGCCGTGCCCGTAGTCTTTCCGGATATTTGCCAAGAGCCGTCAGCCCTTTTTGCCGTGCGAGAGCTTTTTCACGGAGGTGCGGTGCTCCTCGCCCGCCAGCAGCGCGACGAGGTTTTTGCGGTGGGCGAACCACGTGAGGAAACAGTCGAGCGCGAGCAGCAAAAAGACGGCGATCACCCAACCGTTGAGTAGCATGTCCGCGTAGCGGAGGTAGAAGAAGATGCCCTGCGCGCACGTGAGCAAGGTGATGCCCAAAAGGCTGCCCATCGAGCCCCATTCAAAGACGACGATGTAGCCGAGCGTGAGGAGCAGGATGCCGAGCACGACGAAGATCATCCACCACCGTTCGCAGCAGAGGGCGAAGGCGTACATGCCCAGTGTGGACGCCACGCCCTTGCCGCCCTTGAAGCGCATGGTCACGGGGTAGATGTGCCCGACGATGACCGAAACGCCGCAGAGGTAGCGGGCGAAGTCGGAGACGGGCACCTCGGTGCCCGCAAAGGCGCAGTCCTTGAAGATGAGGTAGCCCGCCAGCACGGGCAGGCCGCCCTTGATCATGTCCAGAAAGAGGGTCAGGGCGCCGATCTTCAAGCCGAACTGGCGGCTCATGTTCATGGTGCCCGGGTTGCCGCTGCCCATCTTGCGCACGTCCTTGTGCTTGATCTTGGAAATGAGCAGTGCGAAATTGAAGCAGCCGACAAAATAGGAGAGCACGGCCATCAGCACCAGCCAATACCAGATGTCGGCAATGTACAGCTCTTTCATCTCCTCCCCTCCCGCCGCGGCGCGGCGGCCGTAAATGCCTTTCGCGGGTGTGAACGCACTCCTTTGCGGGTGCGGCCTTTCGCGGGCGCGCCCGCGTTACAGCGCCGTTTCCTTTTCGCCGCGGCCGCGGGCGATCAGCCGCACGGGCGTGCCCGAAAAATCGAAGGCGCGGCGCAGCACGTTTTCGAGGTAGCGCCTGTACGAAAAATGCAGCAGCTCCCCGTCGTTGACGGACAAGACGAAGGTGGGCGGGCAGACGGAGGGCTGCGTGCAATAGTACACTTTCAGCCGCCGCCCGTTGAACGAGGCGGGCTCGTTGGCGCGCACGGCGTCGAGGATGAGCTCGTTCAGCGTGCCCGTGGTGACGCGGAAAGAGGCGTGCGCGTACACCTCGCGCGCCAGGGCGAGCACCTTTTCGGCGCGTTGGCCCGTCTTGGCGGAGATGTACACGGACTTGTAATAGTCCATGAATTTGAGGCCGCTTTGCAGCTTTTCCTCAAACTTCTGCACGGTGCGGGCGTCCTTTTCGATGAGGTCCCACTTGTTCATGACGATGACGGAGGGCTTGCCCTGTTCGTGAACGTAGCCCAAGATCTTCACGTCCTGCTCGGTGAGGCCTTCGGCGCTGTCGATGACGGCCAGGCACACGTCGGCGCGGCGCACTGCGTCGAAGGCGCGCATGACGCTGTAATACTCCACGTCGTCGGAGACGTTCTTCTTTTTGCGGATGCCCGCCGTGTCGATGAGGGTGTATTTGTGGCCGTCCAGCTCAAAGGGGGTATCCACGGCGTCGCGCGTGGTGCCCGCGAGCGGGGTGACGATGGCGCGTTCAAAGCCCAAAAGCCTGTTCACGAGGCTGCTCTTGCCCGCGTTCGGCTTGCCCACGACGGCCACTTTGAGGCGGTCCGCCTCCTCTTCCTGCCCGCTCTCGAAGTGGGCCACGGCCGCGTCGAGCAGGTCGCCGATGCCCTGCGAGTGCTCGGCGGAGACGGGGTACGGCTCCCCCAGGCCCAGGGCATAAAAGTCGAAGAGTTTGTCGGGCGAAAATTCGTCGATCTTGTTCACGGCCAAGAGCACGGGCTTTTTGCTGCGGCGGAGCTTATCCGCCACCTCGTAGTCGGAAGAGGTCAGCTCCTCCCGCCCGTCCACCATCAGCACGATGACCTGCGCCGTCTCGATGGCGACGTCCGCCTGGCGCAGGATCTCCCGCCACATCGTGTCCTGCGAGCGCAGCTCGATGCCGCCCGTGTCGACGACGGCGAACTTTTTGCCCCGCCATTCGGCGTCGGCGTACAGCCTGTCGCGCGTGACGCCGGGGCGGTCCTCGGTGATGGAGAGCCTGCGGCCCGCGATCTTGTTGAAAAGGGTGCTCTTGCCCACGTTGGGCCGCCCCACGATGGCGATGAGCGGATTCATGTTCGGCTCCCAAAGAAAATTTCACCTTTATTATACTAAAACGCGCCGCAAATGTAAAGAAAACGGCGCAAAAAAAAACGGCCGCCCGCGGGCAGACCGTTTTTTTGCTTTGTTCCGTCTCAGAAGAGACCGCAGATCGCGCTCGCGACATACAGCACGATGGCGATCCAGTAGATGATGATCCAGACCTTGCCGTGCGCATGCGCGAAGCGCCAGCCGCCGAACGCGATGCCCAGCAGGAGCGCGATGTCCTTGATCAGGTTCAGGATCGAGGGCAATTTCCCCGTGATCTCCAAGCCGATCAGCGGCAGTACGTTGTTGATAAAGATAAGCAGAGCCGCCAGCCCGAGGGCGATGTAGCAGCAAAGGTTGATAAAGTCTCTGCGGGCCTGGCCCTCCGTCCTCTGTCTGTTTGCCATTCCAAACATCTCCTTTTTTCAAAAGTCAACTGTATTGTACCACGCGCGCGGGGCGATGGCAAGCAAATGCCCGCGCTTTTTCACTTTTTTTGGCGGAACGAAGCGGCGGGGCACGGCGCGCGCCTCCCGCGCTTGCCTTTTGTGAAAAAATATGCTATACTGCTTTACGGAACACAAAAAAAGCCGAGCGGGCGGGGCCGCGGGCAAGCGGGGCCGCCGCGCGCGTGCGCAAACGCCCGCGGGCAGGCCCGCGGCGGCAGGAAAAGGCGGCCGCCGCGCGGGCGGACGGAGGAGGAAGCCATGGCATTGGCCGATACGAAGTGCAAAAGCTGCGGCGCCACGCTGCAACCGGGCGAGCGCGCGGGCACGATGGTATGCCCCTACTGCCATTCCGTGTTCACCGTTCAAAGCGAAAGGCCGCAGACGAACGTAACAAAGCAGGAGATCCATGCGGACGTCGTCAACATCATCGGCGGGGAAAAGGAATTTCTCATCGAGGGCGGCACGCTGAAAAAATACCGGGGCGAAGCCGTGGACGTGGCCGTGCCCGACGGGGTGTTCGAGATCGAAGACGGGGCCTTCCGCGATTTCCGCTTCCTGCGCAGCGTGACGCTGCCGCAGGGCCTGCTGCGCATCGGCAGCGGCGCCTTCCAAAACTGCACGGGGCTCAAAGAGGTATTCTTCCCCGACGGGCTGCAAACGGTGAGCGAGCGCGCCTTCCAAAACTGTGCGGCGCTGCGCTCCGCCGAGCTGCCCGCGAGCGTGAACTACCTCGGCGACGCGGCCTTTGCGGGCTGCTCGCTGCTGTTGGCGGTGCTCTTGCCCGCGCGGCGCATGGACTACGCGGGGCGCGCCGCCTTCCGCGGCTGCCGCTCCCTCAAACGGGTGTACATCCCCGACGAATGGGAGAGCGTGCCCTGCGCCATGTTTGAAGGCTGCGATTCCCTCGAAGAGGCCATCCTCGGCCGCAGGGTGCGGGCGCTGGGGGACCGCGCCTTCTGCGATTGCAGCGCCCTCAAAACGGTGGCCTTTTTGGGCACGCCCGCACAGTGGTGCGACATGGTGCTCTTTTCGGGCGCGGCCGACGGCGGCATCGTGCCCGACCCCGCCGCGCGCTGCTACCTGCTCGAATACGGCGCCACCCTCTCGGTGGGCGGCAAGCCCGTGCACGGCTACATGGTCTTCCCCGACGGCGCCATGCGCCTGAGCGGGCCGCGCGGGCCCCTGCGCCGCTACGAGCCCCTCTACGGCTTCCGCGGCGTGGAAAAGGTCTTTTATCCCAAGACCATGTACCACAAGAAAAAGCCGACGCAATGCATCTTCTGCAACGGATCGGTCTCCCTCGGCAAGTGCAGCCGCTGCGGCGCCAAATACAAGAAAAAGAAAAAAGAAAAATGACATGCGCCCCCCGGGACGCAAAAGCGCCGTGCAGACGTCTGCACGGCGCTCTCTTTTTGCTCTTTTCACACGCTGAACAGGATGTCCCCGTAGGTCGGGAAGGGCCAGCGCGATTTGGCGGTGTTCACTTCCATCTCGTCGGCAAAGGCGCGCATCTCCTGCATGGCGGGGATGACCTTTTCCGCAAAGAACGCGGCGCAGTCGGCGGGTCTTTCGTGCCCCTTTGCCTCGGCGAGCAGCTTTTCGATGTCGCCGATCTTGCGGTACATCCCCTCGTTGGCGGCCGACAGTTTGGCGATCGTCTCCTTGTCGCAGGCGGCGGAAGCGCCGAAATGCTCCTTTTGGAAGGCGGCCGTGCACAGGTCGGTGATGTAGGCGTTGACGGCGGGATAGATGTCCTTTTTGCCCATCTCGATCATGGTCAGCGCCTCGATGGTGAGCACTTTGCAGTAATTTTCGAGCATGATCTCGGTGCGGGACGTGACTTCGCGCGCCGTGAACACGCCGTTGCGCTCGAACAGGTCGATGTTCTTTTTGTCGGCAAAGTGCGGCAGCGCCTCGGCGCTGTTGGCAAGGTCCAAAAGCCCGCGGCGGGCGGCTTCCTTCCTCCATTCCTCGGAATAGTTGTTGCCGTTGAAGAGGATGCGCCTGTGCGCGCGGATGGTGCGCACGACGAGGTCGTGCAGGGCGGCGTTGAAATCCTTCGCCCCTTCGAGCTCGTCGGCAAATTCACGCAGCGTGTCGGCGACGATGGTGTTGACGATGATGTTGGGCCCCGCGATGGAGAAGGTGGAGCCGAGCATGCGGAACTCGAACTTGTTGCCCGTGAAGGCGAAAGGAGAGGTGCGGTTGCGGTCGGTGGTGTCGGCGGGGAGCTCGGGCAGCGTGTCGACGCCCAGCTTCATGACTTTTTTGCCCTTGCCCTTGTACTTGACGTCGTGTTCGAGCGCGTCGAGCACCTCGGCGAGCTCCTCCCCCACGTACACCGATACGATGGAGGGCGGGGCCTCGTTGGCGCCGAGGCGGTGGTCGTTGCCCGCGCTGGCGACGGAGAGGCGCAGAAGGTCCTGGTGCTCGTCCACCGCCTTGATGACGGCCACGAGGAAGAGCATGAACTGGCCGTTTTCGGCGGGGGTGGAACCGGGGTCGAGCAGGTTGAGCCCCGTATCCGTGCTCATGGACCAGTTGTTGTGCTTGCCCGAACCGTTGATGCCCTCGAAGGGCTTTTCGTGCAGCAGGCAGTACAGCCCGTGGCGGGAGGCCACCTTTTTCATGGTCTCCATCATCAGCTGGTTCTGGTCGGACGCGACGTTGGTGATGGCGTACACGGGCGCCAGCTCGTGCTGGGCGGGCGCGACTTCGTTGTGCTCGGTCTTGGCGACGACGCCGAGCCGCCACAGCTCCTCGTCGAGCTCCTTCATGAAGGCGGAGACGCGGGTCTTGATGGGGCCGAAGTAATGGTCCTCCATCTCCTGCCCCTTGGGCGGCCTGGCGCCGAAGAGGGTGCGGCCCGAAAAGACGAGGTCCTTGCGCGCCTCGTACATCTTGCGGTCGATGAGGAAATACTCCTGCTCGGCCCCCACCGTGGGGAAGACGCGCTTGGCCGCGGTGTTGCCGAACAGGCGCAGGATGCGCAGCGCCTGCTTGTTCAGGACGTCCATGCTCTTTAAGAGCGGCGCCTTTTTATCGAGCACCTCGCCCGAATAGGAATAAAAGGCGGTGGGGATGCAGAGGGTGCCGTCCTTGATGAAGGCGAAGGAGGTGGGATCCCAGGCCGTGTAGCCGCGCGCCTCGAAGGTGGCGCGGATGCCGCCCGAGGGGAAGGAGGAAGCGTCCGGCTCCCCCACCACCAGCTCCTTGCCCGAAAATTCCATGATCACGCGGCCCTCGCGGGTCGGGGAAATGAAGCTGTCGTGCTTTTCGGCGGTGACGCCCGTCATGGGCTGGAACCAATGGGTGTAATGGGTGGCGCCCTTTTCCACCGCCCACTCCTTCATGGCGTGGGCCACGTCTCCCGCGATGCTGCCGTCCAGCGGTTTGCCCTCGTCGATGGTCTTTTTCAAAGATTTGAACACGTCGCGCGGGAGGCGCTCCTGCATGGCCTGCAAGTTGAACACCATCTCGCCGAACAGTTCGGGAACTTTCATACGTCTGACCTCTGCTCTTTTGTTTTTGCCGCGGCGCCCTTATGCAAAGGCGCCGCGGCCCAAAGCCCCCGCGCGGGGAAACCTCTGCCGCGGCGCCTAGCCGCTTTTGTGATATTATAGCCGACAGAGCACCGCTTTGTCAACCGTTTGCGGCCGCCTGCGCGCCTTTATGCAAAGAAACGCAGGTCGCCCGACAGCGCCACCGTGACGATGTCGACAATCCAGAGGATCACTTCGCCGATGAGCAGCAGCTGCAACAGGCCCACGATCCAGTGCCCGCGCAAGATACGGGTGATACCGCCGAGGATCCAGCTCGTGACGGGGAAGATCGCCAGGATCAGGTTGAGGATCCAGGGAAGGCCGATGTTGAGATAGCCCTTGCCGAATTTCGCCATTGTTTACCTCCTGTGCGGCGGTTGCCCGCCGTCGAATTCTGCTTCTATTATATAACCGCAGCCAAAATTTGTCAAGGCCGCGCCGCAAATTCCCGCAAAAAACACGCTTTTGCACCCGCGCGGCCCGGGCGCCGCGGGCGGGGCATGAACGGGCGGACGCGGGCGGGGCATGAACGGGCGGACGCGGGCACACGGGCCATGCACACGCGGAGGCCGCGCGGACACGGGCGAACGCGCGCCGCGGGCTCAGCCGCGCAAAAAGGCCTCCTGCGCGTTGAGGGACTCCTGCCCCACCGCCTCGACGGGGCGGTACACGCCGTCGGGATAGAGTTCGCGCGCCTTGACGTTGTCGGCAAGCATGGTCTGCAAGATGGCGAAGATCTGTTTTTCGATGGCCTTGTCGAGCACGGGCGCGGCGATCTCGACGCGCTTGTCTGTGTTGCGGGTCATCAAATCGGCCGAGGAGATGTACATGATCCTGTCCTCCTCGCCGCCGAAGCAGTACACGCGGGAATGTTCGAGGAAGCGCCCGACGATGGAGACGACGCGGATGTTCTCCGTTTCGCCCGTGACGCCGGGGACCATGCAACAGATGCCGCGCACGATGAGGTCGATGCGCACGCCCGCGCGGCTGGCCTCGACGAACTTGTCGATGATGGCCTTGTCGGTCAGGCTGTTCATCTTGGCGACGATCCTGCCCTCCTTGCCCGCTTTGGCCTTCTCGATCTCGCGGTCGATGCAGCGGATGATGCCCGGTTTGAGCGTTTCGGGCGCGACGAGCAGCCGCTTGTATTCAAAATCGACGTTGCAGATGGCGATGTTGCGGAAAAAGGCGACGGCGTCCTCGCCGATGGCACGGTCGGCGGTGATGATGTTGAGGTCGGTGTACTGTTTGGCCGTGGACTCGTTGTAGTTGCCCGTGCCGAGGTGGGTGATGTAGGAGAGCTCCTCCCCCTCTTTGAGCACGACGGAGATGATCTTGGAATGGACCTTGTAGTTTTCCATGCCGTAGATGATGGTGCAGCCCGCCTCCTGCAACTTGCCCGCGTAGTGCAGGTTGCTCTCCTCGTCGAAGCGGGCGCACAGCTCGATGACCACGGTGACCTGCTTGCCGTTCTCGCAGGCGCGGCAGAGCGCGTCGACGATGCGCGAATGGCTGGCGAGGCGGTAGATGGTGATGCTGACCGAGAGCACGCGCTTATCCTTGGCGCAGGCCTCCAACAGGTCGACGAGCGGGTTCATGCTGTCGTACGGGTAGGAAAGGAATATGTTGTTGTGCAGGGCGTAGTCGACGGGCGACGCGGCTTCGGACAGCGCGGGCAGCGGCCGCCCCTTGAAGGGCGGGTAACGCAGCGCGTCCGCCTGCTCTACGGGCAGGAAATTGCCGATGGAAAAGAGAAATTTGTAGTCGAAACAATGCCTCTCTTCAAAGCAGAAGGCGGGGTCGACTTTCAAAAGTCTGAGCACGGCGTCGAACAGGGGGGAAGACATGTCGTCCGCTTCCAGCCGCACCACCCCGAGGCGGGCGCGCGTCTCGATCTTCTTTTTCATGAATTCGGAGAAGTCGCGCTCGACGTCGTTGTCGTCCACGCGGGTGTCGAGGTCGGCGTTGCGCGTCACGCGGACGGCCAGCCGCCCCTTGACGGCGTAGCCCGAAAAAGCCAGCGGCCCGAAGGCTTTGAGCAGCTCTTCCAGCAGGATGACCTTGGCCTTTTTGCCCTCGCCGACGAGGTAGACGCGGTCGGCCGCGGGGCTGGCGCACATCACGCCCAGCATCCGCCGCCCGTCCCGTTCCAGGTCGTAGAGCATGTAGCGTTTGAGGTTTTCAAACAGCATCATGGGGTGCTTGGCGTCGAGCACCATCATGGTCAGCAGGGGCAGGACGCGGCTCAGGAACACGGCCTTGCACGTCTCGCGCTGGCGGGGGGTGAGTTCATCGGCCGAGAGCAGGCGCACGCCCGCCTTGGACAGCTGCTTTTTGAGGGAGACGTAGGTCGCGTCGCGCAAAGCGTACAGCCGCCGCGTCACGGCCATGATGCCCGCCAGCTGCTTGGCGGCGGTCAGGCCCGTCTTGTTGTCGGAAGCGGAAGGGTCGGTCAGGCTCTCGTTGTAGAGGCTGCCCACCCGCACCATGAAAAACTCGTCGAGGTTGGAGCCGAAGATGGAGAGGAACTTGCACTTCTCCAAGAGCGGGTTGGTGCCGTCGTTGGCCTGGTCGAGCACGCGCTTGTTGAATTGCAGCCACGAATACTCGCGGTTCATGTAGATGCCGCGGCGGAAACGGCGGCGCGCCTTTTCGAGGGCGTTTTGCTCTTTTTCGTTCTTCACGTGCGATCACTCCTCGCCCTTGGCGGCGTCTTCGCCCGCGGCGGGCTTGGCTTCTTCTTTCGCGGCGGCCTTATCCTCCTCCGCGGGTTTGGCGGCGGGTTTGCGGCCGCGGCGCTTGGTGGCGGGGGCCTCGGCTTTTTCTTTCGCGGCGGCCTCGCCCTCTTCCGCGGGCTTGGCGGCGGGCTTGCGGCCGCGGCGCTTGGTGGCGGGGGCCTCGGCTTTTTCTTTCGCGGCGGCCTCGCCCTCCTCCGCGGGCTTGGCGGCGGGTTTGCGGCCGCGGCGCTTGGTGGCGGGCTGTGCGCCCTCCCCTTTCACGGTGCGGACGGCGGGGTCTGTTTCGGCCAGGGCGTAGCATTCGTCTTTGTTGAAGTCGTAAAAGGCGCCGTGCAGCTTGCCCTCGCAGACCAGGCGCAGGTAGCCCTCCTTCACGCCGTTTTCGCTGACGGCGATGGTCTCGGCGCCCAGGCGCTTGGCGAAGGCCTTGGCCACGATGGCGGCGATCCCCACCGAATACAGCTTTTCGGGCGCGGCGTCGAGGATGAGGCGGGAGCGGCCCGAACCCGTGACGAGGTGCTTGACCAGCTTTTTGAACTTTTTGTAGCGCATGGTGCGGCCGTCCTCTTCCTTGGCGCCCGCGTACTCGGCGTAGACGCTGTACAGGGCGAGGTTGGTGGCGCCCGCCAGCACCACTTTGCCGTATACCCCCTCGCCGGGCAGGCCCGCCTTATCGAACTTGCGGTCCACATACTTGGCGATGGCCTTGGCCTCCTCGGCGTCGGGCTGGATCTTGCGCACGAATTTTTCATGCAGGTTGAGCACGCCGAAGTTGAGGCAGCGGCGGCCGGAGGCGTCCTCTTTGCCCAGGTCGCACACCTCGATGCTGGCGCCGCCGATGTCCATGAGCACGGCGCCCTTGCCGTAGCCGCGGTTGGCCACGTAGCCGCAGTAGGCCTCCGTTTCCGCGTCGATGAAGTTGACGGGCACGCCCGTCGCGTCGAGGATGGCGGCGTGCACCTCCTCGAAGTTTTCGATGGCGCGCAAGGCGGCCGTGGAGATGAGGAAGAGCACGTCCGCGCCGAGGCTGACGCATTTTTCTTTCATGACCGAGACGGCGTCGGTGAGCTTTTGGATGCCGCGGCGGGAGAGGCAGCGGCCGTCGAGGTAGTGCATCAGCGTGAGGCTGGCGCGGTCGCGGAAGACGGTCTCCTCCTCCGCGCCGGCGATCTCGGCCACCAGGAGCGAGATGCTGCTGGAACTGACGTCGATGATGGAAAATTTCATGGTTTTACACTCCTTGCGCCGCGCAAAAGGCACGCGGGGCGCGAAATTTCAAAACTAAGAAAGCCCTCCGCGGCCCGCCGCAAGCGGGCGGCACGGGGCGTGAAGCGGGGCGCGTTCACGGCGTAAAGCGCGAACGGGCGTTCAGCGGCCGAGGCAGATACCGATGCCCTCCGCCGCGTGCACGGCCTCGCCGTCGGGGTCGACGAATTTGTACTTGCCCGCTATGTCGGCCAAAGCGTTGAAGGTGATCTCCCCGCGCGAAACGGCGACGGTGACGCCGAAGCGGCCTTCCTTGGCCAGGCGGCCCGCGTAGCTGCCCAGCCGCGTGCAGAGCAGGCGGTCGTAGGCGTTGGGGCTGCCGCCGCGCTGGATGTAGCCGAGCACGGTGGCGCGCGTTTCGGTGCCCGTGCGCTCGCCGATGACTTCGGCAAGGTGGGCGGTGACGGTGGTCTCGCCGCGCTCGGCGCGGGCGAAGGCGCGGTCCTTGCGGCGGTACGGCGCCTCGGAATCGAGCACGGCACCCTCGGCCACGGCGATGACGGAGCAGCGCTTGCCCGCGCGGCGGTCCGCGGCGACGGCCTCGCAGAGACGGTCGATGTTGAAAGGGATCTCGGGGATGAGGATGGCGTCCGCCCCGCCCGCGATGCCCGAATACAGCGTCAGCCAGCCCGCCTTGTTGCCCATGATCTCCACGAGCATGGTGCGGCCGTGGCTCTCGGAGGTGGTGCGCACCCGCTGCAAGGCGTCGGCCGCCACGTCCACCGCCGTGTAAAAGCCGAAGGTGACGTCGGTGCCGAAAATGTCGTTGTCGATGGTCTTGGGCAGGCCGATGACGTTGCAGCCCTCGGCGCAGAGCATGGCCGCCGTGCGGTGGGTGCCCGCCCCGCCCAGCGTGAACAGGCAATCCAGCCCCAGTTTTTTGTAGTTGGCGATGAGCTTTTCAAAGCGGGTGGTGCCGTCCGCCTCGGGCTCGGTCATCGTCTTGTACGGGGTGCGGCGGGTGCCGAGGATGGTGCCGCCGACGGTGAGCAAGCCCGCAAAATCGTCCGCGCGCATGGGCACGGCCTCGCCGCGCGCCAGGCCCGCGTAGCCTTCGGGAATGCCGACAAACTCCGCCCCCTTGACGTTGTTATCCAGGTACAGCGCGATGGCGCGCATCACCGCGTTCAGGCCGGCGCAGTCTCCGCCGCTGGTCAAAAAACCGTATTTCATACCCTCTTTCCTCCGTACGAAAACGTTCGCAACAATATTTTAACACCGAACGGGCGTGCCGTCAATGCGTTTTTGCAAGTTTTCTCTTTTTTACAAAAATAATACAAAAAGCGCGCGAAAGGCCGCGCACGCGCGGGCGCCTTCCCCGCAAAAGGCCGAAAAAAAACGCCAAAAAAAGCCCGATGCCAACGTGCACCGGGCCCCGCGCGGAGGCGGGAATTTTTTGTGCCGCCGCCTGCCGCGGGGGCGCAAAGCGCCCATGCGGCGGGCGGCCGTTTACGCCCTGCGCGCCCTTGCGGCTCACAGGTCGTCGGCGTCCTGCACGGGACGGCCGCCGTCCTCGGCGGTGCCCGTGTAGCTTCCGCTCACGTCAAAGGGAGAGCGCAGCGGCCGCGCGGCCGCCGCACCCTCGCCCCGCTTG
This sequence comes from uncultured Clostridia bacterium, assembly GCA_944328445.1. Classification (GTDB taxonomy): domain Bacteria; phylum Bacillota; class Clostridia; order Christensenellales; family Borkfalkiaceae; genus Borkfalkia. Next base: position 42,206 of record CALVHO010000008.1, on the reverse strand, counting down.
CGCGGCGTCATTTGCAGGTCTTGGCGCCCGTCGAACGGCCGCCCTTGGCCGCACCGCCGCCCGCCTGGCTCTTGGCGCAGGCGCGCGCGCCCTCGCTCTTGGCCGAACGCGCCCCGCAGGACTGCGTTTTGGACTGCGTTTTGGACTGCGCGGGCTTGGCCTGCGCCTTCTGTTCGCACTGTTCGCTGTTCTTTTTCATCTACGTTTTCTCCTTTGCCGCACTCGGGTGCGGCCGTTTATCCCCGCAAACGCGGGCCTTTTACGCGCATGCCGCGCGGAAAAAGCGATCGTTCTTGCCGCCCGCCGTCAACGCGAGCCGTTGTCGAAGGGCAGCGCGATCTCCACATAGCCCTGCCCCGCCTTGCACAGCGGGCAGAGCTGCCACGCCTCGCGCGTGACGGCGCGGAACCCGCACTGCGAGCAGATCCAGAGCGTCGGCTTTTCGCGCCTGTACAGCGCGCCTTCCTTGACGGCGCCGTGCAAAAAGCGGAACAAGATCTCGTGTTCGCGCTCGACGCCCGCCACACGTTCAAAGAGGGCGGCGATCTCCTCGTACCCCTCCTCGCGCGCTTCGGCGGCGAATTTCGGGTATACGTCTTCAAATTCCGCGCGCTCGTCCCCCGCGGCGAAGGCGAGGTTCTCGGCCAGGGTGCCGAAGCGGAAGGGATACCCCGCCCCTTGCAGGGACACGTTGTCAAAATTGCCGCCCGCCCGCACGAGCGCGTCATAAAACGATTTGGCGTGGTAGGTCTCGTTTTTGGCGACGGTGCGCACGGTATCGGCCAGGACGGGAAGGTCCTCCGCGGTGGCCTGTTTGGCAATGAGCTGGTAGCGCATGCCCGCCTGGCTTTCGCCTGCAAAGGAACGGGCGAGGTTGGTGCACGTCCTCGAATGTTCAAATTGCATCGCTGCTCCTCCTTACACCGTGCAGTATTCCCGCCCGCCGCCCGCGCTATACCCCGCCCGCCGCGGCAATTTTTGGCGGAAGCGCAATGCCGCACGCCCCGCCCCTGCCCCGCCTCTTCTAAAACATAAAACCCGTTCGTGGGCATGAACGAAAGGGGCCGTTCACGGGAACAACAAAAAAAGGCCCGTTCACGGAAGCAAAGGTCCGTTCACGGGCACAAAAAACCGCGCCCGAAGGCGCGGCGGAGGTGTTGTTACTTCTTTTTTTGTTGCACTTTGACGGGCTTGGGCTGCTGCGGCAGCTTGGGCTTTTGGGCCACGGGCCGCTCGACGATCTTCCAGTCCACTTTGCTGGAATAGAAGATGAGGAAGATGGCGCGCACGAGGTTGGCCGCCGCCCCGAGCAGGAAGCCCATGGTGATGGAGCCGAACCCGCTCACCAGGAAGAACAAGCCGAAGAGGATGAGCGCGACGATGAAGGGAAGCCAGGCGAAGGCGCTGTGCCAGCCCTTGCCGATGAACCGCCCGCCCAGGCTGAACAGGATGGGGAAGCCCAGAACGAGCAACACGCCGTAAACGAGGATGCCGTAGCGGACGGCGTAGCGCACGGGCGTGGCCAAAACGCTGCCCAGGGGGATGGCGCCGGCCGAGATGAGGGTGTTGAGGTAATACTCGAAGGTCGAACCCTTGCCTTTGCCCATGGCGTAGAGGACGGCGTCGAAGCCGCGGAAGGCGAATTCTTCGCCTCCCACGGTGTAGGTGATCCACGAAACGAAGAAGAGGGCGATGCTGGCCGCGATGAGGGCCAGGCACAGCACCGACAGCACGATGCGGTTGGAGCTGCGCACCTTTTTGAGCTCGCTCTTGGTCTCGGCGGGCGAGAGCGCGGGCTGCGCGGGCGCGTAGACGGGCGCCCCCGCGGGGGCGTAGAGCTGCGGCGCCATATAGACGGTCTGCGCGGGTTGCGCAGTCTGCGCGGGCTGCGCGGGTTGCGCGGCGGCGGGCTCCTGCGGGGCGGCCGCGGGCGCCGCCTGCGGCACGGGCTGCATGTAGACGGGCTGCGGGTACGCCGCGTGGCTGCTCTGGATGCGGCCGAGCTCGCCCTGCATGGCGCGCACTTCGCCGCGCAGTTCGGCGATGGTCGTGGCCATCTCCTGCCGCTCCTTGCGCCACGCCTCGTCCTCCGCGCGGACGGGCGCGGTCTGCGCGGGCGCAGGTGCGGGCTGCGCGGGCGCGGGTGCGGGCGCAACGGGTGCGGACATGCCCTGTTTGTAGTTTTGCAGGTCGCTCTTCATGCGGCGCACGACGAGATCCATCTCGCTTTCAAAGAGGTTGCCGCAGTAGGGGCAGCGGACTTTGTCGTCCTCGGTCTGCCTGCCGCAGTTTTTACAGATCTTCATCCCATCACCTGTCCTTTTGCGTTTGGGGCTCCGCGGGCGGGCCCGCGGGCTGATGTACAATTAACATTATAAACGCAGCGGGGCAAATTGTCAACCCCGCGCGCTTTTATTTGCTTTTTTTATTAAAGTTGTCTTTGAGCGGCACGATCTCGGAGAGGACGAGCGCGTCCCCTTCCCTGCATTTTTTGTAATAACCCGTGCGCAGCAGCTGGAAGGGCGTGCCGTCCGCGGCGGACGCGAGGTAGGGCTCGGCCGCGGCGCGGGAGATCTTTTCGCTCTGCGCGTTCATGCGTTCGGAAAAATCCTGGCCCGCAAAGTCGGCATCGCGCAGCAGGCTCTCGTACTGCCGCACCTCGGCGGGCACGCAGTCGTCGGCGTTGACCCACTGGATGACCCCCTTGACCTTGATGCCGCTCGTGTCGTTGCCGCTGCGGCTTTCGGGAATGTACGAACAGAAGATCTCCTTCACGCTGCCGTCCTCGTTCAGCGCGACGTCGTCGCAATGAACGATGTACGCATTTTTCAGGCGCACGTACCCGTCTTTTTTGAGCCGGAAGTACTTGGGCGGCGGGTCGAGGGAGAAGTCGGAAGCGTCGATGTACAGGTGTTTGCCGAAGCGCACCGCGCGCGTGCCCGCGGCCTCGTCTGCCTGGTTGATCTCGAAGGAAAGCTCCTCCTCCCCTTCGTAATTGGTGACGGTGAGGCGGACGGGCGAAAGCACCGCCATGGCGCGCTCGGCGTGGGCGTTGAGGTATTCGCGCACGCAGGCCTCGAAGTAGGAATACTCGCACTCGGAATTGGCCTTGGCCACGCCGATGCGGGAGCAGAAGTCGCGCACGGCCGCTGCGGGGATGCCGCGGTTGCGAAGGCCCGAGAGGGTGGGCATGCGCGGGTCGTCCCAGCCGCGCACGTGGCCCTCCTCCACCAGTTTTTTGAGGTAGCGCTTGCTCATGACCGTGTTGGTCAGGTTCAGGCGCGCAAATTCGATCTGCCGCGGCTTGGGGTCGAAGCCCAAAGAGATCCCCACCCAGTCGTAGAGGGGGCGGTGGTCTTCAAACTCCAACGTGCACAGCGAATGGGTGACCCCCTGCAAATAGTCGCAGATGGGGTGCGCGTAGTCGTACATCGGGTAGATGCACCACTTGTCCCCCGTGCGGTGGTGGGTGGCGTGCAGGATGCGGTAGATGACGGGGTCGCGCATATTGACGTTGGGCGAGGCCATGTCGATCTTGGCGCGCAGACACTTTTCGCCGTCGGCGAACTGCCCGTCGCGCATGGCACGGAAGAGGCGCAGATTCTCCTCGGGGGTGCGGCCGCGGTACGGGCTTTCGGTGCCGGGCTCGGTGAGGGTGCCGCGCGTGGCGCGGATCTCGTCGGGCGAAAGGTCGCAAACGTAGGCCTTCCCCTCCCGTATCAGCCGTTCGGCGTATTCATAGATGGTGTCGAAAAAATCGGAGGCGTAGCACTCGCGCGCCCAGTCGTAGCCGAGCCAGCGGATGTCCGCGCGGATGGCGTCGACGAACTCCGTCTTCTCCTTGGAGGGGTTGGTGTCGTCGAAAAAGAGGTTGCACTTGCCGCCGTATTTGAGCGCCGTGCCGAAGTTGACGAACATGCTCTTGGCGTGGCCGATGTGCAGGTAGCCGTTGGGCTCGGGCGGGAAGCGCGTCTGCACCTGTTCGGGGCGCAGCTTGCCCGCGGCGATGTCCTCATTGACGATCTGTTCGATGAAATTGGCAGCTTCGGGCAGCGGAAAAGTAGGATCGGACATAAAGAACTCCATGAAAAATATCGAACGAAAAAAATTTAGAATTTAGAATGTAAAATTGCGGACGGGTCATAATTCTACATTATCGCACCGCGGCCGGGCGTGCACCGCCAAATTACGACAGTCCCACGATCTCGCCCTTTTCGTCCACGCCGATGCGCTCGGCGGCGGGATGGGCGCCCAGGCCGGGCATGAGCATGATGTTGCCCGCCACGGCCACGATGAAGCCCGCGCCGCCCTTGACGATGATATCGCGCACGTGCACGGTAAAGCCCTGCGGCCGCGCCAACAGCTTGGCGTCGTCGGAGAGGGAATACTGCGTCTTGGCGACGATGACGGGCAGCTTGCCGTAGCCGCGCGCCTCGGCCTCGGCCATCTTTTCGCGCGCGGCGGGCGAAAACTCCACCCCCGCCCCGCCGTAGACGCGGGTGACGACGTCCTCGATCTTTTTCGCGATCGGGTCGTTCAGATCGTAAGAATAATGCAGGGCGGTGCTGTTTTGCGCCGCTTTGCAGACGGCTTCGGCAAGCTCTTCGCCGCCCGCGCCGCCTTTCAGGAACACGTCGGTGAACACGGCCTCGGCGCCCGCCGCCCGCACGCCGCGCATGACGGCGTCGATCTCGGCGGGGGTGTCGCTCGCGAAGCGGTTCATGGCCACCACGACGGGCTTGTTGTAGACGTTGCGGATGTTTTCGATGTGTTTGAAGAGGTTGGGCAGGCCGCGCTCCAACGCGGAAAGGTCCTCCGCGGCAAGGTCGGCCTTGTCCGCCCCGCCGTGCAGTTTGAGCGCCTTGACGGTGGCGACGATGACCACGCAATCGGGCTCGATGCCCGCGATGCGGCACTTGGTGTCGAGGAATTTTTCCGCGCCGAGGTCGGCGCCGAAGCCTGCCTCCGTCACCGTCCAGTCGGCAAGGCCCAGGGCGGCGTAGGTGGCGAGGATGCTGTTGCAGCCGTGTGCGATGTTGGCGAACGGCCCGCCGTGCACGATGGCGGGCGTGCCTTCGAGCGTCTGCACGAGGTTGGGCTTGACGGCGTCCTTCAAGAGGGCGCACATCGCCCCCTCCACGCCGAGGTCGCGCGCAAAGACGTACTCCCCTTTGCGGTTTTCGCCCACGATGATGTCGCCCAGCCGCTTTTGCAGGTCGGCAAGGGAAGTGGCCAGGCAGAGGATGGCCATGACCTCGCTGGCGGCGGTGATCTCGAAATGCTCCTCGCGCTCGGTCCCCTCGCCGCCCCTGCCGACGAGCACGTTGCGCAAAGAACGGTCGTTCATGTCGAGGCAGCGGCGGAAATAGACTTTGGCGGGATCGATATCCAGCGCGTTGCCGCGGAAGATGTGGTTGTCGAGCACGGCGCAGAGCAGGTTGTTGGCCGCCGTGATGGCGTGCAGGTCGCCCGTGAAGTGCAGGTTGATGTCCTCCATGGGCACCACCTGCGCGTAGCCGCCGCCCGCCGCGCCGCCCTTGATGCCGAACACGGGGCCGAGGGAGGGTTCGCGCAGGGCCAGGCACACCTTTTTGCCCAGCCGCGCCATGCCGTCGGCCAGGCCGATGGAGACGGTCGTTTTGCCCTCGCCCGAGGCGGTGGGGTTGATGGCCGTGACCAGCACGAGCCTGCCCCGCTTTTTGCCCGCGGGGACGACGATCTTGGCCTTGTATTTGCCGTAGCGCTCGATGTCCTCTTCGCCGAGGCCGAGCTTGGCGGCGATCACGCCGATGTCTTGCAGTTTTGCCGCTTTGGCGATCTCGATGTCGCTCAACATGCGCACTTTCCTCCCTTGCCTGTATCCTCTCCATTGTACCACAGCCCGCCGCGTTTGGCAAGCGGCGGGCCGTATTCTTCCGCATTTGTGCATGCGCGCAGGCGGGCGCGGGCCCGCGTGAACGCGCGATCGGCGCGGTAAAGGCCGCGCCCCGCTCAATGCCCGCAGCCGCTCGGCAGGCGCATCTCCTCCCACGACGAGACGAATACGCCGTCCTCCCGCTCGCGGAAGCCGAAGGGCCGCAGGTCCTCGCCCCACTCCGCGCGGGCGTAGACGGGGCCGCAAAGATCGTTCATGCACTTGTTGACGAGGGTGCGCAAGAGCAGGTCCTTGTACGGACAGCCCTCGCCGCCGAACAAAAACCCGTCCTCGCCCAGCCCGCCGCCGCAGACCCGCGCGCCGTCGTTCACCTCGAAATAAAAGCGGCAGCCCGCACGGGGCCGCAGCGTCACGCTTACCATGCCGCCATTGTAGCACATCCGCCCGCAAAAGGCAAACAAATCGCCTCCGCCGCGGCGCGCCGCCCCGCGGCGGGCGGAATTTGCGGGGCGCGCGTCAAAGCGGTTGCCTTCGGGCGCGCGGTGTGGTATACTGAAAGACGGCCGCTTGCGCGGCGGGCGCAGAAGCGGCGCCGCGCGGGCCGCGGAAAACAGCCAAGGAGGGCAGACAACATGGATACGGCCGTCTTGCAGGGGCTCGAAAACATACGCTGCGCCTTCCTCGACGTGTTTTTTGCCGTGTTCACGGCGCTCGGAGAGGAGCTGATCGTGGCCGCGGCCATCGCGGTGATCTACATCTGCTTCGACAAGCGGCTGGGCGAACGCGCCCTGCTGACGGTGATGACGGCCAGCTGCCTCACCACGGGCATCAAGAGCGCGGTGCGCAGGGTGCGGCCGTACGCGGCGGGCACGGTGACGCGCGTAGACATCGACAACGCCTTCGTTTCCACCTTAGACCTGGACGCGGACATGAGCTTCCCCAGCGGGCACGCGACGGCGACAAGCGGGTTTTTCTCGACGCTGGCGCTCAATTTCCGGCGCAAGTGGCCCATCGCGCTGTGCGCGGCGTTCACCCTGCTCGTGGTGCTTTCGCGGCTGTATCTGGGCGTACACTACCCCACCGACGTGCTCTGCGGGCTCGCCATCGGCATCGGCTGCGCCTTCGTGTGGGACTTCGTGTATTACCGCTGGTACCACTACCGCCTGTATGTGTACCTCGGCATCGCCCTGCTGACGCTGCCGCTGCTGTTCATCCCGAAAACGGCCACCGGGTCGATGTTCCAAATTTCGGCGCTGACGCTGGCCACCGCCTTCGGGCTGCTGATCGAAGACAACTTCATCCGCTTTGAAAACACGCCGCTTTGGTGGCAGCGCGGGCTGCGCCTGGCCGTGACGGGGCTGGTGGCGCTCGTCGTGTTTTTGCCGCTGCACCTGTGGCTGCCCGAAGGAAATTGGAGCGATTTTCTCAAATACTTTTTAACGGTGTTCGCCGCGCTGACGGTCGCGCCCTTTCTGATCCGCGTGCTGAAAATTTAGCTGACGGTCGCGCCTTTTCTGATCCATGTGCTGAAAATTTAACGAAAAGGCCTTCCGCCGCCAAAACCGCCCCGCGGACCGCGGGGCGGCGTTTTTATTTTACGTTAACATGAATGCGGCCGGTAAACTTAACGGGCGGAAATTTTCCGCGCGCCGAAGGGCGCAAAGATTTGACTTTGTGCCCGCAAAAAAGTACAATATTATAAGGCATTTACTAAATCCATTGAAATTTGAGGTGCAGTATGGCAGACAAACACGCGGTGACGATGGACAAGATCGTCAACCTTTGCAAATCGCGCGGCATCATCTTCCCCGGCAGCGAAATCTACGGCGGCATGGGCAACACCTGGGACTACGGCCCCGTCGGCGTGGAGATCAAAAACAACATCAAGCGCGCCTGGTGGAGGAAGTTCGTGCAGGAGAGCGACAACTCCTACGGCGTGGACGCGGCGATCTTGATGAATTCGCGCGTGTGGGAGGCGAGCGGGCACACCGCGTCCTTTACCGACCCCAAGATGGACTGCAAAAACTGCAAGGCGCGCTTCCGCGCCGACAACCTCATCGAGGCGCATTCCAAGGGCAAAGTGAACCCCGATACCATGACCAACGAGCAGATGGAGGGCTACATCGCCGAGCACAAGGTGGCCTGCCCCAACTGCGGCGCGCACGAATGGACGCCGATACGCACCTTCAATTTGATGTTCGAGACCTCCCGCGGGGTGACCGACGAGAGCCAGAACAAGATCTACCTCCGCCCCGAAACGGCGCAGGGCGAATTCGTGAACTTTTTGAACGTGCAGCGCACGACGCGCGCCAAAGTGCCCTTCGGCATCGCGCAGATCGGCAAGGCCTTCCGCAACGAGATCACGCCCGGAAACTTCATTTTCCGCACCATCGAATTCGAGCAGATGGAGCACCAGTGGTTCTGCAAGGAAGGCACAGACCTCGCCTACTACGAAGAATACAAGCAGCGCGCCCTCGCCTTTTTGCTGGGGCTCGGGTTCAAGCAGGAACACCTGCGCTTCAAGGACCATGACAAGCTCGCGCACTACGCCAAATCCGCGTGCGACATCCAATACCTCTTCCCGATGGGCTGGTCGGAACTCAACGGCATCCATGACCGCACCGACTACGACCTCTCCCGCCACCAGGAATATTCGGGCAAGAACATGAATTACCTCGACCCCGCGACGGGCGAACACTACATCCCCTACGTCGTCGAATACTCCATCGGCGCCGACCGCCTCATGCTGGCGGTGCTGTGCGAGGCGTACGAGGAGGAGACCCTCGAAGGGGGAGACGTGCGCACGGTCATGCACTTCCACCCCGCGCTGGCGGCCTACAAGGCGGCCGTGCTGCCCCTGCAAAAGAGCATGGGCGAGAAGGCGCGCGAGATCTACAAAAAGCTGAGCAAACGCTTCATGGCCACGTACGACGAGGCCGGCTCCATCGGCAAGCGCTACCGCCGCCAGGACGAGATCGGCACCCCCTTCTGCGTGACCATCGACTTCGATACGCTGGAAAACAACACCGTCACCGTCCGCGACCGCGATACGATGGCGCAGATCCGCCTGGACGCCGACGACGTCGCCGCCTACATCGAAAAGGCGATGGAGCACTGAACCCGCAAAAAAAGGCGGCCCCGCCGCTTTGCACCCCGCCCTCCCCGCCGCCGAACGCAGAGCGTTCGGCGGGTTTTTTTGCCCTTCGGCGGCATGCGCCGCGCGGGGCAAATAAAGATCCCCGCGTGGAAACGCGGGGTATTTCATTTTCGGGTATAACCCTAAACTTTACTGGCTGCGCACAAGTGCGCTTTATATTGGCCTGCCAGCCATGCATTGGTTACTTGCTACCCGTAAACGGGTCCCGCGGGTCAAAGATACTTAATTGCTCGCTTTCCTGTGGTTTATCGTTCCCCTGCCGATTCCGAGTTCGGCACACACTTCTGCTTGCCTCATTCCGTTCATATAGCAATTCAGGATGGCAAGTTCCAGTGCGGATAACTGTAAAGCCGCAACAAGTTCGTCGCATTTGCCGTAATCGGTCTGTTCTTTCTCAAAGCAGTTTACGGGATCCATTGGCAGAGCCTTATAGTCCGTAAAGTCTATGTATTCGACAGGGCCGCGCCTGTCAGACCTGTTGCACAGACTGTCGATGAAGCGGTCTACTTCACGGTAGCACGCAAGTTTAATGGTAATGTCTTTTCCTTTTTTATCTTTCCCATAAATCTCGTGAACCGTTCTGCCTATGAATTGATACAGGAAACACATAGCTGTCTGCGCGCAATCATATCCGTCCGACACGATATAGTCTATTTCTCCCATATGGTGCAGGTCTTTGTTTAAACCGATATACAGTTTGTCCGCGATTTTCAAATCATATTTTTTCACGGTACGCAATGCCTGCAAAGCTATCATCTCGCCCATGAGCTTTACGTTGTCCTTTGAGATAGGCTCGGAGAACAATTCTCCCTCGTTGCGGTACTTTCCTTTCGAGAACTTTGTTACCAACATTTCCATTTTTGATACACCTCCGAATTTGATTTTGCCTTTTTCGGGCAACAGGCGGAGGTGCATAGGACGGTGAATGTTGGCACTCTGAATAGCAAGCCTGCGGAAGTCAACGGGACAAAGCCAAAATCGTTGCGTACAGGTCTGGGAATGCCTCATAAATAGCAAAAGAGCCGAGCAAAGAGCAATCCTTACTCGGCTATCAATTCGTTTCTATAGGTGTTTTAAGCGACGATTTTGCGAACGTTGACGTCCGCGAGGAACTATGCTACCATAGCCTGACCGAAAAGGCAAATTCAAGAGGTGCAACGAACGGCAAAAACCAATAAAGAGAAAGCCGTGCGCGGCGGAAAAGCGGCAGCCGATCCCAAAGCGGTTCAGCGGGGACGGCTCCGCACCGCCGCGCTTTCGGTTTGGTTTTCCGTGTTGTTCTTGTTGTCTTTTTCGTGGCGTGTGCTTGGCTGCGGCGAGCGAAGCGAGCCGCACTTGTCTATGCCAAGCACACGCCATGGTGCCAAAGTGGTGAAATGACGTAGAATTGTGGTAAAAAATCATACGCAAAATCATGTGCAGACTATTGCTTTTCCACCCAATATCTGCTATAATATGTTATATAACGACATTGAGGTATCATTTATGACATTTGCGGACAAGGTCAAGTTTGTGCGGATGAAACTATACCTAAGCCAAGCGCAACTTGCAAAAGAGATCGGCGTTTCGTTTGCCACCGTCAATCGGTGGGAAAGTAAAGGATATGAGCCGCAACTTGCATCCGTTGGCAGATTTAACGATTTCTGCGAAAAGCACGGCATTGAATTCAATAATATAAATGACTTGCAAACCGACATGAACTCTGATATGAGGAGGATGTGAAAGTGAAAATCATTCATACAGCCGATATCCATTTGGGTTCGAGGATGGATTCAAGGTTCAATAAGGAAATTGCAGACGAGCGCAAAGCTGAACTGCGAAATACATTTAAGCGTTTAGTTGAATACGCAAAGGGTAATGGCGTATCTGTAATAATGCTCTGCGGCGATATATTTGATTCGGACAGACCATTCAAAAAGGATAAAGATTTCTTTTATAGCGTTGTTACGGCTAATCCCGATATTGACTTTTTATATCTGAAAGGCAATCACGATATAAGCGATGCCATACCGGAAGAGTTACCTGAAAATCTAAAATTATTTTCCGAACGGTGGACGGCTTATTCGTATGGCGATGTGGTAATCTGCGGTACAGAAATTTGCCCGGCAAACAGTTCATCTTATTATTCTTCGCTTGTTCTCGAAAAGGATAAATACAATATTGTAATGTTGCACGGGCAGATAAGCGACAATCTTTCCGGCGGAGATATAAACCTGAAAAGATTGAAAAACAAAAATATTGATTATCTTGCCCTCGGGCATATTCATAAACCATCGCAGGGACAAATCGACGAGCGCGGCGAATACATTTATTGCGGCTGCCCGGAAGGGCGCGGCTTTGATGAACCGGGCGAACACGGATTTGTATTATTGGATATTGAAGAAAATAAACACACACATACTTTTATTCCGTTTGCACAACGCAAAATAAATGAAATTGACATCGATATAACTGGATGTAAAAGCGCATATGAAGTCTATCTAAAAGTAAAAAACAGCGTGCAATTCGATAAACGCGACCTTTACAGGATAAATCTTATTGGCGAAATAAATTTCGATGTGGACAGACTTGCCGACGACGTTGAAAGATTGCTTGCGGACTCCTGTTATTTTGTAAGCGTAAAAGATAAGACGAGACGGAAAATAGACATTTCGCAATATGAAAACGACCTTTCTATCAAGGGTGAATTTATAAGAACAGTTTACAATACGGCGGAATTGGATAACGAAGAAAAAATGACGATAATAAACTGCGGATTAAAGGCTTTGGACGGAAAGGAGATAGATTTATGAAACTGATTTCCTGTTATATTGAAAATTTCGGCGCTATCACAAAGAAAGAAATCAGGTTTGAAGAAAATCTCACTTCTATATGTGAAGAAAACGGATTCGGAAAGACCACCCTTGCATCCTTCTTGGAAGCAATGTTTTACGGTATGAACTCGGATAGAGCAAACAATAAAGAGTTCGGGATGCGCAGGCACTTCAACCCGTTTGCCGGAGGCAAGTTTGGCGGCAATGTGTTATTTTCTTTCGGAAAAGACTGTTATAAGATAGAGCGCTACTTTGATGAAAAAAGCGACACCAAAGACAGTCTTACAGTATATAAAAACGGCGAGCTTTGCAACGACTTCGGAGATAAAATAGGCGAAAAGCTTTTCGGTATCGATAAGCCTTCCTTTGAGCGTACGATATTTATCGATGCACATGAAATCGAGATCGGCTCCACAGGCAGCATAAATGCAAAACTCACCAATTTTGTGGAAGGCAGCACCGACGATACAAATACCGAAAAAGCGCTTGACCGCCTTGATAAGGCGGCAAAAGAGTACAAAAAAGCAAAATCCGGTAACGACCTTATTTCAAAAGAAAATAATCATATTCTTAAGTTGGAAGAAAAAATCGACAACGTCGAAATTATCAAAGCAAGTTTGTCGGAAAAATACGAAAGACTTGCCGGTTGTGAAGATGAACTTAAAAATTTGCGCCGAAAAATTGACGCAAACCAAAAGACGGCTTTGGAACTGAAAGACTGGGAGCAGTACGATAATTTAATATCTGCAGCGGAACAGGCAGAGCGCACTGTTGAAGAAATAAGGCGCAAATATCCCGGCGGCATTCCGTCTTCTGATGAGATTTCTGCCATAAGGAATCATATTTCGGTTAAAACGACACTTGCACAGCAGACGACAAAAGCGTTGTCACATGAAGATACGGAAATGCTTTCCAAATTGCACAAGAAATATGACGGCAGACAACCTACCGAAACCGAAATTGCCGATATAAGAGGTAAAATAGATCTGTTAACTCAAAATGAAGCCGAAATTTATGCGCAAGAAAGTGTAAAGCCGACTGAAGATGAAATTGCCTTGCGCAAAAAATTTGAAAATCACACACCTACAGAGAAGGATTTGGCGCAAATAGACGCCGCCGTCGATGAGTATGAGCGGGCGGAAAAGGCGTACATAGAAACGCCCGACTATATTGTAGAACGAGCAGACCATGTATCTGCCAAGCATCAGGGTTCTAAAAAGAAGTATCTGATCATAGCAGTTATTGCGTCGCTCATTGCCGTTGCGGGCATAGGGATACTGTTTGTTCAGATGATACCTGGCGTGATATTGCTTGCCGTAGGGGCGGTCTGCCTGTTGGCAACGGGATTTATTTACCTCAACAAAAAGACATCTGCGCCTGTTTCCGATACCGTTCAAAGAATAAACCCTGAGAAAGCCGCGAAAGAGCGCGTAAAAAATAGTGCGGAATTGGCTGTACAGAGATTGCTTACTCCTTATGGCTATTCTCTCGATAAAAACATTCTGTATTCAGTCGCAAAATTCAAAGATGACCTTGCGAAATATAATATCTTTGTCCGCAGCAGCAGCGAAAAGACCAAAACACTTGCAGAGAAAAGATCTGAATGTGCGCAGCTCGATAAAGGAATTAGTGATTATTTTTTCATATATAACTTTACGGACGGCGATTTCAGCAAGAGGCTTTCTGATTTGCAGAACGAGCTGAACCGTTATGCAATACTTAAGAACATGCTTAAAGGATTTGACAAACAAAATGCTGACACCAAAGCGCAACTTGCAGAACATGAAAAAGCGATAGGTGATTTTTGCGCAAAATATCGTTTTGACAAACAGATAACGGATCATATCCGCGAACTGGAAGAAGATGTGGAGAAATACAGGCAGGTCGGGAGAGATTATGCCGAAAACATTAAAAAAGCACAACAACTGAAAGAGGAAAAGAAACTCGATGTCCGCCCAGCTACGTCTGAAAGCGACGAAACCGAAAAGGTAGAAGAAAGAATCGAGATTATCAACAAAGATATCTCCAAGCTGAGTATTGACATATCGGATTGTGAAACGGAAGCTGAAAAACTCGATGAATTATATGCCGAAAAACAGCGGCATGAAGAATTGCTGAGGGAATATAAGCATGATCACGATTTATTGATATGGACAGCCGATTTGCTGAAAGAAGCCGATAAGCGTCTTAAAGACAGGTATGTCGCGCCTGTCAAAAATAATTTCGTAAACTATGCCGGATTGTTGGAAACCGCACTCGGAGAGAAAGTGACGATGACTCCTAATTTTGAAATAAGGTACGAACGCAACGGCATAGAGCGTAGCGAAAAACATCTCAGTACAGGACAGCGCAGTATCTGTGCGTTCTGCTTCAGAATGGCGCTCATTGACAACATGTACACGGAAGAAAAGCCGTTTCTTATTCTCGACGATCCGTTTGTAAATCTCGATCAGAAGCATATGGACAGGGTAAAAGAGATGCTTAAAAAACTTTCGGAGAAATTACAACTTATCTACTTTACCTGTCATGAAAGCAGGACAATATAAGAGGGACAAATGGCCAAACTTTTTTCTTCGCAAGATGTTAAATTGCTTTTGGAACAACATAACCGCAGGCTAAACAATCTTAAGGCGGCAAGCAGCGTTTCGGAGCAATACTTAAATCAGATAAAAGCCACTTCCGATAACCTTGCCATGCAAGAGGTTATGAATGTTTTGCGCGGAGTCCCTGTAGATGAACTTACAAAGCAGAAAAAAGGGTTAAAAATAAAACCTTTACTTGACCACGGGTATCGAACGGTTGCCGATATTTATTCTTCCACCCCTTACAGGCTTGCTTCTATTCGCGGGATCAGTCAGGATGCCGCCTACACTATCATAAGGATAACAAAGGATTTTGCAAATAAAACTTTCAAAGAAATACATATAAAGCTGAGTACGGATAATAAAACAAAGCAAGCTACTGAACTTGTCAAAAATATTTACGCATACAATCTTGCCCGCCCGCTCGTTTCTTCCTGCAATCGTTATATAAATGAATATGAAGAGCAGATCGATGACTTATGCAATCTCGTTAAGCCCGGCAAAAACGTACTGCGCTGGTTGTTTACCTCAAAAGCAACAAAAGAACGCGCCAATTTTGCATATCAGAAGCTAACGGAACTTTGGCAAGGCGAGTATGGTTCACAGACAAAAGCGCTTGTAAATGACCTGAAAAATATTGGCAATGCTTCAGCATCAGAGGCATGGACAGATTTTGCGGCACAATCGCCCGCTTATTTTTCCGTGCTCGAAGATGTTAATCCGGGTTTACTCGGTACGTCCGACGCCGTCTACGGTCTGCCTGAGGAGTTGGCTCAGAAAATTCAGGATCAATGCTTCTTTCCGGATGGATTGCTCTGTACTTTAAGACGGTATCAGGAATGGGGCGTAAAGTACATTCTGCATCAGGAACGCGTTTTATTAGGCGACGAAATGGGCCTCGGCAAAACCGTACAGGCAATCGCTGCTATGGTATCATTGAAAAATACGGGAGCAACGCACTTTGTTGTCGTTTGTCCGGCAAGCGTCCTTACAAACTGGTGCCGCGAAATAGTAAAACACAGTAAACTCAGCGTTATCAAAGTGCATGGCAGTTTGCGGCTTGCAGCGATTAAAGACTGGATAAAGCATGGAGGCGTTGCCGTTACGACCTATGAAACAACGAAGTATTTTAAGCTGGATGAAAACTTCCATCATGCCCTTACCGTTATAGATGAAGCTCATTATATTAAAAATCCGGAAGCTCAACGCACAATAAATACGCTGGTATTATGTTCTCATTCCCCTCGCTTGCTATTTATGACCGGCACGGCATTAGAAAACAACGTCGATGAAATGATAACGCTTATCAGGTATCTTCAGCCACGCATTGCAAGTTCAGTCAGCAGAATAGCGTTTATGTCGTCCGCTCCTCAATTCCGCGAAAAAGTTGCGCCTGTATATTACAGGCGTAAACGAGATGACGTTCTTACGGAACTCCCTGAACTCATCGAATCAAAAGAATGGTGTGCGCTTTCTAAAGAAGAAGAAATTGCTTATGAAGATTCGCTTATGGCAGGACACTATATGCAGGCAAGACGAGTTTCGTGGAATGTAGAATATCTGCACCGCTCATCTAAAGCCAATAGACTTTTAGAAATCATTGAAGAGGCTGAATCGGAAGGCAGGAAAGTGCTAGTATTCTCCTATTTCCTCGATACCATAAGGAAGATATACGATTTTCTCGGTGACAGATGTCCCAATCCAATAAACGGCTCTGTCACGCCGCAAAGAAGGCAGGAAATTATAGATGAGTTTAACGAAGCGCCTGCCGGCACGGTATTGATCTCGCAGATACAGTCAGGCGGAACGGGCCTTAATATACAGGCGGCAAGCGTTGTAGTAATCTGCGAGCCACAGCTAAAGCCTTCTATCGAAAATCAGGCGATATCAAGAGCTTACCGTATGGGTCAAGTGCGTAACGTACTCGTATATCGCCTGCTTTGTCCTGAAACTATCGATGAAAAAATTACAGCGATTTTGGAAGAGAAACAGGCAATTTTCGATGCGTTCGCCGATAAATCCGTTGCCGCGAAAGAAAGTCTTGAACTCGATAAGACCACATTTGGTGAGCTTATTAAAGCGGAAATCGACAGGATCAATGCTAAAAATGGTACAAGCACGAATGTATCAGATGAAGAAATTGCCGCTGCATTCAACGAATAAAAAATATTGTTGCAAATTAGGGATAAGACACATGAACGCTAAAATTTCAAATGAGAATCAACATTTTATCATCTTTAAGACCGAAGACAGCAAAGTTGAAGTCGATGTTCGCTTTCAGGGAGAAACTGTATGGCTTACGCTCGATCAAATGGCTATGCTGTTTGAAAGGGATAAGTCTACTATCTCCCGCCACATCAAAAACATTTTTGAAGAAGGCGAACTTGTGCGTGAAGCAGTTGTTGCAAAATTTGCAACAACTGCCGCGGATGGTAAAACCTATCAGGTTGATTACTATAATCTTGATGTCATTATTTCCGTCGGCTATCGCGTTAAATCGCTGCGCGGCACACAGTTCCGTCAATGGGCTACAAAACGGCTCAATGAATATATCCGCAAAGGTTTTACGCTTGATGACGACAGGCTGAAAGAACTTGGCGGAGGCGGATACTTCAAAGAACTTTTGGAGCGTATTCGCGACATCCGCGCATCCGAAAAGGTGTTCTACCGTCAGGTACTCGATATCTATGCAACGAGCATAGATTACGATCCTCACGCCGAAATTTCCATTGAGTTCTTCAAAAAAGTACAGAACAAAATTCATTACGCCGTGCACGGTCAAACGGCTGCCGAAGTTATCTATAACCGCGCCGACGCAGAAAAAGAATTTATGGGGCTTACTACCTTTAAGGGTAATCGCCCGCATCTGCAAGATGCCGTTATAGCAAAGAATTATCTCAATGAAAAAGAATTACGCAGCCTCGGTCAAATCGTTTCGGGTTATCTTGATTTTGCAGAAAGGCAGGCTGAGCGTGAACAGCCAATGACGATGGCAGATTGGTCAGCTCACTTGGATCGGATACTTACAATGAGCGGTGAAAAACTACTTGTCGGAGCGGGAACTGTCAGCCATGAGCAGGCGATAGATAAAGCGAAGACCGAATATAAAAAATATCAGGCACGAACGCTCTCCGAAGTAGAGCAAGCTTATCTTGATTGCATAAGTGAATTAAATCAGAAAGCAAAAAATGATAAAAAATAGTATCAATTAAAATAATTTCCTTCTATCCCCATAAAATAGTGTCCATAAAAATATGTGACCGTGTCTACATAGTATCCCTTACACCAAAATTCGCGGTTGCGGTATGCAAATTTCATGCTTCCCCATTTTTGATATATCATCAAGCTACTCTTCCCTTTCAAATATCCCATGAATCCCGCAACGCTCATTTTGGGCGGTATACTTACCAGCATATGGATATGATCCGGACATATCTCTCCCTCTATCACCTCCACGCCTTTCCATTGACACAGTTTCCTCAGTATCTCTCGTATCTCCATCCGCTTTTCTTCGTAGAATACTTTTCGTCGATACTTTGGCGCAAATACTATATGATACTTGCAATTCCATTTCGTATGTGCTAAACTATTTATGATATTGTTTTGCTCCTGCATTATGATATCCTCCGATTGTGTTTTCCTTTTCTGACTGGCAGGTCAGTTCTTATTTTACACAATCGGAGTCTTTTTGTCATCCTCATCGGCTTAGCCTCCACTGAACCCCGCGACTATCGCGGGGTTTTCGGTAGACAAAAAACGGGCCCCCGCAAGGCGGGAAGCCCGTTTTTTGTTCGGTTTTTCAGCGCACTTCTTTGATCTTGGCAGCTTTGCCCGTGCGGCCGCGCAGGTAATAGAGCTTGGCCCTGCGGACTTTGCCCTTGCGCACCACGGTGATGGCTGCGATCTTCGGCGAATGCACGGGGAACGTCCTCTCGACGCCGACGCCGTACGAAAGCCTGCGGACCGTAAAGGTCTCGCGGATGCCGCCGTGTTTTTTCGCGATCACGACGCCTTCAAACGCCTGCAACCTTTCGCGCGTTCCCTCGACGACTTTCACGCTCACTTTGACGGTGTCGCCTACGTTGAAAGCGGGAACGGAGTCTTTCAGGTTTTCCTGCTCGATCGCTTCGATCAACCCTTTCATCGACTTTTACCTCCTTGTTACGCAGCGTTCACGGCCGAATGGTTCGCCGGAGGACCGCCCGAAGTCTTTGGCTATTGTACCATAAACGGGCGCGGCGCGCAACCGTTTTTCACCCGTTTCGGCGCATTTTTTTGCGGTTTGTTCCCCTTTTTTTCGCGTGAACGGGCCAAAAACGCCCCGCCGCGCACAAAAAAGGCGGAACGCGGCGTTCACGGGAGGCGGAAGGCGTCTTTGAGGTGAACGACGCGGTCTTTGTATACTTCCAAAACGTCGAAACGCACGTTGCATTCCCGCCCCGCCCGCTGCTGGAAAAAGCGCGCGATCAGCCCGTAGCGGCGGCGCTTGTCCGCCCCCACCGCCTCGGCGGGGGTGCCGAAGGACTCCGTGAGGCGGGCCTTGACCTCGCAAAAGACCACCGTTTCCCCGTCGCGGGCGACGATGTCGGCCTCGCCGAAGGGGGTGCGGTAGTTGCGGGCCAGCACCTTGCAGCCCTGCCGCCTCAGGAATTTGGCGGCGCGGCGTTCCCCGCGCCTGCCCAAAACTTTTTTGTGAACGTCCTGCGATGGATCGCGCATAGCCCGAACTCCCGTATGGCATCGGTGTGCCGCTTCGTGCCGTAGCCCTTGTGCACGGCGAACCCGTATTGCGGGTACAGCTTGTCGTATTCGCGCATGCGCGCGTCGCGGTAGACTTTGGCCAGGATGCTCGCCGCGCCGACGGAATAGGACAGCGCGTCTCCGCCGACGATGCTCTGCTGCGCGCAGGCGACGTCGATGCGGAAATCCCCGTCGACGAGCACCGCCGAAGGGGGCGGGTCCAGCGCCTCGACGGCGCGCTTCATGCACAGCTTCGTCGCTTCCAGAATGTTGATGCGGTCGATGGTCTCGTTGCTCTCTTCGCACACGGCAAAGGCCAGCGCCCGCGCGCGGATGTACCCGTCCAGCCGCTCGCGCGCGGCCTCGGAGAGCTTTTTGCTGTCGTCCACCCCTTCGATGAGCGACGCCGCGTCCAGCGGCAGGATGACCGCCGCGCAGACCACGGGGCCCGCCAGCGGGCCGCGGCCCGCCTCGTCGGCGCCCGCGATGAGCTCCATGCCCCGCCCTTGGAGGGCGCGCTCAAAGCATAGTTTTTGTTCCGCGTTCCAGATCTTTTTCATACGTGAACCAACGTTTCCGCCGCGAAGTGCCCGTTCAGGCAAAATAGCCGCGGAAATTTTCCGCGCGCTCGAAGGTGACGCGGCCGAGGCGGCCTTTGCGCAGGTCGTCGAGCAGCGCGCGGGCGGCGCGCTCGTAGTCGAATTCTCCGCCGCGGATCAAAAAGCCGCGGGCGCGGCAGACCTGCTCGTACATGGCCAAGGGCTCGCCGCCATCGATGCCGTAGCGCGCCGCGAGCAGGGCGGGATAGCTTGCTGCCAGCTCTTCCAACAGCGCCAGGGCCAGGGACGGGATGTCCAAAATGTCGTCGTTGATGCTGCCGATGTACGCTAAGTGCCGCGCCAGCGCCTGGTCCTCGAAGGAGGGCGGCATGGTGCCGGGGGTATCCAGCAGCTCGAAGCCCGCGCAGCGGATCCACTGTTTTCCGCGGGTGACGCCCGCCTTGTCCCCCGTGACGGCGCGCTTTTGCCCGCTCATGGCGTTGATGACGGTGCTCTTGCCCGTGTTGGGGATGCCCGCCACCAAAAGCCGCGGGGGGCGGTTCATGCCGCGGGCGGCGTCCTTGGCGAATTTATCTTTGAGGAGTTCGGGAAGTTTTGCGGCGATCCTGCCCGCCGCGCCCTGCGCCGTGGCCGTGCACTTGACGGCGGGCGCGCCCTTGCCGATCTCGGCCAGGAAGGCGTCCGTCGCGGCGTCGTCGGCCAGATCGCACTTGTTGAGCACGAAGAGCACGGGCTTGGCGCCGAACAGCTTTTTCAGTTTTTTGTTGAACGTGGCCGCGGGCGCGCGCGCGTCGAGGATGAAGAGCACGCCGTCGACGAGCGCGGCGCTCTCCTCCATCATGCGCATGGCCTTGGTCATGTGCCCGGGGAACCATTGGATGTGTTTCATAAAACCTCTGTATTTCTCGCCCATTTTGTTTTGAGCTGACAAAACAAAATGCGGCGATTTATAGGCAAACCCCATTGCCCTCGCTTTGCTCGGTGCAATCGGAGTTTTCCTCTGCGGCGCGCCCTTTCAGGGCACACCATATTACGCGCGCCGCATTCACCTTTCCTGCAAAAGCAAAAGTTTTTGCAAATTG
Source organism: uncultured Clostridia bacterium (assembly GCA_944328445.1). Taxonomy (GTDB): domain Bacteria; phylum Bacillota; class Clostridia; order Christensenellales; family Borkfalkiaceae; genus Borkfalkia. The sequence continues at coordinate 21,397 of CALVHO010000008.1, read as the reverse complement.
GGGTGCGCTAACGCAAAAGCGTAGTTTTGCTTGCGCGAGTTATTTATTTAGCCTTCGCGCAAGATCTCTCAAAAGAGATGAGAGCTTTCCTTTTTATGGGGTATAATCAAACAGCAAGTACGGCAGCCAGTCGACGGGTTCTCCCTGCCCTTGAATAAACGCGGCGAATGTGCGCATTTCCTCATAGCTGCTTTCGATAAGTCCCCAACCGTTCCACCGTATGGCAAACCTTTCCCGCAAATTTTTATCCAATCCGTTGCAAAGATAACTGTGTAACCCGCCGTCAAAGCCGAGGATTTCTCCACCCAACAACCTTTTCGGCTCCAAATTTTCCCCGCACAGGCAAAAATCATTTTCCGAAATGAACCGCCAGGCAATATCTTTCGCCGCAAACTGCCCCACAATACGCAGCCCGTCCGCTTTTTCCGAAAACTCATTATAAAACACAAGCGCGTCCTTCAAGCGTGAAAACCTACTTTCGGCAGGTGAAAACCGAGCCTCTTCCGCCAATTTCATCATCCGCGGAGATAAATCCTCGGTCTGCGGCGGATAGATATTTGCAATGCAATCGCTCAAAGAAAGCAGCCGTTTACACGGCAAATCGAAACACGCGGGCGGTATTATCGGCTCCACAAGATAATATCCGATGTTTTGGAACCCCTTCGGCACAATGCCCATATCCCCCCTCCTGCACTTAAATTCCTACAAATTATTTTGCGAACTAATTAAATCCGGCCTCTTTTCGCGCGTGAGCTTTTCCGATTGCTCCCGCCGCCACTTGTCGATCTCCGCATGGTTTCCGCTGCGCAGAACCTCGGGCACCGTGAGCCCCCTGTACTCCACGGGGCGGGTGTACTGCGGGTATTCGAGGCGGTTTTCGGAAAAGCTCTCCTGCACGAGCGAGGAGGTGTTGATGACCCCCTCCACGTACCGCGCCACGCAGTCGGTCACCACCATGGCGGGCAGCTCGCCGCCCGTAAGGACGTAATCGCCGATGCTGATCTCCTCGTCGATGAAGAGGTCGATGGCGCGCTGGTCCACCCCCTCGTAGTGCCCGCAGAGCAGCACGAGGCGCTCGTATTGCAGCAGCTCGAACACCTTCTGCTGGCAAAAGGTCTCTCCTTTGGGCGAGAGGTAGATGCGCCGCGCCTCGTGGCCTGGGTCGAGCGCCTCGATGGCCGAGCCGATGGGCTGGGCCGTCATCACCATGCCCGCGCCGCCGCCGAAGGGGTAATCGTCGCACTTTTTGTGCTTGTCCTCGGAATAGTCGCGGATGTTGACGACGTTGATCTCGATCTTGTTTTCCTTTTGCGCCCGCCCGAGGATGCTCTCGCGCAGCGGCGCGAACATCTCGGGAAAGAGCGTGAGAATATCGATCTTCATGGTTTATCCTGTTCGACGGCGACCTGCGCAAACCGCGCGGCGGAGAGTACGACCTTTCTGTTCTCTACGTCTACGTCGAGGATGACGCCCTCCGCCGCGGGGAACATGTACTCCTTGTCCCCCTCTTTCAGGACAAAGATATCGGTGTGCGCGGGCAGGATGTCCGCGATTTCTCCAAGACGTTTGCCGTGTTCCGTGACCACGGCGCAGCCGATGAGGTCGACGATGTAGTAGCGGCCTTCGGCCAGGGCGGGCGCGTCGGCGCGCAGGCCCTCCACCTCCGCCCCGCGCAGCAGTTCGGCGGCGTTCCTGTCCGCCACCCCCGCCAGGGCGAGGTAGGCCGCCTGCGCGTCGGTGCGGGCGGAGAGCACTTTGTACTCCTTTCCGCCGATGTACACCTTTTTGAAGCGCCGTATGTCGGCAGGGGCGTCGAGCAAGGTGCGCACTTTCAGCTCCCCGCGGATGCCCTGCGGCTTCAACACTTCGGCGATGACGATGGTATCTTTCATGCACTCACTCCGCCGCGCGCAGGCGCGGCCGCATAAGAAAAGAAGCGGAAGTTTATTCCGCTTTTGCCTTTTCCTTGATCTCGATGTTGTATTTTTTGTGCTCCTTGGCCGAAGCGCAGCGCACCAGCGTGCGCAGGGCCTTGGCGATCTTGCCCTGTTTGCCGATGACCTTGCCCATGTCGGACTCTTCGAGCAGCACGACGATGTCAGTCGCGTTGCCGCGGTCTTCGACGCGGTATTCGATCGCGTCCTTGTGCTCGGCAAACTGTTCCACCACGAATTTCACAAGTTCCAGCATTGGCCTTTCCCCTTAAACGCGCACGCGCTTACTTCTTTTTGCGCGTCTTGGTGCGGGGCGCGGAAAGTTTGGTCGGCTTTTCGATGACGCCCTGGCGGATGAGCAGCGTTTTGACGGTATCCGTCGGCTGCACGCCCTTGGAGAGCCAGTCTTTGGCGCGGTCGGCGTCGATGACCACCTCTTCGGGGTTGCTCGTCGGGTTGTAGTGCCCGATCTTTTCGATGTACTCGCCGTCGCGCGCCTTGCGGCTGTCGACCACGACGATGCGGTAGAAGGGAGACTTTTTGTCGCCCAGCCTCGTAAGCCTCATTTTGACTGCCATGGTATTTTGCTCCTTGCGGAAAATTTTTCTGTGAACGAGCGCCGCGGGGCGCCACATACCGCCCCATTATAGCGGATAAAAGAAAGCCTGTCAAGCATTTTTGCTTGACAGGCGCACAATTCTTTTCCTGTTTTTTTGCCGACGGACGCGGCGCGCCGGTTCAGCGCATGAACGGCAGGCGCTTGCCGCCGCGCATCTGCTTCATCATGACCTTGGTCTGCTCGAACTGCTTCAACAGCTGGTTGATGTCCTGCACGGTCGTGCCGCTGCCCGCGGCGATGCGCTTTTTGCGGGAGGAGTTGACGATCTCTGGCTTTTCGCGCTCGCGCGGGGTCATGGAGAGGATGATGGCCTTGATGCGCTCCACCTTCTTTTCGTCGAAGTCGCTCTCCTTGATCTTCAACTTGCTCATGCCCGGCATCATGCCCATCACCTGCGCGATGCCGCCCATCTTTTTGAGCGATTCAAACTGTTCGAGGTAGTCTTCGAGGGTGAAGGAAGCCTCGCGCAGCTTTTTTTCCATCTTTTTGGCCTGTTCTTCGGTGACGGCCTCCTGCGCCTTTTCGATGAGGGACAGAACGTCGCCCATGCCCAGGATGCGCGAGGCCATGCGGTCGGGGTAGAACGGCTCCAAGTCGGTGAGTTTTTCGCCCACGCCGATGAACTTGATGGGCTTGCCCGTGACCGCCTTGATGGACAGGCAGGCGCCGCCGCGGGTGTCGCCGTCGAGCTTGGTCAGGATGACGCCCGTCACGTCCAGCCGCTTGTTGAAGGTCTCGGCCACGTTCACCGCGTCCTGGCCCGTCATGGCGTCGACGGTGAGCAGGATGTCGTTCGGGTGCACCTCGTTTTTGATGTTTTCGAGCTCCTGCATGAGCGCGTCGTCGATGTGCAGGCGGCCGGCCGTGTCGATGATGACGGTGTCGTACCCCATCGAGCGCGCGTGTTCGACGGCCTGTTTGGCCGTTTTGACGGGGTTTTGGGTGCCCTTTTCAAACACCTCGGCGCCCGCCTTGCCGCCGACCACCTGCAACTGGTGGATGGCCGCGGGGCGGTAGATGTCCCCCGCCACGAGCAGCGGCTTTTTGCCCTGCTTTTTCAAAAAGAGGGCGAGCTTGCCGCAAAGCGTCGTCTTGCCTGCGCCCTGCAAGCCGCACATCATGATGACGGCGGGCGGGCGGTCGGCCGTTTCGAGCTTGGCGTTGGCCGAGCCCATCAGCGCGATGAGCTCGTCGTTGACGATCTTGATGACCTGCTGGGCGGGGTTCAGGCTTTTGAGGATCTCCTGCCCCACCGCCTTTTCGGAGACGTCGGCGATGAACTTTTTGGCCACGAAGATGTTGACGTCCGCCTCCAACAGCGCCACGCGCACCTCGCGCATCGCGCCCTTGATCTCCAATTCGGTGAGCCTGCCATGCTTGGTCAGCTTGGAAAAGATATGGTTGAGCCGCTCGGAGAGCGATGAAAACAATGCCACTACGGTCACTCCTTATTCTGTCTCGGAAGGCGGTTCCGCCTGCGCGGACGCCCTGCCCGCGCCGCCGAGGGCGGCCGCGATGGGCTGCGTTTCGGCGCGAAGCCCGGGATGTGCGGCGGAAAACGCCGCCAAGAGCTCCTCCGCGCGCCGCACCGCGTCCGACGTTTGCAGCACGCGCAACTTTTGTTCGTACCCGTCCAGGAGCTTACGGCTCTTGGCAAGGGTGTCGGAAACGCTCTGTTTGGAGACGCCCCGCTGCTCGGCGATCTCGGTCAAAGACAGGTCGCAAAGGTAGTAGAGTTCGCAGATCTCGCGGCGGCTGCCCGTCAGAAGGGCGCCGTACACGTCGAACAGGCGGGAATAGTTCAGATCCTTCATGCCGCCATTATAGCGGAAAACGGCGCCGCTGTCAATCCGTCCCGCCGCTTAGCCGTCCTTTTTCTCCCCGCCGTCCTCGCCGTCCTGCTTGTCCTGCTTGCGGCGGGCGGGCCCGCGCAGGGCGCGCAGGCGCTCCATGTTGCGCGCGTGCAGCCGCTGCACGGCGTCGAGAAGGGAGCCGCCCGCAAAGGGGAAGAGGAAGCGGCGCTTCTGCCTGCGCTCGGCGCGCAGGTCGTTGAGGGCGGCTTTGAGCCGCTCGTAATGCACGGCCTCGCGGATCTGCGCCGCCGCCTTGCGCACGCGCAGCGAGACGTTGAAGCTGATGCACACGTCGACGAGCAGCGCCCCGTAAAAGGCGCCCTCGGCAAAGAGCGCACCCGCGCTGCCGCCCGCCCAAACGGCGGCCGCTTGCAGCGGCGGGAAGAGCAGGTACACGAACCCCGCCGCGATCAGCCCCCAGAGCAGCGAAAACAGCGGACAGATGATGCCCTGCACGTTGCCGAAGCGATCGGAGTAGTCCCACAATTTGATCTTCATGCCCTTGATGAAGATGAGCCCCGTGACGTATTCGAGGGCGGTGAGCGCGGCCGTCAGCAGCAGCACCAGCGCCCAGCGGGGCAGCGGGATGAAGCAGGCGCCGTACAGGAGCGCGGCGCCGAAGCCGTACATGGGCAGGTACGGGCCGTTGAGAAAGCCCGGGTTGATCCACTTTTTCATGCTGAAAAAGCGGCGGAAAAACAGTTCCAGCACCCAGCCGCCGACGGCGCCGATCGCAAACACGGTCGTCAGTTCAAAAAAGATCATGGCAGTTTTGCGTCACGCTCCCGCGGCGGGCCTTGCCGCGCGGCGTTCATTTCCCCCATGGTATATCGAAGGAGAAGGAGCCGCTGCCTCGGGCGGCGGGCTCCGTACCGCGAGGCAACCACACCTCGCCCGCACAGCCTTGCGGGATCTCGGCGAACACGTGCAAAACGTTGCCGTGCTTTTCATACCCCGCCGCAAAGCGGCCGCGCACGCTCTCGTACTCCGCCCGCACCGCGTCAAACCCCGCCAGCGGCGTCGGTGCGATGCGCGCAGCCGCAAAGCCCGGAGCCGCCGCCTCGATACCCGCGACGCGGCGGTAGAAAAACTCCATAAAGGAGCCATAAGCGTAGTGATTGTACGAATTCATACCCACCGCGTCGGGGTCGGGGCCGCTCGCAAGATAGCTGTTCCAGCGCTCCCAGACGGTGGTCGCGCCCAGTTTGACCTCGTTGAGCCAGCCCGGGCAATCCTCGTTCAGCAGCAGTTTTGCCGCCGTATCCGCGTAGCCGTTGTCGGCCAGCGCGAACAGCAGATACGGCGTGCCCGCAAAACCCGTCGTCACGCGGAACTTGCGCGCCTCCACCATGGCGTTGAGCTCGGCCGCCAGCCGCGGCCGCAGCTTAGCCGGCGCGAGACCGAAATGCAACAGCAACACGCGCGCCGTGACCGTATCCACGGCCAGCCTGCCGCGGGGCGTAAAAAATTCCGCGTACATATCCGCCAGCAGCTTCTCGCGGCGGGCACGGCACCGCGCCGCCGTCTCCGCCTCGCCGAGGACGCCGGCGGTCTTTGCCACCGTATCCAGCGTGACGGCATAAAAGACGTCGGCAATAAAATACACGTCCGTCGCCCCCATACAGGAAAAGCGGAAAGACGGTTCGTTGTCGAAGGAGAGCCAATCCCCGTATTCGTGGCCGCGGGCCATGAGGCCGCGGTCGGTGTTGTTTTCCAGGGCGGCGAGGTACTTCTTCATCGCGGTGAAATTGTCGGCCAGGAACGAGACATCCCCGTACATTTCGTACAGCGTCCACGGCACCATGGCGACGGCGCTGCTCCACAGCGCGTCGGTACCGCGCGAGCCGAACACGTCGGGGACGACGTGCGGCACCTCGCCCGTGGGGTATTGGTCCTGCCGCAGGGTGGCGAGCCACTTTTTCATGAACGAGCGGATGTCGAAATTGTAGGCGGCCGTGCGGCAAAAGACGTTGATGTCCCCCGTCCAGCCCATGCGCTCGTCTCGCTGAGGGCAGTCGGTGGGGATATCGACAAAGTTGCCGCGCTGGCCCCATACGACGTTGGCGAGCAGCCTGTCAAAGAGCGGCTGCCCCGTGGCGACGCGGCCCGTACGCTTCATGTCGCTGTGGCGGACGAGGGCAAAAACCTTGTCCGCGGGGAGAGTACCCCCTTCCATCCGCATGTAACGGAAGCCGTGAAAGGTAAATTCGGGGGCGTATACGCGGCGGCCACGGCAGCAGAGAGTATCCTTTGCCTCGGCGCTGCGCAAGTTTTCGGTATAGAAGTTGCCGTCCCCGTCCAACACCTCGGCGAAGGTCAGCGTGAGCGTGCCCGCAAAATCTTCGCCCGTCTCCACCTCGCATACGCCCGCGATATTTTGACCGAAGTCGTACACCGTTTCTCCCTTGGGTGTGGTGAACAGGCGCTGCACGGGCAAACGCTGCGTGGTGCGCACGGGCTCACACATCTGCGGCACGAGCACGCCCGCATCGAAGCCCGCAGGCACGGGCGTCAGCGGCTTGCAGGGAGCGGTGAAGTCGGCGCGTTCACCGTCATAGATGCCGGCAAAGCGGACGGGGCTCTCTGCGGCCTCCCAGCTCTCATCCGTGCAAAGGACGGTGCCGTCCGCTTCCAGTTCGAGAGCGCCCGCGGGCGCTTCTCCGTAAAAGGCTCCCTTGTCCTCGCAACCAAACCGCCCCGCGTACCAACCCGCGTTGACCGTCATCTCCAAGACGTTTTCTCCCGCACACAGGTACGGGAGGGCGTCATAGCTCTGCCACTGCACCATTTTGTGGTAGGACGTGAACCCGGGCGCGAGGAAGTCCTCCCCCACCCTGCGGCCGTTGATGCGCACAAAATACAGCCCGAGCGCCGTGGCGCGCAGCCGCGCAGCCTCGGGCAGCGCGGAAAGGACAAAACGCCTGCGCAACACAAAGGTGTTCGCCTTTTCCGCAGTGGTGATCATTTTTGCGTTCATGCCGACTCCTTTTGCGCCGCGCGCGGCAAACGCGCGCGGCCCCTTTGAAGCGCCCCCGCCGGGGGCTGCGTCAGATGATTCCTTCGGTGAATTCTTCGGCGTCGAAGGGCTGCAAGTCGTCCAGCTTTTCGCCCGTGCCGACGAACACGACGGGGATCTTCAACTCCCCGCACAGCGAGACCACGAACCCGCCCTTGGCGGTGCCGTCGAGCTTGGTCAAAACGATGCCGTCGAGGTCGACGGCCTCGTCGAAGAGGCGCGCCTGCGAGAGGGCGTTCTGCCCCGTGGTGGCGTCCAGCACCAAGAACTTATAAAAATTCGCCTCGGGGTATTCGCGCGCGACGACGCGGTCCATCTTTTTCAGCTCCTCCATGAGGTTGGCCTTGACGTGCAGGCGGCCCGCCGTATCGACGATGACCACGTCCGTGCCCTTGGCCTTGGCCGAGGAGACGGCGTCGAAGACGACGGCGGAAGGATCGCTGCCCTCCTCGTGCTTGACGATGCGGACCTTGGCCCTGTCCGCCCAGACCGAGAGCTGGTCGGACGCGGCGGCGCGGAAGGTATCCGCAGCGGCCACGGTGACGCTCTTCTTTTCGCGGACGAAATAATTGGCGAGCTTTCCGATGGTGGTCGTCTTGCCGACGCCGTTCACGCCCACGAGCATGATGACCGCGGGGTATTCGATGACGGGCACTTCGGCCTCGTTGAGGGTGTCCTCGATGACGTCTTTGAGCAGGTTGACGACGTATTCCTTGTCTTTGAGCTTTTCGCGCCGCGCCTCGTCGCGGATCTGCTCGACGATCTCTTCGGCGGTGACGACGGAGATGTCGGCGGAGATGAGGATCTCCTCCAATTCGTCGTAAAAATCGTCCCCCAGGCCCTTGGCAAAGAGGGCGGAGAGCTTGGAGGAGATGTTGTCCTTCGTCTTTTTGAGCGCGCCGATGATCTTGCCGAAAATACCCATGATGATCACTCCTTGAAAAATACCGATGTGCCGCGCGCGTGCGCGCGCCGCTTTGTTCACAAAACCGCAGGCTTTTGCGTACCGAATGTAGAGTGTAAAATGTAGAATGTAGAATTGAAGACAAATCCTATGTCATCCCGAACGGCCCACCTGTCATCCCGAGCTAAACGGGGCAACTCCCCTCTGTCATCCTGAGCGGAGCCGAACGAAGTGAGGCGCAGTCGAAGGATCTCACTCGCCTGCCCTCCGTTGAGCCTGCAATGAGATCCCTCGACAAGCTCGGGATGACAGAAAGGAAAGGAATGTAGAATGTAAAATGTAGAATGTAAAATTGAGGACAATTTCTATAATCTACTGCGCGTGGCAAAACCACGCTTTTGCCTAAGCGCACCCAATTTGCCGAAAACTTTCGGCTGAGGGAAAGGGGTGAAGCCGCGGCATTTTTATAATAAGTGTGCCCCAAAAGATGCCGCGGCGAGGGGAAAAACGCCGCAGAGCGTCAGCGAACGGCGGTTGTCCCCTCAAAATCACGACTTTTTCTTTTGTCAGCTCAAAAGAAAAAGTGTGAACACTTAGTGCCTCCTTTTCAACTCCTCGCACACGTCCGACAGCTTCACGCCCGCGTCGGCCAGCAGCACGAGGGTGTGGTAGAAAAGGTCCGCGCATTCGCCGACGATCTCGGCGCGGTCGCGGTTTTTGGCGGCGATGACGAGCTCTACGGCCTCTTCGCCCGCCTTTTTGGCGATCTTGTCGACGCCTTTTTCAAACAGATAGCAGGTGTAGCTGCCCTCTTCGGGGTTCTGCTTGCGGTCCTCGACGATGCGCTGCAACTGCCCGAGCATCTCCGCGCCGGGGCCGCATTCTCGCACGGGCGTGAAAAAGCAGCTGTAATTCCCCGTGTGGCAGGCCGCACCCTCCTGTTCCACCTTCAACAAAACGCAGTCCTTGTCGCAATCGAGGTAGATGCCGCGCACCTTCTGCACGTGGCCGCTCTCCTCCCCTTTTTTCCACAATTTTTGGCGGGAACGGCTCCAATAGTGGGCGTAGCCCGTTTCGAGCGTTTTGCGGTAGGCCTCCTCGTTCATGTAAGCCTGCATGAGCACTTCGCCGCTTTCATAGTCCTGTGCGATCGCACACACGAGCCCGTGCGCGTTCCATTTGAGTGTTTCCACGCTATACCCTCCTGACGGGGATGCCCCGCTCCGCGAGATAATTTTTCAGATCCGCCATGCCGATGAGCCCGAAGTGAAAGAGCGACGCCGCCAGCGCCGCGTCCGCCTTGCCCTCGGTGAGCACCTCGGCAAAGTGTTCCATCGTGCCCGCCCCGCCCGAGGCGATGACGGGCACTGCCACGGCCTCGGCCGCGGCGCGGGTGAGTTCGACGTCGTAACCCGCTTTGGTGCCGTCCCTGTCCATGCTGGTGAGCAGCACTTCGCCCGCGCCGAGCGAGACGGCGCGCTCGATCCATTCGACGGCGTCCAGCCCCGTGTTGACGCGGCCGCCGTTCAGGTACACGTCCCACGAGCCGCGCTCGCGGTTGCGCTTGGCGTCGACGGCCAGCACCACGCACTGCGAGCCGAAGCGCAGCGCGGCCTCGGTGATGAGTTCGGGGCGCCGTATGGCGGCCGAATTGACGGCGATCTTGTCCGCGCCCGCGGCGAGCATGCCGCGGAAATCCTCGACGGTGCGGATGCCGCCGCCCACCGTCAACGGGATGAACACCTGCTCGCTGGCGCGGCTGAGGATGTCGACGGCGGTCTTTCTGCCGTCGCTGGACGCGGTGATGTCCAAAAAGACGATCTCGTCGGCGCCGATCTTGTCGTACGCCTTGGCGATCTCCACGGGGTCGCCCGCGTCGACGAGCCCGACGAAATTGACGCCCTTGACCACCCTGCCCTTGTCGATGTCGAGGCAGGGAATGATGCGTTTGGCGAGCATTTGTTCCTCCTTGCCCGCGCCCTTGCGCGTTCATGCCGCGAACGGGCGTTCTTTGCGTGAACGGGCGTTCAGCGGCAGAGCGCGAGCGCCGCTTTCAGGTCGAGCCGCCCTTCGTAGAGAGCTTTGCCCAGCACCGCGCCGTACACGCCCGCGCCCTGCAAGGCCGCCAGGTCCGCCTCGGACGAGACCCCGCCCGACGCGATGACCGAAAGCCCCGTTTCCCGTTGCAGGCGCGACGTAGCCGCGACGTTGGGGCCCTGCAAGGCGCCGTCGCGGGAAATGTCTGTAAAAAGTGCGTGACGTATGCCCATTTCATGGCACCTGCGGCCGAAATCGGCGGCGGTAACGTCGGTCTTTTGCGTCCAGCCGCGCACGCACAGGAAGCCGTCCTTTGCGTCGATGCCCGCCACCACGTATTCGGGGTAGCGGGTGGCGAGGCACTCGAACAGGGCGGGGTCCTCGGCGGCCATGGTGCCGAGCACGGCGCGGTCGGCACCCGCGTCGAGGCGGCGGCGGAAGTCGTCCGCCGTGCGCAGCCCGCCGCCGCTCTGGATGCGGACGGGGAAGTGCCGCTTGACGGCGGTGATGACGGGGTCGATGCCGCTGCTGCCCGAAAAGGCGCCCGACAGGTCGACGATGTGCAGCCATTCCGCGCCAGCCTCCACCCATTTTTCGGCGAAGGCGAGGGGGTCTCCGTAGTCGGTGACGGCGTTTTTATCCCCCTTGAACAGGCGCACCGCGCGCCCTTCGAGGATGTCGATGGCAGGAAACAGGATCATACGGCGCACCTTCCTTTACATGGTACAAAAGTTGTGCAGCAGGCGAAGGCCCGCTTCGCCGCTCTTTTCGGGGTGGAACTGCACGCCGTAGGCGTTGCCCGCGTACACCGCCGAAGGGTAATCGACGCCGTACTCGGTGCGGGCGGCGACGAAGGCGTCGGCGCAGTCGGCGCGGTAGCTGTGCACGAAGTAAAAGCGGGTGCCCTCGGGTATGCCCGCAAACAGCGGCGTGCGCAGCGCGGTGACTTCGTTCCAGCCGATCTGCGGCACCTTGCCCTCCGTAAAGCGCACCACCCGCCCCTCGATGAGCCCGAGGCCCGCGTGTTCGCCCTCTTCAAAACTCGTCTGCAACAGGAACTGCATGCCCAGGCAGATGCCGAGCAGCTTGGTGTCCTTGACGCGCGCCCGCACGTACCCGTCCAGGCCGCGGGCGCACAATTCGCGCATGCCCGCGCCGAAGGAGCCGACGCCGGGCAGGATGAGCCTGTCGCACCCGTCCAGCGCGGCGGGATCGCCCGCGATGCGCGCGGGCTGCCCGATCGCTTCGAGCGCCTTCTGCACCGAGCGAAGGTTGCCCGCGCCGTAATCGACGATGCCGACCATCAAAGCACCCCTTTGGAGGAGGGCACCGCGTCGGAGACGATGCGGACGGCGTCCTGCACGCATTTGGCGAAGGCCTTGAACACGGCCTCGGCCTCGTGGTGCATGTTTCCGCCCTTCAAGAGATCGATGTACAGGTTCACGCCCGCGTTGAAGGCGAAGGCGCGGAAAAACTCTTCGACGAGCTCGGCGTCGAACTGGCCGATCTTGCCCGCGAGCTTCTTTTCAAAATTGAGGAAGGGCCGCCCCGAAACGTCGAGCGCGACGAGAGCGCAGCACTCGTCCATGGGGACGACGCGGTCGGCGAAGCGGGCGATGCCGCGCTTGTCGCCGAGGGCCTGTTTGAAGGCCTGCCCGAGGCAGATGCCGACGTCTTCGACGCTGTGATGGAAGTCGACGTCGGTATCTCCCTTGCAGGCGACGGAAAGGTCGCAGCCCGAATGCACGCCGAACAGTTCGAGCATATGGTTGAAAAATCCGACCCCCGTATCGACGGAAACGGAACCGCTCCCGTCCAGGTTGAGGGAAAGTTCGATCGCGGTCTCCCGCGTGCGGCGGGAAAGGGCGGCTGTTCTCATGGCAGTTTCTCCTATTGTTTCGTGCGGATGCGCACGGCGTTGGCGTGGGCGGAAAGCCCCTCCGCCTCGGCGAGGCGGATGATGTCCTCCGCGTCTTTGGCGAGCGCCTTGCCCGTGTAGCCGATCACGCTCATCTTGCGCAGGAAGGTGCCGCGGTTGAGCGCCTCGAAAAAGCGCGCCGTGCCGCCCGTGGGCAGCGTGTGGTCTGGCCCGGCGAAGTAATCCCCCACCGGCTCGGGCGTGTGGCAGCCCAAAAACACCGCGCCCGCGTTGTGGATCTCGGGCAGCAGCGCGTCCGGCTTTTGCACGGCGAGTTCGAGGTGCTCGGGCGCGACGTCGTCGGTGATGGCGCAGGCCTCGGCCATATCCCGCACCAGGATGATGCCGCCCGCGTTCGCGAGCGAAAAGGCGGCGATGTCGCGGCGGGGCAGCAGCGCCAGCTGGCGCTCCGCTTCGGCCTGCACCCTGCCCGCAAAGGCGGCGTCGTCGGTGAGCAGGACGGCGCGGGCACGGCGGTCGTGTTCGGCCTGGGAGAGGATGTCCGCCGCGATGTAGGCGGGATCCTGCGCGCCGTCGGCGATGATGAGGATCTCGCTGGGGCCGGCGAGCATGTCGATGCCGACGCGGCCGTAGACCTCTTTTTTGGCGAGGGTGACGTAGATGTTGCCGGGGCCGGCGATCACGTCCACCGCCGGGATGCTCTCGGTGCCGTAGGCGAGCGCGGCGATGACCTGCGCGCCGCCCGCCTTGATGATCTTTTCGGCGCCGCACATGTCCGCCGCGACGATGACGGCGGGGTGCACCTTCCCCTCCTTGGCGGGGGTCGCCACAAAGATGTGCTCCACGCCCGCGGCCTGGGCGGGCAAAACGCCCATCATGACCGAGCTGAACAGCGGCGCCGTGCCGCCGGGCACGTAGATGCCGGCGCGGCCGACCGCACGCCAGACGTAGCCCGTGGTGCGCCCTCCCGCGGTGCGCACGTCCTGCAGCAGCGGGTTGCGGCTGTGATAATCCAGGATGTTGCGCGCGGCTTTTTCCATGGAAGAGAGCAGATCGTCGTCCACGGCGGCGTAGGCCGCGGAGATCTCCTCTTCGCTCACGAACAGCGTGTCGGGGGTCAGATCCGTGCCGTCGAACTGCTTACAATAGGAAAAGAGCGCCTTGTCTCCCCCGTCGCGCACGGCGCGCACGATGGCGCGCACGCTCTCGGCGACGGCCTCGTCTTCCAGCCCGCGGCGGGCCAGGATGTCCGCCGCTTCCTTCGCGTTCTGGTAAATTTTCAGTTTCATGTCATTCCTCGATGTATTGCTTCATGGCCGCGATGAGCGGCAGGATCTCGGCGGCCTTGGTCTTTAAGCTGACTTTGTTGGCGATGAGGCGGGCGGAGATGTCGAACACCTCTTCCAGCACCGAAAGGCCGTTGGCGCGCAGGGTGCCGCCCGACTGCACGATGTCGAAGATGACGTCCGCAAGGCCGGTCAGCGGCGCCAGCTCGATGGAGCCGTTGAGCTTGATGATCTCGGCGTCCTCCCCGCGGGAGGCGAAGAGGCGTTTGGCCGTTTCGGTGTATTTGGTGGCCACCCGCAGCGGGCGGGAGGGCGCGCGGCCCGCAAAGCCCGCGATGCACAGTTTGCAGCGTTCGAAGCCCAGATCGAGCATCTCGTACAGGTCGGCACCCGCTTCGAGCAGGGTATCCTTGCCGACGATGCCGATGTCGGCGATGCCGTATTCGACGTAGGTGGGCACGTCGGCGGGCTTGACGAAGAAGAAGCGGAATTTTCCGTCGGGCGTTTCCAGCACGAGCTTGCGCGTCTCCTCCCGCAAGACCTCGGCGCGGATGCCGCAGCGGATGAAGATATCGGCGCAGCGTTCGGCCAGGCGGCCCTTGGCCAGGGCGACGTTCAGCATGTTCCCTCCTTTGCCCGCGCGGCGGACAGGGCGCGGTCCATCCCCACGGCGAAGCCCACCGCCGCGAGGTCTCGGCCGAAGCGGGCGCAAAGCCCGTCATACCGCCCGCCCGAGAGCACGGGCGCGCCCACGCCGTCGGCAAGGCCGGTAAAAACGATGCCCGTGTAATAGGCGAGGCTCTTGACGGTGCCGAGGTCGAAGGAGACGTGCCCGCCCACCCCCAGATCGCAAAGGTGCGCGTACACCTCCTCCAAATGCGCGAGCGAGGCGAGGGCTTGGGGGTTGTCCGTCAGCGTTTTGGCCCGGCCGAGCACCTCCGCCCCGCCGAAGAGGGAGGGAAGGGCGAGGATGGCGGCCTGGGCGCGTTCCCCCGCGCCGTGGCGGCGCAGGGCGAGCTCGCAGCCCACCGCGTCCTTGGCGTTGATGCGGGCGCGCACTTCCTCGGCGCCCTCGACGGACAGGCCGCTGCCCTCCAAAAGACCCTTGTAAAAGCCGACGTGGCCGATGTCCACAATGAAATCGCGCAGCCCCAGCGCGCGCAGGCAGCCGACGGCGAAGGCGATGATCTCCGCGTCCGAACGGGCGCCCTGTTCACCGAACACCTCCACGCCCGCCTGCGGCACCTCGCGGTCGCAGTTGCCCGAAGCGGTGAAGTCGTACACGGCGGAAAAATAGCACAGCCTGGCCCCCTCCCCGTGCAGTTTGGTGGCGGCGATGCGCGCGCAGGCCAAGGTCATGTCCGGCCGCAGCACGATGAGGCGGCCGTCGCGGTCGCACATCTTGAACATCTGCGCCTCTTCCACGCCCGCGTCGGCATAGGTGTCGTAATATTCCAGCCCCGCGGGGCGCACGGGCAAAAACCCGGCGCCGCGGAAACGCTCGCGCAGCACCCGTTCGGCCGCGTCGAAGCGCTCGCATTCGTCGGGCAGGACGTCGCGCACGCCCGCAGGAAGTTTGAAGTATTGCATGCAGTTCCCCTTTCGCGGCGGCGGGCGCGGGAACAGAGCCCGCGCGCGCCCCGTTTTGCGCGCCGTCCCCGCGGCGCGCCGTATTCCTTATTATTTTATCACGTTTGCCCGCCCGCTGTCAATAAAATGCAAAAAACCGCCGCGCGGCGGCGGCGGTTTTCGCGGAAT
This sequence comes from uncultured Clostridia bacterium, assembly GCA_944328445.1. Taxonomy (GTDB): domain Bacteria; phylum Bacillota; class Clostridia; order Christensenellales; family Borkfalkiaceae; genus Borkfalkia. The sequence continues at coordinate 6,111 of CALVHO010000008.1, read as the reverse complement.
TTTCCCTTGCGGCGAAGTCCGGAGCCGCTTCGGGGCGGCGCATTTTTCCTTGCGCCGCAGGCGGGGTCCGTTCACGGCCCTTTCTTTTGCCCCGCCCCGAAGGCGAAGGTCAGTTCAGCACCACTTCTTTCAGCTTTTCGTACTTTTGCATGGCCGCGGCGCGAAGGGCGGCGGTATCGCCTGACGCGAGCGCCTCGTCGGCCAGCTTTTTGGCGGTGAAGATGACCGACTTCGGGTAGCGCAGCCGCCCCACGTCGCCGAGGATGTGGCCGCTCTGGCGGGTGCCCAGAAAGTCGCCGCCGCCCCGCATTTCGAGGTCCTTTTCGGCGATCTGAAAGCCGTCGGAACTGTTTTTGACGGCGGCGAGGCGGGCGCGGGCTTCCTCGCCGTCGTTGCCCGTCAAAAGGAAGCAATAGCTCTTTTTGCTCCCACGCCCCACGCGGCCGCGCAGCTGGTGCAGCTGCGAAAGCCCGAAGCGCTCGGCGTTGTAGATGACCATGATGGTCGCGTCGGGCACGTCGACGCCCACTTCGATGACGGTGGTCGAGACGAGGCAGTCGTATTGTTTGGCCTTGAAGGCGGCCATGACCTCTGCCTTCTCCTTGTCCTTCATCCTGCCGTGCAGGAGGGCAAAGCGCACCTTTGGCAGGCGGGCGCAGAGTTCTTCGTACAGTTCGCGCACGCTGATGAGCGAACCCTCTTCATCCCCCTCGATGCGGGGGCAGACGAAATAGCTTTGGTTGCCTTCCGCGGCCTCCTGCCCGATGTAGTCGAGCATGGCCTCGTACTTGCGCGCGGGCACGACGGCCGTGACCGTTTCGGCGCGGGCAAGGGGCTTATCGCGGATCTCGGTGATGTCGAGATCGCCGTAGAAGATGAGCGAGAGTGTGCGCGGGATGGGGGTGGCGGACATCACCAGCATGTCCGCGCCCTGCCCCTTTTCGCCGAGGGCGGAGCGCTGCGCCACGCCGAAGCGCTGCTGCTCGTCGCACACGCACAGCGCCAGGTCGCGAAAGGCCACGTCCTCCTGCAAGACGGCATGGGTGCCGCAGACGACGCTAAGCTCCCCTGCGGCGAGGGCGCGCTTGACCGCCCGCTTTTCGGCCGCGGGCGTGGAGCCCGCCAGGAAGGCGGCGCGGTATTCGGGCAAATACTTCTGCACGAGGGAAAAATTCTGCGCGGCGAGCACCTCCGTGGGGGCGATCATCGCCGCCTGACGCCCGCTCTTGGCCGCCATGAACACGGCGCACAGGGCCACGGCCGTCTTGCCGCAGCCCACGTCTCCCTGCAAGAGGCGGTTCATGCGCGCGGGCGAATGCAGGTCGGAAAACACGGCCCGCACCGCCGCCTCCTGCCCCGCGGTGAAGGCGAAGGGAAAGCGCGCGGCAAAGGCCTTCACGTCCTCTTCGGTGCAGGAATAGCCGCCGAGGCGGGCGTCGTTTTTGTCCCCCTTGATGAAGCGGAAGGCGGAGATGAGAATGAAGTATTCTTCGAGGGCGATGCGCGCGGCCGCGCGTTCCTGCTCCTCAAAGGAGCGGGGCATGTGCGCGGCGCGGTAGGCCTCCTCCAAGGAGGAGAGCGCGTATTTTTCCGCCAGCGCGGGCGGCACCACCGTATGCGGCGGGCAGAGGCGCAGCGCCTCCTGCACCGCGCCGCGCACGGCGCGCTGGGTGAGGGAGCCGCTCAGCCCGTACACGGGCACGATGCCTTTCAGGCGGAAGTTTTTTTCCTGCAACTCGAAGGAGGGGTTGACCATGGAGGGCACGCCCGTGCCCTGTTTGTTGGAGACGCGACCGTAGAAAAAGTACTCCGCCCCCGCTTTGAGCTGCGTGCGCACGTAGGGGGCGTTGAACCAAACCGCCGAAAAGCGCTCGCCGCCCTGCTCGCACCACACCCGCACGAAGGGGCGGCGGCCGTAGACGGTCTGCGGCTCCGCCGCCACGCGGCACGGGATGAGGGCGGTGTCGTTGTGGTAGCACGCATAGATGGAGGCGGGGTGCGTCATGTCGAGATAGCTGCGCGGAAAATAGCGCACCAGGTCCTCGGCCGAAGCGATATGCAGTTTTTTGAAGTCCTTTTCCCGCTTGTCGGAAATGCCTCTGAGCGTCCGCAGACCCGTCATACACGGCCTCCGTAAAAAACGGGCGGGTACATTCCTACCCGCCGCAACGTTTTTGTCCTTACCGCAAATTTCTCCCCGAGCGCCCGCGCCGCACGTTCACGCCGCGGAGAGCGCGTCATTCGAGGGAGACGATGTAATAGTAGATGGGCTGGCCGCCGAAGTGGAAGTCGACGTCGCAGTCGGGGAACTCCTCGCCCACGCGGGCGGCGAGGGCCTCGGCCTCTTCTTCGGCCACGTCCTGCCCGTAATAGAGGGTGATGATCTCGTGCGAGTTGTCTTTGAGCTTGTGCAGAAGGCCGAGCACCGTCTCTTCCACCGTGTCCCCCTTGGAGAGGATCTTTTTATCGTCCAGGCCGATGAGGTCGCCCTCTTTCAAGTCGAAGCCGTTGATGGAGGTGGAGCGCACGGCGCGCGTCACCTGCCCCGCGCGCACGTTGTCGAGCGCGTGGATCATATCCGTCTTGTTCTCCTCGGCGGAGGCCTCGCTGTTGAAGGCGAGCACGGCGGCAAAGCCCTGCGGGATGTTTTTGGTGGGGATGACGTGGATGGTGCGCCCCGTGACCAGCGCCTTGGCCTGTTCGGCGGCGAGGATGATGTTTTTGTTGTTGGGGAACACGAACACGTGCTCGGCGTTGATCTTCTGCACGGCGGCGGCGATGTCGTTGGCGCTGGGGTTCATGGTCTGCCCGCCCTCGATGACGCCGTCCACGAGCAGGTCCTTGAAGATGGCGGCGATTCCCTCGCCCGTGCAGACGGCGAGCATGCCCATCTCCTTCTTTTCCGCCTCGCGCTTGGCGCGCATGGCGCGGTTCTGTTCGAGCATGTTTTCGATCTTGACGCGGTCGAGCTCGCCCAGCTCCACCGCGTATTGCAGGGCGATGCCGGGGGTGTTGGTGTGCACGTGCACTTTGACCAGGTCGAGGTCGCCGATGCAGATGACGCAGTCGCCGATCTGCATGAGTTTTTCCTTCATGCGGTCGATGTCGGCGAGCGTGGTGGATTTTTTCAGGTTGATGACGAAAAATTCGGTGCAGTAGGCGAACACGATCTCGCCGAGGTCGAGATTGATGATGTCCGAATTGTCGCCGAACACGTCCTCATCCGCTTTGGGTGCGGCCACCTCGGCGGCGCCCTCGTCCACCTCTTCGCCGTTGACGGCGCTCAAAAAGCCGCGGTAGACGCACAGAAGGCCCATGCCGCCCGCGTCGACGACGCCCGCCTTTTTGAGCACGGGCAGAAGTTCGGGCGTCTGGGCGAGGGCTTCCTCCCCCTTTTTGATGACTTCGGGAAGGAAGTCGGAAAAGTCCTTCATCTTTGGCGCGACGCGCACGGCGTGCTCGCTCATGAGCCGCGCCACGGTGAGCATGGTGCCTTCCTTGGGTTTGGAAACGGCGGAATAGGCCACCTTGGTGGCGCCCTCCATCGCCTTGGCGAAGGATTTGACGGTGATCTGCTCGTCCCCTTTCAGCCCCGAACAGAGGCCGCGGAAGATCTGCGAAAGGATGACGCCCGAATTGCCGCGGGCGCCTTTGAGAGCGCCTTTGGAGACGGAATCGCACAGCTCGGCGATGCGGTTGGACGTGCAGAGATCCAGCTCGCGCACGGCAGACTGGATGGTCAGGGACATATTGGTGCCCGTGTCTCCGTCGGGGACGGGGAACACGTTGAGGGAGTCGACTTTGGACCTGTTTATTTCCAAAATTCTGGCGCCGAAGCGGATCATTTTGCGCAGTTCGGTGCCGCCGATCGTTTTTGGCATGGGAAAAACCTTCTCTCCTTGAACCGAAAAGAGGGCCAGTTTTACAACTTGACCCCGATGATGTTGACATTGACCGTATCCACGATCATGCCCGTGAATTTTTCAACTTTGTATTTGACGCCCTCTTTGAGCGACTCGGCCACGGCGTTGATGGAGACGCCGAATTTGATGATGACGTAGACGTCGATATAGATCCTGTCTCCGTTGGTCGTGACCTTGACGCCGCGGCCCTGCGAAGGGCGGCCGAACAGTTCGGCCAGGCTGTCGGTAAAACGGCGCGAAACGGTTTCGACGATGCCGTAGCATTCCATCGCCGCCTGCGAGGCGACCCTCGCGATCGCCGCGTCTGAAATTGTGATCTTGCCGTAGGCGTTGCTCGTATTTACAGACATAACTCGTTTGCTCCCGTAGTCCATCCCTATTTTAACCCATTTGCCTCTGTTTTGCAAGGGAAATTTTGTTTTCTCGCTTACTTTTTTTATTTTCGGCGATTTTTTGCGGGAACGGGCGCAAAATCGATTGCTTTTTTGCGCGCGGTTTGGTATAGTAGTGACGCTCGCTTCGGCGGGGCTTGCCTCGGCATGCCGCCGCGGCGGCGGGAGCGGGCCCGCCCGCAAATCAGACCGCAATTCCGTGGAGGTGAAAAATATGTCGAGGGTATGCAGCATCTGCAACAAAGGGCAGGTCGCAGGCAACAACGTCAGCCACAGCAACCGCAAGACGAGGCGCACGTTCAAAGCCAACGTGCAGAAGGTCAAGATCGTCAAAGAGGGCAAGGTGGAATCGGCGTACGTGTGCGCCCGTTGCCTCAAAAGCGACAAAGTGGAAAGAGCGTAAATTTTTGCACGCGCAAAGGGCGCCGCGGACTGCGGCGCCCTTTTTCCGTGCCCGAAAGCAAGATGCGGGGGCGGCGCTTCGTTGCGCCGCCCCCGCTTTGAAGCGAAGCCCGAACTTACACGGGGTAATCGGAAGGGGTCACCGCAAAGGGCGAGGACACGGCATCCTCGGCCGCTTCGGCGGCCATGACGGCCTCGTCGGCGGCGACACGCGAAGGGCGGTAGGCGATCCCCCGCACGGGCTTGCCCGTGAGGGAGTGCAAAAAGGTGAGCCCCGCCGTGTAGCGGCCGAGCAGGGAGAGGTGCCGCCCGTCGATGGTGAATGCATCCCCCACCCAGCTGGTGCGCGCGTTCTGGACAGCCGTGCCCGTGGGGACGATCTTCCAAAAATCGGTGCGCGGGGCCACGACGGACTGCACCGCCCGCACGATGCTCTCGTACATCGCCTGCTGGTCGTTTCCGTAGTTTGAAAACTCGGGGTCGCCGTAGCCGCCCTGGTAGGCCCAGGTCATGTGCCAGACCAGCTTTGCCTGCGGCGCGCGTTCACGCACATAACCGACGAGGTAGTCGAGGTCCGCATAGCTGCTTTCGATGCCGCTCTGCCCGCTGGACTGCTGCATGGAGACGACGTCCCACGAGCGCTCGGCCAGCGCCGCCGCGATGGACCACCCCGGCAGGATGCTCCGCACGCCGTTTTCGTAGACGTACAGCTCGTAAGCGGCCGCGTCCCTGCGGGCGTTGGAGGCGTGCATGGCCAGGGTGCAGCCGCCGATGTACAGCACCGCGAAGTGCGCCTGCGGCACGCCGAGCGCCGCGGCGATCGGCGCCGCCTCGGACATCGCGTCGTTGGAAAAACTGTTGCCGATGCAGAGCACGTTGAGCATCCCGTCGTCCTCCAAATAAAAAGGCGTTTCCTCGTCCTGCCCGCCCGTCTGCGGGCCCTGTCCTTCCGTGCCCGTCTGCGGGCCCGTCTGGCTGCCCGTTTGGCCGCCCGCCTGCGGGTCCTTTCCGCAGCCCGCGAACAGGCCGAAGGCGGCCGCCGCGGCGAGCAAAAATGCCAAAACCGATGCAAGCGATCTTCTCATGGATGTGTCCCTCCCCGATCTCGCCACCATTGTACCACGTTCGGACTGTAAAATGTGGCTGAAATCGGGAAAAAACCTGTCAAAAACGGCTGAACTTATCCCCCTGGGCGGGCCGCCGCCCCGTCCTTTCCGTAAAAATCGGCCTTTCGTGAAAGCCAAGGGCCCGAACGAGCGCGGCGGTCGGGCATGGGCGCGGCGGTCGGGCACGGGCGCGGCGGGCGGGCGCGGGCGCGGCGGTCGGGCACGGGCGCGGCGGGCGGGCGGGGGCGGGGTGGGGCGTACGCGAGCGGGTGCGCGCAACGCGCGGCG
>CALVHO010000007.1 GCA_944328445.1 uncultured Clostridia bacterium | reverse complement strand
CAAATGCGAGGACGAGGGAGTTTACTGCGGCGTAAATGACCGAAGTCCGAGGCATGAAGAAAGGGCGCGAAATGCGCCCTTATCCTCGGTTTGGTAGCGGCGGTGGGACTCGAACCTACGACCTATCGGGTATGAACCGATCGCTATAACCAACTAAGCTACGCCGCCATATGCAGGGCACGGCCCGCGCGGGCCGTGCCTGCGTTGTTTGGTGACCCCATCGGGACTCGAACCCGAGTTACCGCCGTGAAAGGGCGATGTCTTAACCGCTTGACCATGGGGCCGTGTATAAAAAGACCGCCCGAGCGGCCGTATTGCCGGTTGCGGAGCAAAGGCGCTGCCGCACCGCTCCCGAAAATCGCAACGAAGTGAGATTTTTGGGAAAAGGAGTTGCCGACGTCAGCGCGGACAGCTTGCGCTTTGCGCGAGCTGTTGCGATGTTCGCCGCCCCCAAAAAGGGTTCCCGAAAATCGCAACGGAGTGAGATTTTTGGGAAAAGGAGCAACCGGCAACCGGGCAATGTGTTTGTGCAAAGCACAAACACATGCGTCATTTGCCGCGTTGCGACGTGGTTGCGGGGGCAGGATTCGAACCTGCGACCTTCGGGTTATGAGCCCGACGAGCTACCGAACTGCTCCACCCCGCGATATGGGCGCTTCCGCAGAAACGCTATATTAGTTTATATGATTGCAAAAGGTTTGTCAACTGTTTTTGGGAGGCATTTTCAGATTTTTCTGTTCACGTTCCGCCCCGTTTCCGTGCTTGGCGGCGCGTGCGCGGGGGCGCGTAAAATAAAACACTTGACACGCCTTTCGTTTTTGGTATAAAATGATAGGAAACACAAGACAGACATTTCCCGCGGCTTTGCGGGGAGCAAGGAGCGAGGCCTATGAAACTGAGCGGTGCGGATATCCTCATCCGCTGCCTGAAAGAACAGGGCGTGGACACGCTGTTCGGCTATCCCGGCGGCACCGTGCTCGACATTTACGACGCCATCTACCGCGACGGGAGCCTGCGGCACATCCTCACGGCGCACGAACAGGGCGCCGCCCACGCCGCCGACGGCTATGCCCGCGCGACGGGCAAGACGGGCGTCGTGCTGGCCACCAGCGGCCCCGGCGCCACCAACCTGGTGACGGGCATCGCCACGGCTTACATGGATTCCACCCCCCTCGTGGCCATCACGGGCAACGTGACGGTGGCCAACCTGGGGCGCGACAGCTTCCAGGAAGTGGACATCGCGGGCGTGACCATGCCCGTGACCAAGCACAACTACATCGTCAAGAACATCCGCGACCTGGCCCCCACCGTACGCGAGGCGTTTTACATTGCCAACGCGGGGCGCAAAGGGCCCGTGCTCATCGATATCCCCAAAAACATCCAGACCGAGCTTTGCGACTACGAAGAGGCCGCGGCCGAGCGCCACGCGCCCAAGGCGGTGGCACCCGATGCCCTCGCGCCCGTGCTTACGGCGCTGGCCAAGGCCAAGCGCCCCCTCATCATCGCGGGCGGCGGCTGCATCGGTTCGGGCGCTTCCGAAAACCTGTTCGCCTTTGCCAAGCGCTTGCAGGCGCCCGTGTGCGCGACGCTGATGGGCCTCGGCGCCTACCCCGCCTCGGACGGGCAGTTTTTGGGACTGATCGGCATGCACGGCACGGACGCCGCGGCCAAGGCCTTCCGCCGCGCGGACACCGTGATCGCCTGCGGCATGCGTTTTTCCGACCGCGTGGCGGGCGACCGCGCCAAATTCCGCGCGGGCAAGACCATCGTCCAGTTCGACATCGACGCCGCCGAGATCGACAAGAACGTGACCGTCGACCTCTCGGTGATGGCCGACCTCGACGAGATCTTGAAGGCGCTGCTGCCGCAGCTTCCGCAGGCCGACCGCAAGGACTGGCTCAAAGAGACGGCGGCCTACAAGGACTACGAGGCGGCGAACTTCGACGCCGCTTTGCCCGCCTACAAGATCCTCTCCGCCCTCGGCGGCTACACGGACGCGGAGACGCCCGTCGTCACCGACGTGGGCCAGCACCAGATGTGGGCGGCGCAATACTGCAAGATCGAGCGGCCGCGCAGATTCATTTCCAGCGGCGGGCTGGGCACGATGGGCTTCGGCCTGGGGGCTGCCATCGGCGCCTGCGTGGGCATCGGGCGGCGCACCGTGCTGGTGACGGGTGACGGCTGCTTCCACATGAACCTCAACGAACTGTGCACCGCCGTATCGCAGAAGCTGCCCGTCGTCATCCTGCTGATGGACAACAACGCGCTGGGCATGGTGCGGCAATGGCAGACGCTCTTTTACGGCAAGCGCTATTCGCAGACCACCCTCGACCGCCGCACCGATTACGTGAAGCTGGCCGAAGCGTTCGGCGCCAAGGGGCTGACCATCGCCTGCGAGGCAGACATCGCCCCCGCCCTCTCGACGGCGTTCGCCGCGGACGGGCCCGTGCTCGTCGACTGCAAGATCGGCATCGACGACAAGGTGCTGCCCATGATCGCGCCCGGCAAGTCGTTTGACGACATCATGACCAAATTGTCTTAAAAAGGAGGGTACGTCGCATGAAAAAATATACCATCACGGCGCTCGTCGCCAACAAGAGCGGCGTGCTGACGCGCATTTCGGGACTGTTCGCGCGGCGGGGCTTCAACATCGAGAGCCTGTGCGTGTGCGCGACGGAGAACGAAAAGCTCTCGCGCATGACCATCGTGCTCGACGGCGACGACGCGACGCTCGCCCAGCTGACCAAACAGCTCGACAAGCTCATCGACGTGAAGAAGATCACCCTCGCGCACGAAAACGATTCCATCTTCCGCGAATTGCTGCTGGTCAAGGTCTCCGCCCCCGCCGAAAAGCGCTCCGAACTCATCGAGATCAAGGACGTTTACAAGGCCAAGATCGTCGACCTCTCCCCCGAAACGCTGGTGTTGGAGATCACGGGCGAGCCCAACAAGCTGGACGGCTTCGTCAAAGTGATCGAACCCTACGGCATCCTCGAAATGGCGCGGACGGGCCTGACCGCCCTCTCGCGCGGCGGAAAGTGCCTCAACGACCTTGTCGACTACAACGAAATGATCTGAGCGGCGCGGCCGCTCCCGCCGCCGCGGCGGGATATACAAGGAGTTACCATGAAAAACATCTATTCGGAAGGGACTGCCATGTCCTCCCAGCGCTCGCTGCTGCGCGCGCTGGGCTGGACGGACAGCGAGATGAAAAAGCCGATCGTCGGCATCGTCTGCGCGCAGAGCGAGATCATCCCCGGGCACATGTACCTCGACAAGATCGCCGAAGCGGTCAAAGAGGGCGTGACCGCCGCGGGCGGCAAAGCCGTCGTCGTGCCCTCCATCGGCGTGTGCGACGGCATCGCCATGGGGCACGCGGGCATGCGCTATTCGCTGCCCTCGCGCGAGGTCATCGCCGACAGCGCCGAGATCTTGGCGCGCGCGCACGCCTTTTCGGGCCTCGTGTTCGTGGGCAACTGCGACAAGATCGTGCCCGGCATGCTGCTGGCGGCGGTGCGGCTGGACCTCCCTTGCGCCTTTGTTTCGGGCGGGCCGATGCTCGCGGGAAAAATGCACGGACAACGGCTCTCCCTCTCCTCCATGTTCGAGGCGGTGGGTGCCTACAACGCGGGCAAGATCGACGAAGCCGAACTGCACGAATACGAATGCTCCTCCTGCCCGACCTGCGGCAGCTGCTCGGGCATGTTCACCGCCAACAGCATGAACTGCCTAACCGAGGCGCTCGGCATCGCGCTGCCCGGCAACGGCACTATTCCGATGGTCTATTCCCGCCGCATGATGCTCGCCAAAGAGACGGGCGCCGCGGTCATGAACGCCATCGAAAAGGGCATCCGCCCCTCGCAGGTCATCACCCCCAAAGCGCTCAAAAACGCGGTGGCGGTGGACAACGCCATCGGCGCCTCCTCCAACAGCGTGCTGCACCTTCTGGCGCTCGCGAACGAGATGGGCATGCGCGAAGAGGACTTTTCCATCGACACCTTCAACGGCATCAGCGAAAAGACGCCGCACATCTGTAAGCTCGCCCCCGCGGGCACCGACTACATCGAGGACCTGAACGAGGCGGGCGGCATCTCCGCCGTCATCAAAGAGCTCATCGGCGCGGGCCTGTTTGACGGCTCGGCCATGACCGTTTCGGGCGTGACGCAGGAAGAGCGCGTAAAGAACGCGCGCGTGCTCGACGAAAAGGTCATCCGCCCCGTGGACGCGCCCTATTCCCCGACGGGCGGGCTGGCCATCCTCAAAGGCAACCTCGCCGCCGAGGGCGCCGTCGTCAAAAAGAGCGCCGTCGACCCCGCGATGCTCAAACACAGCGGCCCCGCGCGGGTATTCGACAGCGAAGAGGCGGCGATGGAAGCCATTTCCACGGGCAAGATCGTCAAGGGCGACGTGGTGGTCATCCGCTACGAAGGGCCCAAGGGCGGCCCGGGCATGCGCGAGATGCTCTCCCCCACCTCGGCCATCGTGGGCGCGGGGCTGGGCGCGGACGTGGCGCTCATCACCGACGGCAGGTTTTCGGGCGCGACGCGCGGCGCCGCCATCGGGCACGTGTGCCCCGAGGCCGCGGCGGGCGGGCCCATCGGCATCGTCCGCGACGGCGACATCATCGACATCGACATCGAAAAAGGGACCATCGACCTGCGCCTGAGCGGCAAAGAGATCGCGGAACGGTCCAAAAATTTCAAACCGCTGGAAAAACCCGTAAACGGCTACCTCGCCCGCTACCGCGCGCAGGTGACCTCGGCGAGCCGCGGCGCCGTGATCCGCGGCCCGCAGGGCTGAAAAACGGTGCGGGCCCGCGGCCAAAACCGATCCTAAAATGGCCCCGCCCTTTGCGCCCGTTCCCCTACACGACCGAAAGGCGGCCGGAAACGAGCCGCTTTCCCCTTTCACGCCTATGAAAGACAATAAACTGCAAATTTTCGATTCCACCCTGCGCGACGGCGCGCAGGGCGCCAACATCTCCTTTTCGGTGGAGGACAAGCTCAAAGTCATCGACGCCCTCGACAAGCTCGGCGTCGACTTCATCGAGGCGGGCAACCCCTTTTCCAACCCCGCGGAGATGCAGTTTTTCCGCGAAGCGGCGGGGTTGAAGCTCGCCCACGCCAAGCTCGTGGCCTTCGGCTCCACCCGCCGCAAGGGCATCGCCCCCGAAGAGGACAGCAACCTGCGTTCATTGCTGGCGGCGAACACCGAATACGTGGCCATCTTCGGCAAGAGCCACATCCGCCACGCCACCGACGTGCTCAAAGCCGCGCCCGAGGAGAACCTGGCCATGATCGAGGAGAGCGTGCGCTTTCTCGCCTCGAACGGCAAAAAGGTCGTTTTCGACGCCGAGCACTTTTTCGACGGCTATAAGGCGGACGCGGAGTATGCCATGAACGCGCTGGCGGCGGCGCACCGTGCGGGCGCGTGGTGCCTGTGCCTGTGCGACACCAACGGCGGCGTCTTCCCCGACGAGGCCTACGCCGTCACCAAAGCGGTGACGGAGCGCTTCCCCGATGCCGTGGTGGCCATTCACTGCCACAACGACGGGGGGCTGGCGGTGGCCGCCACCATCGAGGCCGTGAAGGCGGGCGCGCGGCAGATCCAGGGCACGCTGCTCGGTTTCGGCGAACGCTGCGGCAACACCGACCTCGTCACGGCGGTGTGCAACCTGCAATTGAAGCGCGGTTACGAATGCATCCCGCCCGAAAAGCTGCAAGACATCTACGGCACGGCCATGGCGGTGGCGGAAACGGCCAACGTGGCCATCCCCGCAAACAGGCCGTACATCGGCATGAACGCCTTCGCGCACAAGGCGGGCATGCACGCCGACGGGGTGCTCAAATACTCCTCCTCCTTTGAACACATCGACCCCGCCCTCATCGGCAACAAGCGCAAGTTCCTGCTCTCGGAGATCTCGGGAAAGAGCGCCATCTACGACAAGCTGAAAAACTACTTCCCCGATCTCGACAAAAACGGAAAGGAGATGGGCGCCATCGTGGCCGCGCTCAAAGAGCGGGCGCTCTCGGGCTACCAGTACGAGGCCGCCGAGGCGAGCTTCATCCTCATCGTGGAAAAGCTGCTCGGCAAATACAAGAGCTCCTTCGACCTCATCAACTACAAAGTCATCAACGAACAGCCCGCCATCGAGGGCAAGGTGGCCTCGGCCATCATCAAGGTGCGCGTGAACGGCGTGACCAAGATCGCCGCCTCCGACGGCGAGGGCCCCGTGCACGCGATGGACTTGGCGCTGCGCGCGGCGCTCTCCGATTTTTATCCCGAGATCGCGGGCGTGACCCTGACCGACTTCAAGGTGCGCGTGCTCGACTCGGACAAGGCGACCGCCGCCAAGGTGCGCGTGCTCATCACCTCGGCCGACAGCGCCGACAGCTGGACGACCGTCGGCGTCTCGGAGGACATCATCGAGGCGAGCTGGCTGGCCTTGACCGACTCCATCGACTACGCCCTCCTTCGCCGCAGCCGCTGAACCCGCCCCAAAGGTTTTGCGGCCGCAACGCGGCCAAAGGAGGCAACGGGCGTCCCGCGCGGCGATGCCGCGCGGGGCGCCCTCTTTTTCGCTCTCCCATAAAAAGTGCCGACCGTAAAATTTTTGCGTTCGCCCGCGGCGCCCTTCTTTCAGGAAGGGCGCCGCGGCGTTTTTTGCCCCTTGCGCGCGGGGCGCGGGAGCACTGTCGGCGTTTTTTGCATACGTATGGCGTTTTTGGGGGCCATGCGCGACCGGCGGAGGAGCGTTCACGCAAAGACTTTGCCAAAACCGTCACGCGGCGGCGGGCGGGCGCATACCATGGTAGTGATGCGTCGCCAAGGCGCCGCAGCTGCCAAAGAGGAAAGGCTATGACGCTCGGGCTGTGCATGATCGTAAAGGACGAAGCGGACGTTTTGGGCCGCTGCCTGCAAAGCGTTGCGGGGCTGTTCGACGAGATCGTCGTGGCTGACACGGGATCGAGCGACGGCACCAAAGACATCGCCGCGCGCTTCGGCGCGCGCGTGTACGGCTTCGCCTGGCAGGACGACTTTGCGGCCGCACGCAACTTCTCCTTTTCCAAATCGACGGCCGATTACATCGCCTGGCTGGACGCCGACGACGTCGTCGAGCCGCACGACCTGCCCGCCTGGCACGCCCTCAAACGCGGGCTGGACGGGAGCGCCGACGCCTATTTTTTACCCTACCGCACGGGGATAGACGGGCGGGGCCACGCCTCGCTCGTCTATTACCGTGAGCGCGTTTTGCGCCGCGCCTGCCGCTTTTTGTGGCAGGGCGCCGTGCACGAGGCCGTCGCCGTCCGCGGGAATGCGGTCTACGGCGAGGCCGCCGTCACGCACAAAAAGCCCGCCCGCCGCGGAAAAGCGGGCGCGGGCAGCGTGAACGGCACCGACGCGGGCCGCGCGGGCACTTCCCGCGCGGGCGGAGCGGGAGGCACCCCTGCGGGCGGGACGGGCGGAGACGGTTCATGCTTGCCGCAAATCCATGGAGCGGGCTGCGTCGGGCGCAACCTGCGCATCTACGCCCGCCAATTTGCCAAGGGCGCGCGGCCGACGCCGCGCGACGTCTTTTATTTTGCCCGCGAACTGGCCGAATGCGGCCTGCCTTCCGCCGCCGCGGACGTGTTCACCCATTTTTTGCAGGGCGAAGGCTGGGCCGAAAACAAGATCGAGGCCTGCCGCGGCCTCGCCGCCTGCGAGCGCCGTCTCGGCCGCCCCGCAAAGGAGCTGGCCGCGCTCTGCCAAAGTTTTGCCTACGCCCCGCCGCGGCCCGAGACCTGCTGCGACCTGGGCGCCTTTTTCATGCGCCGCAAAGACTGGAAACAGGCGATATTTTGGTTCAAACTGGCCGTCAACGAGCGCAGCGACGCGCGCAGCGGCGCCTTCGTCTGCCCCGATTGCGGCGGGTACATCCCCTACCTTTGGATGTGCGTGTGCTACGACCGCTTGGGCGACCGTGAACGCGCTTTTTGGTGCAACGAACAGGCGGCCCGCTTCCGCCCCGACGACGAGAGCGTCGCCTTCAACCGCCGCTACTTTGCGAGGCTTTCGTTCCCCAAACCTTCCGTTCCGTGAACGCGCACGCCTCATCGCGCCCGCCTCGTCTTGCTCTGCCCGCGTGCAGCGCCAAGCATTTGTCCCGCCGCGCATGCCGCCCCGCCGTTCTTATGCACGCCCCGCCGCGCCGCCCGCGTGCGGCGCCACACACTTGCCCCGCCGCGCATGCCGCCCTGCCGTTCTCATGCACGCCCCTCAACGCCGCCCGCATATGTATGGTAAAGGACAAATTTGTCCCATCACAAAGGAGAAATGCCATGTATGACATTTGCGACGACGATCTTTGCCTATGCCCTTGCGGCTGCGTGACCGTACAGGCGGTGCCCGTTCGCGGCACCATGGGCCCCCGCGGCGCCACCGGCCCTCAAGGCCCCGCAGGCCAAACAGGCCCCGCGGGCGCAACGGGTGCGACGGGCGCAACGGGTGCAACGGGCCCGCAAGGCCCCGCGGGCGCGACAGGTGCAGCGGGCGCGACAGGTGCAGCGGGCGCAACTGGTGCAACGGGCGCGACGGGTGCAACGGGCCCGCAAGGCCCCGCAGGCCAAACAGGCCCCGCGGGCGCGACGGGAGCCACAGGCGCGACGGGAGCCACAGGCGCGACGGGAGCCACAGGTCCCCAAGGCGAACAAGGCCCTATCGGGCTCACAGGTGCTACGGGCGCAACGGGAGCAACGGGCGCAACGGGAGCAACGGGCGCAACGGGAGCAACGGGCGCAACGGGAGCAACGGGCCCACAAGGCCCCGCAGGCCAAACAGGCCCCGCGGGCGCGACGGGAGCCACGGGCGCAACGGGAGCCACGGGCGCAACGGGAGCGACAGGTCCCCAAGGCGAACAAGGCCCTATCGGGCCCACAGGTCCCACGGGGGCAGACGGAGCCACGGGCGCGACGGGCGCAACGGGGCCGGCGGCCGAGGCGCAGGCGCTGACGGCGTATTCCACGCCCGCGGCGGCGGTCACGGACGGGCAGCCGCTGGTGTTCGACCGCACGTCCGCACAGGCGGGCACGGCGATCACCCATGCGGACAGTTCCGCCGACGTGACCATCACCGAGCCGGGCACGTATTACGCCTCGTACAGCGGTACAGCCGCGCCGCAGACGGGCGCTTCCTACCCCGAGAGCAACCTCATCACCTTCACGCTGAACGGCACGACGCTGGACGGCACGGCCACGCAGCACATCTTTACGGCGGACGGGCAGACCTCGGCACAATCGGCCGCGCAGCTGTTCACCGTGACGGACGTTCCCGCCACGCTGCAAGTGGTTTCGGGCGGCGGCGATTACCTGTACTCCAACACGACGCTCAACGTCATCAAGATCGGCTGAACGGGCGCCGCATTCCAAAAAACAAAGCGGGCGGGGGAACTCCCCTGCCCACTTTTCATACGCACTCCCATACCGATCGTTGTGGCTACCGCTTGCCGCCCTGCCCGTACGCCTGCTGCGCGGCGCGCAGCTCTTTATACAATTCGTCCGTCGCGTTCGGATCGGGCTCTGTATGGCCGTACTCTTTATACAACTCTTCAAGCACTTCATCCGTGTCCGGATCGTCTCCTATACGGTCATACGCTATACCGGACAACATATTTTTGATATATTCGTTGTAGGCGCCTTCCTCCGACCCGTTGGACTTTCTTTTGACCCGCTGCGCATAAACGGCGGCCCAATCGCATTTCACGACGGACGCCTTTGCGCCTTTTTTTTGCAGCTTTTCGCACATGGCGCGGCAGACGCCTTCGCCAAAATCGTTCATCACCAGCGCCGAACCGAATTTTTTCAGCTTTTTGGCAAGCTCCTTCATATACTCTTTCCGGCACGATATATACCTGTCGTTTGTCAACACCGTGTATGTAGCCTCGACCGCCGCCTTGCGGTTTTGCTTTTCCCCGCTCAGCGAGACGCTCCACCCGTGCCCGAGAGCCTCGCGCAGCTTTTCTTCCTCCGCGTTGCACCGCTGCCGCCAACTTTCATGCTCCTTTTCGATGCGCGCCCGCTCCTCCCTTTCGAGGCGGGCACGCTCTTCCTCCGCTTTGCGCCGCTCTTCCTCCGCTTTGCGCCGCTTCTCCTGCTCCTGCCGCACCCGCGCGGCAAGCTCCTCGCTGTACTGAAAGGTCAGCGTGTACCGCGTTGCGGCATTCGCCTTGCCGAACATGTTTTCGATCACGCCCTGCTCGGAGATCTCGTTGACGAGCTCATAGCCCTTGGCGCGCATTTCCGCGACCGTCTGCACTTTTTTGAGACCGGCTTCGCGGTTGGTGCCCTCGATCGTCTTCGTCTCGATCCCGCCGACCGAGTACCTTGCGTCTTTCATTTCGTTGAAAAAACCCATCGCTTCCTCTCCCGTACCCGCCCGCGTAGGGACGGCATATTTTTTGCTATATAATAGCATATACCCCCCTGTCAAGCAAATCTGCATTGTTCCGAAAAATTATGAACGTGCCCGCGCGGCCTCGCCCGCCGCATACCGCGCCCGCGGCCCGCGCCCCGACGCGCATAAAATAACAGGAAAAAAGGGCACCGCGGCCCGTACGGGGCGGGCGGCCACGGCGCCCGCGCTTGACAAAACGGGACAAAAACGGTATCATAAAGCCATGTTCACGGAGGCAATATGATCCGATCCGACGTTCACAACCACACCTCCTTTTCCCCCGACGGGCGGGACGCGATGGAGACCATGCTCGACGCGGCCTGCGCGCAGGGGCTGGAATATTACGGCATTGCGGACCACTTCAACTACGACTACGACCGCCTGCACCTGACCGAGGACGGAAAGCCCGTTCCGCCCATCGACGAGGCCGCGTATTTTGAGCGCGGGCGCGCGTTGCAGCGTGAATACGCGGGCCGCCTGCACGTTCTGATCGGCGCGGAATTCGGCTACGACCACAGCACGCGCGTGCAGGAGCGCTACGCGCAGACGCAGCGGCTGTACAGGCCCGATTTTGTGGTGAACAGCGTTCATACCTGCCTGGGGAGCGACTGCTACTACCCGCACTTTTGCGACGGAAAGACGCGCGCGTACGCCTACAACGTGTACCTCTACCGCGTGCTCGAAAGCCTGGACGTGCCCTACGATTACGACATCGTGGCGCACATCGGCTACTGCGCCCGCAACGCCACCTACGACGACTTTTTGCTGCGCTACGAGGACTTTGCCGACGTGCTGGACGCCATCCTGCGGCGCATCGTCGCCAAGGGAAAGATCCTCGAAGTGAACACGAGCGCCAAAAAGATGGGCGATTTTTTGCCGGGGACGGACATCTTGACTCGCTATTTTGAACTCGGCGGGCGGAAGGTCTCCTTCGGCTCGGACGCGCACTTTGCCGCGCGCGTCGGCGACAAGCGCGGCATCGTCTGCGCCGCGCTCAAAAAAATCGGCTTTACCCACATCACCGTGCCCGTTTGCGGGCAGGACGTCGAACTGCCGCTGTAAAGGGCGTAGACCAAGCCCCGTACTTTGCCCCGCGAAGACGGCGCATTTATGCGGGCGGCGTGAATTCAGCCCCGTACTTTACCCCGCATGCGCGCCCGGACACATGCATGGCGGCGCAGGCGGACGGAAACCGCCAAAGCTGCCCCTTGCCCGCGCCTCTCTTGCCCGCGGAAGCATATGCGCGCGGCGGCATACGGGCACAAAACACCGATATACTCCCCAAAATAAGCCGAAGGGCCGCAGCGACGCTGCGGCCCTTCCTTTTGCCGTTTTTTCCGCATACGCGGCGTGCAAGGGCCGCTGTCCGCAGCCCAAGGCTGCGGACAGCGGCCGCATTTGGTCTTTGTACATGTTACGCCGAACGGTTCATGCCCGCCGCAGCGCCTCTGCCGCGCCCTCGCTCAGCGGGTACAGCGCGTTGAGCGCGGCCGCCGTTTGCGCAGGGGGATGGCGCTCGATGATGTACCTGTGTTCGCCGCCGCCCGGGGAAAAATCGGTCGTGCCGTCCTCCCCCACGACGATTTTGCCGCGCAGCGAAAGGTCGAAAAGGTCCAGCCCCGCCGCCACGGCGACGGTGACGGGGTCCCAGCTCGAACGCGCGTATTTGCCCGGGAACAGGTCGGGCGCGCTCTCGTAAAACAGCCGTATGGCGGCGCCCACGGGGGTATCCGCCCCGAATCCCTCCCCCGACAAGACGTCCGCGCCCGCCTCGTACGGGCAAAAGACCACGGCGCCCGGGAAATGGTCGGCCACGTACCGCGCCGCCGCGATGTCCTGGCAGACGTTCCATTCCGCGGTGTGCGGGTACCTGCCGCCATACCTCTTTTCACGGTGGACGAAGTTCCCCGCCATCGCATACAGGCAGGACACGGAACGGGCCGCCAGTTCACGCCCGCCGAGGGGCGAAATGTCGTCCGCCCCGCTTTTGAGCAGCCCCGCGACGACGGTCAGCGGGCCGAGGGCGGCCAGAGCCACGGGGCGGGCGGCGGCAGCCAGCTTGCGGCGCAGAAAGCGCACGCTCTCCTCGCCGCCGTCCTTTGTGCCGAAGCGGTCTCGCAGGGCCGCGGCGTAGACGTTGGAGCTGTCGCATTGCAGGGCCGAAGAACAGACCGACGTATCCACCTGCGCCCCGCACGCGCGGGCCACGGCACGCACGGCGCCGCTCGCACCCGAGCGGGCCGTGCAGGTCGAAACGCCTACCAGGCGCACATAGCCCTTCCGTTCCAGCGAAAGCGCCAAAGCGATCGCCATCGCGTCGTCACAGTCGATCCCGATATCGGTATCCAACAACAAATCGATCATACAGTGCACCTCTGCCGTGTATTCATGCCCCGAGCGTATACAGGACGATCCCTTGGAAGAACAGGTACTCGCGGGTGGACGGGTCGTAGGAGGTGACGGAGGCGGCAACGGTGATCCCGTCGCCATACGCCTGCCCGTAGGCATCCTTCACGATCGAAGCCGCGTAGACGCGCTCCCAGCCGTTGTTGTTTTCGGCGGCAAGGTCGAGGAAGTTGATGCGCTCCTCGTCGACCGTCCAGCTCCCGCCTGCCGTATAGACGTCTGCCTGCGCGATGTGCGCGACCTGCACGGCCGTCGCCACCGAGGGGGCGGCGCTGGCCACGGGATTGAAATCGCGCGCCACGTACCAATCGTTCCCGCGGGCGGCAAAGCCCGCGTTGTTGAACATCAGCTGGCCCGAACCGCCGTCACGCAGGCCCGCCTCGGGGAGCATGAACGCGGCGTCCGCGCCCTTGACGGCGGCGCAATCGGAGCAATCGAGCTCGGCCAGGAACTGCCCCGTGAACAGCGCTTCGCCGCGGGTATAGGACAGATAGACCTTGCCGCCGCGGTCGTAGCTGATCAGCGACGGCTGGCCGACGCCCCAGGCGTACCCCGTTACGGCGCTGTCGTACCCGATGACGGGATCGCCCGTCTTGACCCAGGGCCCCTCGGGCGCGTTGGCCAAAGCGAAGCCGATCTGATGCTCCGTCTCGGCGCGGTCGGGGCGGCCCTGGTAGGCCATCAGCCAGGAATACTGCGTGCCTTGGTAAGAGAACGTGCCCTTGACGACGTCTGCATCGCTGACGCCGCCCGCGTCCCAGCCGGACTCGGACGCTTCGAGCACGACGGTGCGTTCGCCGAATTCCCAGCCGTTTGCGGTCGCGGTGCCCACCCGCAGCGCGACGGAGGCGTCGTTCTGCCCCGCGGTCTTGTTGGAGTTGTAAAACATATACATCTTGTCCCCTTCCACCACGGCGGAGGGCGCCCAGGCGTAGTAGGACGTGCCGTCGTCAAAGGCGAGCGGGATCCCGTCCACGGGCTTGGGGGTAAAAGTCTCCTCGTCCTTCCTGCAAGCGCACAGCCCGCAGGTCAGGGCCAGCAGCAAGGCGCACAGCGCCGCGATCCATCTACGTTTCATGCTTCACCTCCGATCGCATCGTCGAGCGCCGTATCCGCGCTGTGGAAGGGGGTGGAAATGCCCGCATCCGACGTGTACACGGCCAGCGAATCGAACACGAAAGAATGCCCGACGAATTGCAGCGTGTCGATGTTGATGACGAAATATGCCAGGCCCGTTTCGGTCGTGAACGCGCCGCCCACCGTCTCCCAGGACGGGTTTTCAAACTGGTCGAACCCGACGCGCACCCAGCCCGTAAAGCCTGCGGGGATATACAAAGAGCGGTCGGGCGCGTTGTACAGCGCCTGCGTGCCGCGCTGCGTATCGTACAAAATGTAGCGGCCGCGCGTCTTCATGCCCCAGCGCTGGCGCACGCCGCTTTGCAGGATATCGAACTCAAACCCGAACAAGAGCGGCTCGCTCTCCTCGTTGCGCAGGAAAAAGGTGATGCCCTTGCTGCCCGCGATGTCCGCGGAGCCTTCCACGGGGAAAAATTCCAGGGCCGTGTAGTTGGTCGCGGCGGTCTGCCCCGTCGCGAGGTCGGGCTCGGGGTCTTCGGGCGCGGGCTGCGGCACGATGCGCAGCGCGTTCCCGCCCGCGCCCGCCGTGGCCCACTCGTTTTCGATCAGCGTCACCTCGCACGGCGACGCCAAAGACCAGCTCGTGCGCCAGCCGAAGGCGACGGCCTCCGTCGTCGCGTACGAGGACATATCGTCGAGATAGGACATATCCCCCTGCCGCAGGCCCTCGTATTCGATCTCCTCCACCTCGCTTTCCAGGCGGAAATCGCGCAGCACGAAGCAGACGTCTCCCAACGACCCGTCAAACGTCATCCCCACGATGCCGCTCGTGTCGTCCAGATCGAGCACGCCGTTCCCCGGGTACGTCATCCACGAGGGGATGCGGAAATCGGAAAACGAACAGTAGACCCTCCCCTTGAAATAGGCGGGCACGGTGTTGGCCGCGCCGCGGAAGGGAATGCCGCCTTCGGGATGGAAATAGGCGACGCCGTCGTCGGGCAGGTACCACTCTTCACCGAAGCCCGTTTCGCCCGGCTTGGCGTTTTCCTGCACGTATTTGTTGAAAAACACCTGCCCGTCGGCCAAAGACGTGTCGATGTAGTAAGAAAAGCCCTCGTACGCCGACATATCCTTCTGCGTCGAAAACACGACGGGATACCACGTTCCCGCCTTCACGCCCTGCGAAAGCAGCGTTCCCGCCTCGGCAAAGAACGCATCGGCCTCGACGGCGGGGTTTTCGATCGCCTGCCAGGCGCTGTCGGCCGCGTTCCAGGCCACGCCGCCCCCGTCATAGGTCATCTGCCCGAAGATGAGGCTGTTTCCGCTGTATTCAAAGGCGCTGTACAGCACCTCGATCGCGCGGAGCGTGCCCGTGAAGCCTGCGGCGGCGGAAGCGTCGAAGGCGAGGTCGTTGGCGCCGCTCTGCACCTGCATATACCCGCTCTCCGCGCGAGCGCCGTCTCCGACGAAGGCGACGCGGAAGCGCTGGGCGTTGGCGGAGGGGTTGTACACGTGCATGGTGAACCCGCTCTCCTCCCCCGACAGCTCGAAGCGCACGCGCTGAACGGGGTCTCCCTCCTCGTCGCGGATGTCATACGTCGTCGAAACCAGCCGCACCAATACGCCCGCCTCCGCCGCGTAGGAAAACACGCCCGTACTCGGCGCCAGGCTCACGTCGGGAGCGGCGCCGCGTTCCTCGGCCGCCGCCCCCGCGCAGACCGCGCAGGCGAAGCAGAGCACCAGCGCGGCCGCCGCAAAAATACATCCGATCCTTTTCATCGTTCCTCCTTTTGCCGCGCCGCCTCCGCGGCGCGGCACGTCGTTCAGTTTTTCCGTTTTTTGCACAGCGCGGCGCAGGCCGCCCCTGCAAGGGCCGCGCCCAGGCCGAGCGAAACGCCCGCGGCCGTGCCGCCGCATCCGCCACAGCCCTCGTCGGGCGCGGGATCGCTGCCCGTCCCCGAGCCGTCGGGCGCGGGGGTTTCCGTTCCCGGGCCGTCGGGCGCGGGGGCTGCGGTTTCCGCCACCGTCACGTCGACGCGCAAAACGCCGCGCACGTCCTCCACGTTGGCGGGCAGGGCGCCCGCTTCGGGGGTAAACACGAAGGTATACGTTCCAGGCGTATCCCCGTCGTACCCGCCGCAAGACCAGCTGCCGCGCACGGTATGGCTGCCGCCCGCCGAATCGGTCACGTTCAGCTGCGAGGGAAGCCCCGCGGCGGCCGCCGCGAGATCTGTGCCGAGGCCGACGCGGACGACGGGCTCGCTCTCGCCCGTCCATGCGGCCACGTCTGCATACGCGGGCCCCTTGATGACGGGGACTTTGTAGAGGCTGTCCGCGCCGAATGAACCGCGCATGACGTCCTCTTCGGTGAAGGTAGAGAGCCGCGTTTCGGCGTACGTCGTCCTCCCCTTGTCCCAACACACATAGATGGTGCCGTCGTCTGCCTGCGTGGCGTCGGGATAGCTCACGTCGGCGCGGTCGTCCAGGACCAGCGAATACGGGAAGGTCATCCCGTCGTCCGTCGAGAGGAAGGCGGTAAGGTTTGTGCGCTGCGACGGGTGGAAGTTGTTGATAAACAACAGCGAACCCGACTGCAATTTGAACATGTACGTGCGGGCGCCCGGGTTGACGAACGGGGCGCCAAGCTCGTCCTCGTAGCGGCTCCAAGTGGCGCCGTAATCGGCGCTGTACGAAATTTCCAGGCCGCCGCCGACGCCTTCGTCGATGCGCTTGGTCATCATCAGCGCGCCGTCCGAAAGCTGCACGACGGATGTTTCGTGCGCGCCGCAGGCGGTGCCTTCGGCCGTGCCCTTTTTATACCAGGTCTCGCCCTCGTCGTCCGAGGCAAACACGTCCGTCACCGTCGTCCAGTTCATGTGCGCGGAGCGCAGCCACTGCGTCTTTCCGTCGGCAAGTTCGATGACCGTCGGTTTGTTCAGGCTCATGCCGCCGTACAGCATGCCCATGTCTTCGATCTTCATCTCCGCGGGCGCCGCCTGCGGATTTTCGATGACAAAGGCGAACGCCGCCGAGGAGACGGCCCCCGAACCCCAGGGGTCACCCGTCTGGCAATAAAAGATCCAAAGCCGCCCGCCCGGATCCTCCCAGACCGTGACCTCGTAGACGCGGACGGTATCCGGATGGGTCAGGTTGTCGATGACGATGAAGGGGTCGTTCCACGTTTTGCCGCCGTCATCGCTGTACACGACGACGCCGTGGTTGAGCAAGTGCGGCTCCGTCGACCCGCCCGAAAAGGTGGAAGACCAGATCCTGTTCCCCGTCACCTCGATGCCTCCCGAGCAGAGGAATTGCCTGTTTTCGGGCAGATACATGGAGTTTGGCTCCTCCTCGGCCGCATCGACGATCCAAAGATCTGCGGGCGTCAGCCAATCGGCCTCCGCCGCAGACGCCCTGTACCCTGCCATAGCTCCTCCCAATGCCGCGGCCAGAAGCAGCGCCGCTGCCAATGCCGCCAAACGGTACCTGATTTTTTGCATACGTTCTCTCCTTTTCGCCCCGCGCCGCCGCGAAGGCGGCGCGGGGCGCTGCACTCAGGCGCGCCGCTTTTTGCAGAGCACGACCAACGCCGCACCCGCAAAGAGCGCGCCCAGGCCGAGCGAAACGCCCGCGGCCGTGCCGCCGCATCCGCCGCAGCCCTCGTCGGGCGCGGGGTCGCTGCCCGTTCCCGGGCCGTCGGGCGCGGGGGTTTCCGTCCCCGAGCCGTCGGGCGCGGGGCCTTCGGAAGAGCCGCCCGCCGCCTTGACGGTGACGGTAAAGCTCGCGCTGTGGCCGCCGTAGGTGACCGTGACCGTCTTTTCTCCCGCCGTGGAAGAATCGAAGCCCGCGATCTCGCATTCGCCGATGGGCACGGTGCCCGTGGTGCCGTCGTTGTAGGTGACTTTGACCTGCGCGCCTGCCGTGTTGAGCCGCTCGCCGACGGCGTACTCCGTTTTGGTCGGAGCCGTCACCTCGATCCCCTGTACCACGCGCGGCGCGATGTTCACCACGACCCGCAAGAGGCCGTAGCTGTCCTCCAAGGAAGAAGGCAGCCCGCCATCGGGGGTGAAGGTGACGACGGCGTCCCCGTTTGCATCCACGCGGCCCATCGTCCAAACGCCCGTAAGGGTGCTTTCGGCGCCGAGGTTGTCGGTGACGGTGAGGCTTTCGGGGAACTGCGCCAGGACCTGCGCGCGGGTCGTGCCCGCGGGGAACTGCGTTTTCCACCCATCCGCGCCCGCGACGGACGCGATCTCCTTGTATCGGTCGCTCTTGAAGGCGATGGCCATCTTCACGGCGTTTTCACTCGTGAACGCACCCGCCTTGATGTCGCTCTCGTTGAAGACCGCGTAGCGGATCTCCAAGTGCGACGTGCGGCCCTTGTCGTAAGCTACCATAATGTCGCCGTCCTCGGTATAGGTGAAATCGGGGTACGACGTCCATTCGCGCGCGTCCAGTTCCAGAGAATACGGCCAGGTCTTCCCTTCGTCCTCGCTCAAAAGCGCCGTCAGCTTGCTGCGCGACGCGCCGAAGTTGCCCACGTACAGCAGGTTGCCGCTCGGCAGGCGCGTCAGCACAAAGCGCGAAGAACCCGTCTGCAACGCCTCGTTCAAAGTGGCGCTCGTCCAGTTCACGCCGCCGTCCAAGGAGAAGTTCTCCTCGGCCGAAGAGGTGCTTTCCAGGCGGCGCACCATCCAGAGCGCGCCGTTGTTCAGTTCGACGATCTTGGCCTCGGTAAAGGTCACGCCCGTGCCCTGCGAAGAATACGCCAGGCCGATCTCGGGCGCGGTCATGCCGCCGTCCGTCGATTTGTAGACGTGAACGGTGCCCGGCTCATTTTCGGGGAAATTGGCGTTGTACAGGTAGCTGCCGTCGGACAGCTTGATCGGCTTGCTGTTCATCAGCCCGCCGAACAGGCGGATCGGCTCGCTCCACGCGACGTCTTCCAAGTTTTCGGCGCCTGCGTTTTCGCTGTACATGGCCCACGTCATGATCCCGCCGAAGGAGGCGTCGGCCTGGCCCCAGAACACCCAGAGCTTGCCGTCCGCATACCACACCTGCGTGTCGAGCACGCGCGCGGCCGTCTCGTACGGGTGGTCGATCACGGCATAGGGCTGCCACGTTCCCCCGCCGTCCTCGCTGGTGTACAGGACGGCCACGTTGTCGATGACGGGTTCCGTCGTGCCGCCCGTGAGCATGGCCATGTACAGGCGCCCGCCCACGTTTTCGAGGCCGGGGATGGACCAAAACGAGCTGTTTTCATGCAAATATTCTGTGGGGAAGTCCTCGCCGAACAGTACCTCGGCGGGCACGGACGAGGCGAGCGGCTCGCTGACCTGCCCGTCGGCGGCGATCAGGTATGCGCCCTGCACCTCGATCGGATCGCCCGCCCCGAGCGTGCGGCGGTAGCCGTAAATGCGCCCTTCGATGCCGTCGATAAAGGAATCGATGGCCATGAACTTGACAAACCCGTCCGCCGCGAAGTCTTTCCCCGCGAACACGTACACGGCGCCGCCCTCGGCCGCCGTGGCCGTGACCGTTCCGCCCTCTTCAAAGAGGATGTACTTCATGCCGCCCTTCAACAGCTGCGGCATGGCGGCGTAATCGAAGGTGGGCGTTCCCTCGTACATCTGCTCGCTCTTGAAGGCGGGCATGCCGTTTTTGATGGCGTAGATCCTGTTGCCGCTCTCCTGCGGCAGCGTGAGCACGGCGGGCGCGGCCTCGTCGTCGATGGTGGTGGGTGCGTCGTCGGTCATGTAATAGGAATTGACGGCGCGCTGTACGGTCATGCCCGAAAGGGCCAAAGCCTCGGCGAGCTCCTCGTCCGTGGCCGTGACCGTGCGCAGCACCACGACGGACTTGGCGAACACCTCGCCCGCGTCGGCAAAGGAGACGCCCTCGTTCAGCGCGAACAGCCAGCGCAGGCCGAGGCGGGCGTCCGCGGCGAGCTCGATCTGCAACGAGCCCTCGCCCGCGGGCAGAACGACCCAGCCTTCGTAGCTGTCGGGCAGCTGTATGGCGCCCTCCGTGGCGGAAACTTCGCTCACGTCGTCGAGCGCGGAGACGAGCGTGGCCCCTTCCACGGGCTGCACGGCGCCGTCCTGCACATACGAAAGCGTCACCGACAGGGGCGCGAACGCCTCGTTGTACACGTACAATGCGGGGCGCTTGCCCGCGGGGACGGCGGCGGCAGCGCTGCCGCCCTGCCCGCCCGCTTCCAAGACGATGCCTTCGACGTCCATGTAGCTGTACGGCATATCGTAGCCGACGACGGGGGTGACGACGCCTTCCGTAAGGCCCGTTCCGCTCACCTGCGCCGAGATGCTGCGGCGGTCGGAAGCGAGCAATTCGGCATACACCGTGCCGCCGCCGAGCAGGGCGGAGAAGTTGCTCTTATCCTCGTTGAACGCGCCCGCAAAGGCCACCATCTGCCCGAAATCGAAGCTCAGCCCTTCGGACGCGGGGTCCTCGTCCGAGCCCGTGCCCGCGCGGATGCCCTCGGGCCCGTTGGTGATAAACACGGCATAGGCGGCGTCGGTGCGGTCAAACTGCCAATCGATGCTGTCCGTCGGGACGACGAGCCAGCCGTCGAAGCGGGCGGGCAGCGTGATCCAGCTCCACGCATTGTAGGCGCGGATGCTCTGCACGAAGGCGCCGCTGCTGTCGAACAGGTACGCATCGCGGTCCTGCAACAGCCCCGAGCGGGTGGCGAACGTCTTGTCCGCGTCGTAGAAGTAAAATTCAAAGTTGCCCGCGTTGTTCGCGTGGTCGGCCACGCGCACCGCGAAATGATCGGCCGCGGACAGGTCGGAGGAGCGGCCGCGCGCTTCGAGGTACATATAGGTATCGTCCGCCGCGTCCGTGAGCGCCAGGTTCACGCCGTCCAGCCGCCCGTAGCGCGGCTCGGTCTCCGACTTATAATCGTACGTGTGCCGCACGCGGCGCAAAACGGTGTTGTATTTGCTGATCCAGCTCATCGTCATCCCCTCGCGCAGCCCGTCGGCCGCGGCATCGTCGGCAAAGTCGAACACCGTTTCGCCGCCTTCGGCCAGCCACGCATCAAAATCGGTTTCGGCCGTGACGGGCTTGTGGTAGGCTTTCACTTCGCCGATGTCGTAATTGACGAGGGTATCGCCGTTCCAGGCCCCGTGCATGCCCAGGCGGAGGTGCAGCCCCTGCGCCGTCTCCTCGGTCAATGCCGAAAAACCGGAGTCTGTCACCGTGGAAAGGTCCACGAGGACGTACCCGCAAAAGCCCGCGGGCGGCACGATGCTCCAATTGCTCTTGACCGTGCTTTGCAGGGCGTACTCGGTCGTCACGTAATAGAGCTGCGCGCCCGAAGTGCCGTATTCTTTGTTCTCCGCGTCGCTCAGGCGCAGTTCCCACGTCATGCCGGTGCCGCCGCGGTCGTAGAACGGGAAGGCGAGCACGGCGCCCTTCATCGTGCCCGCGTAGGCGGGCAGCACGATGGACTGGTATGCCGCCTCGGCCTCGGTCTTCGTCATGCGGTAGTTCAGGCCGTCGAAATAGCCGCTCTCCTCGCGCGGCGCGCTCACCGCCGCATAGTCGGCGGGCAGGCCGCCTTCGAGGGAGACAAAATCGGTGAACCAGCCCTGCCCCTTGCAAGTCCCGTCCGTATCGAACGAACCAAAACTCCCCACATACGCCACCCACCAGATGCCGGGCGATTTATTGTAGCCGTAGTTCGCGGTCTGCGAAGGCGTCAGTGCGGCGGGGTCGCAGATCAGCACGTCCTCTTCCCCTTGCGCCCAGATGCGCCCGAGGACAAAATCGGCGTGGGAGGTATCGTTTTCCGGCACGCGCACGCCCGCGGCGACCAGGGCAGCATCCGCGGTCAACGCGGCGCCCTTTGCCGCGGCCGTCTCCAAGCTGCCGCTGCCGATGTTGTTCAGCGAAGCGCGCATATAGAAGGACGAAAGCGGGACGGACAGACAGAACACGCCCGACAGGTCCTGCGCGCGGATGTTTGCCCAGCCGCCCACAGAAGTGGGCGCCGTGCCTTCGAGCATGCTGTACGTTTTGGCGCGCCTGTATGAACCGCTGACGCCGCCCGTTCCCATGAACTCGTAGTAATTGCCCGCGGAATCCACCACGAAGGGCACGACCGCATCGTCATCGTCTTTGAACTCCATCTCGAAGACGATGCTCTCCGCCCCCGCCAGCGAATGGCTTTCGGGCAGGTTGTAGATAAGGGACGCATTCGGCGTCTGCGTGCCGTTGCCGTTCCCCTTGACGCGGACGCCGCCGATCATGGCCGCGGCCTCGGCCGCGGCCGACGGCCAGAGCAGCGCCGCCAGCGCCAAGCTGCATGCCATGGCCGCCGCCAGCAGGGCGCACAGCCAAAGTTTTGCCTTTGTTCGCATCATGTTTTCCTCCTTATCGTTTTGTTCTTATCCCGCCGCGGCGATCAGCCGAGCAGGTAATACGGATCGCCGTTGGCCCCCACGGGCGTATCCGAATAGCTCCCGTCCGCATTGCGCAGCGTGGGCGACGTATACCCCTCCGCCGCGGGGATCCAGGCCCGCGCGACGCCCGCCTCCTCTTTGCCCGCGGCATAGGCCTGCGCGTAGTAGGCGAGCACGTCGTCCAGCCCGCGCCGCTTCATCTGCGCCACGGCCGTGTCGTACTGGGTGCGGGTGTCGCCGCTGACCATATCGGGCAGGTATTCGCTCCACACCGCCAGGCAGTTGGCCTCGGCATTGACGACCGAAGTGTACTCGTCGGTCGTCTTGTCCAGCTTGGGCCAGGACATCGTATAGCGGTAGGAAAACGCCGAGAGCGGGCGTTTGAGGTTTTTGATGTACAGCTCGTAGTCGCGCAGCGCGTTGGTGGGTGTGAGCGGCACGATGTACGCGGGGTTGTACAGCACGTTGAGCTGTTCCAGCCCGTAATTTTCAAGCCCGCCGCCGAGCTTTTGCGAGATGTACTTGTCCGTCCACTCGATGGAGGTATGGCTCTCGTCCGCCCAGCGCCAGGTGTCGTTTTCGATGCCGAAATTGGTCAGGCGCTGCCCCTCTTCGGAATAGAGGAAGTCGAACACCTTGATCACGAGGTCGGGGCGTTCACAGTTTTTTGTGATCATGCTCAGCAGCCAGCCGCGGCCCGTCATGTCCTGCAAGACGGGGTCGTCCCCCGCGTCGTTGCGCACGATGAGCGGGATGTACTGCACGTTGCCCGCCCCGCGGTAGGCCGCCGTGAAATTGGTGGTGTAGTTCTGCGGCGTGACCAGCGTCACGAACGCTTCTCCGCGCGAGATGATCTGTCCGATGGCGTCGCTGTCGTTGGAGAGCCCGGACAGCAGCCCCGCCTCGTACAGTTCGTGCAGGTAGGTCAGCGCCTCGAAATATTCGTCGGTGAAGCGGGTATCGAGGTAGTTGCCGTTTTCATCCTCGAACGGCGCCGCAAAATACTGGCTGAGCCAGGTCACGGACTGGTTCCCCTCCCCCGTGAACTCGTCGAGCAGCATGGGCACGACGCGCTGCGACGGGGCCTCGAAATGCGCCTTGACGCGCGTCATCGCGTCTTTGAGCCCCGCCTTGGTGGTGATGTCCTTGGCGTCGGGCTGGGAGACGTACCATTCGTACCAATCCTTGCGCACGAGCATGGCGCCGTTGGGCTCCCACTTGTCCTCCTCGTCCACATATTTGTCCGAATAGGCGCAGTTGGGCAGGCCGTAGAGGTGCTCGCCGATGGAATAATAATCGGCGATGTCGGGCTCGAT
This sequence comes from uncultured Clostridia bacterium, assembly GCA_944328445.1. Classification (GTDB taxonomy): domain Bacteria; phylum Bacillota; class Clostridia; order Christensenellales; family Borkfalkiaceae; genus Borkfalkia. The sequence goes on along the minus strand of CALVHO010000007.1, from coordinate 53,605 downwards.
CCTGTCCAACAGCGTGGGCGCCCACCGCCGCGCGAGCTCGTCCACGGGATAGACGTAGCCCTCCAACGCGAGCTGCGCGGGGCGCTGCTGGTAGGCGCGCACCGAGATGACGTCCGGCAGCGTGTCGCCGCTGATCATCAGGTTGAGGTTGGTGGCGTCGTTCTGCACGGGCGACGTGAAGTTGATGGTCACGCCCGTCAGCTCCTTGACGCGCTGCCCGATCACGTCGGCCGAGGTGCTTTGGTAGGTGAACCAGGAGTAATCCACGTACCAGTCGATGGTGAATTCCTCGTCGATGTACGTCCAGCTGTCCCTGTCGGCGGGCGTGTTCGGGTAATCGGGGTAGACGAGCCCGTTCCCATTCCCGCCGCAGCCGCAGAGCGCGGCCAGGCCGAACAGACAGACGAACAACAATGCCAATGTTTTTTTCATACCTTCCTCCTTATCGTTTTCCCCCGCGGCGGGCGCGGGGAGGTCATTCTTTGACGGCGCCGACCATGAACCCGCTCGCAAAGTATTTTTGCAGGAACGGGTAGCAGGCGAGCACGGGGATGGTGCTGACGATGATGGCCGCAAAGGAAACGGTCTTGGCGGTGATGGTCTCGTACAGCGAGGGCGGCAGCGTTACCCCGGGATTGGTCGGCACGCTCGACTTGTTGATGATGCGCATCAGCACGTATTGCAGCGAATACAGGTCCGGATCGTTGACGTAATACATGCTGTCGAGATAGCTGTTCCAATGCCCGACGATGGACCACAGGGCCACCGTCGAAAGGATGGGTTTGGACAGGGGCATGACGATGGTGAACAGGATGCGGTACTCGCCCGCGCCGTCGATGCGCGCCGCCTCGCACAGGCTGTCGGGCAGCTGCGCGAAAAAGACGGAGATGACGATCATGTTGTACGCGGAGAACAAAGACGGGACGACGTATACCAAAAAATTGTTCAGGAGCCCGATCGTTTTGAGCAGGATGAAGTACGGGATGATGCCGCCGCCGAAGAACATCGTGAACATGAAGATCCAGTAATAGACCTTGCGCCCGCGCAGGTTGCGGCGGCTCACGGCATAGGCGACGACAGAGGTAAAGACGACGCTCGTGACCGTGCCGATGACGGTGCGGCCGATGGTGACGAGGTAGCCTTTCCAGATGGCGGCGTCGGTGACGACGACGAGGTAGTTGTCAAGCGTCCACACCCGCGGCCAGAACCAGACCCCGCCCATCGTATAGTCGAGCCCCTCGTTGAACGAACCGACGAGCACGTACCAGATGGGGAAGAGGGTGATGAAGCAAAAGAGGGACATGAAGGCGATGTTGAACCAATCGAACCACGTATAGCGGCGTAAGGCACGGCGTTTGGCCATCTCAGTACACCCCCTTGCCCGTCAGCTTTTTGCAGAGGAAATTGCTGGCCACGAGCAGGCCGCAGGCGATGACCGATTTGAACAGGCCGATGGCCGTCGCGTACGAATACATGCCGTGGTTGAGGCCGTATTGCAGCACCATGGTGTCGATGACCTGGCTGCGCGAAAGGTTGGTCTGCGTCTGGAACACGAGGATGTGTTCGACGGTGCTGTTGAGGATGCCGCTGACCGAGAGCAGGAAAAAGGTCACCACCGAGGGCGCAATGCCGGGCAGCGTCACGTGCAGGATGCGCCCGACGCGGCTCGCGCCGTCGATCTCGGCCGCTTCGTACAGGTCCTTGGAGACGCCGCTGATCGCCGCCAGGTAAATGATCGAGCCCCAGCCGATGCCCTTGATCAGCGAGGTGACGATGATCAGCCCCCAAAAATATTTCGGGTCGCCGATGATGTCGACGGGCGCCGAGCTCAGCCCCGAACGGACGAGCAGAGCGTTCAAAACGCCCGTATCGGTGTTCACGAGGGCGGAGATGATGCCGCCGAACACGACCCAGCTGAGGAAGTGCGGCAAATAGCTGATGGTCTGCGCCGTGCGCTTAAAGCGCACGGGCCTGATCTCGTTGAGCAGCAGCGCAAAGAGCACGGGCGCGGGGAAGTTGATCAGCATCATCAGCGAATTGAGCCCGAGCGTGTTGAGCATCACGTCGATGAACTCCCCGTCGGCCAAAAACGAGCGGAAGTTGTCCCACCCCACCCAATCGCCGTAGAGGATGGCGTTCATGATGTTGAGGACGTTGTTGCCGTCCTTGAAGGCGAGCACGATGCCGAACAGGGGCGCATAGCAGAACACGGCCACGAACAGCACCCCGAGCCAGACCATGGTCAAAAGTTCCCAGTCGTTTTTGCGCAGTTTTTTGTGCAGGCGGCGCGGCGCTTTGGCCTCCCCGCCGTTTCCCTCAATGGTTTGCGTTTGCGCGCGCGAAAGTTTTTCCATATCGTTTGCCTCAGGCGGTCAGCATGCGGTACACGGCCGCGGGCTCCGCTTCCAGGCGGCCGCCCTTGACCTCGGCCACGGCGTCGGTATGCCACACGCCGTCCAACGTGTAGTGGCCCTTTTCGCAGTACACCACATCCGCGTCCACCGTGAAGGTGCCCGCCTTGGTCGACGCGACGGTGATCACCTTGTTTTCGCGCACGGCCGCATAGGCGATGGCACGTTCGGCGGACGTGTAACGCACCTGTACGCCGCCCGCGGCCAGCGTTTCGTCCACCGAGGACGCGCCGCCGTTGACGGTCAGATTGAAGCCCGCGATGTTCCCCTCCCCCGCCAGGACAAGGTCCAAAAAGCCGTCCCTGTAAATGCGGTTGGCGTCGATGAGGCGGTCGGTGTGGTCCTTTTTGGTGAAGTCGGTATGGAACACGCCGCGCAGCTCCCAGTCGACGAGCTGCGGGTCGGAGGTGGTGACCACTTCAAACACTTCGTAGCCGCAGCCCATGGTGATGGCCAGAAGTTCGAGCTGGTCGTTGTTGGTGTATTCGCCGCCGTTTTCGGCCACGTGCGGGAAATTGCCTTCCACCGCTTTGAGCGCTTCCAGCTGCGAACGCACCTTCCCGAGCTGGTTGTTGTAGGGATCGATGCCGGCGAAGTCGATGCCTTCCGTCGGCACGAGCGCTTCGGTAAAGTAGGAAAGGTAGCGGCGGTCGGTCAGGTTCACGCGGGTATAGCAGCGGTAATCGCTCTGCGTGACCGCGCGGCCCAGCATGTCGAGGTGGTGCACGAGCGCTTCGGCCACGCCGTCGGGGTCGTCGCCGTATTCGACGTGGTGCGGGTCGACGAGCATGTCGGGCTCGTTTTCGATCTGGATCCCGACGACGGTGTGGCGCCCGCCGTGCAGGCGGTCGTATTCATAAATTTTTTGCATCATGAACCGCATGGCGGCCGTTTCGCGCGCGAGCAGGGCGTCCGTGCCCGGTTCCAGGAGGTAGGTGCGCCCGATCCAGCCGTCATACATATGGTCGCGCAAGGCGGGGTACGTTTGGGTATCGTCCGCTATGTACGAGGGCACATACCCCTCCACCGTCACGCCGCACATGTAGCTGCCGAACCAGAGAAGTTCGAGCTTCATCTCGTATTCTTCGGCGTATTCTATGTACTTTTCGACGTATTCGGCGGTGTATTCGCCCTTCGCAGGCTCGATGTCTGCCCAGCAGATCGGCACTTGCACCATCGTGACGTTCATGCTGCGCGCCAGGCGGAAATAATCGCCGAGCTCGTCGATGGTCCTGCCTTCCAGGTGCATGAAAAAGTCGGTGCGCAGCTGCCCGCCCAGCATCAGCATGGGCACCCCGCCCGAAACGAGATAGCCGTCCTCGTGCAGGCCCGCGGCCTGCACCTTGCCCTCGTACGCGGGCGTGCCGTCGGCCACCGCCTCGCTTGGCGCAAAGTCGGCAGGCAGCGCATATTTCGGCCTCCCGCCGCACGCGGCGGCACAGCCCGCCAACAAAACCATCGCCAACAACAGAGCCGCCGTCTTTTTCATCGTCCGTGATCCTCCTTTTGCACCTTCATTGTACACGATAATAACTGTTGAATGTGGCTGATTTTTTCCGCTTTACTGTCATTTTTGGCTATAAATTCCTGATTTTACCAGGAAAAATTTCCACTCGGCCTTGACAAACGCGGCGGCGGGGCGTATACTGGAAAAAAAACGAGGCCCACGCCCATGGTGTTTTTTGAGGAATCCGTCCACTATACCCACCGCGCGGGAGACAACGTTCTCCCCCACGCCCACAGCGGGTACGAGATCATATTGTACGTGAACGGCGCGGGCACGGTCAGCGTCGGCAACGAGGAGCTGCCCTATACGGACCTGTCGGTCTGCCTCATCCCGCGCAGGAAGGTGCATTTTGAACACACGGACCGCACGACGGACGTGCTGACCTGCGTCCTGTACACCGATTATTTTTCCATCGAAGAGCCCGTCGTCCTCTCGGGGAGCAAATACGTCGTCGCGATCGGAAGACTTTTGCCCCTCCTCGGCGAGCTGTACGACCGTTCGCGCGCCGGGCACTGGAAAGCGGGCGAAAAAGCCGCCGAAGACCTGCTGTACAAGATCAGCTACGTGACCTCCCACCTCTTGCAGCTGAAACAGAACGAGAACAAAAAGCTCTCCAACGTCATCATCGCCAACACAAAAAAATACATCCTGACCAACTGGCGGTCGGACATCAATTACAGCTTCCTCGCCGAAAACGTCGGCTATTCGTACGAAAGGCTGCGCCACCTGTTTACGGAAACGACGGGCATCAGCCTCAAACAGTACCACCTCGGCATCCGCCTCACGCACGCCAAAGAGTACCTGCGCTCCTCCGAAGCACGCATCCGCGATATCGCCGTCAAGTGCGGCTTCAAATCCTCCGAACAGTTCATCAACCACTTCAAAAAGCGGATGGGCATGACGCCCAAGCACTACCGCAGCATGGCCGCCCGCGAACACCTCGACAAGACCTTCAACGTCACCGAATAGCAGGCATCCCCTGCAAGATCGGCGGCCGCCGCACGGCGGCCGTTTTTGCCTGCAACACGAAAGGCCCGCGGACGATCCGCGGGCCTTTGCATACAAAACGGCGGGCGGCGGAACAAGTCCGCCTCCCGCACGGGGTTTGGGCATGCCGTTTATGCCGACGGCCCGCCGCCGGGCGCCCACGGCTTTCCGGACACCGCCGCCTGCGCGGCGGGCGTTACGGTCGCCTGCGCGGCGGGGGCCGCCGTACCTGCGGGCGTTTCCGCAGGCGGCGCGGGCGCTGCCGCCCTTTCGGGGGCCTGCGCCGCGGCGGGAAACTTTGCTTGCGCGGTCTCTCCCCTTGCGGGGGCCGCGGGCTCTGCCTTTGCGGGGGCCGCGGGCGGGGCGGGGGCGGGGAACAGGCTTTCGTACGCCTCTTCAAAGGCGGCCAGGTCACGGCAAAAGGCCTCGAACGCGCCGCCCGTTTCCCCCTTCGTGGCGAAGAACAGGCGGAAGGCGGACAGGCGGGTACCGTTGTAGAGCGCGTCCGCCGCGGACGGCCGCGAAGGCTCCGCAGCCAGCGCGCGGACGATCTCCCCGACGGTCTCCTCCTTGGCGGGCAGGAGCGCGGCCAGAACGTCCTGCAACACGGCGCGCGCGGAGGGCTCGCGGGGCACGTCGTCCCCGGCTGCGATCTTCAACAATTCGGGGCCGAACAGCGCGGCGGGGTCGGCGTCGACCTTTTCGGCGTATTTTTCCAGGAACCTGCGCACGGCGCCGCCGTACGTTTCGGCCGCCTTTTTGACCTTTTTTTCGGCCTCGGCCAGGGCGGCGCGGGCGGCGGACCATTCCTCGCGCTTTTTCAGGGCGGACTGCACGGCGCGCACGTCCTCGGCGCGCGGCGCGACGCCTTCGGGCTCTTTGCCGAAGTCGAGCGTTTCCGCGATGTAGCGGAAGGCCTCGTAGGCGCGCAGGCACTCCGCGCGGCGCTTCGGGTCATCGCACAGCGCCCTGTACGCGGCGCAATGGCGGCTGGCGCGTTCACGGACGGCGGCCTTTTCCGCCGCATATTCGCCGCGCGCCCTGCTAAGCGACGCTTCCTTGGCCGAAAATTCCTTCTGCGCGGCGACGAGGGCGTTGGCCAGCCCGATGACCCTTCCCGCGTCGCGCTTGCACTTTTTGCCTGCCGCCCCGAGCTTTTTGGAGCGGGCGAAAAAGAGGTGCGCCGCGGCGGGCTCGGCCTCGAACCGCGCACAGAACGCATCGATCAGGCGGCCGCGGCGCAGGCGGCGGGCGTCCTCCGCCTCGGCCTTGCGGCGGGCGTAGGCGGCCTCGTAGGCGCGGCAAACGGAAGGGACGCAGACGGGGTCTGTCTTCCCCTCGCGCAGCGCCTCGCAGGCCGCGGCGACGACGGCCTCGAACTTATCCGACGTGCGCGAACGGACGTAGCCCGTCACGTCTTCCTCCGAACACTGCGCCACTTCCAGGCGCGGGCGGAAACGCGCGAGGCCCTCGTACATCTGTGCCACGGCCGCGGCGCGGGGGGCGAAAAAGCGCTTCATCGCCGCGTACGAAGCAAAGCCCGCCGCCTTGAACGCCATCGTCGCGTCGTCGCCGCGGATGCGCGCGTAGTGCTCGCACAGGCGGCGGCACAGCTCGCCCGCCGACGAGCCGCGCTCCATCTCGCGCAGGAGGACGTGCTCCACGCACAGATGCTCGTGGCCTGCGTACGGGTCGAACACGCCGTCGCTGCACGCGAACACCGCGCAGGGCGTTTGCAGGCGGCAGCGGCGGTAATGCAGCACCGCCGAGCCCTCGCCGACGCGGAACAGGTTGGTGATGGCGCCCGTCGCGTCCTCGTCGTCGCGGCTCAAAAGTTTCAGTCCCTCGCCCGTCAGCGCGTAGCAGCGCGAATCGCCCGCCCACACCGTTTCGGCCGTGACGAAGCCTTCCCCTCCTTCCCGCAGAAACACGGCGGCGAAGGTGGTCGGCAACAGGAGCTGGCTGCCGAGCTTGCCCTTTTCCAGGCCGAGGCCGTCCGCGACGGCGCGCAGGCCGTCCTCCATGAACGCGGCCAGGCGGCGCCGCGCCTGCGGGTCGGCCGGATCGGCGGGCGCGCCCGTGCCGCCGTTGACGGCGCACACGAAGCGCGCCATCACGATGCGCGAAGCCCAAAGCGCCGAGGTATCGGGGCGGGCGTCGGTCATCGGGGCGAACAGCTTGCCGAAATAGTCGTTCAGCCGCGCGTCGTCCCTGCGAAAGCCCGCGGGGATGACGGTGTGGTACAGGATGCGGCGCAGCGTTTCGTTCTGGCCGGGGCGCAGCACGTGCACCGCCGAGCCCGAGCCGCCCAGCCCGTCGGCCACGGCGACGACGCCGCGGCCGACGTACGGGTTTGCGTCCTCGTTTTTCAGCGAGGAATAAAAGCTGAGATCCAACGTGTTCATTCCTTGATAAACCCCATCAGTTTCATGTTTTTACCGGGAACGCCGTCGACGGTCTTGTCGCCGCCGCGCTCCGCGAATACGATCTTGTAGCGGTGCAGGCCGCCCACCTCGACGCGCGCGACGCTCTTTACGCCCGAACGGGCGAGCTCTTCGCTTTCGTACGCGGCGCCGTCCTCCGGCCAGGGCGTATCGGCGGCGACGTCGCGCCGCTTGTAGTGCGCCAAGCCCGTGCCGACGAGCCAGCCGAGGCCCTTGTCGATCGTGCGGCCGCCGAGGGTGGTCAGCAGATAGAGCTTGCGGTAGCTGACCTCGGCACGGGCGATGCCCGCGTAGCCCTTGGCAAAAAAGACGTCGGACGGTTCCAATTCGATGTCGTGCTCCTCCCACGGGACGCAGAAGGCGGCGCTCTTGCGGCGGGCCAGGCCCGCTTCGCACAGTTCGGAGACGGTGTACTTTTTTTCCGCCCCTTTGGCCGTCGTCACGCGGTACACGAGCCCGTCGCTGCCGCTCCCCTCGTTGACGCGGCGGAAGGCCCGCACCCCCTTGGCGCGCAGCCCGTCCTCGCCGAGAAGCTCGGCGACGGCGGCGTGCGCTTCCCAAAGTTCGGGCACGATCGCCTTGACGTCGCTGCCCTTGCGGTAGGCTTCGGGCACTTCGAGCTCGTCGGAAAGGACCTGCACGACCTGCCCCGCGGTCGGGCGGGCGGCGGGGTCTTTGGCGAACATCCATTCCAGGAGGGAGTACAGCGTGGCGCCGCACTTGTCCCCGAGGGAGACGTCGAACTTTTTGTCGACGGTGTGCGCCTTGCCGAGGAAGACGGCCGTGCCGAGCTCTCCCCTTTCCAGGTCGATGCCGGGGAAGGCGCCCGTCCACCAGCGGTGGTACACGACGCCCAGCGAAAAGATGTCCGTCGCCGCGGTGATCCCGTCGGGCGGGACTTTCCCCTCCTTCGCCGCGTAATAGAGCGCTTCGGGGCTGCGGTAGCCGTCCGTCCCGCCGATGCTGTGCCATTCGGGGACGGCATCGGCGGGGTAGGCGGAATCGAAGTCGATCAGGTACGGTTTGAGGACGCCGCCCGCGCGGGTGACGATGATGTTTTTTTCTTTCAGGTCGCCGTGGATGACGCCGCAGGCGTGCAGCTTGTCCAGCGCGGACGCCATGGCCAGGGCCAGGGCGACGAACTGCGTACGGCCCAGCCCGCACAGCGCGTCCGCCGCGGCGAACGGGCCATCGATGTAGGGCGTGACCGTGACGAACATGTTTTCATCGTCCCAGAAATTTTCGGTCTCGGCGACGATGCCGTCCCTTTCACGGTCCAGCCCCTTCATGAGCCCGCGCAGGGCGCGCTGCTTTTTTTCTCGGTGGTCGGCGACGGGCTTTTGCGCCTCGTACACCGCTTTGGGCATCTCCCTGACGGGGCGGCGCAGGTGCATGTCCCGCTTGATGAACCAGCAGCGGCCGCCCTTTTCGCCGAGGATGTACAGGCCGTTGCCCGTGACCACCCAACGGATGTGCCCGTCTTTGATAAATTCGGGACGGACTTCAAAATCTTTGTATTTCAATGTACTGACCTCCGTGCGGGCGAGGCGGCGCCCGTCAGGACGCCGCGCTCGCCGACGCCGCTATGATCTTTACGATGTCGTCAAAATCCACGCCGTCCAGCCCCTTGTGGATCTCCACGGGCACGAACACGCTGCGGTTGAACGTTTGCCCCATCCGCTCGTACACCGTGCCGGGCGGGGCGAACATGACCAGGCGCTTGTTGCGCTCGCGGAGGCGGGTGGAGCGCGTTTGCAGGCACATCCACGTTTCCAGCAGGCCGTCGGGGGTGACCATGTCCTTGGGGTACGAAGCGATGCGCCTGCGCTTGCCGAGCGGGATGGCGTCCGTATCGGCGAACAGGACGATGACCTGGCGGTCGTTGGCGCCCGTCGAAAAATCCGAGCGCATCGCATAGTACAGCGCTTCGAGGCCGTTGGCGTCCTCGCCGCAGCCGCCCGACGCATGGATGTGAGCGAGATGCCCGGCAAAGTCTTTCTCTTCGTCGGGCAGCTCGTAAAAGCGGCCGGGTTGGATGGCGTCGGCGCCTTCGCTCTTGTAATCGCGGAAGACGACGGTCCTGGCGCGGAGCATGGAGACGGCGCTGCCGATCCCGGTCAGGGCTCGGGTGAAATCCGCATGGAAGCGGAGCGCGTTTTTCTTGACCGATTCGATGCAGGGGTGCATGCTGCCCGTCCCGTCGATGCAAAAAACGATGTCGACGCACCTGTCTTTGGAGAGGAGGTTTGCGTTGGTCATGGCCGTCTCCTCCGTTACATCGCGCTCGACGCGGACGCGGCGATGATGTCGATGATCTCTTTGAAGTCGATCTCGCCGAGGCCTTTCGACATGTTCACGGGCTCGAAGATGCTGCGGGTCAAAAGCGGCTTGATCTTCTCGTATTCGGTACCCGACGGGGCGAACATGACCAGGCGCTTGCAGACGTCTCGCAGCTTGAAGTCCTTGTCCTGTTTGAGGCAGGACCACATCTCGATGAGGCCGTTGCGGTCAGCCATGTCGGCGGGGTAATCGCCGCAGCCTTTGCGCGCGCCGAGGGGGAGCGCGTCGGCGTCGGTGAACAGGGCGATGACCTGGCGGTCTTTCATGCCCGTGGTGAAATCGGACTTCATGGCATAGTACAGCGCTTCGAGGCCGTTTTCGGGCGCGTCGCCGCCGCCCGAGGCGGAGATGCCCGTCATGTACTTGTCGAACTCCGCCTCGTCGGTGGGGAGCTCGAAGAAGGGGCTGATCTGCATCGATTCGTTGCCGTCGCACTCGTAATCGCGGAAGACGATGATCTTGACGCGCATCGAATCGATCTCGCTGCCCATTTTGGACATCGCCGTGACGAACTCGCGGCGGAAACGGCGCGCGTTGCTCTTGACCGCTTCGATGCAGGGAGACATGCTGCCCGTGCCGTCGATGCAAAAGACGACGTCGATGTTGCGCTTGGTATCAAAAATATTTGCTGCACTCATGGTACGATGGACTCCTTATCTTGAAATTTGTCTGTACGGCGGACGGGGCGGGCGGGGCCGCGGCCTTATCGGGGCGGGCGTGAACGCGCGCCCGCAGGCTTTTGCCGCTTTGCGTTTTGTACCTCACATGGATCGTTCCTCCTCGGTTTGTGCGCGGCGGGCCTGCCCGCCTGCCGTCCTTGCCGTTTACATACCATTGAACGCGGCAACGGCGGGTTTTTCGCAAAGAGGCGGAAAAATTTTTTTATTTATTTGCGCGGCGCCCCGCCCGCGCAAAAAAGCGGGGCTGCCGAAGCAGCCCCGCCTTGCACGGGCAAAGAAAGATCGTTTGTTCAGGCATCCGCGCCGCCTCACGGCGCGGGCGTATCCGTCTTTTCGGCGGATCGGCCCAAGGCCAGGAGCACGTTGGCGGCGTCGTAGAGTATGTAGGCCGTCCCCTTTTTGTCCTTGGCGCGGCTGAACATTTCAAACGGGCACAGGCCGTCGTGCTCCTTGCCGCGGCGGCGCATCCTTTTGGTCGCCGAAGCGTCCGGCTCGCCGTACACCCAGCCGTTGGACATGTAAAAGCGGTTCCAGCGCACCTTTTCCAGCCGCACGATGCGCAGCAACTCGTTCATGCGCAGCCCTTTCTGCGACAAGAGGCCCTCGTACACGACTTCAAACAAGACGACGGACTCGTTCGACTGCTTCAAATAGGCGCCGGTATCCAGCCAGCGGTCGCGCAGCTTCTCTCGCCCGCTTTGCAAGACCTCGCCAAAGATCGGGAGGTTTTTGTAGCCGTCGAGATCCACCGGATCGTCGGGGTGATCCTTCGCCTTTTGCAAAAGATCGGTCATGTTCTGCGCCCATGCGGGCTTTTTCTCCGCGGAAATGCCCGCAGAGAAGCGGTCGTACAAGAAATTGAAGTACTCGGCGGGGCGCTCTTCGAGCAGGTCGTCGTAACTGTACATCGCCTCGCGGTTGCCGAAGCGCACCACGACGAGGCGGCGGCCGCTGCGGCGGAAAAACGCCTCGTCCTCTTCCGTCCAGTTCAGGCGGTGGCTGTTCTTTTCGTCGCGGATGTGCACGTAGACGGTCTGCAACGAAGGCCGCCCGTCCGCGGGGCCGTGCGCGTACGCCTCGTGTTTGAAATCGTCGATGAGGGCGTTGGCCATGCGGATGTTCGCCTCGTCGCTGCCCAGACAGACGATGAAGGCGCGCACCTCGCTCTTGACGGGGCTGCCGTCCCCGCTGATGTCGGTATCGAGCATGCGCATGAATTCGAGGTCGAAGCAGGACGCTTTGTGGAAGCAGATGCGCGGGAAACCCATCAGTTTATTGACGGTCTTCGACGCGCCTCGCCGCAGACGAGGCGCGGGCGGGACGGCAAAGTCACGGTACCGATCGTACAGCACACGGTGCGCGGTATCGTCGAGGGCCAGGGCCATCTTTTGCAGCTTCTTTGCGTCCGGCGGCAGGCAGTCCTCGCAGCGGAAACACTGGTACAGCGGGTGGGTGTAAGCGAACAGGCCGCTGCGCTCGTCCGCCGCGCGGTCGTACACGTCCGCGACAAACTGTGTGGGACGGCCCTCCTTGTCGACGGCGGAAGTTTGGACCAGCAGCGCGTTCATGGCGCATTGCGCCGTTTTGCCGAACCCGAGCACGACGGCGCGGTAGAGCGGGCCCTCCGCGGCGGTCTCCCCTTTCGCCGCGCGGGCGGAAACGGCGACGTCGCGGTGGAACAGTCTTTCCGTCCAGGGAAGATCGTTGAACGCAAGTTTGCGCAGCTTCGCTTCCGCCTCGTCCTCGCGGCGGTAGGCCTCGGTGCGGCGGACGGAAAAGTCGCGGGCGGCAAGCTGCGCCTCGTTGAAGATGTGCAGCTGGAAGGCGCGGCGGACGCGGCCGAGCAGCCGCTCGTCTTCGGCGACGGCGGCAACGAACCACGCCTGCCCCGGATCTGCCCCAAGGGCGTTGAGGGAGTCCGCCGCCCTGCGGCAGACGACGACGTCCTCTTGCGCCTGCCGAAGTTCGTCCTCGTAGACGCGCAGATCTTCGGCCGCTTCCTGCATTTTGCGCCTGTTTTCTTCCGTTCGGGCGGCGGCATACGCTTGTTTGGCCTGTTTTTGGATCCTTTCGCCATCCTGCCGCACGAGCTCCGCACGGGCGCGGCGCGCTTCTGCCTCGAACAGGCGCGCGCCCGCCGCCGTTTTCTCCTTTGCAAAATACTGCTCGCGCAGGGGCGCGAACGGGTCATTCACGGCGGAGTCGGGGTCCGTTTTTCGGACCTCGGCGCGGGAAAGAAGGGCCTCAAAGGCCGCTTTCAGCCGCGCGGAAAGCTGTTCGCTCAGGATGCCGCAAAGCTCCGTCTCGTAAAATTGGTAATTGATCTCGTCGTCGGTGAGGATGTGGTAATCGACGACGGTGTACAGGTATTTCTGCACGGCGGCGGCCGCATTCTGCATGAAGGCGCTTGCAAAGTTTTTGCGGGCCGTTTCCGCCCGTGCGAGCGTTGCCTGCGCCTCTTTGCACTGCGCGTCGGCGGCGGCAAGACAGGGCGGGGCGGCGAAGGCGGGCACATCGACGGCCGTGCTTTGACCGCCCGCGGCGGACACCCATCGGAGGCAGGCGTCTTCAAATACCGCGTCGGGCAGGCGGCGCAGCGCAGCGCGGATGTCGTCGAACACGAAATCGCTGTTGGACGCCTCTTCGCCCGTCAGCGCTTTGCCCTGCCGCAGGGCAAACACGTGGCGGCGGGCATCGCGGTAGCGGCGGGCTCTCCGTTCCGGCTTTTCCCCCTTCGCCGACGGGTCGTTCACGACGGCGAAGTGCAGTTTTTGGGTCAGCGGAAGCTCCTCCTCCTTTTTGCGGCGCTTTCCGAAAGACATATAATAATAGCCTCGGCCCATGATGGCGCGGTGCAGTTCGTTTTTGTGGTCGAAGGGGCCGATCTCGTTGCCCGAAAACACGATGAGGCAGCGGCGCTTTTCTTTAAACGGGATGGACCGTTCCCCCGCGATGCCGACGGGAAACGTAAAAGCAGCCGCATCGGCCTTGGGTTTTTCGCGGTACTTTTGTTCGATGCTCTCGGCAAGAAGGAGCGCGTCTTCGGTGACGGCGGTGAACAGATAGACGTCGCAGCGGCGGCGGTAGCAGAACAGCTGCGTGAAGGCATAGCGCACGGTGCTGAATATCTCGTAACTGACGCGCGCGGTGATGACGCTGAGCGCGACCAGCCCCGCGTGCAGCGTGACCCCGTAGTACAGGACCGCGGCCCAGGCGGGGAGAGACCCTGTGCCTTCCAACCCCTCGAAGGTGAGGCCGCCGATCGCCATATAGACGGCGCGGAAAAATTCGCCGAGCGTTCCTCCGAAGGTGACGGCGCCGCAGCTCAGCAGCGCCGCCAGGCGGATGACAAAGCTCAAAAACACCACCACGGCAATGACCGCGATCTCCGCCAGGTACCTGCGGTGCGCGCAGCGGCTGCGCACGTAGCAATAGATGTACATGGTCACGGCATAGACCGCGAAGACGATGACCAGGCCGAGGGCAATGGCCACGATGATGACCGCAGCGCTCATACTTCGTTCCTCCTCAGGCTTTTTCTTGGCAGTTTGGCTTCTTGACGGTGATCGTCGCTTTTTCGCCGAACTCCTTGCAGGCGTATTCCAAAAACGCGAACACATATTTTTTCACGGAACGGCACCGCCAATACGTTTTCGGCGGCAAGCCGAAGGGCGTGCCGCGCCCCGCATACGCCGTGTCGGCGAGATCTTCAAACACGGAGAGCAAATCCCTTTCGGCCGCTTTGCGTATTTCCGCCTCGTCCGACGGCGCCCACCCTCCCTGCACGCGGGATCTTTCGAGGCAGGCGGTGACGGCGGCTCCGAGCAGCCGCTTTGCGCGGCGTCGGCCGCCCCTGCTCAGCAGCGGATCCGCCCAAGAAAGGGGCGGAAAAGACGCATCCCGGGAGACGATCCACTTTGCATTGGACAGCACCCTACAAAGCAGGACTTCCCGAAAGTTTTGCGTGGATCCGACGCGGAACACGCCCTTGCGGCAGGCGAGTTTGAGCCCTCCGCTAAAACAGGGCGCGGGCGCGGAGGAGATCGCCTGCCGCGTGCATCACGATCCCCTGTGCAAACAACAGGCCGACGCGCATTTCCCAACGCCTTGCTTGCGGGGCGCGCGCTTCGAGAAGGTGCAGCACGTCCAAAAATTTGTTAGAGCGGGCGCGCCTGTCCTTAGAGGCAGGCTGTTTCCACAAAAGGCACCAACACCAATGCCAGGCACCGTACACCATATCTACGTCTTTCGGTGAAGACTGCGGGGAGAGCGCCTCCGCGAGGGCGCGCGCCTTTTCCTCCATCCAGCCGAGCGCCGCGGCGGGCAGCTGCGGCTGCGCGGGGCAGGCGCCGCGCGCCGCCAGGACGTAATCGGCATATTGCCGCAAGGCGTACGCGCGCCAAAACAGGCCTTCTTCCGCCTTCCACAGGGCGGAAACGACCGAACGGGCCGCCCGTTCCGCGCTTTCAAAGCCGGAGAGGGTCATCCCTCTCTTTTTCGAGGGCTTGAAGGAGAGCCACTTGATGCCCGCGCGCCTCAACAGATCGGCGCGGCCGCCGCTGCGGAGCACCTGCAACAAAATGGCGGTGCACTCGTTCGGGTCGGCGGAACCTTTGAGCCGTTCGGAAAGCAGAAACAGATCCCAACGGGCGTTGAGGACGCGGTAATCGTCCTTGGCGTAGAGAAAGCGCAGCGCCCGCAGATGCGCCTGCTTTACCTCGTATTCCTCTTGCAGCACCTCTTTATCTGCCCCGTCAAAGGAGTCGCAGATGAGGAAAAACATCTGCATGGAGGAAAGATCGTCCAGCGAGGGCTGCCCGTCCTCCCCCAAAGCGCGCGGGCGGGCGTAATCGAACAGGGCCAGGCGCTCCTCGGCAGGAAGGGAGCGCAGGAGCAGAGCCACTCCTCTAAGGGCGCGCTGCCGCGGGTCGCCGGAAAGCAGTTTTTGGCCGCAGAAATAGCCGGCCGTTTCCAGCAGCGCCTCGTAAAACACCTCCACGTCGAAATATTCGCCGTTTTCGTCGGCCTCCGCCAGTTCGTTGAGGCGGTAAAAAACTCCCTGCATGGGGTCGGAGCCGTCCGCGGCGGCCCGCTCCATCCGTTTATACAGCCGAAAAGCGCTCACGACAAAGAGCGGGTGACGCAGCACAAAGCGCAGCGGGTGGCGCCGCAAGGCGGCAAAATCGGGACAGAGGGCGGCGTCCTCCTTTTCGGCAGAGCCGCAGCACAGCCGCAGATAGGCGGAGGCCACCTCCGCGAAATGCCCGAAGGAATCAAACGCATCCTGCGGATAGAAGCGCAAACCTGCCGCCACGACCTCCAAAGACAGCAGCGCGCCCCCTTTTTCCCCCTCCCGCTTGCGGGCGCGCACGTAGGGGAGGATGGTCTTTTTCCAGCCGCGTTCCTTTTCCAGAAAGAGAAGGGACATGCCCAGCGACAGGACGGCGGCATCGTCCTTTTCCGCCATGGCGGCCGCCAGCGCCGCGCGGATGCAGCGGGCGGCGGCGCCGCGCTGCCGCGGGCAGTCCAGGGCGAGCGGCAGCACCTCGGGCAGCATGCGGGATACCCATTTGTAATCGCCCGCGAAGCCTTCGAGCCGTTCCAGGTACGCCACGAGCACGTCGGCACGGTTGGGGTCCTGTTCCACCAAGACCATGTCCGCATACGAGCGGACGGCGGCCTTTTCGGCCGCGTCTTTCAACAGCGGCAAGAGCTCTTCGGCGCGTTCACGCACTTCTGCCTGCGCGGCGTGGCGGTGGTTCAGTTCGGTAAAGCGCTCCCACAGCGGGCGGCACAGGAGGTGCTCGCCGCGCGCGAGGACGAGCAGCGCGTAATACAGGCCGTTTTCCAGGCGGACGGCGCCGCCGACGGGCAGCTGTTCGGCGTTTTGCGCCCTTTGCAGCAGCCAAGCGATCATGCCGCCGTCCTCCGCGGCGGAAGGGCGCAGCTTCCACGCCGCCAGGTGCGAGAGCACGGGGTGCAGGTACAGCATCCCGCCGCCTTCGCGCAGCCAGCCGCCTTCGCAGAGGATATCGATCTCGTTGTTGTTGTCCAGCCCGAAGGCTTCGCGCAGCTCGTCCGGAGAGAGTTTGCCGTCGTCGAGCAAGGACATGCCGCGCAGGATGCGCTCGCAGCCTTCGCCGAGCGCGCTCAGGTTGAACAGCGCTTCGACGTGCGCCAGCAAAGTCGCGTTCTTCTCGTTGCCGTTGTGCAGCAGGCGGACGCTCTCTTGCATGCGGTTCTCGGAAAATTCTTCGGCGATGTCTGCGATCTTTTTGTGCGGGTTGGTGCGCAGCACGCGCGCCAGCAGGTACAGGCAGATGGTGTGCCCGTCCACGAGGCGGTACAGCTCGTAAAATTCGAGGCCCGAAACGTTCCTGCCCGATTCGCGGACGAACAGTTCGTGCGCCTCTTTTTGCGGAAGGCGGGTCACTTCGGGCAGGACGGCGATCGGGCAGGGCTGCGCGGCCCGTTCATGCTCCCTTTCGACGACGCGCGAGGTGACCAAAAACAGGCATTTTGTGAACGAGAGCAGCTCTTTGAGCATCCCGCGGTACGGGAAGTTGACGTTGTCGAGGATGATCAGCGCGTGCGGCGGAAGGGTTTGCAGGGCGGCGCGCATGACGGCGAACCGCTCGCCATCGTCCTTGCCCGCCATGCGCTCGGTCACGGAGCGGACATATTGGATATTGTTAAGCACCGAGAAGAGCCGATCTTTGATGGTTTCGGGCGCGCGGAAGGTATCGGGCAGGGAGACGAACTGCACGGCGGCGACGTTCTCTTTGTTGTAGCGCAGCGCAAAGCGCTTGGCCAGCTCGCTCTTGCCGATGCCGCCCATGCCCGCGAGCACGACGGCGCGCGCGCCGCCGCGGAAGGCGGCGGCGATCCCCTCGATCTCGGCTTCACGCCCCACAAAGGTCTCGCAGCCGTAGATTTCCGTTTCGGCGACCTCGAAATGCACGTACTGCGCGGGGACGGGCTTGCCTTCGTCCCGCCTTTGCACCAGCGTTTTCACCTTTTCGCAAAGCTCATAGAGCTTGTCCTGCGGGACGGCGCCGTCTGCAAGTTCGGCGTCGATGCGCGAAAAGCCGTTGCTCGCGGCAAAGATGGCAAAATAGCGGCCGATGACGTCGTCGAAGGGAAGATCCCACACGCTCTTGGTGCGGAAATCGGGCGATACGTTGAAGATCTGGATGTTGAGGCGGCCGCGCGCGTCCGCGTCGAGGGCAAGATCGTACTCTTTGCGCACCTCGGTGAACGTGCCTTTGCCGCCGACGTTGGGGTCGCTGCGCAGGTTGTCGGACATGAGCGCGAGGAAAACTTTGCTCGCGCCGATGGCGCGGGCGTAATCATCACGGAAACGCCCGGCGCAGTCCGTCTCGCTGTCGTACACCGCCAGCCCCGCCCCTTTGAGCGCGTCGCGGACGGCGTTTTTCAGCGCGCGGTCCTTGCCCGTCCAGCTGATCATGACGTCGTATTCGTATCCGTTTTGCCCGTTCATCGTATCCTCTCCCCTTTCGCCGCGCAAGCGTGCGGCCTCAGTTCCTGCGCACGATGGCAAACCCCAGCTTTTGCAGGAGTTTGAGCGTTTCGAGCGAGGTGCGGCGGTCGTACTCTTTTTCGCTTTCGGACAGTTCGGCGTACGGCACCAGCAGCGGGTGCGTCTTTTTTTCGCGGTCCAGCGTCTCGCCGTACGTCCAGCCCTCGTCCAGGCGGGCGCGCGCCCATACGTCGTGCGTGTTTTCCGCCAGCTTTTCGGAAAGTGCGGCGATCTCTTCGCCGACGGCGACGTCGGACGTGTCGATGGGCCGCGGGTCATACTTGTTCATGGCGATCCCTCCCGTACGGCGCAACGCGCCGCCGCGGAAAACCTCCGCCGCGGCACGCGCCGTTTTGTATCAGTCTTTGATCTTTTCGAGCAGCTCTTGCAGGCCCATGGCGCCGAGCCTGTACAGGGTGAGTATGTCGTTGTACCTGTCGATGGCCAGGCAGGCGCATTCGATCATGTAGTGGCACGCCTCCTCGCCGACGATGCTGCCCGCGTACGAATTGGCCAGGCGGAACGTCGTTTCGCCGTCGGTGTAGTCGTAGTCGAAACAGCCGTTGGCCAGGCGGTAGTTGATGGCGCAGATGGCCTGCGCCGCCTCGGCGCGCTTTTCTTCCGGCATGTCCGTGACCTGCGCTTGGAGATCGATCAGCTCGCGGTCCGCATCGATCCTGACGTAGATATGGAAGGGCAGATCTTCGCCACGGACGATGAAATCGAGGCCGAGGCCCTCTTCGTCCTTGTGAAATTTCCACCCCTCTTTTTCCAGCATGCCGCAGAACGTATTGAATACGATCCTCGCTTGTTTGCGTTCCTTCTCTTCCATGGCTTTTTATCCTCCGTCGTTTGCCCCGCGCCCGCCTTACGAAAGGCCGTCGGCGGCTTCGGCGCCGCGGACCGCGCGGTGCGCCGCGTCGTATGCGTCCTGGCGGGCGATCATGCGCTCGCGGCATTGTTTGCATTCCATCAAATGGGCATTGACCCGCCTCGCCAGCGCGAAGTCGGGGTGCTCCGCCTCGCCCAGCGCGATGAATTTATCCATCTCCTGTTCCGTCAGGTGCGCCATTTATTCGTCCTCCTTGCGCATGGCTTGCAGTTTTTTGCGGATGCGTCCGTTGACGCGGTTGACCCAGTCGCTGACCGACGCCTCGCCGCCCTTCTTCATGAAAAAGGAAGAGAACGGGCGCCGCCCGTACACCGCGCCGTTTTCGCTCCTTTCGAGCAGGCGGCGCTTCATCCTCCCGAGGGCCGCGGGGCCGAGGCGCAGCCAGCCGACGGCGCGCAGCCCGCGCACGACGGAGACGTACATCCCCGCAAGGGTCAGCTCCCCGTAGCGCCGTGCGACGAGGCGGCTTGCCCTGCCGCGCTCTTCCCCCTCCGCCAAGACCAGCAGCGCGTGCGCCAGCCAGGCGAGGTCGATGTACACGGAAGCCCCCGCGCCCATCACGGCGCCCGCCGCCGCGCACAAAAGTTCGCGGGCGCGGTCACGCTCGGCGGACGGGGCGGGCGCGGCGACGCGCAGCAGCGGGTCCTCGTCCTCCCCGTCCTCGCCGGCACGGTGCGGTTCCGTGCGCACGTCCTGCGCGGACGCGGCGCGGATGTAATCGCGGACGCGGTTGTTCGTGACCGCCGCCAGCCAGCGCGCGAACGCGCCGGGATCGGTGTTGAGGCCGTCGTCGGTGAACAGGACGCGGTAGGCATGCGTCCATACGCCGATGTATACGTCCTGGAAAATGTCCTCCTCCACCGCGCGGCCGCGCAGGCAGGCCGCGCCGCGGCACTTGGCGCAGATCGCGCGGTACGAGGTCTTCAACATCACCTCGTAGAGCGGGCTGACGGCAAAGCGCCTGCCGCCCGTGAGTTCCGCCGCGATGTTGCGCACGTCCTCTTCCGTGATGGTGTACATCGCCACTCCTTCGTTTGCTATCCTCCGCGCATGGCCGCCTCCCCCCGTGCCGCAGCGTTTTGCCGCTTTACACGGATATGAACGGTGCCGAAGCGCGTTTTTCGCAGGGAACGCGAAAATTTATTCCGATTTTTTTTCGCGGCCCTTGAAAAACTTTTTCAGTTCGTCGCCCGTGAGGCTGTTTTTTTGGATGAGCGCCTCGGCCAGCGCATCCACCGTATCCGCATTGGCCCGGACGAGCGCCTCGGCGCGGGCCGCCTGCTCCGCGACGATGTCGCGCACGCGGGCGCGCATCGCGTCCCCCGGCGCCCCCGCGGGGTAATCGTCGAAAGAGAGCAGGTTTTCGTCCATGCCGTAGCGCAGCACGATGTCCTCGGCGGACCGCGTCGCCACGCGCAGATCGGACGCGGCGCCCGTGGTGGTGCCGCCTTCCTTGCCGTAGAACACGACTTCCGCCGCGCGCCCGCCCAGGGCGGAACAGATGCGGTCCAGAAGCTCGCCGCGGGTGTAATCGAACTTTTCCTCGTCGATCTTCGAGAGCACGTAGCCGCCGTAGCTCCCGCGCGAAATGTTGGTCACGTATTCGGGAACGGTGCCCGCCAGCCACTGGATGATAACGTGCCCCGCCTCGTGCAGAGAGGTCTTCCGCACCGTTTCGGGCGTCCAGGCCCGTTCCTTGCCGTACTTCTCCGCGTCGACCGCCTGTTCGAGCATCTTGCCCGTGAGCGGCGCGCCCTTGGCCTTGCGGATGGCAAATTCGATGAGGGTCTCCAAGTCCGCAGGGCTGCGGCCGATGGTGCGCAGCGCCACGTTGCGGACAGAACTTTTGCCGATGTCCTCGATGCCGTGTTTGCGCAGGTAGTATTCGATGAACTGCCGCCGCTCCTCGGTGTCGGGCAGGCCTACCTCGATGCGGCGGTCGAAGCGCCGCACGAAGGCGGGATCGAGCACGCGGCCGCCCTCCCTGCCGCCTCCGACGGCGAAGTTGGTCGCCGCCATCACCAGCACGGGGCGCTTTTCGTCGTACACGAAGCCGTCCATCTCGGAGAGGAAGGTGTTGAGCAGTTCCTCGCTGTGGTGGGTGAACTCGCTGCCCGTGCGCGCCTTGCCGATGGCGTCGACCTCGTCGACGAACAGCACGGACGGCGCGTATTTGCGCGCGACGGCGAAGGCCGTGCGGATGGCTTTCGGCCCCTCGCCGATGTATTTCATGAAAAACTCGGTGGCGTTTTTTTGGATGAACGTGACGCCCGATTCCCCCGCCATCGCCTTGGCGAGCAACGTTTTGCCCGTGCCCGGCGGGCCGTACAGGAGAATGCCGCGGGGCGCGCGCGTGCCCTTGGCGAGATAGGCGCGCGGATCTTTCATGTAATCGATGTACCAGCGCAGGGCCTCCTTCGCCTCTTCGGCGCCGATGACGTCTTTGAAGCGGACCGAGGGGCGCATCGTTTCGTCGAGCAGGAGGCTGCTGTCGTCCACGCCGACGGCGTATTTGAGGCAGAGGGCGGCGAGCTTGATCTCCGCCTCCTTCCCGTCGGCGGAAAAGACCTGCGCACAGTTGTAGGAGAGCACCTTGTGCGCCCGCTGCAAGGCGCTCTGCTGCATCCTGATGACGGCGTTCTCGCAACAGCCTTCCAGCGCGGCCGCAAAGGCCTCGTCCTCCCCCTCGGCGCAGGCCAGCACCCCTTCCGCGCCGCGGCGGATGTAGGAGCGGAACGCCTCCTCCCCTTCCCCGCGGCCATCGAGCACGTATACGGGCAGTTCGTCGTAATATTCGCGGACGTAGCGGAAAAACTCGTTGCCGTCCGAATCGATGTCCTCGGGGTCGCCGGGGGCGTAGGCGCGGTCGCGGCAGCCGCAGAACACGTCCGCCACGACGAGGTCGACGTCGCCGCGCAAAAGGCCCTTGGCCTCGGCGGGGTCGGCGCAGGATACGAGGGAGATCCCGCGGGCGGCGGCCTGCGCGGCGGCCGGGCAGTCGGCGGAGAACAGCAGGACCTTCGGCTGTTTTTCGCCTGCAAAGAGCGGGCGGGCCTCGGCGGTGGCGCCGCCGAGGTCGACGGTGAAACGCACCCGTTCGAGCTTTTGCAGCGCCTCGACGCGCTCCTCTTTGCGGATGAGCTCGAACAGGGCCATCAGCTCCTGTTCCACCAGCGCGCGGGCGTGTTTTTTGAGCGAGCGCGCGTCGGAAGCGCCCGTCTCAAAGAGCACGGCGTCCTCCACGCCCTTTTCGTAAGCGATCCCGATGCCGAACCGCTTTTGCATCGTTTCGGCGGCGTCGGCGAGGGTGGCGCGCACGATCGAGCGGAGGGCGGAGGGGGCGAGGTGGTTGAACATGACAACGGCGCCCTCGGCGATGCGCGAGAGCACGGCCGTAGGGAAAAACGGGCGGCCGGTGGACGGGTCGATGTCGGTCTCCAAAGCGTTGAGGACCATCGCGGGGCTGACGCGCGCGAAGTTGGTCTTGCCCGTCCCCTCGTACAGGTTGCGGCCCGCGTTCGTCGTCATGATGATGACGGTATCGGTGAAGGAGATCTCTTCCTCCAAATAGAAATCGCGGCAGCGGCCCCCTTCGAGGATCTGCAAAAAGAGCTGGATGACGTTCGCGTGCGCCTTTTCGATCTCGTCGAAGAGCAAAACGCAGCGCGGGTGCTCGCGGACGAACCCCGTGACGATGCCCTGCGACGCCGCCTTGTAGGAGGGCGAAATGCCGCGGAAGGATACGAGGGAGGTCTCGTGGTCCGAATACGCGCTCATATCCAGCCGCAAAAAGGGAAGCCCGAGGATGGACGCGGCCGTTTCCGCCAGGTAGGTCTTGCCGACGCCCGGAGGGCCCGCGAACAAAAACAGCGCGCGGGGGCCGCGCCGCTCTTTCAGGGCGTTGGCCTCCATGCTGAACAGGTTGGCCAAAAATTCTTCGACGGCGCGCGTCTGGCCCTTGATCTTGTCGTTGAGCTGCGCGCGGATGTCCTCGATCTTGCCGAGGAGCGCGGGCAAAGGCAGGGGCTCTTCCTTTTTGCTCCCCTTCTTGGCGGACGGTTCCTCGTCCTCCTCGTCTTCCTCTTCGCCGTCCTCCTGCACGAGGCGGTTCAGCCGCTCCAAGCGGCGCCGTATGGCGCGGCGGAAGGCCTCTTCGTCCTCGTCCTCTTCGTCCTCGAACAGCGACTTGAACCTTTCGTCGACCTCGTCGTCGTCCGGGGCGGCGACGTCCTGCACGTCGATCTCGGCGACGCCGCCCAGCGAGGTGAGGCCGAATTTGTCGGTAACGAACGTGGCAAACAGCTCTTCGGCCGCCTCTTTCGGCATCTCTTCGGCCGTGGTCAGGACGCAGCAGACGGACGTTTGCGTGTGATCGACCGTTACGTCCGTCAATTCTTCCGCGATCGCCTTTGCCAGGTAGGCGACGGGGTATTCGTCAAAATCGCCCCTGTGCGCCAGGAGCCAGGCGGGATCGAACTCGACCAGGATCATCTTTTTGTACATCGTGCAGGCACTCTCCTTTGCCGTTGCTTTTGGATGCTATCATTGTACCATTTTGCACGTTCACCGTCAATCCCGTGCCGAAAATATTTGTATATTGCCGAATTTTGGCGAAACTTTGCGGATACCGCCGCCGAGGGCGGGCGCGCCTTCGCCGCCCTTTTGCAAAAATGGCAGATGTTTTTCAAATACGTATGCCTTTTCCTTTTGCGCGGCTTTGCTGTATCTTAAAAGAAAAAAGGAGCGACCGCCATGGCACTTTACGGGTATGCCCGCGTATCGTCCAAAAACCAAAACCTTACCCGCCAGCTCGATTCTTTCCTCGCGCTCGGCATCCCGAGAAAGAACATCCTCTGCGACAAGCGCTCGGGCAAGGACTTCGACCGGAACAATTACGAGCGCCTGCTGTGCAGGTTGAAGCGAGGCGACGTGCTCTTTTTGGCGAGCATCGACCGCCTCGGCAGGAATTACGACATGATCCTCAAAGAATGGACGCGCATCACCAAGACGGTGGGCGCGGACGTCGTGGTGCTGGACATGCCGCTTTTGGATACCCGCGCGCGGACGGGAGTCCTGACGGGCAGGTTCGTGGCCGACCTGACGACCTTTTACCTGCGCATGGGCGAACTGTCCGCCGCCAAAAAAGGTACGTGAACGCACTTGGCGCGAGGGCCGCCCTGCGGAAAAAAAGACGCCGCGCAAGGGCAAGCCCTTGCGCGGCGCGCTGGTTTTTGCGTTGTATGCGGCCCCGCCGCACGGCGGGCCGTCAGGCGGCGTAATCGCTGCCCGTCCGGCGGAGGAGCAGGTATTTGTCGACGAGCTCTTCGCCGTTTTTCACTTTATACTGCAAGATCGTGTACCCCGCCTCGGCCGCTTCGGAGACGCCCGAAGCCGCGAAAGCGATATCCATGCCGTCGACGGCGACGTTGCTCAGAATGGCCTCTTCAAAACCTTGGAGATAGACGGTATACGCATCCGCGCTGCTGCCCTTGACGAATACAAAATTCACAAACCCGTAAGCGTAAGCGGCCTCGCCCAACAGCTTTTCGCCGCCTTCGAGGGTATAGCTGTAAATATTGGTCACGGGCGTCTCGCCCTCGGTGGTGACGGAATAATAGAGGATACCGTTGACGGGGTAGCTGTTCATCAAGACCTTATCGCCCGCGTCGCCGCCGTTTGTGGTGCCTTCGAGCACCTTGTTGCCTTCCGCGTCGTAGTACACGCAATTGCTGCCGATCTGGCGGTAGAAGAAGCCGCCCGCAAACTGTACGCTCGCATCGACGGTGGCGAGGTGCTTGCCGTTTTCAAACACCGCGCGGGAAGCGCCGTCCGTGACCACGATATAGGGGCCGCTCTCCGCAATGCCCGTGGCGCCGGGCAGGATGCCCTGCACGTCGACGACGTCCTTGCAGTTGGCGCCGATGATGCGCAGCGTGGCCTTTTCGACGAGCTGACGATCCTCGATAGGGTTGCCGTATACGATGACGGCCTCGTCGGTGTACGTCAGGTCGTCGACGTCCTCGATGAGGAAATCGAAGTTGTACTCGCTCACCTTTCCGCTCGCAAAGTCGTAACGCTTGGTAATGAGGTCGCACTTAACGGCGGAAACAGACTCTCCCTCTTCCACATAATAAATGAGGTCGTAACGGGAGGCGTCGTCGGGCAAAATCACCATGTACTGCAACACCATGCTGCTGCCCACATCAAAAGTTGCCATAACCTCGGCTGCGGAGGGAATGCCGAGCTCTTCAAACACTTTGACGGTGCGGGCGAGCTTGCCGTTCTCCTTCCAGACGCGGTACACCGAACCCGTGACACTCTCTACATAGACGTCGCCCATTTTTTCGCAGGCGGCGGGCGCGAACACGGGATCGAAGCCGTACGAGGACTGCGTCACCGTGCCGTCGATGCCGACGACGAGGATGGTGCCGTCCCGGAAGGCCAGAACGCCGTCTCCGTATGTACCGTCGTCCTCCGCCGCGGTGTACACGAGGCCGCTCTTGCCGTAGAACTGGTAAGACGTTTCCCCTTCCGCCGCGTCGGGCAGCAGCGTCACGCGGTACAGGCCGTCCGCGATCTTCGCAAAGCCGCCCGTTTCCGTCGTTTGCGCCACGACGGCGTTGGTCTCCGCATTGTAGAGGACGTGGGGATGGTCCCGTCCGTATCGGCCTTGTACGCCCTGAACAGGCCGAAAGCGTCGATGGCGTAGGTATTGCCGCCTGAGGGGCCCGTGAGGGCATACCCGTCGAGCGCGGTCAGATCCGTTTTGGTGACGGAAGGCGCCACGTACTTTTCGTCATACAGCTTGCCGACGCCCGCGCAGCCCGCAAGCGCGAAGGCTGCGGCGAGCAAGAGGCTTGCCGCCAGGACGAACCATTTTGTCTTTTTCATGTTCCTGTCTCCTTTTTCATATTTTATCGCTGCCGCACGGGGCGGAACGATCTTTCACCATTCAACGGAAGGGGCCGCGTTCAGCGGCGGGTGTAGGTGGTGCCGTCCGGCGTATCCGTCAGCACGACCCCCTGCTGCGCGAGCTCGGCGCGGATGCGGTCGGCCTCGGCGTAGTTTTTGGCCTTTTTGGCCGCGGCGCGGGCGGCGATCGCCTCCTCGATGTCCGCATCGGAAAGCCCCGCGGCGGGCGCCGTTTTCTCTTCCTCCTTCAAAAGATCGAGGGAAAGGACGCGGTCGAAATCGGAAACGAGCGCGCGCTTGGACGCGCCGCTCAGTTCTTTCGCCTTCAACACGTCGTACAGGCAGGTGACGGCAAGAGAGGTGTTGAGGTCGGCGTCCATCGCCTCGCAAAAGCGCCGTTTGTAGGGGGCGCAGGCCGCCTCGTCGACGACGCCTTCGGCAGGCAGCGCGAGCGCGCGCGCTTTGAGCTTGCGGTAGGCGTTGGCCGCGTTTTCAAAGGAATCGTCGGAAAAGACGAGCGCGTTGCGGTAATGCGATTGCAGGCAGAAAAAGCGGTATTCCATCGGGGTGTGGCCGCCCTCTTCGAGCTTGGAAAGGGTCAAAAACCCGCCCGAAGACTTGCTCATCTTGCCGCCCGAGGTGTTCAGGTGCAGAACGTGGAACCAATGTTTGCACCAGGGATGGCCGAGGTAGGCCTCGCTTTGGGCGATCTCGTTGGTGTGGTGCGGGAATACGTTGTCGATGCCGCCGCAGTGGATGTCGACATATTCGCCGAGGTTTTTCATGGCGATGCACGAGCACTCGATGTGCCAGCCGGGGTACCCCACGCCCCAGGGGCTATCCCACTTCAAGGCCTGGTCCTCGAACTTGGATTTGGTGAACCAGAGCACGAAGTCGTTTTTGTTGCGCTTGTTTTCGTCCTTTTCCACCCCTTCGCGCACGCCCTCTTCGAGGTCGTCCTCCTTGAAGTTGAAAAACACGTGGTAGTGCGCGAGCTTGGAGGTATCGAAGTAGACGTTGCCGCCCGCCTTGTAGGCGTAGCCCTTTTCTTCGAGGGCGGCGATGACGCGGATAAAATCTTCCACGCAGCCCGTGGCGGGCTGCACGACGTCCGGCCGCTTGATGTTGAGCTTGGCGCAGTCGGCAAAAAAGGCGTCGGTGTAGAATTTGGCGAGCTCCAAAACCGTTTTGTGCTCGCGCTTGGCGCCCAGAAGCATCTTGTCTTCGCCGCTGTCGGCATCCGAAGAGAGGTGGCCGATGTCGGTGATGTTCATCACGCGCTTGACGTCGTAGCCCGCATAGCGCAGGTATTTTTCGAGCACGTCCTCCATGAGATAGGTGCGCAGGTTGCCGATGTGCGCGAAATTGTAGACGGTGGGCCCGCACGTATACATGCCCACTTTGCCCGCCTCGTGCGGGACGAATGTTTCGGTCTGCCTGGTCAGGGTGTTGTAAAGTTTCATGAACGTACCTTGGGAGATCCCGCCCGCGCGGGCGGGGCGGCGCTGCCTTGAATGTACAAACAGTATACCACACCGCCCGCGCCGTGGCAAGCGTTTGCAAAAATTCTTTGCAAAACGCGGGCGCTCACAGCCCGGCCCGCTCCGCGACGGCGCGCACCGTTTCTTCCACGGTCAGCCCCGCGCAGTCGACGACGACGTGCGCGTATTTTTCGTACAGCGGGGCGCGCTCGGCGTACAGTTCGGCCAGCGTTTCGCCCGGGGTGCGCATGACAACGCCGCGGCGGAAGATGTTTTGCAGCCGCGCTTCCAGCACGCGCTCGGGCAGGCGCAGGTACACCACGGTGCCGATGGCGCGCAGGTGCTCCATCGCCCGCGCCCCGTACACGGCCGAGCCGCCCGTGGCGACGACGCAGCGCTCCGCCCACAGTCCCGCAAGGACGCGCTCTTCGATGCGCAAAAATTCTTCGGCGCCGCGGCGGGCGATGATGTCGCAAAGCAGTGCCTTTTGTTCGTTTTGGATCAGGAGGTCGGTATCGATGAAGCCGTAGCCCGCGGCCTTGGCAAGGAGCACGCCCGCCGTGCTCTTGCCCGCGCCGGGCATGCCGATGAGGATGACGTTGTTCATGGCCGCATTATACGGTTTTTGGGCGGAAAAGTCAATTTATCGTTGCAAGGCGGCGCGATTTGTGCTACACTTGTGGGCATGAACGAACAGACAGGCCCCGCCGCGGGCGAAAAAGACGGGCGCGCGGAGGCGCTCGCGCGGCTGCCCGCACTGCTGCTGCCGTGGTACGACGAGAACAAGCGCAGCCTGCCCTGGCGGGAGAGCAAGGACCCATACCGCGTGTGGGTCTCCGAGATCATGCTGCAACAGACGCGCGTGGAGGCCGCCAAGGAGCATTACCGCCGCTTTTTGGCGGAGCTGCCCACCGTGGCGGACCTGGCCGCCTGCGACGAGAAAAAACTGTTCAAGCTGTGGGAAGGGCTCGGCTACTACTCCCGCGCGCGCAACCTGCAACGGGCGGCGCGCATCGTGGCGGAGGGCGGCTTTCCGCGCACGGCGCAGGAATGGAAAAAGCTGCCCGGCGTCGGCGATTACACGGCGGGGGCGATCGCTTCCATCGCCTTCGAGCAGCCTTCCCCCGCCGTGGACGGGAACGTGATCCGCGTGCTCGCGCGCCTTTTGGGCGACGGGCGGGAGCAGGAAACGCTCAAAGGCGCGTTCGCCGCCGAGCTCGCGCCCGCCTATCCCCCCGCGCGGCGGGGCGATTTTACCCAGAGCCTGATGGAGCTGGGCGCGACGGTGTGCACGCCCGCCGCGCCGCAGTGCCTCGCCTGCCCCCTGTTTTCCCTCTGCAAGACCCGAAGCGACGCCCTGCCCCGCCGCAAGGAAAAGGCGGCGCGCAGGCGGCTGCAAAAGACGCTTTTCCTCTTTTTCGACGGCGCGCGGCTGGCGCTGTACCGCCGCACGGCGGGGGTGTTGAAGGGAACGTACGCCTTTTTTTCGGCCGAGCGGGCCATGAACGGGGAGGAAGCCGCCGCCTTTTTGCAGGGCGCGGGGCTGCACCGCTTTGCGCTCGGCGCGCCCGCGGCGCACACGCACGTTTTTTCCCACCTCGAATGGGAGATGACCGCCTACCCCGTGTTCACGCAGGAGGACGCCTCCGCCCTGCGCCTGCCCGCGGGCGAAAGCGCGGACGCGCCCTTTTCCGCACTATTGTATGCCGAAAAGGAGGCCGTGGTGCGGGAATTTTCCCTCCCCTCGGCCTACCGCTGGTGCCTCGCGCTGCTGCCGTGAACGCACGCACGGGCTTCCGCCGCGGCCGCGCGCGGCCGCGGCCTATACAAACTTCCGATACGGCCAAGCCCCCGCCGCCGAGGTATCTCGGCGGCGGGGGCTTGTTCTGCACGCGGGCCCGCAGAGGCGGGGGCGGGCGCGGGGTTCACTCCTTCGGGCCCTTGACCGTGTATTTGTACAGCTCGCTCTTGGAGACGCCGCGGTCGCGCGCGGCGGCCTTCAAGGCGTCCTTTTCGCTCATGCCCTCCGCCACGTAGCGGGCGATGTGCTCCTGCGGGGAGAGCGCGTTGAGCGGGTTCTGCCGCGGCGGCGCGCCGCGCACCAGCAGCACGTACTCGCCCCGCTTTTCCCCCGCCAGCCCCTCCGCCAGGCGGAAGTATTCGCAGCTTTCGTGCACCTTGCTGATCTCGCGCACGGCGCAGGCCTCGCGGTCGCCCAGCACCTCGGCCAGCAGGGCGACGTCCGCGTCCACGTCCTGCGGGGCGGAGTACAGGGCAAGGGTGCCGCAAAAATCGGCGTAGCGGCCCAAAAAGGCGCGCTTTTCGGCCGTTTTTCCGCGCAAAAAACCCAAAAACGCGCATACGTCTGCGGGAAATGCGGACAGCACCAGCGCCGCCACGAAGGCGCACGCCCCCGGCGCCACGGTGTACGGCACGCCGTGCGCGCGCAGCGCTTCGGTGAGCACGTTGCCGGGGTCCGAGATGACGGGCGTGCCCGCGTCAGTGACGACGGCCACCCGCTTGCCCTCGGCGGCGCAGGCGAGCAGGCGCTCGGCCGCGGCGCGCTCGTTGAACTTGTGGCAGGCCACGAGCGGCTTTTTGATGCCGAAGTGGTTCAAAAGTTTGAGCGAATGGCGGGTATCCTCGCAGAAAATGACGTCCGCCCCGCGCAGCACGTCGAGGGCGCGCAGGGTGATGTCTTTGAGGTTGCCGATGGGCGTGGCCACGAACGTGACCAATGCCTCCCGTTCTTGTTCCATATCCCCTCCGTTTTCGTGAAAAATGCCTTCTTTCGGGACGCGGGCGGCCCCGCGGCAAAAGGCGCGCCCTCCGTTCATGCCGTGCCGCTATGCGGCGGCCGTCGTTCATGCCCCGCGGCGGATCCCGCGGCTATGCGTTGACGAGGTCGGGCAGCAGTTCGCAGCCCGGTTTTCCGCCCTTGACGCCCTCTACGAGCACGAGATAGGGCGCGGCCCCCGCCCTGCCGCAGACGGGCTGCACGCGCTTGGGCTCGATGCCCGCCCCTTTGAGGGTGTACAGCACCTCGGCAAGGCGGTCGGCGCGGTGGCACATGGCCAGCCGCCCGCCGAATTTGAGCACTTTGGCCGCGGCGGCGGCCGCCTCTTGCAGGGTGAGGGCGATCTCGCTGCGGCAGAGCGCGCGGTGGGGGTCGGCGTCGGCAAAGCCGCCGCGCCCGTAGGGCGGGTTGCACAGCGCCAGCGAAAAGGCCTCCGTGTACGGCGCGCCGATATCCTGCACGCGGCAGCACTCCGCCCTCGCGCAGGCAAGCCCGTTGAGGGCGGCCGAACGCGCGCTCATCTCCGACAGGGCGGGCTGCATCTCAAAAAACACCAGCCCGCGCACATCCGCGGGGTGCAGGGCGTAAAATTGCAGCCCCACCGCGCCGCCGCCCGCGCACAGGTCCGCCACGCGGTCCCCCCGCTTGGCACGCGCAAAGCGCGCCAGGAGCACCGCGTCGCTCGTGAAGCGGTACAGCGCGGGGTTTTGGATGATGCGCACGCCCCCGCCGAGATCGTCGAGCGTTTCGCCCTCTTTCAAAAAGCATTCCGCCATCCTTCCCCTCCCGCGCGTTTTGCCCGCGCGCCTGTCTTTTCGTCCGCGCTCGCGGCGTTTGCGTCCGCGCGCCCCGCCGCGCACACGGCGTTTGCGTCCGCGCGCCCCGCCGCGCACACGGCGGCTTTTTTCAGTATACCATACGCGGCGGCGAAATTCAATCGCTTTTTGCCCGCCGCGCCAAAACCGCGCAAAGTGCGTTCACGCCCTTTTGCGCGCGGGGGTTGACAGCGCGCGTTTTCCGCCGTATAATGGAAAAAAACCGCGCCAATGCGCGAAGGGGGTATACCATGAACGTGACAGACGCCATCCGCGCCCGCAGGAGCGTGCGCCGTTACCGAGCGGCAGAAGTGCCGCGCGAAAAGATCGAGGCGCTGCTCGAAGCGGCGATGCTCGCCCCGAGCGCCGTGAACAGCCGCCCGTGGGAATTTTACTGCACGGACAAGGCGGAGATCAAACAGCGACTGATGGCCGCGCACCCCGCCTGCCGCATGCTGGAAACGGCGGCCTGGGCGATCGTGGTGTGCGGGCGGCCGGACTTGCAGCCTTCGCACGGCTACTGGCCGCAGGACTGCGCCGCCGCGGTGGAAAACATCCTGCTGCAAGCTGTGGAGCTGGGCCTGGGCACCTGCTGGTGCGGCTGCTACCCGAGCGAGCCGCGCACGGGGCAGGTGCAGAAGGTGCTCGGCTGCACCTCCGTGCCGCTGGCGCTCATCGCCGTGGGCGTGCCCGCCGAGGCCCCCGCGCAAAAGGGATTTTACGACCCCTCCCGTGTGACGTTTTTGTGACGCCCGCTTTGTGAGCCGCCCGCAAAGCGGCACGGCCCCGCTCCGCCTTGCGCGCCCCTGCCCGCAAGCCACGCGCCGAAGCCCGCGCCCAAAGCCTCGCCGTACGGCTTCCGGGCGGCGATACCGAAACAAAAGGCCCCGAAAACTGCGGAACGTTCCGCAGTTTTCGGGGCCTTTATCGGCATTCCCTTGCCGAACGCGCCTTGCCCGTTCAGCGTTCGCGCAGGGCGCGCAGCTTGCCCGCGAAGGTCTGTTCCAGGCGGTCAAAGGTGCCGCGCCGCAACAGCCGCCGCTCGCAGATGACGGCGTTGGAGATGTCGTTGAACACAATGTAATAGCAATACGAGGTCTTGTACACGTACTTGGCGCGGCTGACGCGCTTTTGCTTGGTCACCGTCTTTTCGCCGAGGTATTGGGTGAAAGTGAGGGTATCCTCCTCGATGGTGACGCGGAACAGCCACTTGGCCTTGATCGTTTTTTTGCGCGGGGCCATGAACAGCCATGCCGCGACGCCGCCGAGCACGGCCGCGCAGACGGCGGGCGGTGCCCAGCCCCAGCCGTCGCGCACGAAGGCCACGATGACGGCCACCACCAGCGCCACCGCGGCCAGGGCGCCCAGCCACCCGCCGAAATAGCGCTTTTTCAGCTTGTCCGCGCGCACTTTCGTGTAGTCGGACACCTCTCCGTAAAACTCGATCATCCCCGTTTCCTCCCGCCGAACAGGTCCTCGTACAGGGCGGCGTTCTCCCGCCCGATCGCGTATTTCCCTTCCTCGATGCCGTGAACGATCTCCACCGTCCTTTCGTTGAAGGGGGCGCGCAGCCCGTTCTTTTCGGCCGCGCGGCACACCGCGCCGCAGATAAAACCGATCTCGCAGCGGCGGCCCTCCTCCAAGTCCCGCAGCATGCCCGAGCGAAGGGCGGCGTGCTTTTTCATGGCGGCGGGGATGAGGCGGAAGGCGACGGCGCGGCCGAGCGGGCCGCGCGGCCCGAACAGGCGGTCGACGCGGTGCCCCTGCACGGGCGCGAACCGCACGCCCGCCGCGCGGCCAGCCGCGGCGCATTCCTGCATGAGCTTATGGGCGATGCGGCGGGTCTGCTTGTCCTCCGCGATCTGCCCGAAGGTCAGCCCCAGCGCCGCCGAAAGGCCCGAAAAGGCGCAGTTGATCAAAAGTTTGGACCAGCGCGCGCCCGAAAGGTCCTCTTCGATGCGCACGGGCCCCATGCATCCAAGGAGCGCGGCCGCGTCGCCAAGGCGCGCCCCCGCCCCGTACGCGCCGAGGGCGAAGGTGCGCGCGCCCGCCTCGGACGTGATCTCGCACTCGCCCGGGCCGCGGTAGGTGGCGCCCCAGGCCACGGCGCAGCCGAGCACGCGGTCCGCCCCCAAGACGGCGGCCAGCGCGGGTTCGGGCAGGCCGTTCTGGCAGGTGCACACGGCACCGTCCTCGCGCAGATGCCCGCGCAGGAAGGCGGCCGTTTCGGCATTGCCGCGCTGTTTGGTCATGAGAAAGACGAGGTCGTACTCCCCTTCCATCTGCGAAGGAAGAAAGGCGCGGACGGGCTGCACGAAATTTTCCTTGCCCGCGATGTGCGCGCCGCGGGCGTTGAGCGCGGCCACGTGCGCCTCGTTGCGGGTGAACAGGTCCACCGCGTGGCCCGCGCGCGCCAGAAAAGCGCCCAGCACCGTGCCCATCGCACCCGCGCCGTAGATGGCTGTACGCATAGCTGCCTCCCTTTTTGCCGCAGAAAAAGGGCGGGCCGCAGCCCGCCCCCGCCGCGCGCGGCGGTCACGGTGCAAGTTTTACAGATCCGCTATTACCGCCACCACACGTAACTGCCGCCGGGCACGAGCTTGACGGGGTTGTTCAGGTAGAGATCGTACAAAAAGCTGTCATAGATCTTTTCCAGCAACTTCATTTCGATGGAGTAATCCGTGTAATACGCCAGGAGCTGGATCAAGGCAAACACCAAAAGGAGGAGCAGGAACACGGCCGCCACCATCAGCACCATGCCCAGCACGCGGTTGATGATGCGCACGGGCAGCACGTTGGCCGAAAACAGGCCCGCGACCAGCCGCACGACGAGGATGCGCACGATCTGCACGACGATGAAAAAGACGATGTAGAAGATGATGGTCTCCAAATGGATGGTCTGCAAAAAGCCGCCCAACGACCAGTTGATCTCGATCATCCACCGCTGCACGGCGGGGATGCCGAGGATCATGCCGCCGAAGGTCATGCAGACGAAGACGGAGATCACGACCCCGAAGATGCCGCTCGTGAAAAATTTCAGCGTGCGGCCGAAGCCGAGCACCAGGCCCAGCAGCGCCAGCACGACGGCTATGATGATGACGATGACGTCGATACCCATAAAGCCTCCTTGTTTTTCCATCGCTTTTCCCCATTGTAACATATTTTCGTGACGCTGACAACTGTTTTGCGCCGCGGCGGCCGCGTCCGCCGCAAATGTTTCGCGCCGAAAAACGGCCGCCCTGCCCGCGCCCCTGCCCCCGAATGCGCGCGCTTTTTTTACGCACGTATGCGCGTTTTATGTACCAAATGCTTGCCAATACCCCCCCCCCGGTGATATAATTTGTGCACAGGGACAAAAAGGAGGCATACGGACATGAAACGGATCCTGCTTTTGCTGCTTGCGGCGGCGTTGGCGGTAAGCGCCTTTGTGCTGGCCGCCTGCGACGACGACAAGAAAACGGAAACGGGCACGAACAACGAACAGACGGGAGGCGAACAGACGGGCGGAGAGAGCCAGAGCGGCGGGCCGCTGACCGAAGAGGAGTGGCAGGCCGCCTTCGGCGAGGGCATCTTCGCCGACATCTCCTACACCATGACGCACGGCAGCCGCGGCGAGGCCCCCTACTCCTATACGATCACCGTGCGGCGGCAGACGCTGCAAGACGGCACCCTGCTCGTGTACAGCAACAACGGCGACACGGAGGACCTGAACGAAACGGTCTATTACGAAATAGACGCGGACGCGGAGTACGTTTACCGCTGGAACGCGGACGGCGGCTGGGTCAAGAGCAGCGGGAGGTATGAACCGGACATGGCGCCCTCCCTCGTGCCCCGATTCGGCGCCGTTCATGCCGCCTTCGCCCGCCAAAGCGACGGCAGCTACGCCGCGGACGCGGTGGAAATTTCCGTCTCCGGTACGGCCATGGCCCTCCGGAGCGCGAAAGCGCGCTTTGACGGCACCGACCTCGTTTACCTGTACGGCGAAACGGCCGAAGGCATGTTCTTTGAATTTACGCTGAGCGGGCACGGCACGACCGCGGTGGAACTGCCCGCCGACTACACCGACCAAACGGGCGGGGGCCAAGGCGGCGAGGAAGAGCCCTCCCTGACCGAGGAGGAGTGGGAAGCCGCCTTCTCCGACGAAGCCTTTGAAAATTTTTGCGCCACGATGACGAACCGCGCCACCAACGGGCAATCGGAAGACACGACTGCGGAATTTGCCGTGACGACCAAGCCCGACGGCTGCTACCTGGTGTACGTCAAAACGTATACGGGCGAAGTCTTGAACAAAGAGGAATACCTCGACTACCATGGCGACGGCTCCATCGACCTGTATCTCCGCGCCGCGGGCGAAGACGGCTTCACCGTCGATAAAAAACAGACGGGCGACGACTACATGACCATACTGCTGACGGAGCTGCGCTTGCCCGCAGACGCCTACGGGCAGCTCGAATACACGGGCGACGGCCGTTACGAGGCGGAGCAATACACCTTTGTATTGGGCAAAGAGCAATACACCTGCACGGATGTTTCCGTACAGTTCACGGACAAAAAGATGACGGCGTTCTCCTTCCTGAGCGAACACCTGGGAGACATCTCCTTCGCCCTCTCCTACGGCACGGCGTCCGTCACCCTGCCCGACGACGCCACGCCCGCCGGTACGGTGACCGAGGAGCAATGGCTGGCCGCCTTTGCCCCCGAGGCCTTTGAAAATTACACCGTTTTTCTCACGCAGAAAATGACGGACGGGGACGGAGCGGCCCTCGGCTCTACGGAAATGACGGGGCGCGTGGACGGCTTTTCCCTGCCCGACGAGAGCACGGGGCACTCCGCCACGGGCATCCTGTGGCGCACCCGCTACGAAAACGGAGCGGACGTCGTGGAAGTTTTCGACGCCACGAACGGCTGCTCCTACCAAACGCGCGGCGGCGAATGGTACCTGAACAAAGACGCGGCCGCGGGCAACGTCGTCGCCGAATACTACGGCTACGTATA
Source organism: uncultured Clostridia bacterium (assembly GCA_944328445.1). Lineage (GTDB taxonomy): Bacteria > Bacillota > Clostridia > Christensenellales > Borkfalkiaceae > Borkfalkia. The sequence continues at coordinate 17,804 of CALVHO010000007.1, read as the reverse complement.
CGTGTTCGGCAACGCAAGCGTGTTTGAACAATGCGCCTTGGACCAAACGCGCGGCGGCTACGCGGCGGACGAACTGACCGTTACCGAAGGCAGCGATTCCATGACCGTGTACGGCTTTTTCGTATCCTTCCGGGACGGCAAGATCGATGAACTCGAATTTACGATCCGCCAGCTTTCGGCAGGCGGGAGCAGCGGCCCGCAGGAGAGCGGAAGCGAGCCCGCGGCCAACGCAAACGAGGGCGGGGCCGTTTACAATGTAACGGTATCGCTCTCCTTTTCCGCTTACGGCACGACCGTTGCCGCCGCCCCTTCCGACGTGCGCTACGTTTCGGCCGCGGTGCGGGGCGATGCGTTCTTTACGGGCGCGGACTTTGCAGAATTTTCGGATGCGTGCCTTTCCGCTTTCGCCGTTTCCGCCACCGAAAACGGGACCGAAAGCGCGGAGGTCTACGTGCAGCCGAACGGCGGCATCGGCCTGGCGCGCGTGGAAACGGACGGCAGCGTTCAATATTTTGAATACAAGGACGGCGAAGGCTACACCTACACCCTGCTGAACGGAACCTGGCAGCGCACCGAAGGCGCGGGCGACATCCCGAACCGCGCCGAAAGTTTGCGCGAGCAGCTGCGCACCGCCCTGAACGACATCTACAACGCCTTCCAAAAGGGCACGCTCTACTACGATACCCAAAACGGAAACTACGTTTGCGAGGGCTTGACCGTCTCCTTTGCGGAGGGCCTGCCCGTTTCGGTGACCGCAGAACAAGACGGCGCCGTATACGCCTACGGACAGCTCGGCAAAGCGTCCGTCACCCTGCCAACGGAGGGAGGCGCGAGCGGCAACGTTCCTCAAACCGAGGAAGAGTGGCAGGCCGCCTTCGACGCGGACATCAAAAACAGCTTCACGCTGCGCAGCACGATGCGCATGCCCGGCATGACGGACGCCGTGACCATGTTCTTCGTCAAAGGCCAGTGCAAGAACGGCGAAATGCTCTCTTACACCGTTGACAAAGAAGGCCCCGACGATCCAAACCCGCGGGAACACTACTACCTCAAAAGAGAGGACGGCAGCTGCGTCGTGTATTCGTACGAAGACGGCGTGCTCACCGCCGACGAAGGCTTTACCTTTGCGGAGCCGACAGGCTTTTCCTACCTCAACGACATGCTGCTGCTCAAAGACCATTTCGGCGACTTTACCCAAAAGGACGGCTGCGCTTGGGCGGCGGAGTTCACCTTCCCTGCGGGCAGCTCGTTCGGCGAGGAAGCAATGACCGTGTACGATCTGACCCTCTCCTTTGGCGAAGACGGGCGCATCGCCTCGCTCTCCATGGACATCGAAGAAAACGGCGAACGCTACACGTGCGCCTACATCCTCTCCGACGTGGGCACCACGGCCGTGAACATCCCCACGGAGGGCAGCACGCCCGCGGCGTAACGGCCCGCGCGGCGCCAAAAACGGCCCACGGCAAAATGCTTGCCGCGGCAAAACAGATACGGCTTTGCCCGCCCTTCGGGGCGGGCGTTTTTTATTGTCGCGCGCATTTATATGCAAAAATGCTTGCCAATACCCCCCCCCCGTGGTATAATTTGGGCACAGGGACAGAAAGGGGGCATACGGACATGAAACGGATGCCGCAAGACGATAAAATGACGGACAATGCAAAAAGGAGCCGCGGACGGAACGGCCCGCTGCTTTTGCTCTTTCTGCTGCTTGCCTGTCTGGCGGCGCTCGCCTGCCTTGCCGGGTGCGGCAAAAGCCGGCACGGGGGCGGCTCCGTGAACGAAGCCGACCTGCAAAGCGCGCAGAGCAGGACAAATTTCACCGTCACCCTTGCAAGCGTGACGGACGGCGGCGAATGCCGTTCGGTGGAATGGAAGGCCGCCGGCGACAAATACTGCCTGACCGAAGACGGTTTTTCCACCTATTACCAGAAAACGGACGGCGTATACGAAAGCTGCACCGAAGACGACGAGGACTGGACCAACACGCACAAAGACGACATCGGGGCCTGCCTGGACGGCTGTTTTCCCCTTTACGGCGCCTTTTTCGGCAGGGAGGCCGTCTTTGCCTCATTCGACGCCGACGGCGACACGCTGGCGGCCCGCGCATCCCTTTTGGAAGCGCTGTCCGGGGCGGAACTGGAAGTCGTTTCTCTGCAAGTGCGCCTGGCCGACGGTAAATTCTACACGGCGTCTGCCGAGGCGCGCCGCGGGGATGAAACGGTGACGGTGGAATACCTGTTCCATGCCTACGGCACGACGGAAGTCGAGCTGCCCGGCATCGAAGTATACATCTTCGAGCTCGCAGGCAGCTACGACGTCATCGAACCGCCGCACTGCGAATTGATTGTGCCCGAAGGCGGCATCCCGCTGCCCGACAACTCCGAAGTGACTGTGCCCAAAGGCGGCTTCACGCCGCCCGACAACTTGGAATGGGAAGAAGTTGAAATCGGCGACATCTCCACTGACATCGTCATCGTTCCGCCCATCGACCCGGGCATCAACGAACCTCCCATCACCGTAGGCGTGATTGGCGACAGCGGCAATATCGGGGACATAGAGATCGTTGACCCCGACGACGGCATCGTCGATCTGTTCCCCGAAGAAAACGAGCCAGCCATCGAACCGCCCGGCTTTCCCGAAGAAAACGAGCCCGCCATCGAACCGCCCGGCTTTCCCGAAGAAAACGAGCCCGCCATCGAAGACCCGATCGTCCCCGACTACGGCGGCCTTACGGCACTTGACCAGACCGTGCGCCTTCCGTAACGGCGCAAAAACCACCCACAACAAAATGAGCGCCGCGGCAGAATTGCCGCGGCGCGGTTTGTTTTACGGCGGAAAAAACGACGCAACAGGCGGCGGCACGCACGTGCCGCCGCCCGCGTTTTGGGGACGTTCCGTTCAGTCCTCTCCCCCGCTGAGCTTGTAGAGCTTGACCGAATTGTCGATGGTCTTTTCCTTGGCGGAGGCGCCGTATTTGTCGACGTCGATGGCGTTTTTCGGGCCGTGGGTCAGGCAGAGCGGGCCGTTCAGGCAGCCGCCGTCGCAGGCCATGCCCTCGAAAAAGTTTTCGGTGGCGCGGTTGAATTTGAGCTTCATCAGCGCGGCGCGGCACTCGTCGATGCCGTTCATGGCCAAAGGCTTGACGCCTTCCACCCCCATCTCCTTGGCCACGTCCGCCACGCCCTGGGCGATGCCGCCGCTCTTGGCGAAGATGCGGCCGTAGAAGGAGGCGTTGTCGAGCGAGGTCTCTTCCAGGCTGCCCACATCGATGTGGCGGGCGTCCAAAAAGGCCTGCAACTCTTCAAAGGAGAGCACGCAGTCGATGGCGCCCTTGGTCTTGGGCAGGCGGAACTCCGCCTTTTTGCTCGAACACGGGCCGATGAAGATGACCTTGCCTACGGGGTCGGTGCGCTTGATGAGCATGGCCGCCTCCACCATGGGCGAGACGGAATGGGAGATGTATTTGGCAAGCTCGGGGAAGTTCTTTTCCACGAACATCACGAAGGACGGGCAGCACGAGGTAGTGAGGATGCCCTTTTCCTTCCACTCCTTCGCCTCGTGGTACAAGGTGATGTCTGCGCCCAGCGCCGCCTCCACCACCTGGTGGAAGCCCAGCCTGCGGATACCCGTGACCACCTGCTCGATCTTCGCGTACTTGAACTGGCTGACGATGGAAGGCGCGATCACGGCATAGACGTGGTATTTTTCGTTGTTTTCGCTCTTTTTCAGGATATCGATGGCGTCGAGCACGAAGGACTTATCCACCACCGCGCCGAAGGGGCACTGGTAGACGCAGGCACCGCACATGATGCACTTGCTGTTGTCGATGACCGCCTTTTTGTCCTCCCCCACCGTGATGGCCTTGACCTTGCAGGAAGAGACGCAGGGCCGTTTTTGGTGGATGATGGCGCCGTACGGGCAGGCCTGGGTGCACTTGCCGCACTCGATGCACTTGCTCTTGTCGACGACGGCCTTGTGGTCGATGATCTGGATGGCCTCCTTGGGGCAGACCTCCTGGCAGCGGTGCACGATGCAGCCGCGGCAGGCGGGGGTCACGAAGATGCCGCCGATGGGGCATTCGTCGCAGGCGATGTCGATGACCTCGACGACGTTGGGGTTGTTCTTGTTGCCGCCGCGGGCGAGCTTGATGCGCTCCTGCACGATGGCGCGCTCTTTGAAGATGCAGCAGCGCATCGTGGCCTTGGGGCCGGGGGATATCTCCTTGGGGATATCGATGTAAATGTCGTCATAGCAGTGCTCGTACTCGTTGCGGATGATGGCTTTGAGCACGTCGTATTTGAGTTTTTGTACGGCGGTATCGAAAATTCTCTTGCTTTCGGGCATGGTCTTTCTCCGAAATGGTTTTGGGAAGGGGAACCCCTCCGTTTGGGTTTTGCCTGCGGGCGGGCTCAGTCGTAGTCGATGAGCACGTTTTTGCCCATTTTTTTGAGGTTGGCGGCCAGGCTTTCGACGAGCTTCAACTTCATCGTGATGTCGATGGGCAGGCCCGTATGCGCGGCGTTGATGCTCTGGCCGACGTAAAAGTGGACGTCGGTCGCCTCTTCAAAGAGCATCTGCGCGAGCAGGCTGGCGCCGTCCTTTTTGGTGAACGTTTTGGGGGTCAGGTCATGAACGTCGGCATACTTTTCGGAAAGCTCCAAAAGGCGGCGCATGGTCAGCACCCCCTCCGTCGTGAGGTCGATGCCGTCGATGAAACCGATGGGCGGCACGTCCTTATCGGGGAAGTCGAAGGATGCGCGCACGCTCGTTTTCAGATGCCGCGCCACGATCTGCGACGAGGTGCCGCCGCAGACCACCTTTTTCCCTTCCCCCGCCAGGAAGCGCGAAATGTAGAAATCGTCCTTGTCCTTGTCGACGGGCGGGCCGATCATGAGGTCTACGTTCAGCTTTTGCCGCACCTTGACGGCGGCGACGGTGGTATCGTCTCCCGGGGTGCCAAGATACAGGTCGTTGCACACCCCCGCCAGGAGGCAGGCCACGGCGCGGGCGCTCATCGAGGGCTTGACGTTGGCGTCGAGGTATTCCATGACTTCGGGCCTCTGCCAGCCGAGGTTGAGCGTCATGCCGATGCCCGCGTGGATGACGCCGTCGCTCATGACCACGATGACGTCTCCCTCGCTAAGGTCGAGCACCGATTTGTAGACGGTCTTGCCGAGGATATCCATGCCTTCGCGCGGGAGGTCTTGGCACTTGCAGCCGCGGATGAGGATGGCCTGCGGGTTGTCGAACTCGAACAGATACCCCTTGCCCTCGCCGTTCATGTGGATGACGGAAAAGGTGGAATAGGCCACGCCGCGCACCTTGCACACGGGCAGGGACGAGATGATGGTCTCCACGCACTCCTCGATGTCGATATCGTTGGAGACCATGGTACACAAAATTTTGGAAGTGAGGGTGGAAAGGATGTTCGCCTTGACGCCGCTGCCCAGGCCGTCGGCCAGCACGAGGGTGGTGTACTCGCCCGAAACGGCGCTTTCGACGCGGTCTCCGCACAGCTCCTCGTTCTTTTTGTTGAGGGACGTATAGCCGCTTTCCAGACACAGCGCCATTATTTTTCCCCTCCCTCCCCCTGGATGGTCTTTTTGAGCTTCAAGAGGGCGACTTTGGTCTCGGCGGTGGTCTCGCCCAAGAGCGAGGCGATCTCCTGCGCGACGCGCATCTGCTTTTTGATGACCTCGTCGGTGGTGGCGAGCGTTTCGAGCTTGACCTTGTCGAGCTGCTCTTCGCTCTTGGTCTCCTGCGTGATGTCCTTCATCACGGCGTAGGTGCCCTTGCCGCCTTTGAGCACGATGATGGTGAGCTCGATGAAGCTGCCCGTGCGCTCCAAAAATACCTTTTTGTTGTAGATGTTTTTGTTGTCCGCCGCGGCCAGGACGAAGTCCGTGGGGTTGAAGTAGTGGAAGATCCCCTGCCCCTTCGCCTCCTCGCGGATGCCCAAAAGCTCCTTGGCCTTGCCGTTGATCTCCAAGATGTTGAGGTCGGTATCCAGGAGCACGATGCCGTTGGGGCTGGTCTGGATGATCTCGTAGCTCATGCTCTCGGCGCGCTCGCGCATGTAGGGGACGCACATCTCGATGTTGGCGTAGCCGTTGGCCACCGCCCACGCCTTTTCCATGCAGGTATCGTAGCCGCAGGCGCCGCAGTTGAGCATGTCCTCGGGCTTGGTCTTGCCCGTCTTGGCCAGGATCTCTTTGAGCTGGCGGTCGGTGGGGACGAAATCGCCCGTGCGCCTGCGCTCGTGCACGCAGGTGAAATCGATCCCGCAGGGCGTGAAGGGCACCGAACCGTGTTCGGCGATGTCCTTGCCCGCGTAGCGGCGCACGTCGGCATTGGCTTTGAGCGAGCCCGCTTTGAGCGCGAGCGAGCAGGGCCCGTTCACGCAGGCGGAATCGCAGCAGTTCATCTCGATGAACATGCCCGAAAGGCTCTCGATGTTTTCGAGCACCTCTTTGCACTTTTCCGCGCCGTCCACGGCGACGTACTCGTAGCCGTCGACGTAACTCTCAAACGACTTGATGATGCCGCGGCTGATGGGGTAGTATTTGGCGCGGTTGGCCGCCCCCGCCGCGTGCTGCGGCAGGCGGGCGATCTCGTCCAAACGGATGCCCGCGTCCTCGAACATGGCGGAAAGGTCCTCGAAGGTGAGCACGCCGTCCACGACGCCGCTCTCGCGCGCCTCCCGCTTTTTGGCGATGCAGGGGCCGATGAACACCACCTTCGCCCCGGGATGCGCCGCTTGCAGCATCTTGGCGTGCGCCACCATGGGCGAATCGACGGGCGCGAGGTATTCCAGCGCCTTGGGGTAGTACAGCTCGATGAGGGTGTTGACCGCGGGGCAGCAGGAGGTGATGAAGTTTTTGAAGGTCTTCCCCTCCAACAGCCGCTTGTAGCACTCGGTCACTTCGCGCGCGCCGATGCTCGTTTCCTCCGCGTCGGCAAAGCCCAGCCGCCCGAGGGCGAGCTTCATCACCGAAAAATCCTGCACGCCGAAGCTGGAAACGAAGGAGGGCGCCACCGAGGCCACCACCTTCCCGCCGCGCAGAAGCGCCTCCACCTCGCCGCGCTCGGTGTGCACGCTCTTGGCGTTCTGCGGGCACACCTCGGTGCAGTGGCCACAGAGGATGCAGCGCGCGTCGATGATCTTGGCGTGGTGGTCGATGACCTTGATCGCTTTGACGGGGCACTCGCGCAGGCATTTGTAGCAGTCCTTGCAGCGGGCGTCCTTGAAATCGAGGTAACGGATCATGGCCGCACCCCTTTACGCCAGGAGAGGATAGACCTGCGTGAGGAAGAGATCCTCGCAGTTATCCTTGTTGGCGTTGTGCAGCAGCACCTCGTCCGCCAGGACGGAGACGCCGTTTTGGCAGTTGCCCACGCAGAACGTGGCCTGCAAATCGACTTTGTCCTCCACCCCGTACTTTTTGATGACGCGCTTCATCTCCTCGATGACGTCGTACGAACCGCGCAGATGGCAGGAGCTGCCCACGCAAACCTTCAAGACCATCGTAAAAACCTCCGCCGGCAGGCCGCCGCCCCACGCAAAGCTGCGCCGCGGCCGTGAACCGATAAAAATATACCGAATTCATTATACTATAAGACCCGCGCGCCGTCAATATCTTTTCATACATTTTCCCGCCGCGGCTTTGCCCGCCGCGGCCGCAAAAACGCCGCCCGCGCCCGCCGCGCGTTTTTTGCGCCCGCCGTGCCAGCCGCACGTTTTTTGTGCGGCCGCGCCGACGGTTTTGCTTGCCGTGCGCGGGCCGATGTGCTATGATAAAAGAAAAAAACGGGCGCCTTGCGCGCCCGCGGAGCGATGATGGAAGCCAAGACCAATGCCATGCGGCTGCTGGACAAACACAAACTGCCCTACACGGCGCTCAGCTACTCTGCCGAGGAGACGCGGGGAGAAGAAGTGGCGCGGCTTTTGGGGCTCGACCCCGCCACGGTGTTCAAGACGCTCGTGACCGCCGGCGCGAGCCGCGCGCACTACGTGTTCGTCATTCCCGTCTGCCGCGAGCTCGACCTGAAAAAGGCGGCCGCCGCCGCGGGCGAAAAGAGCGTTGCCATGGTCAAGTCCAAAGAGCTGCTGCCGCTGACGGGCTACGTGCACGGCGGCTGTTCGCCGCTGGGCATGAAAAAGACCTTCCCCACCTTCCTTGATGCGAGCGCCGCGGGGCAGGAAGCCATCTCGTTCAGCGCGGGCAGGCGCGGCTTGCAGGTGCGCACCTCCCCCGCCGCCCTGGCCGCCCTCCTCCCCTATACCTTTGCGGACCTGACCTGAACGCCCGCCGCGGGCATCTGCCGCCCGCAAAAAACGCGGAAGCCGCGGCCCCTTTGCGGGGCTGCGGCTTCGTATTTGCCTCAAAATTGCCGTCCGCACGGCCGCGCGGCGTTCACTCCAAAACCGCCTTGATGCGGCGCACGCCCGCGGAGGAGGACTGCTCCTTCACGATCTTGAAGTGCCCGAGCTCGCCCGTGGACGCGGCGTGCGGGCCGCCGCACATCTCGCGCGAGAAGGTGCCGATGGAATAGGTCTTGACGACGTCTCCGTACTTGCTGTCGAACACGCCGACGACGCCCTCCTCCCGCGCGCGCTCGTAGGGCATCTCCTCGAACACGACGGGGATGTTTTCCCGGATCTTTTCGTTGACCAGGTCTTCGACGGCCTTGACCTCTTCCGCCGTCATGGGGCGGGGGAAGTTGAAGTCGAAGCGCAGCCGCTCGGGGGTGATGTTGCTGCCCTTTTGGTTGACGTCGGGCGAGAGCACCTGTTTGAGCGCGGCGTTCAGAAGGTGGGTGGCGGTGTGCAGGCGGGTGGTGGCGGCGCCCGTATCGGCCAGGCCGCCCTTGAACTCGCCCGCCGAAACCTGCGCGTGGCTCTTTTCCTGGTGTTCCTTGAAGGCGGCGGCAAAGCCCGCCTCGTCCACCGTCAGGCCGCGCTCGGCGGCCATCTCCACCGTGAGTTCGAGCGGGAAGCCGTAAGTATCGTACAGCTTGAAGGCCGCCTTGCCGCCGATCTGCGTCTCTTTGACGTAGGCGGGGTCCTGTTTGGACATGAACTCGTTTTTGCGCTCCAAGCCGAGCACCGTCTTTTCAAACTCCTTGGTGCCCTTTTCGAGGGTGGCCTCGAAGCGCTCGGTCTCGCGGGCGATCTCTTCGAGGATGTAGGCGCGCTTTTGCGGGAGGAGCGGATAGGCCTCGCCGTACACCTCGTCGATGAACACCTTGGCCACCTCCTGCATGGCGCTGCCCGCCACGCCCAGGGTGCGGCACCAGCGGATGGCGCGGCGCATCAGCCTGCGCAGGATATAGCCCGCGCCCGTGTTGGAAGGGAGGATGCCGTTCACGTCGCCGATGAGCATGACCGCCGTGCGGGTGTGGTCGGCGACGATGCGCATGGCCTTCTGCGCCTGGCCGCCGCCGTCGTATTTTTGGCCCGAGAGCTCTTCCAGGCGGGCGATCGCCCCCGCGAAGAGGTCGGTCTTGTAGCCGTCGGTCAGGCCGTTGAGGAAGGCGAGCATGCGGTCCAGCCCGAAGCCCGTATCCACGTTCTTGTTTTCGAGCGGAACATAGCCGTCCTGCGTCTTTTTGTACTGCATGTACACGTCGTTGCCGATCTCGACGTAGCGGCCGCAGGGGCAGTTGATGTCGCAATGTTCACGGCCGCACTCCTGGTCGGTGATGGGATAAAACCACTCGTTGTCGGGGCCGCAGGGGGTGCCCACGGTGCCTTCGAGCTCCCACCAGTTGTTGGACTTGTCCAGATAAAAGATGTGCTCGGGACGGATGCCGAGGCCGATGAGCAGCTGCGCCGTCTCGTCGTCGCGCGGGGCGGACTCGTTGCCCGCGAACACGGTGGAACAGATCTTGTCCTTGTCCAGCCCGAAGACCTCGGTCAGAAGCTCGAACGTCCAGGCCGTCTTTTCCTTTTTGAAGTAATCGCCCAGCGACCAGTTGCCCATCATCTCGAAAAAGGTGAAGTGGGAAGCGTCTCCGACGGACTCGATGTCGACGGTGCGCACGCAGCCCTGCACGTTGCACAGGCGCTTGCCCGCGGGGTGCGGCTGCCCCAAAAGGTAGGGCATGAGCGGCTGCATCCCCGCCACGTTGAACATGACGCCCGTGGTGCCGTCGCCGATGAGGGAGACCGCGCCGATGTTGACGTGGCCCTTTCCCTCGTAAAAGGATAACCATTTGTTGCGCAATTCTTTGGATGTAATCATTGCCTGTCTGCCTCTTCTCTGTTTTTCTCTTCGCCACCCTGCCCCGCGCTTTCCGCCGCGGCGGGCTGCGGCCCCGCGGCCACGGGGAAGATCTCTTCCTGCGTGCACGCGAAGCTCTCGCCCGTGAGCTTTTCGAGCGCGGCTTCGAGCTTGTGCACGCGGCATTTGAGGGCGCGGATCTCCTCGGCGTTCGGGTCTACCTTTTCCTGCAACAGGTCAGGCTTTTCGCCGCGGATGCGCACCACGCGCGCGGGCACGCCGACGACGGTGGCGTGCGGGGGGACTTCCTTCAACACGACGGCGCCGGCGCCGATCTTGGCGCCCTCGCCCACCGTGAACCCGCCAAGCACCTTGGCGCCCGCGGAGATGATGACGTCCTTTTCGATGGTCGGGTGGCGCTTGCCCTTTTCCTTGCCCGTGCCGCCGAGGGTGACGCCCTGGTAAATGACGACGCCGCTCTTGACTTCGGCCGTTTCGCCGATGACGACGCCCGCGCCGTGGTCGATGAACACGCCGCCCTCGATCTTCGCGGCGGGGTGGATCTCGATGCCCGTCAGAAATTTGGCGAACTGGCTGGTCAGGCGGGCCAGAAGTTTCAGGTGCGCCCGATACAAAAAGTTGGCCCAGCGGTGCCACGACAGCGCGTGCACCCCCGAATAGGTCAGCCAGATCTCAAATTTGTTGCGCGCGGCGGGGTCGTTGCGCTTGGCCGCCTCGATGTCCGCGCGTAGGCGTTTGAACATACTCTCTCTCCTTGTTTCGTGCAGGCGCGGCGCGCCCCTGCGCCGCGAACGGGCCGCAGGCCCCTTTTTCCGCTTTACAGCACGGGCCGCAGGCGATATTCCGCGAAGGCGCGGGCGATCATATCGCGGTTGAGAACGCGGTAACTGACGAGGTAACACACGACGACGTCCTGCACGGTGTTCATATCATAATATGCGCCGGCGGCGCGCATGAGCACGGCGCCGTCCTCGCGCGAAAAGCCGTACGAGAGCATGGCCCTGAACAGCAGCTGCTTTTCGGGCAGGAACCTGCCGCGGCGGAGCCCCTTCCACACCGCGGGGGAAAGCCCGAGGTGTTCGGCCGCCTCCTCTTCCCTGCCGCCGTACTTACGCACGAAGGCGGCCAGAAGGGCGCCCGCATGCGCCTTGGAGCCGAAAAAGGCCCGTATGCGCGCGCCCAAAGGCGCGGGGCGGAAGGAGAAGGAAAAGGCGCTGTCGACATGGCGCTCTTTCAGTTCGGCCAACACGGCGTCCCTGTTCGGCTGCCAGGCGATCTTGCGCATCTCGTTGGTGGCGATCTGCCCCTCCTCGATGCGGTTGCGGTTTTTCAGGATCTGCGAAATGGTCACCGATTCGTAGGAAGGCATCGCGCTGATGCGGTCGAAATCGGTGTACGTCTTGGCAAAAAAGTCGTCCAGGTCGCGCAAAAGATCGTCGCTCATCGCTGCCTCCGGATCTTGGTCGTTTCGCCTTTGATTATACCGTTTTTGTGCGGAAAATTCAATGCTTTTTCGCCGCCCAAAAAAATATTTTTGGAAATGTTGCAAAACTTTCACACAATTTGAAAATTTTGTTGCAAACATTTGTGAAATATGTTATAATGGTTGCAAGAACCCAACGGGAGGACACCGCCACGAAACGCACCCGCATCGAAGAGATCGCATTGTTGATCGAGAAAAACGGCAAAATGAGCCTGGAAGAGCTCGCCGTGCAGTTCCCCGACGTATCGGACATGACGCTGCGCCGCGACCTTTTGGAGCTGGAAAAAGAGAACAAGGTCATCCGCATCCGCGGAGGGGCCATGTCGGTTTTGGAAGTACAAAAGCGCTCGGGCGAGGCCTATGCGCAGAAGTCCACCATCAACACCGACGCCAAAAAGGTCATCGCCAAAAAGGCCGTATCCCTCATCGACGAGGGCGTGAGCCTGTTCCTGGACGGCGGCACCACGGCGCTCGCTTTGGCCAAGGAACTGCCCGACAGGCCCTGCCACATCTTCACCAACGGGCTGGTGGTGGCCGAGGAGCTGGCGCACAAAAAACAGCCCGAAGTCATCATCGTGGGCGGCTCGCTCATCAAGGAGAACCTCTCCACCGCCTCCCCCTACACCAAGGTGTTTTTGGAGAACACAAACTTCGAGCTGGCCATCATCTCGGCTTCGGCCTTCTCCTTTGAACAGGGCTTTTCCTGCGTATCGCAGGTGGAGAGCGAACTGTTGAAGTTCATCCTCGCCCGCGCCAAGATGGTGTACATGATGCTCGACACTTCCAAGATCGGCAAGATCATGCCCTACACCTTCGCCACGCCCGAGAGCATCGACGTGCTCATCACCGACGACGGCTTCCCCCAGAGCGTGAAGGAAAAGTTCGAGGCCAAAAACATCGTCGTCATTTAACGCCCGCGGGCCAGCCCGCAGACGATGAATAATATACAAAAGACGAAGCGCGCCGCCCGAACGGGCGGCGCGCCTGCATGTCCGCAAGCCGCCGGCGCCGACGCGGGCACACGCGCAAACGCCACGCAAAAAGCGCACCCGCGGGTGCGCTTTCTGAATGTTCGGTCGGTCTTGTGCGGAGGTCACACCACGCCCTGGGCCATCATCGCCTCGGCCACTTTTTCAAAGCCCGCGATGTTGGCGCCGACGACGTAGTTGCCCTCGAAGCCGTATTTCTTCGCCGCGGCGTCGATGTTGCGGTAGATGTTGACCATGATGCCTTTGAGCTTGGCGTCCACTTCCTCGAAGGACCAGAAGAGGCGGCCGCTCGACTGCGCCATTTCCAGCGCGGAGGTGGCCACGCCGCCCGCATTGGCAGCCTTGCCGGGCAGGAACACGACGCCGCTCTTTTGCAGGTATTCGGTGGCGGCCAGCGTGGTGGGCATGTTCGCGCCCTCGCCCACGAGCTTCACGCCGTTTTTGACCAGCGCTTCGGCCGAGGTCTCGTCCAGCTCGTTCTGGGTGGCGCAGGGCAGGGCGACGTCGCACTTGACCGTCCACACGCCCTTGCAGCCTTCATGGTATTCGGCGCCCTTGACGCGCGCGGCGTACTCCTTGATGCGGCCGCGCTCCACCTCTTTGATCTGCTTGACGACGGCGAGGTCGATGCCGTTTTTGTCGTAGACGTAGCCGTTGGAATCGCTCATGGTGACCACCTTCGCGCCCAGCTGCTGCGCCTTCTGGCAGGCGTAGATGGCGACGTTGCCCGAGCCGCTGATCGCCACCGTTTTGCCCTTGATGGAATCGCCGCGGCTGTTGAGGGCCTCCTCGGTGATGTACACCAGGCCGTAGCCCGTGGCCTCGGTGCGGACGAGCGAACCGCCGTAGGAGAGCCCGCGGCCCGTGAGCACGCCGACGTGCTCGTCGCGGATCCTCTTATACTGGCCGAACAGGAAGCCGATCTCGCGGCCGCCCACGCCGATGTCGCCCGCGGGCACGTCGGTATCGGCGCCGATGTGGCGGTACAGCTCGGTCATGAAGCTCTGGCAAAAGCGCATGATCTCGTTGTCGCTCTTGCCCTTGGGGTCGAAGTTGGAACCGCCCTTGCCGCCGCCGATGGGCAGGCCGGTCAGGCTGTTTTTGAAGATCTGTTCAAAGCCCAAAAACTTGATGATGGAGAGGTTGACCGAGGGATGGAAGCGCAGACCGCCCTTATAGGGGCCGATGGCGCTGTTGAACTGCACGCGGTAGCCCTTGTTGACCTGCGTTTTGCCCGCGTCGTCCACCCAGGGCACGCGGAACATGACGATGCGCTCGGGCTCGACGAGGCGCTCCAAGAGGCCGGCCTGCTCGTAGCGCGGGTTGGCGTTGATGGCGGGTTCGAGGCTGTGCAGCACTTCGGTGGCCGCCTGGTGGAATTCGGGTTCGTTGGGGTTTTGCGCTTTCAGGCGCTCCAATACGCTCTCTACATAAGACATGATACAAATAAACTCCTTTGTTTTTTGTTCCTCCCCATTATACCGCCTTTTGCGGCGTTTGGCAAACGTTCCGCCCCGCCGCAGCTATACGGATAATTTATGGCGGGTATAACCTGTACTGAACATTCCCCCGCCCTCTCCCCCCGCCGCGGGAAGGAGGGGCGCGGAACGCGGCGCCGCGGCGGCACAAACGCGCGCATACAAAAAAGACGCCGCCCCGCGCCTGGCGGGCGCGGGGCGGCGGGACCTTGCGGAAAAGGCGGGGCGCGAAGGGGCGGGCGCTCAGCCGAGGCGCTCGGAAACGTTCAGCCCGCGCAGGCGGCGCAGGGCGGCGATGCCCTCGTCGAGGGCGTCCTCCCGCGGTGCGCGCGGGGGCTGCGGGGCGCAAAAAGGCGGCAAGGGGCGCGCGGGCAGCGGGGCGGCGGCCGCGCCGCAAAAAGCGCGGCGGACGCACGGCCGCCCCGCGGGCGCCGCAGCGGCGCCCGCGGGGCCGTTTGCGCCAAACATACCCCTATTTTCTTTGGCACGTTCGCTTGCGGCCCGCAGCGCGGCGGACGCGCGCGCCAGGTAGGCCCGCGCCCACAGGGCGGCGATGCCCTCGCCCGCGCAGGCGGACGCCCCGAAGCGCCCGCCGCGGGATACGGGTACGGCGGCCCCGCCCGCACGGACGGGGGCCGCACCGAAGCGCGCGCAACGGGCAGCCGCGCCCTCGGCGATGCGCACGCGGCCGCGCGGCTCCGCGGGCAAAAACACCGTATTTTCTCCCCTTTTTTGGTTGGTTCCCTTCATGGCGGGCCTCCTTTGGCTGTTTACGGCCGCATTGTAACACAAAATACTTGACAGATATTGTCATATTTTATAAAATATTTCCAAGAAAATTTACGGAGGACGGGCCATGAAATTTCAAGCCATGCTGCGCATCCTGTTCCGCCTGTTGCAGCGCCGCAGCGTGACGGCGGCCGAACTGGCACGGGACGCGGGCGTTTCCGAACGCAGCATCCGCCGCTATCTCGAAGAGCTGATCGTGGCGGGGGTGCCGCTCGATATCATACGCGGCAGGAACGGCGGGATATGCCTGCCCGACACCTACAAACTGCCCGAAAATTTTTTCACGAAAGAGGAATACGCCGCGGCCGTGAACGCGCTGGGCGCGCTGTACGAGCAGATGCGCGACGAGACGGTGAAGCAGGCGCTGGACAAGCTGGCCATGCAGAGCAAGGCGGACGGGCGGGCGCTGGCCGTTTCGGGCTATGTGCTCGTCGACAACGGGACATGGGGGGACGCCTACAACTTTTCGGACAAGCTGAACGTGCTGGAAACGGCCGCCGAGGAGCGCGAATGCCTCGAACTTTGCTACACCGACCGCGCGGGGCGGGAGACGCGGCGCACGGTGGAGGCGCACCTGCTCATTTACAAGCAAAACATCTGGTACCTGTACGCCTGGTGCCGCACCCGCAAGGACTTCCGCCTGTTCCGCGTGGGGCGCATCCGCAGCGCGCGCAGGACGGGCGAACGCTTCGAGCGGCGGGAGGTGGACCGCGCCCATCTGCCCCTGAAATTCAGCTTTGCCGACACGGAGCTGGTGGAGGTGCGCTTTTCCGTTCGACCCGCGGCCCTGCCCGACATGGAGGAATGGCTGGGCATGGAGAACATCCGCACGGGCGATCCGATCGTAGCCGAGGCCACCCTGCCCGCGGGCGAGGTGCTGCTCTCCAAGATCCTCTCCTTCGGCGACGGCGTGAAGGTGCTTTCCCCGCCCGCCCTGGCCGAAGCGGTGCGCGCCCGCGCCGCGGCGCTGGCCGCGCAGTACGGCGGCTGAACGGACATGAAAAAAGCGCCCCGTCCGCACTTTTGTGCGGACGGGGCGCCCCTTTTTACTTTTTTGCTCCGCGCGGGGCGGCCGCTGCGTTCATTCCTGCACGGGGATGCCGCAGGGGTGGCAGGCCCTGCCCTCGGCGGCGGCGTTCTCGGCCACGGCCGCGTAAAAGCGGTACCCGCCCGAGAAGTTGTAGCAATCGAACCCCCTGCCCGCCAGCATGCGGCAGGCGATGTAGCTGCGCAGCCCGCTCTGGCAGTTGACGTAGATCTTTTTGGACTTGTCGAGCTCGTTCATGCGGGAGCGCAGCTCGTCGACGGGGATGTGCAGCGCCCCCGCGAAGTGCCCCGCCGCGAACTCGGCGTCCGTGCGCACGTCCAAAAGCACGGCGTCCTTGTCGGCATACACGGCGGGCAGGTCCTGCCAGTGGAACTGCTTGCAGCCGCCGCGCACGTTTTCGATGACGTAGCCCGCCATGTTCACGGGGTCCTTGGCCGAGGAATAGGGCGGCGCGTAGCACAGGTCTATGGCCTGCAAGTCCTGCGCGGTCATGCGGGCGCGGATGCAGGCGGCAAGCACGTCGATGCGCTTTTCGGTGCCCGCAAAGCCCACCGCCTGGGCGCCGAGGATGCGCCCGTCCGCGGGGCTGAACAACACTTTCAGCGTCATGTTCTGCGCGCCGGGATAATAGGTGGCGTGATCGGGCGAAAAGAGCACGACGCGGTCATACGCCACGCCCGCGGCCTTTGCAGCCCGCTCCGAAAGCCCCGTGAAGGCGCAGGTCATGTCAAAGACCTTGACCACCGAGGAGCCCTGCGCACCGCGGTAGAGGGTGGGCAGGCCGCAGACGTTGTCCGCCGCGATGCGGCCCTGGCGGTTGGCGGGCCCCGCCAGCGCGAAGGAGCCCTCCGCACCCGTGACCGCGTTTTTGACGAGCACCGCGTCCCCGACGGCGTAGATGTCCGCATCCGAGGTGCGCATGTGCCCGTCCACGACGATGGCGCCGCGGGCGCCCGTTTCCAGCCCCGCGGCCGCGGCAAGCCCCGTATCGGGCACCACGCCCACGGCCAGGACGGCGAGATCGGCCGCCAGTTCCCCCGCCTCCGTCCGCACGCGGACGCCCGCGCCGTCCTCGGCAAAGCCGAGCACCTTCGCGCCGAAGCGCAGGCCGATGCCCGCGGCGCGCAGCCGCGCGTGCACGAAGCAGGCCATGTCCTCGTCCAGCTGCGGCAGGACCTGCCCCGCCCCCTCGCAGAGCTGCACGCCCAGCCCGCGCGCGGCGAGGTTTTCGGCCATTTCCAGCCCCACGAACCCGCCGCCGACGACGACGGCGCGGGCGGGGCCGTTCTCCTCCACGAACGACGCGATGCGGAAGGCATCCTCCACCGTGCGCAGCGTGAACACGCGCGCGCCGTCCGCCCCCGCCACGGGCGGCACGAAGGCCTTCGCGCCCGGGGAGAGGATGAGCTTGTCGTAGTTCTCCTCGTATTCGCGGCCGCCCTGCACCTCGCGCACGCGCACGGTCTTGCGGGCGCGGTCGATGGCGACGGCCTCGCTGTGCACGCGCACGTCTATGTTGAAGCGCGCGCGGAAGCTCTGCGGCGTCTGCAACGTGAGCGCGGCCTTGTTGCGGATGACCCCGCCCACATAGTACGGCAGGCCGCAGTTGGCGTACGAAACGTAGCCGCTGCGCTCCAAAACGACGATCTCGGCGCTCTCGTCGAGGCGGCGCAGGCGCGCGGCCGCCGTGGCGCCGCCCGCGACGCCGCCGATGATGACAACTTTCATGTCCTCCCTCCCCGCCCCGCGGGAGCGCGGGGCCATGTTGCTGCC
>CALVHO010000006.1 GCA_944328445.1 uncultured Clostridia bacterium | reverse complement strand
GGTATCAGCCGAAACCCCTAAGGGGTCCCCTCGGCTGAGCGTCGGGCTGCGCCCTCGCGCGAACCCACAACGGCCCCTTAGGAGGGGGCTGTTATATCCATTTAACTACGGAAGCATATTTATTGCACGATTCCCGCCGCGGCCGCCGCACAAGCGGCGCCCGCATCCCGGCGGGTATCAGCCGAAACCCCTAAGGGGTCCCCTCGGCTGAGCGTCGGGCTGCGCCCTCGCGCGAACCCACAACGGCCCCGAAGGTGCGGGCTGTTATATCCATTGAACTACGGAAGCGTAAAACGCATTCGGTTTGCATTTTCTTCGGCAGGCAAGCGCCCGGCCGTGGGGGGAGCGTGCGCCCGCAATGCCTATTTATTGTACTACACGCGCGGCAAAAATGCAACTGCTTTTTTGCGCGTTCCCGTTTTTTGTTGAAATTGAAAATGCGGACGTTCACGCCCAAAAAATATGGCGGTTTTGTGAACAATTTTCGGGCAAGGACATTGCTTTTTTTTTGCAAATCGTTTATAATAAGCAGGAATAGATTTCCAATCACATTTCGGGGAGGTATTATGGACAAGATCGGTTTGCTGCAAAAGCGCCGCACCCGCGTGTTGGAAGCGGAGCACGGGATCCGTCAAACGCTGTCTGCCATCGTCGATGCAGACAGCTTTGTCGAGCTTTCCGGGTTCAGTTTTTCCAAAAACGATTTTTACGACGAAGAGGCCGCGGGCGAAGGCGTGGTCACCGGCTTTGCCACCGTCGACGGCTATCCCGTCTACGTGGCGGCGCAGAACTTTGCCGTGCTGCACGGCGGGGTCAGCCGCGAAAATTGCGCCAAGATCGTGCGCTGCCTGGAACTGGCGGAAAAAAATTCCACGCCCGTCCTCTACATCCTGCACAGCCTCGGCGTGCAGATCGGCGAGGGTGTGACCGTGCTCGAAGGGCTCGCCGCAGTGCTGGCCAAGGCGGCCGCGCTGCGCGGCGTGGTGCCGCAGTTCGCGGTCGTCGAAGGGGAGGTCTACGGCCAGGCCGCATTGCTGGCGGCGTGCGCCGATTTCACCTACTTCCTCAAAGGCGGCGTCTTGGCGGCGGACAGCCCGCTCGTCATCGCCGCCAAGAGCGGTAAAAACCTGCCCAAGGAAGAAGTGGGCGGGGCCGCCGCCCTTGCGGGGAGCAACCTCGTCTCCTTCACGCCCAAAAACTTGGCCGAGGTCCGCGGCAGCATCCGCGACATCCTCGGGCTGCTGCCCGAATACAGCGCCGCCGTCGAGGAGGACGGCAGCGACCTCAACAAAGCCTTCCCGCAGCTGAACAAAAAGTGCAGCGGTGACGCGCTCATCGCGGCGGTGTTCGACGGCGGAAAACCCGTCGAGTTCGGCGCTTCCTGCGCGCCCGACGTGCGCTGCCTGCTCGGCCGCATCGGCGGCATCGCGGCCGCGGCCGTCGTCTTTGACGGCGACGAGGGCGTGCTGCTCGACGCGCAGAAAGTCATGAAGGTGACTTCGCTCGTCAAATTCGCCGCCTATTACGACCTGCCTTTCGTGACCTTCGTGAACGCGCGCGGCGTCCGCCCCGACATGGAGACGGCGAACAGTCCCGTCATGCGCTGCATCGCCGACCTCGTCGAGAGCTACGGCCTCATTGACAACGCCAAAGTGGCCGTCGTCTACAAGGAAGCGGTGGGGCTCGGCTATACGCTGTTTGCAGCCAAGTCGATGGGCTTCGATTACGTCTACGCCTTCGCGGACGCGAAGATCGCCCTCTTTTCGGGCGCGGCGGGCGCCGAGATCGAGTTCGCCGCCGAGACCAAGGCAGACAAGGCCAAACTGGCCGCCAAATACGCCGAGGAAAATTCCGATCCCGTCCATGCGGCCAAAAACGGCTACGTCGATAACATCATCGAACCGCAGTTCGTGCGGCAGTACCTGATCGCATCCTTGCAGATGCTGTTGAAGTGAGGTGCGCGATGCTGAACGGTTTGCTGATGTATCCTGTCACCGAAGGCGGGAAGGTCGTTCACTATTTCGATAATTTTGCTGAGGCGCTCCTGTACGCCCTGATCGGGTTTGCCGTCACCTTTTTGGGGATCGTCATCCTCATCGCCATCGTCTGGGCGGTGGGCAAGGCCACCAAAAAGGCGGAGGAGAAATTCGCCGCCCATGCCGCCAAAGCGGATCTTTCGCAGCCTGCGGAGGATGCGGAAGGAGAGGAGGGCATCGGCGAGGCCGAGCGCGTGGCCGTCATGGCCGCCCTCGCCGCCTATCTGGAAAGTGAAAACAGCACCTGTGAATTCAAAGTCAAACGGATAAAACGGTTATATTGAAGGAGAAGAGCAAAATGCGTAAATTTGTGATCACCATCGAAGGAAAGAGCTACGAAGTCGGCGTCGAAGAAGTGACGGACGGCGCGCCCGTGCAGGCGGCCCCCGCCGTTTCTGCCGCTCCTGCCGCGGCCCCCGCGGCCGCTCCCGCCGCTCCCGCGGGCGGCGAAAAAGTGCTTTCGCCCTTCCCCGGGCTCATCAAAAAATTTCTCGTGGGCGAGGGGGATACCGTCAAAAAGGACCAGCCCATCCTCGTGCTCGAAGCCATGAAGATGGACAACGACATCACGGCGCCCGTCGCGGGGAAAGTTTCGTTCAAGACCGCGGTCGGCAACAACGTCGAGACCAACACATTGCTTGCCGTGATCGGCTGACGGGTGGTGTCCATGCAGGCAAATCTACTGATCAACATCGGCGAGATCTTCACCAACTTGTGGGAGGCGTCGGGCCTGGCAAACGGCGCGTGGGAAAACTACGTGATGCTTGCCGTCTCCTTCGTGTTGATGTATCTGGCCATCGTCAAAAAATTTGAGCCGCTCCTGTTGCTGCCCATCGCTTTCGGCATGTTCATCATCAACATCCCGGGCGCGCAGAACATCGTATGGGGCCGCTACGAAACGCCGGATACATCCCTTTCCGTCGGCACGACCAACGGCGGCGCGCTCGAATATGCGGCGGTGTACATGCACAACGCGAGCGGCGCCCTCATCTACGTGCGCGACGGGTATCTGGACGCCGCCACCAACACGCTGACCTATTACGCGGACTTCGCGTCCCTGGCGGCGGGCAACGCATCCACGCTCGTCCTCGACGCGCAGTTCACCCACCTGTACACGCTGCAAGGCTTTGTGGAGGGCGCCGTCGAAAACGGCGTGACGACCTTCGCCAGCGACGCTTTGGTCATCAGTCATAAGTATATGGACGTGACCGACCGCGGACTGCTCTGGTACCTGTACTTCGGCGTCGAAAACGTCATCTACCCGCCGCTCATCTTCATGGGTATCGGCGCCATGACCGACTTCGGCCCGCTGATCGCCAACCCCAAGAGCATGCTCATCGGCGCGGCGGCGCAGTTCGGCGTGTTTTTGACCTTTGTGGGCGCGGTGCTGCTCGGCTTTGACGCGGCGGCTGCTGCCTCCATCGGCATCATCGGCGGCGCGGACGGGCCGACGGCCATCTACCTGACCCAGCAGCTCTCGTCCTTTACCAGCCACGACCTCTTGGCGACCATCGCCATCGCGGCCTATTCGTACATGGCGCTCATCCCCATCATCCAGCGACCGATCATGAAGCTGATGACGACCAAAAAGGAACGCGCCATCAAGATGAAGCAGCTGCGCGAAGTTTCCAAGATCGAAAAGATCATCTTCCCGCTGCTCGTCACGCTGGTGGTGGGGCTGCTGCTGCCCGACGCCATCCCGCTTTTGGGCATGCTGATGCTGGGCAACCTGATGCGCGAAAGCGGCGTCGTGGGCAGGCTCTCCTCGCAGGCGCAGAACGGGCTGATGAACACCATCACCATCTTTTTGGGCGTTTCCGTCGGCTGCAAGGCGGTGGGCACCACCTTCTTGCAGGTGCAAACGCTCTACATCATCGCGCTCGGCCTGTTCGCCTTCTGCTTCGGCACCGTCGGCGGGCTGTTGATGGCCAAGGTCATGAACAAGATCTCGGGCGGCAAGATCAACCCGCTGATCGGATCCGCGGGCGTTTCGGCCGTGCCCATGGCGGCGCGCATCTCCGAGGACGTGGGGCGCGAAGAGGACCCGAACAACCACTTGCTGATGCACGCGATGGGCCCGAACGTGGCGGGCGTCATCGGCTCGGCTGTGGCGGCGGGCTTCCTGCTCGCCTGTTTCGGCGGATGACGGGTTTGTTTGTTCATGAACACCGCCCGCTCATGAGCGGGTGCAGGATCGATTTTCAGGAGGAATTGCATGGCTGAGCAGAAGGCTAAAAAAGTCATGATCACCGATACCATCTTGCGGGATGCGCACCAGTCGCAGGCGGCGACGCGCATGCGCACCGAGGAGATGGTGCCCGTCTTGTCGCAGCTCGACGAGATCGGCTACTATTCTTTGGAAGCGTGGGGCGGGGCGACCTTCGATACCTGCCTGCGCTTTTTGAACGAGGACCCGTGGGAGCGCCTGCGCACGCTGAAAAAGTATCTGAAAAAGACGCCCATCCAGATGCTCCTGCGCGGACAGAACTTGCTCGGGTACCGCCACTACGCCGACGACGTGGTGGAAAAATTCGTGGCCAAGTCCATCGAAAACGGCGTGGGCATCGTCCGCGTGTTCGACGCGCTCAACGACCCGCGCAACCTCGAAACGTCGATGAAGGCCATCAAAAAATACGGCGGCGTGTGCGAGGCGGCCATCAGCTATACGACCTCGCCCGTGCACACCACCGAATATTTCGTGAAGCTGGCAAAGCAGCTCGAAAGCATGGGGGCGGACAACATCTGCATCAAGGACATGGCCAACCTCCTGCTCCCGTACACGGCCTACGACCTCGTTTCGCGGCTGAAAAAGGAATTGAAGCCCGAAACGAAGGTCCACCTGCACACCCACAACACGGCGGGCACGGGGGACATGGTCAACCTCAAAGCCATCGAGGCGGGCGCCGACATCGTCGACTGCGCGCTCTCGCCGCTCGGCAACGGCACCAGCCAGCCCGCGACCGAGCCGCTGGTGGCCACCCTCAAAGGCACGCCGTACGATACGGGCATCGACATCCAGAAACTTTTGCCCGTCGTCAACCACTTCAAGGGGGTGGCCGAGCGCCTCAAAGCGGACGGCTTCCTCTCGCCCAAGGTGCTCTCTATTGACATCAACGCCCTCATCTACCAGGTGCCCGGCGGGATGCTCTCCAACCTCATCTCCCAGCTCAAACAGCAGGGCAAGTCCGAAAAGCTCGGCGAAGTGCTTGCCGAAGTGCCCAACGTGCGAAAGGACTGCGGTTATCCGCCGTTGGTGACGCCGTCCAGCCAGATCGTGGGCACGCAGGCCGTGCTCAACGTGCTGGCGGGCGAGCGCTATAAGATGGTCACCAAGGAGTTCAAGGGTTTGTTGCGCGGCGAATACGGCAAATTGCCCGCCGAGCCCGGCGCGGCCGTCGTCAAGAAGTGCATCGGCGAGGAAAAGCGCATCACGTACCGCCCCGCGGACGACCTCAAACCCGAATACGACCAGTTCCGCGCCGAGATCGAAGGGTACGAAGAACAGGAAGAAGACGTCCTTTCCTACGCGGTGTTCGGCCAGGTCGCGCTGAATTATTTCAAATGGCGCAAGGCGCAAAAGAGCGGCGTCGATAAAAATCTTGCGGACGGCACGGGCGTCTATCCCGTGTAACGCGGGCCATCGTCGGCCCGTGCGGTGTATGGCATGAAGCATATCGCAGTGATCGGCGCGGGGGCGGCCGGGCTCATGGCCGCCCTGGCGGCGGCACAGAACGGGGCGCGCGTCACCCTGCTGGAAAAAAACGAAAAGGCGGGCAAAAAGCTCTACATCACGGGCAAGGGCCGCTGCAACGTCACCAACGACACGACGCCCGAGGGTTTTCTCGAAAACGTCGTTCACGGCCGCAAATTCCTGATCGGCGCCATCCGCCGCTTTTCGCCCGCCGATACCATGCGCGTGCTCGAAGAGGGCGGCGTGCCGCTCAAAGTGGAGCGCGGCGGGCGCGTGTTTCCCGTCTCCGACAAGGCGAGCGACGTCACCCGCTGCCTCGTAGCGCTCTGCCGCCGTGCAGGCGCGGAGTTTTGTTTTCAGGAAGAGGTCCGCTCCCTGCAAAAGCAGGGGGAGGGCTTCCTCGTTCAGACTTCGGCGCGCGCCTTGGAGGCGGACGCCGTTGTCGTCTGTACAGGCGGCGTCTCCTATCCCGCGACGGGCAGCACGGGGGACGGGTATGCCTTTGCGCGCCGCTTCGGGCTTTCCGTCACGCCGCCGAAAGCGGCGCTCTGCGGCATCGCCTGCGCCTTCCGCCCCGAGGACGATTTGCAAGGCCTGTCCTTGAAAAACGTGCGCCTCTCCGCCCTGGAAGGGGAAAAGGTCTTGCAGAGCTTTTTCGGCGAGCTGCTCTTTGCCCATTTCGGGATCTCGGGGCCCGTCACACTGTCTTTGTCCAGCTTCGTCAACGAACGCGACCTTAGCCGCGTCGCTTTGGAGATCGACTTGAAGCCCGCGCTCGACGACGAGACCCTCGACCTCCGCATCCTGCGCGACCTCGCGCAGGAAAAGAACAAACAGCTCGGCACCGTCCTGCGGCTGTTGCTGCCGCAGCGGCTGATCGCCTCCGTGCTGGCGCGCGCGGGCGTTGCGGCCGCCACGCCCGCGCATTCGCTCACCAAAGAGGGGAGGCGCAAGCTCGTGCATGCGTTGAAACATTTTTCGCTGCGGCCCACGGCCCTGCGCCCCGTCGAAGAGGCCATTGTCACGGCGGGCGGGGTGGACGTGCGCGAGCTCGACCCCAAGACCATGCAGAGCAAAAAAGTGGCGGGTCTTTACTTTGCGGGGGAGGTCATCGACGCCGATGCCTTGACGGGCGGCTACAACCTGCAAACGGCCTTTACCACGGGGTATATTGCAGGCAAATCGGCATCATTCTAACGTTTGCATAGTACTATGCCAGACATATATTGCCGCAAGGAGGGAATTATGAGAGCCATCCGAGGCGCGACGACGGTCCCCGCGGACGAACCCGCGGCCATCCGCGCCGCCGTAAAAGAACTGTTGCAGGAGATCGCCGCGGCCAACGCGCTGCGGGAAGAGGATATCCTCTTCATCCTCTTTTCCAACACGGCGGACATCCGTTCGCTCTATCCCGCCAAGGCGGCGCGCGAGGCGGGGTTTGTGCGGCCCGCGCTCTTTTCGGCCGCCGAGCCCGTCATCGACGGTTCGCTGCCCCTTTGCATCCGCGTGCTGGTAATGGCCGAAGGTGAGGGGCGGGTGCGGCACGTCTACCTGCGCGGCGCCGCGGGTCTGCGCAAAGACCTCAAAAAATTCGCCGTCGCGCTGGACGGGCCTTCGGGCAGCGGCAAGAGCACGGTGGCAAAACTTTTGGCCGCGCGCCTCAACATCCTGTACCTGGATACGGGCGCGATGTACCGCGCCTGCGCGCTCAAAGTCAGCGCGGCGGGCCTGCCCGTGACCGAGGAGGCCGTGGCGCCCGTCATGCAGGGGCTCGATTTGAAGATCGAATACGAAAACGGCGCGCAGCGGACGGTCCTGGACGGGCGCGACGTTTCCGAAGAGATCCGCCGCCCCGAAGTTTCGATGGCCGCCTCCCGCGTTTCCGCGCTGCGCTGCGTGCGGGAGAAGATGGTGGCCTTGCAGCGGGAGATCGCCGCCGAGCGCTCTTTGGTGCTGGACGGGCGTGACATCGGCTCGTTCGTGCTGCCCGATGCGGAGTTCAAGTTTTTCATCACCGCGTCAAGCGAGGTGCGAGCGAAGCGCCGCTACGACGAGCTGCGCGCCAAGGGCTTTGCGGTGGACCTTGCCGCGTTGCAGCAGGAGATCGAGGAGCGCGACCGCAACGATTCCACCCGTGAATTTTCCCCGCTGCGCAGAGCCGACGACGCCGTGCTGATCGACACGTCCTGCCTCACCGTCGAGCAGGTCGTTTCCGCCGTCCTTTGCAAGATCCAGGAAAAGGTATGAAGGCGCGGAAGTTCTTTCGCGCGCCGCGGAGATAAACATGGATGCGGAACAGTTGGAACGGATCCTTATGTGCGGCGGTCGGCGCGCGGTGCGCGGGCGGCTGCGTCGGCTCGGCTACCGCGCCATCGGGCGGGATAAAACGTATGCGGATCTTTCCGTTTCCGCCATCGTGCGCGGCCGCGCATGCGCCACGGACTGGCGCGGGGAGGAAGGCGGCCGCTTTGAATACAAGCTCTCGGCCTATACGGGCGTGGAGGGGGCGGAGGGCGCGGAGTTCGTCGCGCTGTCCGTCAACCGTCGTTCGCGCTCGCTAGATAGCAGCCTGCCGTATGCGATCGATTGGTTCGTGAAGGAACCTTAAATATTTGCCCGCGCGGGCCGCGTGCCCGTTCACGGGCAATAAAAAACAAGACCAAAAGTAGGGAGAGGACGGAAAAAAGAATGTCATCGTACGGATTTTTGAAGGGCGTGATGCGCGCCGTGACGCAGCTGCTGTTCCCGTTCAAGCTGATCGGCAAGGAAAAGATCGGCGCGGGGGCGTGCGTGCTCGTCGGCAACCATTACCGCCTGTGGGACATCACGCACATGGCCTGCACCACCAAGGACAGGGTGCATTTCATCACTAAAAAGGAGCTGTACAGCAACCGTTTTTTGGCCTTTTTGTGCCGCAAGGTGGAGGCCATTCCCGTCTCGCGGGACGGGCAGGACGCGAAGGCGATCATGACCGCGCTGCGCTATTTGAAAAACGGCGAAAAGATCAGCATGTTCCCCGAGGGAACGCGCAACCGCACGAACGAGGAATTGCTGCCCCTCAAAGGGGGCGCGGCGCTCTTTGCTATCAAGGCGCGCGTGCCCGTCTATCCCGTCATGTGCCTGCACAAGACCCGCCTGTTCCGCCGCACCAAGATCGTGGTGGGGGACGCCGTCGACCTGTCCGCGTTTTACGACCGCCGCATGACGGCCGAGGACTATGCCGCGGCCGAGGAGATCATCCGCGGGCGCATGCTGGCGACCATGCACGGCTACATCGCCGCGCAGGAAGCTAAAAAGCAGGTCAAGGCCGCTAAGAAAGCTGCCAAAAAGGCCGCCAAAAAAGCGGCGAAAAAGGATGCAGAGCGGCCGGCAGGCGAAGCGAAAGGCGGCACGGACGGCAGCGGAGGGGATGCGTGAACATCGAGATCGCAAAGAGCAGCGGCTTTTGCCGCGGCGTGCAGAACGCCGTCGACACGGCCATGCGCACGGACCCGCAAAATTGTTACATTTTGGGCGAGCTCATCCACAACCCGTCGGTCACGGCCGCCATCGCGGCGCGCGGCATACGGACGGTGGAGCGGGTGGAGGACGTGCCAAGCGGCGCCACCCTCATCCTGCGTTCGCACGGGGTGGGCAAGGCCGTGTATGCGGCGTGCGTGGCCAAGGGCCTGCGCGTCATCGACTGCACCTGTCCCTTCGTGCGGCGCACCCAAAAGCTCGTCGAGCGCTATGCCGCCGAGGGGTTTGCGGTGGTGGTGGTGGGCGAGCCGCACCATCCCGAAGTCGTCGGCATCTGCGGCTGGTGCGGCGGCGAAGTGTACGTCGTGAACAGTGAAGCGGAGGCCGCCGCCCTGCCCGTGGCCGATAAAAATGTGGCCGTCGTGGCGCAGACGACCTGTTCGGAAGGCAAATTTCAAAAAATTATTGAAATTATTGAAAATGCCTGCAAAAAAACAGTTGAGATTTCCAAAACAATTTGTTATACTACTAAGGAGCGTCAGAAAGAAGCCGTAGAATTGGCGAAGCGCAGCGACGCCGTGCTCGTCATCGGCGGGGCGGGGAGCAGCAACACCAACAAGCTGTACGACCTGTGCCGCGAGCACTGCGCCAACGTGTTCCGCCTGTATTCGGCGGACGGCTTTGAGGCAAACCAAATCAAAAAATTTAAAAATGTCGGCATTGTGTCCGGGGCCTCGACCCCGTACACGCAAACGCAGGAGGTTCTTTTTAAGATGGAAAACAACACAGAAGTCAAAGCAACGAACGAAATGGACGAAGTCGTTGCTCAAATGGATAACGGACAGTCGAAATTGCGGAAAGGCCAGCTGGTCACGGCCATCATCTCTTCCGCGGCCGACGAAGGCGTCGCTGTTCTGTTGCCCTTCTTCAAAAAAGAGATCCTGCTGGAAAAAGACGAGATCGACTGCGAAGCGTACAGCAAGGAAGAGTGGGCCGCCAAAGTCGGCGAAGAGATCGAAGTGATGGTCCTCTCCTCTTCCAACCCCGTCAAACTTTCGCAGAAGGCGATCAAGCAGATGAAGGAAGAGGAAGAAAAGATCGAGGCCATCGCGGGCGGCGAAGAGTTCGACGTCACCTGCACGGGCTACAACAAGGGCGGCCTCACCTCTTCGATGGGCACCTATTCGGTGTTCGTTCCCGCCAAAGAGATCCGCATGGGCTACGTGAAGGAGCTCGACAAATACGTCGGCAAAAAGCTGCGGCTCAAAGCGTTGGAGATCAAAAAGTCCGACCGCAAAAAGGAGATCATCGCCTCCCAGCGCGTCATCCTCGAAGAGGAGCGCGCCGCGCGCGAGCAGGCCAAGGCCGAGAAGGAAGCGGAATTTTTCGCCAACGTGCACGTCGGCGACGTGGTGGAAGGCAAGGTCGAGCGCGTCACCAACTTCGGCGCCTTCGTTTCCGTCAACGGGTTCGATTGCCTCGCACACATCTCCGATCTCTCCTGGTCCGGCGTGAAGAACGTGACCGACGTCTTGGAGATCGGCAAAAAATACCAGTTCAAAGTTTTGAAGGTGGATGAGGTCAACAAAAAGGTCTCCATCGGCTACAAGCAGTTGCAGCCCCAGCCTTGGGACCTCGTCTCCGGCAAATACGCGGAAGGGGACGTCGTGCACGGCAAAGTCGTGCGCATCGTGCCGTTCGGCGCCTTTGTGGAAGTGGAGAGCGGCATCGACGGCCTCGTGCATGTTTCGCAGATCTCCCACGAGTGGTTGGAAAACCCGATCTCCGTGCTGAACATCGGCGACGAAGTGGATGCGAAGATCCTCGTTCTCGACCCCGCCAACAAAAAGATGACCCTCTCGATCAAGGCTTTGCTGCCCGAACCCGAGGTCACCAGGGTGCGCCAGCGCCGCGATGACGACAAGGGCGAGCGCCGCGGGGGCAAGCGTTCCCGCCAAACCCGCGAAAGCAGGGAGGACGAGGACGAATTCAGAGAATGGTCCGAAGGCGGCACGGGCGGCGCGTCCATCGCCGAAATGCTCCAAAACAAGAACGAAGACTGATCTTTCAGACGATTTGAAAAGCCTCGCCGCCTGCGGGGCTTTTCTTTCCATAAAACGCACAAAGAGGTGATATCTATGGCAAAACAGGGCAACATCCGCATCGCGAGCGAAAACATGATGCCCATCATCAAGAAGTGGCTCTATTCGGACAAGGACATCTTCCTTCGCGAGATCGTGGCCAACGGCGTCGACGCCGTGACCAAGTTCAAAAAGCTCGTCGACATGGGCGAAGCCGCGGCGGACGGCGGCGAGTACTGCATCAAGATCGCCGTCAACAAGGAGGCCAAAACGTTGTCTGTGGAGGACAACGGCATCGGCATGACCGAAGAGGAGGTGGAAAAGTACATCACCCAGGTCGCCTTTTCGGGCGCGGCCGACTTTTTGGCCAAGTACGAGCAGGCGGGCGGTGAAGGCATCATCGGCCACTTCGGCCTCGGCTTTTATTCGGCCTACATGGTCTCGGAGAACATCGAGATCTTCACCAAGTCCTACCGCGATGGCTCTGCGGGCGTGCACTGGCAGTCGGACGGCGAGAGCGTGTACACCATCGAGGAATGCGACGTCGCTTCCCGCGGCACGCGCATCGTCATGCACATCGCCGACGCGGAGAAAGAATTTCTCGAAGAGGGCACCATCCGCGCCCTCGTGGAAAAGTACTGCGCCTTCATGCCGTACAACATCTATTTGAACTTTACAGGCAAGGACGACAAGCCGCTCAACAACACGCAGCCGCTCTACCTCAAAAGCCCCAAGGACTGCACCGAGGAGGAGTACAAGGAGTTTTACCGCAACACCTTCCACGACTACCACGACCCGCTGTTCTGGATCCACCTGAACATGGACTATCCCTTCCGCCTCAAAGGCATCCTGTACTTCCCCAAGGTGAAGAGCAAGGTGGAGTTGGAGCGCGGTAAGGTCAAACTGTACTGCAACCAGGTGTTCATCGCCGACAACATCAAAGAAGTCATCCCCGAATACCTCCTCCTTCTGAACGGCGTCATCGACTGCCCCGACATCCCCCTCAACGTCTCGCGCAGCTTTTTGCAGAACGACCGCCAGGTGCAGAAGATCTCCCGCCACATCACCAAAAAGGTGGCCGACAAGCTGTGCGCCCTGTACAAGGACGACCGCGAAAAGTACGAAGCGTGTTGGACGGACCTTTCCGTGTTCGTCAAGCTCGGCTGCCTCAAAGACGAAGATTTTTACGCCCGCGTGAAGGACATTGTCATCTTCAAAGACCTCGCGGGGGCCTATAAAAACCTCGAAGAATTTGCGGGCAA
The DNA here is from genome assembly GCA_944328445.1 of uncultured Clostridia bacterium. Classification (GTDB taxonomy): domain Bacteria; phylum Bacillota; class Clostridia; order Christensenellales; family Borkfalkiaceae; genus Borkfalkia. The sequence continues at coordinate 78,854 of CALVHO010000006.1, read as the reverse complement.
AAAAGAACCCGCCGCGGAAGGGGCGGAGGGCGACGGGAAGGATGCGGCCGAAGAAAAGAAAAGCGAACCCGTCACCGTCTACTACGTCTCGGACGAGGCCGGGCAGGCGCAGTACATCTCCATGTTCAAAAAAGCGGGCCTGAACGCCATCGTCTGCGATTCCTTCATCGACCCGCACTACGTCAGCTACATCGAGTTCAAGGAGAGCGGAAAGTACAGGTTCCTGCGCATCGACGCCGACATCGACGCGGCCTTGAAGGAGGAGGGGGGCGAGGAGGACAAGGCCCTCGCCGAGGCCTTCAAAAAGGCGCTCAAAAACACCGCCGTTGCCGTGAAGACCGAGCGCTTCAAGAACGGCTCTGTCCCCGCCGTCATCAACGTGTCCGAGCTGTCGCGCCGCTTCGGCGAGATGAACGCATTCTACGGCCTGGCGGGCGCCGATACCGACCGCGACATGACCCTCGTGCTCAACACGGCCAACCCCGTCGTGGCGGCCTTTGCGGGGCTGGACGAGGAAAAGCAAGCCTTCGTCGCCAACCAGATCTATTACCTGGCCATGCTCTCGTACAAAAAGCTGCCGCCCGAGGAGATGGAGGCCTTTTTGGACAACAGCGTCTCGCTCTTGGAAAAATACATCGGCTGATCCCCGCAACGGGTGCGGCGGCGCGTACTGCGCCGCCGCTTTTGTATGCCCGCGCGCCGCGTGGAGCCGCCCGCGCGCCGCGCAAGGTTGCCCGCGCGGCCTCGCCAGCGAAATTTGTTTTGCATATTTTTGCAATTCGGTTGCATAAATGTATAAAATATAGTATAATACAGCCATGAAAGTCGGAGTGTTTTGCAACAGGGAAGCCAAAAAATTTGCCGATATCCGCGGCGTCTTGTTCGCGCAGCTGCAACAGGCGGGCGTCGCCTACGAGGTGTACGAGAAGGTGGAGGAGATGGGGGACGTCGACGTGCTCATCGTCCTCGGCGGAGACGGCACCATCTTGAAGGCCGCCATCGAAGCGGGCCGCCGCGGCGTCTGCATTTTGGGCATCAACGCGGGCAACCTCGGGTTCTTGACGCAGTTTGAAGGGGTGGAAACGGCCGAAGCCGTCCGCCTGCTCTGCGGCGGGTTCGGCGCCGAAGAGCGCAGCGTCTTGCAGGTCGAGGTGAACGGGCAGACCTATTTCGCCCTCAACGACGCCCTCTTCGAGCGTCATTACGACGCGGAGGCGGACAACAACGTCGTCTCCGTGCGCGCGGAGATCGACGGCAAAGTGGTGGACGACATCGTCGGTGACGGCATCATCGTCAGCACGCCGACGGGCTCGACGGCCTATTCGCTCTCGGCGGGCGGGTCCATCCTGACGCCCGACATCGGCGCCTTCATCCTGACGCCCGTCTGCCCGCATTCGCTGCACAACCGCCCCGTGGTCTACGGCGACGGCAGCGCGCTGCGCGTGCGGCTCATCGAGGACGAACCCGCGCTCGCGCTGTACTGCGACGGGCGTTTCTGCTGCGTGATGGAGCGCGGCAGCGAGGCCGTTTTGCGCAAGGCGGACTTCCCCGTGCGGTTCGTCCGCCGCCCGGACAGCAACTTTTTCGACAAGCTGCTTTTCAAACTCAATAAATGGAGCAAATAACGTGGGAAACATCATGATGCGCAGCGGCAGGCATTCCGCCATTTTGGAGATCATCGCCAAACAGGAGATCGAAACGCAGGAAGAACTCTGCGCCGAGCTCAACAAGCGCAATTACAGCGTCACGCAGGCCACCGTCTCGCGCGACATCAAGGAGCTGCGCCTGTTCAAGGTGGCGGGCAGCGAAAAGAAGTATAAATACGCATACATCGACGAGGGCAGCAACAAGATCTCGCCGCGCATGCACAACCTCTTCCGCGAGAGCGTGCTCTCCATCCGCCCCGCGCTCAACCAGGTGGTCATCAAGACGTTGCGCGGCAACGGCAGCAACGCGGGCATGATCGTCGACAAACTCAACCTTCCCGAGATCGTCGGCTCCATCGCGGGCGACGATACCCTCCTGATCGTGACCGAAAGTTCGGAGGACGCCAGGACGGTGGAAGAAAAGCTGAACAAATTTTTGAAGTGATATGATCCAATCTCTGACCATTGAAAACGTGGCGCTCATCGAGCGCGCGGAGATCGAGTTCGGCGAAGGGCTCAACGTGCTTTCGGGCGAGACGGGCGCGGGCAAATCGGTCATCCTCGACAGCATCAACTTCGTGCTCGGGGCCAAGGCGGACAAGAGCATCATCCGCCACGGCGCGGACGGGTGTTCGGTGCGCGCCGTGTTCCGCCTGCCCGAGGGCGGGGCCGCGGCCGCCGCCATGGAGGAGATCGGCGTCGGGGCCGACGAGCTCGCGGTCGTGGCGCGGCGGTACCGCTCGGACGGGCGGGGCGACATCAAGATCAACGGCGTCACCGTCAGTGCGTCCATGCTCCGCAAAGTCACGTCCCACCTCGTCGACGTGCACGGGCAGAGCGAGCATTTTTCGCTCATGAGCGAGGCGAACCAGTTCCGCCTGCTGGACAAAGCGGCGGGCCCCGCCCTGGATGCGCCCAAGGCCAAACTTTCCGCGCTGCTCGGCGACGTGCGCCGCATCCGCGGCGAGCTGCGCACCCTCGGCGGAGACGAGGGGGAACGCGGCCGCCGCCTCGACATCCTGCGTTACCAGATCGACGAGATCGACCGCGCCGCCTTGCAGGAGGGCGAAAAGGAGCGCCTCACCGAGCGCAGGCGGTACTTTTCCAACGTGGAAAAGATCGCCGAGGGCCTCGGCGAGGCTGTGCAGGCGCTCTCCGCGGAGGGAGCGGCACTCGACGCCTTGCGCACGGCGCGCCACGCAGTGGCGGCGCTCTCGCCCTTCGGCGCGGAGTTCGCGGAGCTGGGCGAACGGCTGGAAAGCACGCTGATCGACGCCGAGGACGCGGCCGAAACGGCTTCGCAGCTTCTGGACGGCACCGCCTACGACGAGCGCGAGGCGCAGGAGACGGAGGACCGCCTCGACCTCATCCGCGCCCTGGAAAAAAAGTACGGCGGTTCGGTGGAGGCCGTCGCCGCCTACCGCCGCTCGGTGGGGGAAGAATTCGACCTTCTGACCCACAGCGACGAAAAGTTTGCCGAACTCTCCGCGGCGTTGGAGAGAGACCTCAAAGAGGTCTATGCCGTCTGCTGCGGCATGACGGACATCCGCCGCGCCGCCGCCGTACGGTTCTGCGCGCGGGTGGAGGAGCAGCTGCGCACGCTCAACATCAAAAACGCGCGGTTTTGCGTCGAGTTCGCGCCGTACGGCGAGGACGACGCCGCCCGCGCCACGGCCGACGGGCTGGACGCGGTGAGCTTCCTCTTTTCGGCCAACGCGGGCGAGCCGCTCAAACCCTTGAACAAGGTCATCAGCGGCGGCGAGATGAGCCGCCTCATGCTGGCCGTCAAGACGTGCATGACCGATTCGGACGGCATTTCCTGCTACATCTTTGACGAGATCGACGCGGGCATCGGCGGCGAAACAGCCAAAACGGTGGCCGAAAAATTCGCCGTCATCGCCCAAAAGACGCAGATCGTCGCCGTCTCCCACCTCGCGCAGATCGCCGCCATGGCGGACGAAAACTTCCTCATCTCCAAAGAAGAGGGAGAGGACGGAAAGACGCGGACGAAGATCCGCGCGTTGGAGGGGGAGGAGCGCCGCGAAGAGATCGTGCGCCTGCTCGGCGCCGCGGCCGACAGCGCGGCCGCGCGCACGCTGGCGGACGAGCTGTGCGGGCGCTGTGCCGCCTTCAAAACGACGCTGCAATAATTCGCATGGTTGCCGCAGGGGCCGCGCACGGGGTGCGCGGCCCCTGCGTTTTGCGCGCGGCGCGGGGAAGGAGGCGCGCCGCAGGAAAATTTTGTCATGGAATTTATTGTCCCGCATAATCGCGGCCCGCTTGGCGCAAAGTAAAGGCATGCGGTATTCGGGAAACATCGTAAAGCGCCTGCAACGGGGGCTGACGGCGGCAGTGGCCGCAATGGTGCTGCTCTGCCTCTGCTTCGGCGGCGCGTTCGGCGCGGCGGCAGCGGAGGTGCGCGTCTGTCTCGGCGGCATGCCCGCGGGCTTCACGCTCGGCATGGGCGGGGCGCAGGTGGTGGGCATCTGTGAAATTTTGACGGCGGAAGGCACCGTGTGCCCCGCGCGGGACGCGGGCATCGGCGTTGGGGACGTGATCGTGCGCTTCGGCGGCATGGACATCCGCACCGCCGAGGAATTGGACGGCGCGCTGGCGCGCTGCGGCGGCAAGCCGTCCGACATCGTCGTCAAGGACGAAAACGGGCGGGAAGAAAAGAACATCCTGCCCGCCAAGGACATGGCCAGCGGCAAATATAAGCTCGGTATCCTCATCCGTGACAGCCTTTCGGGCATCGGCACCGTCACGTACATCGACCCGCAGACGCGGCATTTCGGCTCGCTCGGCCACGCCGTGGCGGGCGAGGACGGCGCGCTCATGCCCGCGCAGGGCGGGAGCATGTACCAATGCAGCATCGTGGGAGTGGCGCGCGGCGAACGCGGCAGGGCGGGCGAGCTCAAAGGCCTGTTCCTCGGCGAGCGCTGCATCGGCCGCGCCGAAAAGAACTGCGCCGAGGGCATCTTCGGCACGCTGGAAAACTTCGACATAGGCGGGTTGCCCTGCCTGCCCGTCTCCGAGGCCGCCAAGCCCGGTCATGCGAGCATCTACACGACCATCGACGGCGCCGCGCCCTGCGAATACTCCGTAGACATCGTCAAAGTGGACGCGGACAACGCCAAAAACAAGAACTTCGTGCTCAAAGTGACGGATGCGCGCCTGCTCGAAGAGACGGGCGGCATCGTGCAGGGGATGAGCGGCAGTCCCATCGTGCAGGACGGCAAGCTCGTGGGCGCGGTGACGCACGTCTTCCTCAACGACCCCGCGCGCGGCTACGGCATCGCCATCGCGCACATGCTCAAAAACTGAACGGCGCGGGCGGAAGGCTTGGTCCTTCCGCCCGCTTTCCGATAAGATCCCGTTCCGCGGGCGCTTTTGCGCCCTGTTTTTTCATGAAAAATGCCGCGCGAGGCTTGCAACGGCAAAATTCTATGGTATAATGGAGGAAAGGGAGGTGCGCATGCGCGTTTTTTTGATCGTGATCGACAGCTTCGGCATCGGCGCCATGCCGGACGCCGCCCTGTACGGGGACGAGGGCTCGGACACGTACGGCCACATCTTCGCGCAGACGGGTGTGGAACTGCCCGCGTTGGCGTCGCTCGGGCTGAACAACATCGAAGGCATCGCCGCGGGCATCCCCGCGCGGCGGCCGCGGCCCGTGCCTTCGCCGCGCGCGGCCTATGCGCGCATGGCGGAAAAGGCGCCCGCCAAGGACACGACGGCGGGGCACTACGAGCTTGCGGGCCTGGCGTTGGAACACCCGTTCCGCGTCTATAAAAAGTTTCCGCCTGACGTGGTGGCCGACCTCGAAGCGGAGACGGGCGTGCACTTTCTCGGCAACGAGGCGGCCTCGGGCACCGAGATCATACAGCGGCTGGGTGAGGAGCACCGCCGCACGGGCAAGCCCATCTTATACACCTCGCAGGATTCCGTCTTACAGATCGCGGCGGATACTTCCGTCATCCCGCTGCGGGACTTGTACCGGATCTGCGAGGGCGCGCGCCGCGTCATGACGGGCGTGCGGGCGGTGGGGCGGGTCATCGCGCGGCCCTTCGTAAAGCAGGGCGGGAAGTTCGTGCGCACAGAGGACCGCAAGGACTACGCGCTCGAACCTCCCGGGCGGACCATGCTCGACGAATTGGCGGAGCATGGCGTCAAGGTGACGGCCGTCGGCAAGATCTTCGACCTGTTCTGCGGCCGCGGCATCGCCGAAAGCATCCACACGGGCAACAATGCCGAAGGCCTGGCGGCCCTTTGCAGCCTGGCGCGGCGGGAGGGGAACGGGCTTGTGTTTGCCAATCTCGTCGATACCGACATGCTCTACGGCCACCGCAACGACGTGGCGGGCTACGCCGCGGCGCTGCAAGCGATCGACCGCTGCCTGCCCGATATCGAGGCGGCGCTGCGGCCCGAGGACATCCTCATCGTCACCGCCGACCATGGCTGCGACCCCTCCACGCCCTCGACCGACCATTCGCGCGAGTACGTTCCGCTGCTGATCTTCGGCGGGAACATCGAACCGCTGGATCTGCGCACGCTGCACGGCTTTGACCACGTGGCGCGCTTTGTGCTCGCCGCCTTCGGCTGCGGGAAGGACGATGAGATCTACGCACGCATCGTGCGGAAGGAGCGTTCATGAACGGAGCAAAACGGCCCGTATACGGGCCCGCGGACCGCGACCCGCGCCCCGCGGCGCAGGCGGTGGCGGACGAACTTGCAAAGCGGACGGCGCGCCGCCCCGCGATCGCCTTTGTGCTAGGCAGCGGCTGGAACGGGGTGGCGGACGCCCTCGAAGGGCGGGAAGCGTTTGCCTATTCGTCGCTGGCGGGCATGCCCGTTTGCGGCGTGGCGGGGCATGCGGGCAACTTTGTGTTCGGCAAGCTCGCAGGGGCGGACGTCCTGCTGTTGCAGGGCCGCTTTCACCTCTACGAGGGGCGGCCCATGGCCGAGGTGCCCATGCCCGTCGCCGTGGCGGCCGCGCTCGGCGTTTCGCGGCTGGTCTTGACCAACGCCGCGGGCGGCGCCGACCCCGCCTTCCGCGCGGGCGACCTGATGCTCCTTTCCGACCACATCAACATGACGGGGCAAAACCCGCTCGTGGGCATCCCCGCGGGGGAGAGACCCGTATTTGTCGACATGTCGCGCGCCTACGACGAGGGCCTGCGTGCGGCGCTCGCCGATGCCTGCCGCGCCTGCGGCATTGCCTGCCGCGCGGGCGTGTACATGCAGCTGCTGGGGCCGAGCTACGAAACGCCCGCCGAGGTGCGCGCGTTCCGCGCGCTCGGGGCGGACGCCGTCGGCATGAGCACGGCCGTCGAGGCCATCTACGCCCGCTACATGGGGCTGCGCGTGGCGGGGATCTCCTGCATCACCAACGCGGCGGCGGGGCTTTCGGCGGAAACGCTTAGGCACGAGGACGTGCTGGCCGTGCTGGAAGAGCGCCGCCGCAGCCTGGGCAGCCTCCTCCTTTGCGCCGTGCCCAAACTGTTGCAGGCATAGCCGCCGCACCGCAGGGCGGCAGGGCCCGCGCGCGGCGAAAGGGGCGCGCATAAAAACGGAATACACGCAGACACTAAGAGCATGACTTGGAAACGAATTTCCGTGAAAAAAGTGATGCTCTTTTTGTCTGCCTGCGCGCTGTCCGCCGCCTGCCTCGGCGGGGTGACGGCCGCGGCCGAACAGGCGCCTGCGCTCGCACGCGGCTGCAAGGCGGCGTATCTGTGCGACTGGCAGAGCGGGACGCCCGTCTTTGAGACCAACGCCCGCGAGCATCTGCCAGTGGCCAGCATGTGCAAGATCATGACCCTCGTCTTGTGCTTTGAAGAGCTGGACAAGGGGCTTTCCCTCGACGAAACGATCGCCGTGAGCGAACACGCGGCGGGGATGGGCGGCTCGCAGGTCTTTTTGGAGGCAGGAGGGGAATACCCCGCGGGCGCGCTCATCGAGAGCATATGCATCGCCTCCGCCAACGATTCGAGCGTGGCCATGGCCGAACGCATCGCGGGCAGCGAACAGCAGTTCGTGGCGCGCATGAACGAGCGTGCGCGGCAGCTCGGTATGAAAGATACCTGCTTCGTCAACTGTACGGGGCTCCCCGCGGCGGGGCAATATTGCTGTGCCCATGATGCGGCGGTCATGCTTTCCGAGCTTTTACGTCACGCAGAGTACTTCGCATACAGCAAAATTTGGACGGATACCATGCATCATCCCGGGGATCGGGTGACGGAAATGGCCAACACCAACAAGCTCATCCGCACCTACCGCGGCTGCGACGCGGGCAAGACGGGCTACACGTCCGAGGCGGGGTTCTGCCTGGCTGCCTCGGCGGTGCGGGGCGATATGCGCGCGGTGGCCGTCGTCATCGGCGCGCCCGACAGCAAGACCCGCTTTGACGGCGCGGCGGGGATGTTCGATCATGTCTTTGCCAATTACACGCACAAAACGGTGCTCGCCGAAGGCGTCGCGGAGGGCGCGCTCTGCCCCGTCAAGGGCGGCAAAAAGAGGGAGATCTGTGTCCGCCCGTCCCGCCGCGTCAGCGTGTTCTGCGCCAAAGAGGACGCGGGCGGCGTCGAACTCCGCTTTTCCCTGCCGCAGGCCAAGGCGCCCGTGGCCGAGGGCGAGCAAGTCGGCAGCGTGGCCGTCTACAAGGACGGCGTCGAGTACGACGTCGTGCCGCTTTTGGCCAACGAGCCCTCGCCGAAGAGCACTTATTTCGACGCCCTGCAAGACATCGCCCGCGGCTGGGGCTTCTGAGGCGGGCCGTGCTCGGTGCGGGCGCGGCCGTCGCGCTGGGGGCGGCCGTCGTGCTCCTTTGCCCCGTCTTTCTCGGCGTGCAGGTGTTTTTGGACGCGGGCGCGAAAAAGTGCTATTTTTCGCTCTACCTGTTCCGCGCCGTCAAGGTGTACGGCGGCTATGCAACTCTCTACGACCGCGGCATCGCCTTCCACCTGACGCGGCGCAAGGCCGTGCTCCTGCCGTACGCGGAGATCGTCGACACGCGCAAAAAGTTTGAACTCTGGCGCGGGTTCCGCCTGCTGGCGTACAGCCAGGTCATCGAGGCGGGCCGCCGCTCCGACCCCGCGTCGGCGCTGGCGCTGTGCGCCTGCGTGCAGGCGGCCGCTTCGCTGGCGGCGGGGTACCTGTTCACGGAAAAAAAGTGCGCGTCCTTCAAGGCGGACGTGCTGCTGCACGAGCGGGAAAGCTGCCTCAAAGCGAGTGTGCGCGCGGTGTTCGTGTTCTGCCTGGCGATCGTGCTGCTCACCGCGGCCAAACTCGTGCTGCGAAAAATCTGGGAGAAACATTATGAACGAAAACAAGCAAGAAGAGCGCGTTCATGAACTGATGGAGCGCTCGGTCAACGGGCTGTGCGACCTCATGGACGCGAACGCCGTCATCGGCGCGCCCATCGCCACGGCGAGCGGCTGGCAGGTGATCCCCGTCTCGCGGGTGACGCTCGGCTACCTTTCCGGCGGCAGCGACATCGGCGCGGCCAAGGTCATCAAAGAGGACGAGAGCGTGCCCTTCGCGGGCGGTGGCGGCGCCGTCGTCTCCATGAAGCCTTCGGGCTTTCTCGTCGACGACGGGAAGGAATGCCGCTACATCCGCACGGGCGACGACCCGATCGACGCCCTCCTCGAAAAGGCGTGCGAGCTCTTGCGGCACAGCCTCAACGAGCATGCGTAGCGGCTTTCCGCCCGCGGCCCGCCTGGCCGCGCTGTGCCTTTGCGCCTTGCTTTCGGGCGCCGCGGCGGCGTGCACGGCATTGCCGCAAGCCGCCGCTGTTTGCGCGGGGCAGGGAGCAAACGCAATAACGGCGTCCGCCGAGGCCGCTGCGCAAACGTCGGCCTCGCCCGCGCCCTCGGCGGGCGAGGCGGTGATGGAGGTGACGAGCCGCCGCGTGCTCTGGGAAAGGGAGGCTGACCGCGCCCTGCCCATGGCCAGCACGACCAAGATCCTGACGGCGCTCATCGTCGCCGAGGACTGCGACCCCGACGCCGCCGTCACCGTGCCCGAAGAGGCTGCGGGCGTCGAGGGTTCGAGCGTGTACCTGCGCGCGGGGGAGACGCTGACGGTGCGCGACCTGCTGTACGGGCTGTTGCTGCGCTCGGGCAACGACTGCGCCGTGGCCCTGGCGCTGCACCACAGCGGCAGCGTCGAGGCCTTTTCCGTCTGCATGAACGCGCGCGCGGCCGCTCTCGGCGCCGTGCACAGCCACTTCTGCAATCCGCACGGCCTGCCCGCGGCGGGCCATTTTACGACCGCGCACGACCTGGCGCTGATCGCCGCGGCCGCGCTGGAAGATCCTCTCGTCGGCGCCGCCGTCTCGTCGCCGAGCTACCGCGCCGAGGGGAGCGGGGGCGCGCACGTCTGGTACAACAAGAACAAGATGCTCGCCCAATACGAGGGCGCGGACGGCGTCAAGACGGGCTACACCGCGGAGGCGGGGCGCTGCCTCGTCGCCTCGGCGCGGCGCGGCGGCATGCACCTCGTTTCCGTCGTGCTCAACAGCCCGGACATGTACGCCCGCAGTTCCGCCCTGCTCGACGCGGCCTTTGCGCGCTTTTCCATGAAGCAGCTCTTCGACGCGGAACGTTTTTGCAAGGTGCTGCCGACGGACGTGCGCGGCAAGAGCTGCGCGCTGGCCTGCCGCGAAAGTTTTTGGTATCCGCTCGCGGAGGAAGAGGAGGAGCAGGTGCGCACAGAGGAGGCGCTGCCTTCCCGCCTCGCGCTGCCCGTGCACCGCGGCGACGCCGTCGGCGAGTTGAAAATTTACCTGAAAAATCAGTTGCTTTTTTGCCAAAAAATCGTTAGTATAGAAGACAAAGAAAAAAGTTACTTCGACATTTTGCGAGAACTGACGAGAAGCGGGAGACAAAAGAGCAAATGCGGATCAATAAATACCTGGCCGAATGCGGCGTCGCCAGCCGCCGCGCCTGCGACCGGCTGATCGCCGAGGGCCGCGTCACCGTCAACGGAAAGGTGGCGGCGGTGGGCGAGGACGTGGCCGCGGGGGACGCGGTGTGCGTAAACGGCGTGGACGTTGTGCGGAAAAACGTTCATGAATACTATCTTCTGAACAAGCCGAAAGGGTATGTTTGTACGGTGAAGGACGATAAAGACCGCAAGACGGTGATGCAGCTTTTGCCCGCGGGGGCGGGGCGCGTTTACCCCGTCGGCCGCCTCGATTACGACACCGAGGGCATGCTCATCCTCACCGACGACGGAGACCTCGCCTTCCGCCTGACCCATCCCGTGAACGAGATCCCCAAGACCTATCTGGTCAAGGTGGAGGGAGCCGTCGGCGAGGCCGCGCTGGCAAAACTGCGCAGCGGCGTCGAACTGGACGGGAAGACGACGGGCAAGAGCCGCGTCAAACCCATCGCGGCCGACAAAAAGTATACCCGCCTGCACGTGACCATCACCGAGGGGCGCAACCGCCAGATCCGCCGCATGTTCGAGGCGGTGGGCAACAAAGTCGTGTTTTTGAAGCGCATCCGCATCGGCGAGATGGGGCTCGGCTCCCTTGAACGCGGCAAAACGCGCCGCCTCACGGCCGAAGAGATCCATTATCTGAAAAACATCTGAACAAAAAAGAAGGGGCCCGCGGCATTGCCGCGGGCCCCTCTGTCCGTCCGTGCGGGCGCGCACGAAAGCGCGTCATTTGATCTTGACCGTGAAATCTCCGTTCATGGCGCCGATCTCGATGGTGCTGCCCGGTTGCAGGTCGTTGGCGATCATGGTGCGGGCGATCAGCGTTTCCACCTTGCTTTGCAGGTACCGTTTGAGCGGCCGCGCGCCGTAAACGGGGTCGTAGCCGTTTTCGACGATGAGCTCCTTGGCGACGGGCGTGATGATCAGTTTGAGCTGTTTGTCTTCCAGCCGCGCCCGCAACCCGCCGATCAGCAAGTCGATGATCTTTTCGATGTTGTCCTTGGTCAGCGGTTTGTAGTAGACGATCTCGTCCAGGCGGTTCAAAAATTCGGGGCGGAAGCTCTGTTTGAGCAGCTGCGAAACTTTGTCCTTCGCGTCCTCGGAGATCTCGCCCTTTTCGTCGATACCGTCGAGCAGGAAGGAGGAACCGAGGTTGGAGGTGAGGATGATGATGGTATTTTTGAAGTCGACGGTGCGCCCCTGCGAATCGGTGATGCGCCCGTCGTCGAGCACCTGCAAGAGGATGTTGAACACGTCGGGGTGTGCCTTTTCGATCTCGTCGAAGAGCACCACGGAATAGGGCTTCCTGCGCACGGCCTCGGTCAGCTGGCCGCCCTCGTCGTAGCCGACGTATCCGGGAGGCGCGCCGATGAGGCGGGAGACCGAGAATTTTTCCATGTACTCGGTCATGTCGATGCGCACGAGGTTGTGCTCGTCGTCGAACAGGCTTTCGGCCAGCGCCTTGGCGAGCTCCGTCTTGCCCACGCCCGTGGGGCCGAGGAAGAGGAAGGAGCCGATGGGGCGGCCGGGATCGGCGATGCCCGCGCGCGAACGCAGGATGGCCTCGGTCACCTTGGTGACCGCCTCGTCCTGGCCGATGACGCGCTTGTGCAGGATGTCGTCGAGGTGCAGGATCTTTTCGCGCTCGCCCTCCATCAATTTGGAAAGGGGAATGCCCGTCCAGCGCGCCACGACGCGCGCGATCTCCTCTTCGGTCACGGTGTCGCGCAGCAGGGTGTGCTTTTGCGTACCTTCGCTGCTCTGCGCCGCTTCCAGCTTTTTCTGCAATTCGGGCAGGCGGCTGTATTTGAGTTTGGCCGCGCGCTCGTAATCGCCAACGCGCTGGGCGGCCTCGATCTCGCCGTTGACCTTTTCGATCTCGGCCTTGGTGTCCGAAACGACGTGGATGCTCGCCTTCTCGTTTTCCCACTGCGCCTTCATTGCGTTGAATTTGTCACGCAGCTCGGAAAGCTCCTTGCGGATGGCGTTGAGCCGCTCTTTGGAAAGGGCATCCGTCTCCTTGGTGAGCGCCATCTCCTCGATCTCCAACTGCATGATCTTGCGGGCGATGTCGTCCATCTCGGAAGGCATGGAGTCGATCTCGGTGCGGATGGTGGCGCAGGCCTCGTCGACGAGGTCGATGGCCTTGTCCGGCAAAAAGCGGTCAGTGATGTAGCGGTGGGAGAGGGTGGCCGCGGCGATGAGCGCCTGGTCGTGGATCTGCACGCCGTGGAACACTTCGTACCGCTCTTTCAGGCCGCGCAGGATGGAAATGGTGTCCTCGACGGTCGGTTCGTCCACCATCACGGGCTGGAACCTGCGTTCGAGGGCGGCGTCCTTTTCGATGTATTTGCGGTATTCGTCCAGGGTGGTGGCGCCAATGCAGTGCAGCTCGCCGCGCGCGAGCATGGGCTTCAACAGGTTGCCCGCGTCCATCGCGCCGTCCGATTTGCCCGCGCCCACGATGGTGTGCAGCTCGTCGATGAACAGCAGGATGCGCCCGTCGCTCTTTTTGATCTCGTTGAGCACCGCTTTGAGGCGCTCTTCAAATTCGCCGCGGAATTTGGCGCCCGCGATCAGCGAGCCCATGTCGAGGGCGAAGATGGTCTTGTTTTTCAGCCCTTCGGGCACGTCGCCGCGCACGATGCGCTGGGCCAGCCCCTCGGCGATGGCCGTCTTGCCCACGCCCGGTTCGCCGATGAGCACGGGGTTGTTTTTGGATTTGCGAGAGAGGATGCGGATGACGTTGCGGATCTCGTTGTCGCGCCCGATCACGGGGTCGAGCTTCTGCTCCTTGGCCCGCTGCACGAGGTCGAACCCGTACTTGTTCAGCGCGTCGTACGTGGCTTCGGGCTCGTCGCTGGTGATGCGGTCGGTCTTGATCTTTTTCAGCTCCGACAAAAATTTGTCCTTGTCGATGCCGAGGGAGCGGAAGGCGGACTTGATGTCCTCGGTGGCATGGTCGAACACGGCGAGCATGATGTGCTCGACGGAGACGTAATCGTCGCGCATGGAGTTTGCCAGGCGCTCGGCTTCGCTGAGGATCTTGTCCGTCACGGGGGAGATGTAGATCTTGTCGGGCTCACGGCCGCTGCCGCTCACCGCGGGGATCTTGCGGATGGCCGCGTCGAGCATGGCGAGCAGGCTGTCGCAGTCGGCGCCCGTCTTTTTGAGGATCTGCGCGATGAGCCCGCCTTCCTGGTCCACGAGGGCATAGAGAAGGTGCTCGGGCATGATCTGCATGTTCTGGTTTTCGATGGCGATGCTCTGGGCCGTCTGCACGGCTTCGAGCGCTTTTTTGGTGAATTTTTGTGCGTTCATAGCGATCACCTCCTTTTGTTCAGATCAGTTGAACGCCGCTGTTGAGGTAGGCGAGGTACCGCCGCTCGATCTCTTCGGTGGCGGAATATTTCCCCGCGAGGAAATTTTTGAGCATTTCGTCGAAGGTGGCGATGTAACGGCTGATCGCGTTGCCGATCTGCTCTTCGCTGTAATCGGAATCGTTGGGCACGGCGAACGTGCGCGTGAACCTCCCGTTTTCTATGCCGTATTCGATGGCGCCGGGGCTGAAAAAGCGCTTGATGTAGATGTTTTCCAGCTGCATCCAGATCTTGAAAAAGCGCGTCAGTCCCACCAAAAGCTCGGCCGATTGGGTGCGGTAGATGATCTTCAACTGCCCGATGGTCTCTTTGGGGGTGCGGTACATCTCCACTTCGTAGCGGATGGTCGGGCGGTAGTGGTATTGCAGCGGGCTCTTGATGGACATGGTCATGTCGTTTGGCTGCGAATACAGCATATACCCGCCGATCTTTCCGATGTAATCTTCCACGATCTCGAAGATGTTCTGCACGTGCTTTTCGGGCGTGGTCAGGGAAACGTAGTCGGCCAGGATCTGGTTGATCAGGTTGGACCGGTTGGTGTGCTTTTCCGCGGCCAGCCTGTCGACGGCCCGCACCACGTCCTCGGCCAGCATCAGGCTGTACATCGTCTTTTTCATGGCTTTCCTCCTTTTTTCATCGTACTTCCATTATAGCGCGCGGTCAAAATTTGTCAAGTGTTTTATATAAATTGGTTAAAATTTTATATAAATTTTTTCACAAAAATTTTGTCCTCGCGGCGTTGCAAACGGAGCCCGCGCGCGGTATAATAAGAAGGAAGGGCGCGCCTGCGGGCGCGCGATAAAAAAGCGCCCGTACGGGGCGGCGTGGAGGCGGAACAATGGGAGTGGTACGAGACGTGCACGGGGCGGACAGCATCGCCGTCTATCGCGGCGGCGAAAAGACGGTCTGCGGGCGCGGCAGCGAAGGGTTTGCGGCCGTGCTGGCCGCGTGGGACGAAACGACGGCGCGCGCGGTCGCCTTGCCCGCTTTCGGCGTCAGCATCGACCGCATCACCCGCGAGCGCATGCGCGAGGGGATGTGGCTGGAATTTGTGTTCCCCGCCAAGGAATACAGCGAGGGGTACCCCTTCGACCGCCTGCTCGCGGAGCTGCGCGGAGATTTTCGCGGCTTCAACCTTATCCGTCATTACATGGGCGGCTACGACGGCCGCTGCATCTATCTCGACCTCGGCGGCGGCACGATGGCGCCGCTGTGCGAGGCGGCCGCGCGCATCGCCGCGGCGGACGGAAAATGAAAGAGCCGCGGGGCGGGCCGTTCGGCCCGCCCCGCGGCTCTTTGCGTGTTTTTCGCGGGCGCGCGGGTCAGATGTCGATGTCGGAATAGGCGTCGAGGATGTTTTCCAGCCGTTCGTCCGCGCTTGCTTCCGAAACGAATTTGCGGTAGCAGTCGCACACGTTGCCGTCCTTGTCGAAGCCCGTGTCGTTGCACTTCTTGCAGCGGTATTGCGGTTCGAGCATCTCTTCGCGCAGGTGCAGCCGCGCGAGGATGTCGGCGCGTTCCCGTCTGTACCCGTCCAGCTGCGCGGAAAGGGTCTGCACGTCTCCGCCGAGCGCCTCGGCCTTGGCCAGCGCGATCTCGGCCGCGCGCAGCGCGTCCTCGTTGCGGGCAAACGCCTCGTCTGATTCGGCCAGTTTGCGGTAGTGTTCGGCGCGGTCCTTCGCCTTTTCGCGCAGGTTGAAGTAGTAGCTCTGCACCCGCCGTGCCGCTTCGCGCTCCCGCTCGCGGGCGCCCTCGTCCTTTTGGGCGGGCGCGCGGCTCCCGATCTGCGCGGGGCTGAACACGCCCTCCGCCTTCCACGAAGAGAGCACGGAGGTGATGTAGGGGACGGGGCTGGCCTTGCCCTCGGCCAGGGCCGCGGCTTTGAGGATCATCTCGTCCGAAAAGCCCCAGCGCCGCCAGTTTTGCAGGCAGTCGCGGTCCCAGTTCGTCACACGCCGCTGCGCGCCCGTCGCGCGCAGCACTTCGCCCGCGAAGGCGCGTTCGCGGGCCTCGTTTTCGATGTAGGCGGCGATGCTCTCCGCGGAAACGGCGCCGAGGGAGGAGAGCTTTTTCAAAAGCTCGTCCATCTTTTCAAAGGATTTCTTTTCGCGGCGGAAGCAGTATTTCGCCAGCACGACGAGGGAAGGGGCGTCGAAGCCGTCCGCCAGCCAGCCGCTGACGAAGTTGTCCGTGTACGTCTCCACGACGGCGCAGTACACGCCCAGCTCCTTGGCGACTTCCAGCGTCAGGGCGCGCAGCGTCTCCTTGCCGTCGAGGAATTCCCCGATTTCGGCGGGCCCGAATTTTTTGTTGGCGTACAGCTCCGTGAGGGTGCGGTCCAGCCCCGCGATGCCGCCGCGCTTGACCTTTTTGGCCGTGAACACGACCGCGTCTTTGCCGAAGCCGAATTCTTCCGTCCACTTTTTGAACAGCTTGTGGTCCTCGGGCTCGGGCTTTTTGGAAGAGCCGAGGGCGCGGAGCACTTCGGAAAGTTCGCTGTTTTGCACGAGGTAGCCCGAGAGCTTGCCTTCCACCTGCTCCACCGTGACGGCGCCTTCGGCGGCGAAATTTTTCGCCACTTGCAGGATGTAGTTGGCCGCGATGTTTTCGCCTTTGAGGTCGAGGCAGTAGCGCACGATCAGCAGCATGGCCTCGGGCTTGACGCCGTATTCTTCCATGACCGAAAAGTACTTCATGAATTCGGTGGAGGAGATCATGCGCTTCGGCATCAGCGATTGCAGCGCCTTGTTGAAGTCGGTATACTTTTCCCCGCGGATGCGTTTGGGCTTGCCCTTGGCGTAGTCGGCGGGGAAGTAGCGCACGGCGAAGGGCTCGTAGGTGACGATCTCCAACAGGTCGAAATCTTCCCAAAAGCGGAAATACTCCGTCACCGTCTCTTCGGGCAGGTTGAGCGTTTTGGCCGCCTCGGCCAGGGAATAGTCCCCCTGCACGTTCTGGCAAAGGTACAGGCCGAAGAGGTAGACTTTTACGGCGTCACCCTCGCCCAGCGCCATGTATTTCTGGATGAACTGGTTTTCGACGTTCGTGTAGGACGACTGCGAAAATTCATTGGAATAAGAACAAAAACCCATCTGGCAAAACTCCGCGTAACGCTTGATTTATTTCCCGCTTTGCGCTATACTATTATATAAATTATTTGCCGTAAAAGCAAGGGCATTTCGCCACAAAATCGGAAACAGGCGAAATTCGGCCTTGCTTTGCTCTGCGTTGCATGAAGATCTTACACACCTCCGACTGGCACATCGGCAAACGGTTGGCCGGCAGGGAGCGGCTGGACGAACAGGCCGCCGTCCTCAACGAAATAGCCTCCGTCTGTGACCGCGAGGGTGTGGAGCTCGTGCTGGTGGCGGGCGACGTCTTTGACAACTATCTCCCGTCCGCGCGGGCGGAGAGCGTCTTTTACGCCGCCGTGAAGGCGATCGCGGGCAAGGACCGCTGCGTTTTGGCCATCAGCGGCAACCATGACGACAACGTGCGCCTGACGGCGGCGGGCGTGCTGGCCGAAGAGCAGGGCATCTACATCTTCGGCAACGGCCGCCGCGTGCCCGCCACGGGCGGGGACCGCGCCGTCTGCGCCGTCGAGGCGGGCACCAACCACATCGTGTTCCGCGGCCGCACGGGCGGGCGTGTGTACGTGAACGTGCTCCCGTACCCGAACGAGGCGCGCTGCGGCGAAGAGCTGGCCCCCGGCGAGAGCTTTGCCGACAAGATGCGCCGCTGGATCGCCGAAGGGCAGGCCGCGTGCGCCGAGGGCTTGCCTTCCGTCTTTTTGTCGCACCTGTTCGTGGCGGGCGGGAAGGTCAGCGAGGGCGAACGCGAGATCGACCTCGGCGGCGCCCGCGCCGTGCCGCTCTCCCTGCTCCCGCCCTGTGCGTATACGGCGCTCGGCCACCTGCACAGGCGGCAGCATTTCCGCGGAAACGTGTATTACAGCGGTTCGATCTTGCAATACTCCTTTGACGAGGCGGGATGCGAAAAGAGCGTCGTCGTCTTCGATCTCGACGAGAGCGGCGTGCACGGCCTGCACGAGGTGCCGCTCACCGCGGGCAGGCAGCTGGTGCGCCTGTCCGCAAACGGCGCGGAGGAGGGCGCGGCGCTGCTCGGCAAGTACCCGGGCGCCTACGTGGAACTGACGCTCTACCTGCGCGAGCCGCTCGTTTCGGCGCAGGTGCGCGCCCTCAAAGAGGCCAACGAAGGCCTCGTCTCCATCCTGCCCGTCGTGCAGGGGGACGGGGGCGAAAGCCTTGCGGGCGTTTCGCGGCGGCAGATGTCCTCTTCGGAGCTGTTTTCCGCCTACTACCGCAGCCTGTACGGCGAGGACGCGCCCAAAGAACTGACGGAGCTGTTCCTGTCCCTCACGGAGGCGGAAGATGAAGCCTGAGCGCCTTGAATTTTGCGGGATCAACAGCTTTTCGGAAAAGGCCGTCGTCGATTTCACCCGCCTGAGCGCGGGCGGCATCTTCGGCATTTTCGGGGACACGGGCAGCGGCAAGACCACCATCCTCGACAGCATCGTCTTTGCGCTTTACGGCAAGGTGGACCGCGTCCGCAGCGGCGTCGCGGCCGACATGATCAACTACAACTGCGACAGCGCCTACGTCGTTTTCGACTTTGAAACGGCCGAAGCGGGAGAGCGCCGCCGTTTCCGCGTCGAGCGAGGCATCCGCCGCAAAAATTCGTTGCAGACGCTGCGCCTGTCCGAGTGGAAGGACGGGCGGCTCATGGCCGTCGCCGACGGGGTCAAGCAGGGCAACGCCGCCATCGCGGCGCTGGTGGGCATCTCCTTCGAGGATTTCAAAAAGTGCATCGCGCTGCCGCAGGGCGAGTTCGCGCAGTTCGTCAAGGCCGACCGCTCCGAGCGTTTGCAGCTGATCTCCCGCCTGTTCGGGCTGGACAAATACGGCGCGGGGCTCAACGAGCGCATCCGCGAGCGGTACGCCGCCGTCAAGTCCGCTTTCGACGCCAAGGAAGGGGAGCTGAAAGGGTATGCCGACGCGGGCGAGGAGGCGCTTTCGGCCCTGCGCGGTCAGGCCGCGGCGCTCGCGGCCGAGCGCGCGGAGCTGGATAAGCGCTTCGGCCTGTTGCAGGAAGAGTTTTCCCGCATGAAGGAGGCCCGTGAAAAGTACGCCCGCTATGCGGCGCTGTGCGGGCGGCGCGAAGAGTTTCTCGCCCGGGAAGGGGAGATGAACGCCGTGCGCGCGGGCTTGCAGCGGCTGGCCCCCGCCAAAGAGATAGCCGCCTTGCGGGCGCGCGCCGCGGCGCGCGCCGCGGAGGAAAAAAAGGCTTCGGCCGCGCGCGAGCGCGCGCGGCAGGAGGGGGCGGAAGCCGCTGCCTTTTTGCAGTCCTTGCGCGAAACGGGCGAGGAAGCCGCGCTGTCGGCAAAGCTGGAAGCGTGCGCGGCGAAGCTGACGGCGGCAGGTTTTGCCGCCAAGGACGCCGCCGAAGAGGCGTCGCTTTGCAAGGAGAAGGAAAAGGCCGCGGCCATCCTGTCTTCGGCGCAGCGGCAGCTCGCCGCGCGGCAGGCGGCCTTGCAGGCGGCGCGCGCCAAGGCCGAAAAGGCCGCGGCGGCCGCGGGCGGGGAAGAGGACATCGGCGCCTTCCTGCGCGGCAGGGCCGAGGGCGCGCTGCTGCGCGGCGAATACGGCCGCGCCCTGCGCCATTTTGAGGAAAAGTACGGCGAACTGCGCCGCCGCTTCCCGCCCGAAGGGGAACTCTACGCCTGGACGGAGCGGGAACTGGCGTCGCTCGTGGACTATTACCGTGAACGGACGGCGCAAAAAGGGGAGGACCTTTCCGCGCTGCTGGACGAATACCGCCGCCGCGCCGCCGCCCGAGAGGCGTTGCAGGGCGCGGCGCACGCCGCCGAAGCGGAACGCATCCGCGCCGAAGCCGCCGTCACCGAGGCGGAAACGGCGCTGCGCTCGGCCGAAGAGGGCGTGCGCTCCGCAGAGGCGCGCCTGCAAACGGTGCGCGCGCGCATCCGCGAGGCCGTGGGCGAGGCCGACCCCGCCGCGGCCGTGCGCGGGCTGCAAGGGCAGAAAAAGGAGCTTTCCGACGCCCTTGCCCTGCTGCGTAAGCGTGCGGAGGATGCGCGCGGGCGCGCGTCCGCGGCCGACGTGGAGACCGCCCGCGCCGAGGCGCTGTTGCAGCAATACGCCGCTGCCGCTGCCGAGGACGCCGCCGCGCTGCGCGCGGCCATGGAGGCGGGCGGGTTCACGCGGGAGGAAGAGGCGGACGAAGTGATCGCCGCTTTTCCCGACGCCGCGGCGGCCGAAAAGCGTCTGCAAGAACACGCGCGCGGGCTCTTGGAAACGGAGGCCAACCTGCGGCTTTTGAGTGAGGGCGGCGTGCCGCCCGCCGTGGCCGAAGAGGAGTTTTTGCGCGCGAAGGAGGCCTTCGACCGCTGCGCCGACGCCAGGCGCCGCGCCGCCGAGGGCTGCGCCGTGCTCGAAAGCCGCTGCGCCGAGCTGCAACGTCGGCTGGAAGTGCGGCGTGGGCTGGAAAAGGAGCACGCCGCCCTCAAAGGCAGGCTGGACCTCGTTTCCAGGCTGCGCGAGCTCGTCCGCGGCAACAATTTTATGGAGTTCGTCGCCTCCGAATACCTTGCGGACATCGCCTTGCAGGCGAGCGGCACCCTCCTGCACCTGACGGGCGGGCGGTACTTCATCCGTTACAGCCAGGGCTTTTTCATCGGGGATAACCTGGCGGGCGGGCAGCTGCGCGGCGTCAATACGATGTCGGGCGGGGAGACCTTCCTCGTATCGCTGTCGCTGGCGCTGGCCCTGTCGGCCGCCATCTACGCCAAATCGCTCAAACCCATCGAGTTTTTCTTCCTGGACGAGGGCTTCGGTACCTTGGACGAAAAGCTCGTGGAACTGGTCATCGACAGCCTCGAAAAGCTGAAAAACAAACATTTCACCATCGGGCTGATCTCGCATATCGAAGAATTGAAACACCGCATCGATCATAAGATCGTCGTGACGGGCGCCGCGGAAAACGGCAGCTCGCGCATCGAGATCCGCGATTGAAGGAGAGTGCATTTTGCCGAACAAGATCCTGACCCCCGTGACGCTATGGAGCGGCTTCGACGACACGCTGCCCGTCGAGGGCACCGTATCCGAAGAGACGACCGAGGACAACGTCATCCTGCGCTATGTCCGCTTCCCCGGCAGGGAGGCGGGCGGCGAGCGCGTCAACATTTTCGCCGTCTTTGCCATGCCCGACAAGGGCGGAACGCTGCCCGCCGTGCTCGTCATGCCCGACTGCGGCCGCACGGCCGACCGTGAACTGGCAAAGCTGTTCGCGCGGAAGGGGTACGCCGTGCTCATGCCCGATTACCGCGGCGCATGGGAGGATACCGCGGGTTACACCGTCTACCCCAAGACCGTCCCGTATGCCAACCTGCGCCAGGCGGGGCGGCACATCGACTACGCCGACGAGACGGCGCAAGAGACGAGCTGGTACGAATGGGTGGCCGTCGCGCGCTACGCGCTGCGCTACCTGCGTTCCCTCGACTGCATCGGCCGCATCGGCGCCGTCGGCCTCAAAGCGGGCGGCGAGATCGTCTGGCAGCTGGCGGCCACGGCAGAGGGCCTCTCCTGCGCGGTGCCCGTCTGTGCGGGCGGCTGGCGCGCCTACCGCGGCGTGCACAAGTTCGGCCAGGACAACGACCTCGCCATGGACGACGAGCGCTACCGCTTCCTGGCGGGCGTCGAGTCGCAGGCCTACGCGCCCTACGCGCGCTGCCCCGTGCTGATGCTCTGTTCCACCAACGACGAAAATTTCGAGGCCGACCGCGCCTTCGATACCTACGCGCGCATCAACCCCGACGCCGACAAGTCCTTTTTCTTCGCCGTGCGCTACAACGGCTTCATCGGCAAGCACGGGCTGGACGACCTGTTCGCCTTCCTCGGCAAGTACCTGAAAGGCATGGAGATGTTCATCCCCGCGCCCTTGGAGATCTGCATCGACGAGGACGGGGGAGACCTCGTGGCGCGGGTGCGCCTCGACCGCGACGGCGAGGTGAGCGACGTGCATGCGTACATGGCGGAAGACAACCCCGACAGCGACACCCGCGACTGGGCGCTCTGCCCCTTAAAACGTGTGGACGAGGAGGGAGACATGCTCTTTTACCTCAACGCTTACAAGGGTGCCGCCCGCGTGTATGCCTTTGCGGGCGCCGAGTACAGCAGCGGGTTCTGCGTCTCTTCCAAGATCGCCGTGAAGAAGGTGGAGCACGGATACGCAAATATGACCGACCGCTGCCGCATCCTCTACGCGAGCGGGGAGGGGGCGGGGAGCTTTGCCCCCGACGACGCGGAAAGTTCGCTGCTGGCGGGCTGCTTCCTGTACGGCGACCCCGCGCCCGTGCGCCTCGCCGACGGGCCGCACGGCATCAAGGGTGCCTATTCCCCGTACGGGCTGCGGCTGTACCGCTTCGGCGACGGGCGCTACCGCCCCGCCGAAAACGCCCTCCTCAAATTCGACGTGTACAGTCCCGCGGATGCCGAACTGACCGTATCCCTCTGCGTGTGCGAGGGCGAGCAGAAGAGCTTTTTCACCCGCGTGCTGCGCGTGCCCGGCGGCGATTGCTGGACCAACCACGTGCTCGGCGCCAAGGACTTCAAAGACGGCGTGAACATGCCGCTGCAAAGTTTTTCGAGCGTGGCGTACCTGTGTTTCCGTTCGGAAGGCACCGTCTGCGTCAACAATTTGCTTTGGCTTTGAACTTTCACCCGAATTTCTTTCCATTTACCGGTAAAATATGGTATACTCATTGGGAGACAAGATCGTCACCAAAAAAAAACACCCCTGCGGCGGAGACGTGTGGACGGTGGTGCGCGTCGGCGCCGACTACAAGATCCGCTGCGACCGTTGCGGGCGCGTGGTGATGATGGGCGCGGACGCATTGAAAAAGGCCGTCCGCCCGTCCAAAGGAGCCGCGCATGAATGAATTTGCCGCGAATCTGCAAAGCCGCCGCGATCCTTGGGGGGAGACCGTCTCCGTCCTGCGCTTTCTGGCGGCCGTGGCGGCCGTGTTTATCTGCTTCGTCATCCTCTTTACC
The DNA here is from genome assembly GCA_944328445.1 of uncultured Clostridia bacterium. Taxonomy (GTDB): domain Bacteria; phylum Bacillota; class Clostridia; order Christensenellales; family Borkfalkiaceae; genus Borkfalkia. The sequence continues at coordinate 55,796 of CALVHO010000006.1, read as the reverse complement.
GAGATCCTGGTTGGGGTGCGTGTGGAGCAGGGCTCGATGGAGCCCACGCTGCACGACGGCGACTACGTGTTCGTGGACCGCACCCGCGACCCGCAGCGGGGAGACATCATCGTCATTTACAGCGAGCGCGGGAGCGATTCCAAGTACGTCATCAAGCGGCTGATCGGCCTGCCCGGCGACGTGGTCTACGCCGAGAACGGCGTCCTGTACCGCATAGACGCGGGGACGGAAGGGTCGTACGTCGTGCAGGAGCCGTACCTGACCGAGGACTGGAAGCAGACGCTCGACCCCGTCACCGTGCCCGAAGGGGAGGTGTTCGTGCTGGGCGATCACCGCAGCGTCAGCAACGACAGCCGCCCCGCCCCGGGCTCCCTCGGCACCCTGCCGCTGGACGGGCTTTTGGGCGTCGTGACCGATTTTTCCTTGCAACATAAAACTTTTTTCACGCGGTTGTTCGGCATCTTTGCCTGAAACAGGACGCAACGGAGACAAAACATGAACCATTCCATCGTCATCACTTCGGACAGCACTTGTGACCTCGGCGAGCGCCTGATCGCCGAGCGCGGCGTCGTGCTCTATCCCCTCAGCGTCATGCTCGGCGCAAAGACCTTCCGCGACGGCATCGACATCGTTCCCGACGACATCTTCCGCTACTTCAACGAGACGGGAGACCTGCCCAAGACGGCCGCGCCCAGCGCCGCCGAATACGAGGAATTTTTCCGCCGCTTCACCGACGAGGGGAAGACGGTGCTGCACTTCAACATCTCCTCCAAGGCGAGCGGCTCGTACGGCTTTGCCAAGTCGGCCGCCGCGGCGATCGGGGCGGACAAGGTGTTCGTCGTCGATTCGCACGCACTCTCGACGGGGCAGGGCCTGCTCGTGCTCAAAGCCTGCGACCTGCGCGACGAGGGCAAGGGCGCGCGGGAGATCTTCGACGCCGTCGTCGCCCTGCGGGACAAGGTCAACACCTCCTTCATCCCCGATACCCTCCTGTACCTGTACAAGGGCGGGCGCTGCTCGGCGCTCTCCTATTACGGCTCCAAAGTCCTTTCGGTGCATCCCATGATCGCCATGAAGGAGGGGCAGCTCTATCCCAAGCGCAAATACCTCGGTTCGATGATGCGCTGCCTGAAAAAGTACGTGTGCGACCTGGTGGCCGATTACCCCGCCTACGACCGTACGCGCTGCTTCGTGACCCACAGCAATGCCGACGCCGAGCTCGTCGACGCGGCCAAGCAGCTCGTGCGCGAAAATTTTGATTTCGACGAGATCATCGAAACGGTGGCGGGCAGTATCATCACCAGCCACTGCGGCAGGAACACCCTCGGCGTGCTCTTTATCAGCGAGTGAACGGACGGACGAACATGACCATTCTCTTCAACGACGGCGACCTGTACGGCGCTTACCGGCAAAAAAGGCGCATCTTCAACATCTATTGGGCGGTGCTGGCCGTCTTTGCCGCCATCTGCGTGGCGAGCCTCGTCTTTTTCATCATGCTGCCCTTCGAGGACCCGCTGCAACCCGTCCCCAAGGCCGTCGCCTGCACGGCGACCTGCCTGTTCATCATCTTTTCGTGGATCTTTTTGGGCATCAAGGCCCACCGCGCCCGCCGCTATTACAGGCTGATCTCCTCGATGTCTACGGGCATCAAGCAGGTCAACCGCAGCATTTTTTTGCGCTACGAGGGCAGCGAGCTCAACGACGGCGTCGATTATTACGTGCTCATTTTCAGCGAATGGAGCAAAAAGAAGTCCGAATACATGGACCGCAAGATCTATTCCGTCGTCGAAAAGGAATTGCCCGTCTTCGAGGCGGGAGACATCGTCAGCTACATCACCCACGGCAACGTCATCATCGGCTACGAAACGGTCGGGCATGACGCCGCCTTTATCGAAGAAAAACAGCGGGAGGACGCCGCCAGGCAGCCCGTCCGCATGGGAGAGGTCAAGTAATATGCGCGCAGTCGTCACGGTCACAGGCAAGGACAAAAAGGGCATCATCGCCAAGGTCAGTTCGTTCCTGGCGGAAAAGGGCGTGAATGTGGAAGACATCAGCCAGACCATTTTGCAGGAATATTTCGCCATGATCATGCTCGTGGACATCAGCGGCATGACCGAGGAGCTCTCCGAGCTCGCCCGCCAATGCGAAGAGCTGGGCAAAGAGATCGGCATGAGCATCCGTTTGCAGCACGAGGCGATCTTCAACGCCATGCACAACATCTGAGCGGGGCCGCCATGTTCAACAAATTCGACGTTCTGGAAACCATCGACATGATCGAGCGCGAGCATCTCGACATCCGCACGATCACGATGGGGATCTCCCTTTTGCCGTGCGTGCGCGCCACCGCGCGCGAAACGGCGCAGGCCGTGCACGATACCGTCTGCCGCAAGGCGGAAAACATCGTCAAGGTGGCGGGGCAGCTTTCGGGCGAATTCGGCATCCCCATCGTCAACAAGCGCGTCTCGGTCACGCCCGTCAGCCTCGTCTGCGCGGCCTTCCCCGAAGGCGCGCCCCTCGTCGGCCGCGCCCTCGACGCCGCCGCCAAAGAGCTCGGCATCGACTTTTTGGGCGGGTATTCCGCCCTCGTGCATAAAGGCACCGCCGACTACGAAAAAATATTCTTGGAGAGCATCCCCGAGCTGCTCGCCTCGACGGAGCGCGTCTGCTCGTCGGTCAACGTCGCCTCCTCCAAATCGGGCATCAATATGGACGCCGTGCGGGCGATGGGAGAGATCGTCAAGCGCACGGCCGAAGCCACCCGCGACAAGGATGGCCTCGGCTGCGCCAAGCTCGTCGTCTTTGCCAACGCCGTGGAGGACAACCCCTTCATGGCGGGCGCCTTCCACGGCGTGGGGGAGAGCGGCACCGTGATCAACGTCGGCGTTTCGGGCCCGGGCGTGGTCAAGCACGCGCTCGAAAATATCCCCGACGCCAACCTGAACGACTGCGCCGAGATGATCAAGCGCACCGCCTTCAAGATCACCCGCGCGGGCCAGCTCATCGCCAAGGAGGCTGCCGCGCGCCTGGGCGCGGAGTTCGGCATCGTCGACCTATCCCTGGCGCCCACGCCTGTGATGGGGGATTCGGTGGCGCACATCCTCGAAGAGCTCGGCCTCGAATGCGTGGGCGGGCACGGCACCACGGCCGCGCTGGCCATGCTCAACGACGCCGTCAAAAAGGGCGGCGTGATGGCCAGTTCGCACGTGGGCGGGCTTTCGGGCGCCTTCATCCCCGTCAGCGAGGACATCGGCATGATCGAAGCCGCCGACAAGGGGTTATTGAACATCGACAAGCTCGAAGCCATGACGGCCGTCTGCTCGGTGGGGCTGGACATGATCGCCATCCCGGGGGACACTCCTGCCGAGACCATCTCCGCCATCATCGCCGACGAGGCGGCCATCGGCACCATCAACAACAAGACGACGGCCGTGCGCGTCATCCCCGTGCCGGGCAAGGGTGTGGGGGAAAGCGTGGAATTCGGCGGCCTGTTGGGGCGCGCGCCCATCATGCCCGTCAACCGCACGGACAGTTCGCGCTTCGTGCGCCGCGGCGGGCGCATCCCCGCACCCATCCACAGCAACAAAAACTGATCGCGGCCGCGCGCTTTTCGGGCGGCCGCGCCGCTGCCCGCGCGCCTGTACGCGGGCGCGTTCACGGAGACGTATGGAAAGAAAGGAAGTCGAAGCGAAATACAAGTGGCACACCGAGGACATCTTCCCGTCGGACGAGGCCTGGGAGCTTGGTTACGAAAAAGCGGGGACGTACCTCGATTTTTCGCACTTTGCGGGCAAGCTCGGCGACCCTTCCGCCGTGCGCGCCCTCTTTGACGCGCAGGAGCGGGCCGGCAGGGCGCTCGAACGGCTGTACCTGTACGCGCACATGAAGCACGACGAGGACACCCGCGACGGAAAATACACGGCCATGCAGTCGCGCGCGATGGCGCTGTACGTGCGCTATTCCGCGGAAACGGCCTTCGTCGAGCCCGAGCTCTCCGCGCTGGACGAGGGCGAGCTGCGCGCGCTGGCGGCCGATCCGCGCCTGGCGCCGTACGGCTATTATTTCCGCTGCCTCATCCGCCAGAAGCCGCACATCCTTTCGGCCGCTGAGGAGCGCCTGCTCGCCGCGGGCGGGGAGGTGTACGGGCAGTTCCAAAACATCTTTTCCATGATCGACAATGCCGACATCGCCTTGGGTGAGGTGGATGACGGCAAGGGCGGCACCATCGCCCTCACGCACGGCATTTACGGCGAGCTGCTGCACGGGGAGGACCGCGCGCTGCGCCGCCGCGCCTTCGAGCGCTATTACCAAGCTTACATCGGCCTGAACAACACGCTCGCCGCCGTCTACGACGGGAACGTGAAAAAGGACGTATTCCTGTCGCGGGCGCGCGGGTACGCTTCCTGTTTGGAGGGCGCGCTGGACGGGGAGGACGTCCCTGCCTGCGTATACGAAAACCTCATCGGCGCGGTGCACGAGCACCTGCCTTCCATGCACCGCTACATGGCCCTGCGCAAGCGGGCGCTGGGCCTGGACGAGATGCACATGTACGACCTCTACGTGCCCCTCGTGCCCGACGCGGAACTCAAACTCGGCTACGAAGAGGCCTGCGACCTCGTGGTGAAGGGCCTTGCCCCGTTGGGGGAGGAGTATGGCGCCCTGCTGCGCAAGGGCTTTGCCGAGGGCTGGGTGGACGTGTGCGAGACGGCGGGCAAGCGCAGCGGCGCATACAGCACGGGCGTGTACGGCCTGCATCCGTACGTCCTATTGAATTACCGCCCGACCACGCACGACGTGTTCACCATCGCCCACGAGATGGGGCATTCGCTGCACACGTGGTATTCCAACGCCGCGCAGCCCTATCCCACGGCCGATTACCGCATCTTTGTGGCCGAGGTGGCCAGCACCGTCAACGAAGTGCTGTTGCTGCGGCACATCCTGGCGCAGAGCGAAGACGCGAAGACGAAGAAATACCTGCTCAATTATTTTCTGGACACCGTCCGCACGACGCTGCACCGCCAGACGATGTTCGCCGAATTTGAAAGCCGCGCGCACGCCATGGCCGAGCGCGGCGAGGCGCTCACCGCCGACGGGCTGTGTTCGCTCTACCTGGAACTGAACAAGCAATATTACGGCGGCGCCGTCGTGCACGATGAACAGATCGCCTACGAATGGTCCCGCATCCCGCATTTTTACACCCCGTTCTACGTCTACAAATACGCGACGGGCATCGTCAGCGCCGTCGCCATCGCCGACCGCATCCTGCGCGAAGGGGAGGCGGCCGTGCGCGACTACAAGGCGTTTTTGTCGTCCGGCGGCAGCGACGGCCCCGTGGAGCTTTTGAAGATCGCGGGCGTGGACCTGACCGGCAAAGAGCCCTTTGAAGCGGCGCTGCGCTCCTTCGACGAGACGCTCGCGGCGCTGGAAGGGATGCTGTTCTGACAAGGCCGAGCGCCGCATGCGAAGGAAGTGATTGCCATGCCGAAAGGAAAGATCAACGCGATGCCCAACAATCTCGAAGCCGAGCAGGCCCTTTTGGGCTGCCTGATGCTCGACAACGAGATCCAGACCGACATCCTCGACACCCTGTCCGAGGACGATTTTTACCAGGAATCGCACCGCCTCATCCTCGGGGCGATGAAAGTCGTGTTCAACGACAGGAAGCCTGTCGACCTCGTCACGCTGGCCGACGAGCTCGAAAACGAAAATTCGCTGGAAAAGGCGGGCGGGCTCAAATACATCACCGAGCTGGCGCAGGCCATGCCGTCGGCGGCCAATTACCGCTCCTATTTGGAGATCGTCCGCCGCGACAGCATCAACCGCCGCCTGATCCGCGCCTCGCAGAGCATCATTGAAAATTCCCTGACCGGAGCCGACGCAGAGGACAGCGTCGCCTATGCCGAAAAGCTCGTGTTCGACATCTCCAAAAAGTCGGACACGTCCGCCCTCGTGGATATGCGGGAAGACGGCGCATACGACAGCGTTTTGCACAAATTCGAGGTCATTTCCCGCGATAAGGACGCCCTGCGCGGCGTCAACACGGGCTTTACCAAGCTCGACCGCATCACGAACGGTTTGCAAAAATCCGACTTCATCGTGCTTGCCGCCCGCCCCGGCGTCGGCAAGACGACCATCGGCATGAACATCATCGAGCACGCCGCCCTCGCCGACGACCGCGTGTGCGCCGTCTTCTCCTTGGAGATGCCGCGCATCCAGCTGGCGCAGAGGCTCCTTTGCTCGCATGCCAGGGTCAGCATGTCGCAGGCCATGGCCGGCAAGCTCACGCACAGCGAATGGAAAAAATTGTGGGCGGCGAGTTCGGCTTTGAAAAAGGCGCGCATCTACATCGACGATTCTTCGCAGATCACGCCCGCCGAGATCTTGTCCAAATGCCGCCGTCTCAAAGCGCGCAAAGAGGGGCTGGATCTGGTCATGATCGACTACATACAGCTCATGCGCAGCGGTGAAAAGCGGCGGGAAGAGAACAGGCAGCAGGAGATCTCCTCCATCACCCGCAGCTTGAAGATCATGGCCAAGGAGCTCGATGTGCCCGTTTTGGCGCTGTCGCAGCTGCGCCGTATCGCCAATTCCGAGGAGCCGCAGCTGTCCGACCTGCGCGAATCGGGCGCCATCGAGCAGGACGCGGACATCGTCATGTTCATCCATAGGCCGGACATCGGCTTGTCGGAGGAAGAGATCAAGAACAAAAAGCTGCAAAAGGACATGGCCGACCTGATCATCGCCAAGCACCGCAACGGCGAGCTCGGCCGCGTGAAGCTGCGTTTCCGCGGCGACCAGGTGCGCTACGTGAACCCGCCGATGGCCGACCTGCCCGAGGCACCGCCCGAGCGCGGGGACGATTTGGACGAGTTGGAGCCGCCCGAGGCGTTTGCGGCGCCCGAAGGCGCGGATTTCGGCGAGGAAGGCGCGGATTTTGGCGAGGAAGGCGCGGACTTCGGTGAAGAAGGCGCAGACTTCGGCGGCCCCGCGGGGGAGGAGTAGGCCATGGAGACGCGCATACGGCCCATCGGCGAGGATTCCCTGGCCGAGGCCAAGGCGGTGCTGGAAGGGGGAGGCGTCGTGGCCTTCCCGACCGAAACGGTGTACGGCCTCGGCGGAGACGCCCGCCGCGATGACGCCGTGCGGGCCATCTATGCCGTGAAGGGCCGCCCCGCCGACAACCCGCTGATCGTGCACGTGCACAAAGATTACGACCTCGGGCGCCTCGTCTTTGACGATCGCCCGTATGCGGCGAAGCTGCGCGAACGCTTTTTGCCGGGGCCGCTGACGATGGTGTACAGCAGCCGCGGCGCGGTGAGCGGCGTAGTCTCCTGCGGGTTGCAGACGCTGGCCGTGCGCGTGCCTGCACATCCGGGCGCGCAGCGCTTTTTGCGCTATACGGACATGCCCGTCGCGGCGCCCTCGGCCAACGTATCCAAACACGTCAGCCCCGTGACGGCGGAGCATGTCTTTGCCGACCTGAACGGCCGCATCCCGCTGATCCTGGATGGCGGCGCCTGCGAGGGCGGGATCGAGAGCACCGTCTGCGACGTGACGGGGGAGATCCCCGTCATCCTGCGCGAGGGGCTCGTCTCGCGCGAGCAGATCGCCGAAACCGTCGGGGACTGCGGCCTGTATGTCCCCAAGGCGGGGGAGCAGGTGCGTTCGCCCGGCATGAAATACAAGCACTACGCGCCCGCCTGCAAGACGTACCTGTTCGAGGCGGACCGCACGGCGGAGGCCGCGGAAAAATTGCGGCAGCTGCGCGCGGCTGGGCTGCGGGCCTGCGTGCTCTGCGAGAGCGCCGCGGCGCCCTGCTTCCCCGCGGGCTCGGTCCTGGATCTGGGGAAGACGCCCGCCGAGATGGCGGCCAATCTCTACATCCTTTTGCGCCGCGCCGAGACCGTTGCCGACGCGCTCGTCGCCGTCCGGCCGAAGGAGGAGGACGGCATCATGGCGGGCGTGCAGAACAGGCTGGGCAAGGCCTGCGCGGGGGAATGACCATGAAGCGCAAAAAAGTTCTCTTCGTCTGTACGGGAAACACCTGCCGCAGCCCGATGGCCGAGGCGATCTTCCGCGCCGAGATCAAGCGGCGCAAGATCAAGTTCGTCGACGCGGCCTCGGCGGGCATCTTCGTGCAGGAAGGCTCTTTCATTCATGAAAACAGCGCCGCGTGCCTGCGGGAGCGCGGGATCGACTTTTCCAAATTCCATCCCCGCCAGCTCAAACACAAGATGATCGAGAACAGCTTTCTCGTCGTCTGCATGACGGACGGGCAGAAGGAACTTTTGAACGCTTTCGAGAACGTGCACAGCATTTCCGAGATAGCGGGGTTTGAAGTCCCCGACCCGTACGGGCAGGGGATCGAAGTCTACCGCGCCACCGCGCGCCTCTTGGAGCGCGCCGCCTCCGCCATCATCGGAAAGTATTTTCCGCAGACAGACCCGCCGCCGAAATCGAGGCCCTAAAAGGGCCGCACGCGGCGGCTTTGTAAAAAAAGAAATCATACGCGGCTTTATAAAAAAGAAATCAAACAAGGGGGATCTTCCTATGAAACTTGCCATCGCCTGCGATCACGGCGGGCTCACGCTCAAAGGCGTCCTGCTGGCGCACCTGCGCGGGCTGGGTCACGAAGTCGTCGACTTCGGGACGAACACGCCCGATTCGTGCGACTATCCCGACTTTGCCCTGCCCGCGGCCGAGGCCGTGGCGCGCGGCGAGTGCGAGCGCGGCATCCTCATTTGCAGCACGGGCATCGGCATCTCCATCGCCGCCAACAAGGTGCCCGGCATCCGCTGCGCGCACTGCCACGACACCTATTCGGCCAAATACACCCGCCTGCACAACGACGCGAACATGATCGCCTTCGGGCAGAAGGTCATCGGCGACGGGCTGATGTTGGAGATCGTCGATACCTTTTTGAACACCGCGTTCGAGGGCGGGCGGCATCAGCGCCGCGTCGACAAGATCGCCGCCATCGAAAAGAAGTTCGGCTCCTCGCTCTGATGCGTGTTCCGTGCGGTGCGTGCCCGCGCATGTCTGCACTTTTTGCCTGTGCACGCATCCGCGGCATGAACGCGCGGCCGTCTGCACACACTGAAAAAAGCCTGCCCGCCTCTTTGGGCCGGGCAGAGGAGGTATGCTTTGCCTAAAAAGATCACCAAGGCCGTGATCCCCGCCGCGGGGTTCGGCACCCGTTTCCTGCCCGTGACCAAATCGGTCTGCAAAGAGATGCTGCCCATCGTCGACAAGCCGACGCTCCTTTACATCGTGGAGGAGGCCGTCGCCGCGGGCATCCGCGACATCCTCGTGATCACGGGCCGCAACAAGCGCATCCTCGAAGATTTCTTTGACTATACCCCCGAGCTGGACGACCTGCTCGAACGGGAGGGCAAGAGCGAATATTTGCAGATGTCCCGCCGCATGGAGTCCTTGGCCAACCTCTATTTCGTGCGGCAGAAGCACCCCGTCGGTTTTGCCGACGCCGTGCTCTACGCCGAGGCATTCACGGGCGGGGATCCCTTCGCCATCCTTCTCGGAGACGACGTCATCCATACCGAAGAGGGGAAGCCCACGGGCATCGGTCAGCTCATCGATTGCTATGAACGCACCGGCCTTCCCACCGTGGCGGTGATGGAGGTATCCGACGGCGACGTTCCCAAATACGCCAACATTTCGGCCTCGGCGCGGCAGGGAAGTCTTTGCCGCATCGACAAGATCGTCGAAAAGCCGAAGGTGGAGCAGAAATTTTCCAACGACGCCGTCATCGGCCGCTACGTGGTGGAGAGCGACATCTACGACATCATCCGCCGCACGCCGCCCTCGCCGTCGGGGGAGGTCTATTTCACTGACGCCTTGCAGGCGCTGGCGCGCGAGGGCAGGCTCATGGGCTGCCGCTTCGACGGCAAGCGGTACGACGCGGGCAACAAGCTGGAATTTTTGCAGGCCAACGTCGAATACGCCCTGCGCGACGAGTCGCTCGCCGCGCCCTTCCGCGGCTATCTGTTGGAGCTTGCCGATAAGCTGAAAAGGGACAAGGCATGAAACTGCGGCTGTACAACGCCCGCCTGCTGCCGTCGGCGCGCGCTTCCTTGGAGGAGGGCGAACTGCTGATCGAGGACGGGCGGATCGTATCCGTCGGCAAACCGCGCGCGGGATTTGTTGCCGACCGCTCGATCGACTGCGGCAAAAACCTGTTGATGAGCGGCTTTTGCAACGCGCACGCGCACGCGGCGATGTGCCTGTTCCGCGGCGTCGCCGACGACATGACGCTGGAAAGCTGGCTGTACGACCGCATCTTTCCGCTCGAAGAGGGGCTGACCGAAGAGGACGTGTATTGGGGCACGATGTTGCAGCTGGCGGAATACGTGCGCGGCGGCATCACCTGCTTTGCCGACATGTATTTTTACCCCGCCGCCGTGCTCGCCGCCGCGCAGAACGCGGGCCTGTGCCTTGCGCTGTGTTGTGGTTCAAATTCGGAAAAAGAGGACGATATCCTCGCCGATATCGCGGATTTTTACCGTTTGTATAGTACTCTGTCAGACAGAGTTCGCTATTTTCCCGGGGTCCACGCCGAATACACGAGCACGGAGAGCCTGCTTGCGCGCGTGGCCGATTTCGCCGCCGAGACGGGCGCGCCCACCTACATCCATCTGTCGGAAACGCTCAAAGAGGTGGGCGACTGCACCGTGCGCCACGGCGGGTTGACCCCTCCGCAGTTCTTGCACAAGCTCGGCTATTTCGACAACGGCGGCCTGGCCGCGCATTGCGTCTATGCCGACAAGGACGACTTGGCACTGCTGCGCCAGAGCGGCGTCACGCCCGTCGTGAACGGGGCGAGCAATTTGAAGCTGGCGTCTGGGGTTGCGCCCGTGGCGTCCATGCTGCGCGCGGGTATGCGGCCCGCCCTCGGCACGGACGGCACCGCCAGCAACAACGCCGCCTCGATGTTCCGCGAGATGTACCTGTACGCCTGCCTGCAAAAGGAGGCGCTCAAAGACGCCGCCGCTGTCACCGCCGCCGACGCGCTCGCCGCCGCGACGGAGGACGGCTACCGCGCCCTCGGCTTTGCGGGCGGGGTCTTGCAAGAGGGCATGTTTGCAGACGTCGTGCTCATCGACCTGTCCTCGCCGTCCATGCAGCCGCTTGCGGGGGTACGGAGCAACATCGTGTACAGCGCGGGAACGGGCGACGTGCTCATGACCATAGCGGGCGGAAAAGTGGTGTACGAGCGCGGCCGCTATTTCCTCGGCGAACCGCTCGAAAAAATTTATTCCGAATGCGCGGCGCGGCAAAAGCGTCTTCTGCGCAGAGCCGGGCTTTGCCGCTGACGGGCACGCTTTTTTGTCGGCGGGGCCGCCGTGCGGCGACCTATTCTTTATATAGTTTATAAAGATGCGGGCGCTTCCCGTTTTCGCTTTGAATTTATAAAACAAGGAGAAAGAGATGCAAGAGATTTGGCAGGCGCTGAAAAACTTCGGCGCCAACTTCGCGCAGGGCGCGGGCATCGCCATCGTGCGTACGGCCGCGTTCCTGGTGCTGGGCATCATCGTCGTCAAGATCGTGACGGGGATCGTGCGTTCGGTCGCCTACCGCAGCCGCCGCCTCGACAGGGCCGCGGCGTCGTTCGTTGTCTCCATCGTGACCATCGTCCTGTACGTGGCTTTGGTGGTCGTGCTCGTCAGCTCGCTCGGCTTTTCCACGGCGGGCATCGTCGCCGCCTTCTCGGCGGTGGCCCTGGCCGTAATCCTGGCCTTGAAGGACAGCCTCGCGAGCCTTGCCAACGGCATCATCATCATTTTCACGCGGCCGTTTTCCAAGGGAGACTACGTCGAAGTCAACGGCACGGCGGGCCTGGTGCAGGACATCCGCCTGTTCAACACCAAGATCTTAACGTACGACAACATCGAAGTCATCATCCCCAACAGCGAGATCCTCTCCACGGACATGATCAATTACAGCGCCATGCCGCTGCGCAGGGCGGTCGTGGACGTGCCGCTGCCCTACGCCGTCGAGCCCGAGGCCGTGCGCACCATTCTCCTCGAATGCGCCCGCGGATTTGACAAGGTGGTGAACGTGCCCGCGCCCTCCGTCGTGCTCAAAAAGTACGGGGAAAGTTCGCTGACATTTTCGCTGCGCGTGTGGACGCAGAACGAATTTTACTGGGATGTGCTGAACGGGCTGTACGAGCGCATCTTCGCCGCCCTGCGGCAAAACGGGATCGAGATCCCGTTCAACCAGCTCGAAGTGCGCCTGCTCGGTGAAAGCGCCGCAAAGAAAGAGGAGGAACGGAAATGACGACGGAATTGATCATACAGTACTGCGTATACGGCGGCATCATCGTCGTCGGCATCGTCATCCTGCTTTTGATGCACCGCAAGAACAAGCTGCCGAACCAGACCGAGCTCAAATCCATGGTCGTGAACTGGCAGAACCGCATGCGGGAGTTTGCCGAAAACGAGCGCAAGGGCGCCTATTCCAACTTTGAATTTTTCCGCCGCCTTTCCAAGCTCCTGTACCGCCTCGAAAAACTTTCTTACCTGACGTCGCGCATGGCGCAAAAGGCGCGCGACATGGAGTTGTCCTCGGTGGCGCAGTCGCTCGAAAGCGCGGACCGCACCCTTTTGCCGTACAAGGCCGCCAAGGACAAGGGCGGCGTGCAGGAGGCCGTCGCCGCGGCCTTGGGCGAGACGGAAAAAGCCGTCCGTACCCTCGACGCCGTCATGCAGCGCGAGTCCGCTTACAAGGCCCGCAAAAAGAAGCAGAACGGCTGAGCGCGGCCATGGACAAGACGCTCATATGCATCGGCGGGGGAGAGCTCCGCACCAAAGAGACGCTGCCGATCGACGGCTACATCGCCCGCCGCGCCAAGGAGCGCGCGGGCGACCGCCGCGCGTACGGCCTGTTCATCCCCACGGCCAGCCACGACAGCATGCCGTACTTCAACAGCTTCCGCAAGACGTACACCTCGGTGTTCGACATCAAGGCGGACGTTGCGTTGACCGTTCACGGGGAAATGAGCATGGAGAAGATCGCGGAAAAATTCCAAAAGGCGGACTTTCTCTACATCGGCGGCGGCGATACCGTGTTCATGCTCGGCCATTGGCAGGAGACGGGGCTTTTGCCCCTCATACGGGACGCCTACGAGCGCGGGGTCATCGTCTGCGGCCTCTCGGCGGGGGCCATCTGCTGGTTTGAACGCATGTACACCGACTCCGCCGCGGCCTGTGGCGGGGAGGACGGGGGCGCCTACGCCGTCTACCCGGGATTAAATTGGATAAAAGGGATAATTTCTCCGCATTATAACCTTCGAGCGCTTGACTTTGACAAAATTCTTTTGTATAATAAGCAAGACGCTGTCGCCTTGGAGGACGGCAGTGCCATCGAGATCGTGAACGGGACGATCGTCCGCTCGCTGAGCGCGGGCGGCGCGGCGTACCGCATCCGCTGCGAGGGCGGCAGCCTTTGCAAGGAGCGCATCCAACCGTGCATGGTCTTATGAGCCGCCGCAAGGCCGCCATGCGAGTGTGGTGAAACTGGCAGACGCGCTAGATTCAGGTTCTAGTGGGAGCGATCCCGTGCAGGTTCAAGTCCTGTCACTCGCACCAATCAAAACGTTTGCGCCCCGCAGCGGGGCGGATACGGAGGCATAGCTCAGTTGGTTAGAGCGCTCGCTTCACATGCGAGAGGTCGTAGGTTCGAGTCCTACTGTCTCTACCAAAGCGAAGAAAGGGGGCGCATCGCGCGCCCTTTCTTCATGCCACGCGCCCGTGCGCACGCGCGGTCGGCGGGCACGCCGCGGAAAATTACCGCCCGTTTCGGCGCGCCGTTTGTCCGCCAAAACGTTGCTTTTCCCGAAAAAGTATGATAAAATCGTATAGAAGAAGAACGGAAGGGACCATCCGATGAACGAACGCAGCACTTTGAAGATAGACGAAAAGGGCCATTTGCGGATCGGCGGCGCCGACGCGCTCGACCTGGCGGCGCGCTTCGGCACGCCGCTGTACGTGATGGACGAGCAGTACATCCGCGACATGTGCGCGGCGTACCGCACCGCCATCGAAGAGGAGTACGGCGGCAACGGCCTGGTGCTGTACGCCTCCAAGGCCTTCTGCTGCACGGCCGTGTACAAGATCGTGCAGAGCGAAGGGGTGGGGGCGGACGTCGTTTCGGGCGGCGAACTGTACACAGCGCGCAGGGCGGGCTTCCCCGCGGAAAAGATCTACCTGCACGGCAACAACAAGCTGCGCCGCGAGCTGGAAGAGGCGGCCGACTACGGCGTCACCGTCGTCGCCGACGCCTATTCCGAGCTGGACATGCTCGACGAGATCTGCGCCGAAAAGGGGAAGATCCTGAACGTCCTTCTGCGCGTCAACCCCGGCGTCGAGGCGCACACCCACCATTACATCCAGACGGCCAAGACGGACAGCAAGTTCGGCTTTTCGGTCGAGGGCGGCGCGGCGATGGACTTCGCGCGTTACGCCCTGCAAAAAAAGCACATCGCCTTGCAGGGCTTCCACAGCCACATCGGTTCCCAGATCTTCGAGCTGCATTCCTTCCGCCTGGCGGCCGACAAGCTGCTCTCGTTCATGGCCGACGTGAAAAACACCCTCGGCTTTGAGGCGGCGCAGCTCAACCTCGGCGGCGGCTTCGGCATCTGGTACACCGACGAGGACGCCGTGCAGAGCGTTTCCGATTACGCCGCGGGGTTGAAGAGCATCCTGCGGGAAGTGAAGGAACAAGCCGCGGCCAAGGGGTTGCGCGCGCCCTTCCTGCTCGTCGAGCCCGGCCGCTCCGTCGTGGGGGAGGCGGGCGTGACGCTGTACACGGTGGGTGCGGTCAAGGACATCCCGGGCGTCAAAAAATACGCCGCCGTGGACGGCGGCATGTTCGCGAACCCGCGCTACGCCCTCTACCAGGCGAAGTATACCGCCGTTTTGGCGGGCAGGGCGCGCGAGAAGGCAACGGAGCGCGTGAGCATCGCGGGCAAGTGCTGCGAGAGCGGAGACATCGTCTGCGCCGACGTGCAGCTGCCGCCCGCCCGCCGCGGCGACATCCTTGCCGTGCTCTCCACGGGCGCCTACAATTATTCGATGGCGAGCAATTACAACCGCAACCTCGTGCCGCCCGTCGTGCTCGTCAAGGACGGGCAGGCCGATTACATCGTCAAACCGCAGAGCTACGAGGACCTCGTCCGCAACGACGCCGTCCCCGCACGCCTGCGCTGAACAGGCAAAAAAGCGGCATCCGCCGCTTTTTTGTTTGCGCTTTTTTGCGCTTTTTGCCCGCGCCCGTGCGCTCGCCTTGCTTTTTTTGCGCGGATATAGTATAATCTTTGCATGACTTCGTTGCTGTACGAGGCGCTTTCGCTCGTTGTCAGCCTGGTGGCCGTCGCCTTTGTGCTGACGCTGCACGAATTTGCGCACGCCTTTGTCGCCTACAAATGCGGGGACGGGACCCCAAAGATCTACGGCCGCCTTACGCTGGACCCGATGGCGCATTTCGATCCCCTCGGGATCATCCTCTTTGCCTTTGCGGGCTTCGGTTGGGCGAAGCCCGTGCCCATCGACCCGCACAACTTCCGCCATTACCGCCGCGGGCTGGCGATGACGGCGCTGGCGGGCGTCACCGTCAACTACATCTGCGCGCTGCTGTTCTACCCGCTCTACGTTTTGGGTGCGTCCGTGGATACGTCGATCCCGTTTTTGGACCACATTATCGGCGAACTGCCGCGGCTGCTGTATCTGTATTCCATCTCCTTTTGCGTGTTCAACTTGATCCCGCTGGCGCCGCTGGACGGCTGGCGCGTCGTCGACGCCGCCGCGCGCAAGCGCGGAAAGGTGTTCCGCTTTTTTGAAAAGAACGGCCCCGTCATCCTGATCGTGCTCATCGCCGTGCATTTTTGCATTTCGCTGCTGACCTCGTTCGGCGGCAACGCCGCGGCGGTGGAGATCATCCGCTACTTTGATATCCTCGGCTACGTCCTCTCGCTGGCGCGGTACGTGTTCGGCTGGCCGATCGCGGCGCTGTGGGGGCTGATCTGCGGCTGGGGCGTGCCGTCCATTCCCTGGGGAGCGATCTTTTGATATGGGAAAAGAAGAGAAATTTGAATCGGTCGTCGACTACACGACCGTATTGGACAACTTTGAAGGCCCGCTCGACCTTCTCCTGTTCCTCATCCGCCAGGAGCGGATCGAGATCAAGGACGTGTTCGTTTCCAAGGTGACCGAACAGTTCCTCGATTACATGAAGGGCCTGCCGTACATCGACATCGACAAGGCGAGCGAATACCTCGCCATCGCGTCGGCCATCTTGGAGATCAAGGCCAAGAGCCTGGTGCCTTCCATCGTCGAACCCGAAGACGGCGAGGAGGACGGCGAGGCCGTACTCATCCGCGCCCTCGAAGAGTACAAGATGCTCAAAGAGGAGAGCGCCAAGCTCAAAGAGCTGGAAACGGTTGGTTTTTATTATAAGGAACCGGACAAAAACGTCGGCGAGGCGCGCATCGTCTACCGCGACTTCAACCTCGACGGGTTGCTGCGGGCCTTCACCGACCTCATGCTGCGGCGGGAGGCGCGCATGCGTGACGCGGGGCTGGAACGCGAGATCCCCAAGGACGTGTACACCATCCCCGACCGCGCGCAGCACATCCGCAGCGCGCTGAGCGAGCGCGGCGAAGTGGGCTTTGAAGAACTCTTTTCTCCCCATTCGGGCAAGAACGAGATCATCACCACCTTTCAGGCGCTTCTCGAATTGCTGAAATACCAGTTCATCACCGTCGAACAGGACGAAACGTTCGGCAAGATCGTCATCAAAACCAATCCGGACAGGGCGGAGGAAGAGTTCATTGGAGATATTGGAGAATCTGAGCAATATTCTTGAAAGCGTGCTGTTCGTCTCGGGCAATCCCGTGCCTGTCGCCATCCTGGCCGAAAAGCTGGGCGTGAGCGAAAAGGACATCCGCGACGCCGCCAAGAAATTGCAGGAGCGTTACAGCGAAAAGAGCGGCATCCGCCTGCTCTCCTTCAACAAAAAGTTGCAGCTTTCGAGCAATCCCGAATACAAGGATTTCGTTTCGGCCGTGCTCAACCCCATCAAGGAGCGCGAGTTCACGCGCACCATTTTGGAGTGCTCGGCCATCATCGCCTACAAACAGCCCATCACCAAGGGCGAGCTGGAAGAGTTGCGCGGCCTCAACTGCGACTACGCCATCCACACCTTGCTCGACTTGAAGATGATCGAACCCGTCGGCCGCAAGGACGCGGTGGGGCGGCCCATCCTCTACGCGACGACGGATAACTTCCTCAAACGGTTCCGCCTCAACAGCATCGAGGACCTGCCCGATTACGACACGCTGATGGAGAGCATCGCCAAACTGCACGGCAACGAGCCCGATTCCTACCTGTACGCGGGGAACGTGTATGTGGACGGGCCCGCCGCGGAAGAGGGCGCGGAAAGTGCGCCCGCGGAAGGCGCCCCCGCCGCAGATACCGCCGCGCAGGGCGCGCCCGAAGGCGGGCAGGGGACGGGCGGGCAGCCCGCCGCAGCGGAGGACGACATCCCCGACTTTTTGCGCGACCTCGGCGACGACCTCATCAAGATCGAATGAACGTGCGGGCCGCTTGCCCGCCGTACCTTGCCCCGCACGCATGCGCGCGCGGGGCCTTTTCCGCCCGCCGCCCCGCACCGCCGCCTTCCGCGCCCTTTGCCCGCGCGGATATTTTTGCGGGTTTTTTCACGATACGTTCACATATCCTTGCATTTGGCGGCGGAACGTGTTATACTAAGGCAATGTGTTCTCCGCCCTTTGCGGGGCGGGGCCAAAAACTTGCAGAGGTGTACTACAAATGAAGCTGATCTACGGCGTCAAAGACAGGCCGACTCCCGGCCGGCTCGTCCTGTTTGCCTTGCAGCAGCTGCTGGCGATCCTCGCGGCGACCATCGCCGTGCCGATGATCGTCGGCAACGGGATGTCCATCGCGGCGGCGCTGTTCGGCGCGGGCGCGGGCACGCTCATCTATTTGCTCTTTACCAAATTCAAGAGCCCCGTCTTTTTGGGGAGCTCCTTCGCCTTCATCGGCTCCATGACCGCGGCGTTCGCGGGCGGCGTTTCGGCGTCGCTGGGCTACCTCGGCCTCATCATCGGCGCCGTGTTCGCGGGCCTGGTGTACGTCGTCATCGCCGTCATCATCAAATTCGCGGGCGTGAAGTGGATCGACAAGGTCATGCCCGCCGCCGTCATCGGCCCCACGGTGGCGCTCATCGGGCTCTCCCTTTCGGGCAGCGCCGTCCAGAACGTCCTCAACGGCGCCACGTTCGACGCGGACCTCGGCAGCTACCTCATGAACACCCATTCGCTGCTCAGCCTGCTGTGCGCGCTCGTCACGCTGGCCGTCACCATCGTCTGCTCGGTCTACGGCAAAAAGATGCTGAAAATGATCCCCTTCATCATCGGCATCCTTTCGGGCTACGCGCTGGCCTCCGTCTTTACGGCGTTCAGCTACATCCCCGGCGCCGAGTCGATGCGCATCATCGATTTCACCATTTTCAGCTCGATGGAGTGGTACCCGCACTTCACCTTCCTGGAAGTGTTTGACGGTTCGCTCACGCCCGCGGAAGGGGCGAGCATCGGTTCCTACATCGGCACCATCGCCGTGGCCTACATCCCCGTGGCCTTTGTCGTCTTTGCCGAGCATCTGGCCGACCACAAAAACATCTCCTCCATCATCGAAACGGACCTGCTGACCGACCCCGGCCTTTCGCGCACGCTGCTTGGCGACGGCGTCGGTTCGATGGTCGGCGCCGTGTTCGGCGGCTGCCCCAACACCACCTACGGCGAGTCGATCGGCTGCGTCGCCATCTCGGGCAACGCCTCCGTCCTCACCATTTTCGTGACGGCGCTTCTGGCCATCGTCGCCTCCTTCGTCGCTCCCTTTATCACCTTCCTGGCCAGCATCCCGTCCTGCGTGATGGGCGGCGTCTGCATCGCCCTGTACGGCTTCATCGCCGTCAGCGGTCTGAAAATGGTGCAGAAGGTCGACCTCAACGACAACGGCAACCTCTTTACCGTTTCTTCCGTTCTCATCGCGGGCGTGGGCGGCATGGCACTCACCTTCGGCAAGATCACTCTGACCGCCATCGCCTGCGCGCTCATCCTCGGCATCCTGACCAACCTGCTCGTGAACATCAATAAAAAGAAAGAGGGCCACGGCGAAGGCGTCGCGGCCGACGCGGCGGGCACGGCCGAGGCCGCGGAGGAGACGAATGAGGCTCCCGCACCCGAAAGCGTCGCGGCAGATACGGCCGAAGCGGAGGGGGACGATGGAAAAATATCCTAACGTATTCGTCTTCGATCACCCGCTCATCAAGCACAAGATCTCCATTTTGCGCGACAAGAACACGGGCATGAAGGAGTTCCGTGAGCTGGTGGAAGAGATCACCCAGATCATGACCTACGTCAGCATGGACGACGTGCAGCTCGTTCCCGTCGAAGTGGAGACCCCGCTCGAAAAGACGGTGCAGTACCGCATCCCCGAGGAGAGCGTGGCCATCGTGCCCATCCTCCGCGCGGGGCTGGGGATGGTCAACGGCGTGCACAAAGTGTTCCCCACGGCGCGCGTCGGCCACATCGGCATGTACCGCAACGAGGAGACGCTCGAACCGCAGGAGTATTACTGCAAACTGCCGGACGGCATCGAAAACAAGACGGTCATCCTCGTCGATCCCATGCTCGCCACGGGCGGCTCCGCCTGCGACGCGCTGGCCGCCCTGAAAAAGCGCGGCTGCAAAAATATCCGCATGATGTCCATCATCGCCGCGCCCGAGGGCATCGACCGCGTCGCGCGCGAACATCCCGACGTGCGCGTGTACGTCTCCACCCTCGACCGTGAACTCAACGAAAACGGGTACATCCTGCCCGGGCTCGGGGACGCGGGGGACCGCCTCTTCGGCACAAAATAAAATAACAACAAAAAGGCGGCGCCGCATCTTCGGATGCGGCGCCGCTTCGTGTGTATCGGCAAAGGCGGGTCAGTTTTCTTCGTCCTTTTCGCTCGTCGAAACGTCGTAGCGGATCTTCTCGTTGCGGGCGGTGAGCTCTTTGACGAATTCGTTGTACCATTCCGGCTTGACCACGATCACGGTGTAGCGGTCGTCTTTGAAGTAGAGGACGAGCTTATTGGTCTTGGTGAAGAGGTGTGCCGCCTCCACGTCAGCGATCTTGTACGAAGATTTGATGATCCCGAACCAGAGCACGATGTGCGTATCCGTGAGTTTGTACACCGAGCGGATGAGCAGGGAGGGGAAGATCACGAGCGCGAGCGCGGCAAAGAGCAGCAGCACGCAGTGCTGGATGCCGAGGGAAACGGTGGCAAAGCCGAACACGACGATGCGGTAGGCGGCAAAGGCGGCGGCCCCCACGGCGAGCGCGATGCCCGCGAGGATGAGGATGAACACCGCCTTGGTGAAGCGGAATTTGTAGGTCTTGTCGGCCATGGCGCGGCCTCCTGTCTGTCGTTGCAGCGATTGTACCACATCGCGCGCAAAAAAGCAAGCAAGGGCGCTACTTTTGCCGCAAATGCCGCAGTGCCCTCCGCGGGCCCGTGCAATGCTTTTTTATACGCGCGCCCGCGCGCCCGTATTTTATGCGTTTGTGCCCGCAGCGCGCCGCTGCCCGATTTTTTTCTGATTTGTGTACGGTGATTTGCTTGAAAAAAACGTGCAAAAGGTGTAGAATGGCTTTGATTTCGGAAAGGAGGAATGCGGTATGGCGAATTTGTCCGCGCAGCTTCTGGCCATCGATTTCAGCGGCCTGCGCGACGAGATCTTTCCCGATACCGAAAACCACGTCATCGAAGCGGGCTGGTTCGTCGTCAACGGCAGCGTCTTTTCGGGCTTTGTCGTCGTCGTGCTCCTGCTCCTGGCGGCGCTCATCCTGCGGCTGACCGTCATCCGCCGCTGGAAGACGACGCCTTCGCCCATGCAGATGTTCGTGGAGTGGCTGGTGAGCTTTTTCGACAAGAGCGCCGACGAGATGTGCGACCGTTACGGCACCATCATGGGCCCGTATACGCTGGGGGCGGCCGCCTACATCTGTTTCGGCGTACTCATCGAGCTGTTCGGGCTGCGGCCCGCCATCGCCGACCTCGGCGCCTGCCTGGCGTTGGCCCTTTGCACCTTCCTCTTCATCCATACCATCGGCTTCGCGTCCAACCGCGCGCGCCGCTTCAAACACTACCTCAACCCCATCAACATCGTTTCCGACCTGGCGGTGCCTGTCTCCATGACTTTCCGCCTGTTCGGCAGCATCCTCAGCGGCATGGTCATCATGGACATGGTGTACATCCTCGTCGAGGGGATCTGGTATGTCGGGCTGCCGCTGGTTCTGCCCGCCATCCTCACGCCGCTGTTCACGCTCTTCCACGCCTTTATCCAGTCGTACGTGTTCGCCTCGCTCACGCTGACGTTCGTGCAGGAGGCGGCCGAAAAGGTGCCGAGGAAGATGCGCAAACCAAAGCCCAAGCGCGCGCGGGAAGCCCGGGCGCTTTGACCATCAGCTGAACCACGGAGGTTATCGCAATGGAACTTTTGATCGCAACGATCGCGAATTTTCTCGCCACCGACGGCGCCCTTCTCGGCGCGGGCATCGCGGCCCTGACGGGCATCGGCGCGGGCGTCGGCATGGGCATCGCCACGGGCAAAGCCGTCGAGGCGACGGCGCGCCAGCCCGAGGCCGTCGGCAAGATCCGTACCATGCTCATGATCGGCCTCGCCTTTGCCGAAACGACGGCCATTTACGGCCTGCTCGTGAGCATCCTCCTCATCTTCGTATCGTGACCGCGCTTTTGCGGCCGCGCCAATGATTTGGGATTTTCGGTTATGACAAACGTGTTCATGCAAACGGCGGCACAGCTTTTGGCCAACCCGTTCGAGGCGCTCGGCCTCGAATGGCAGAGCGTCGTGCTCCATCTCTTCAACCTCGTCGTGCTCACGGTCGGGCTGTATTTTCTGCTCTTCAAACCCGTGAAAAAGATGATCCGCGAGCGGCAGGAAAAGATCCGCAAGATCGAAAAGGACAACGCCGCCCTCAGCGAAGAGGTCAAGCAGATGAAGGAAAGCACCGAGCAGGTGCTCTCCGACGCGAAGAAGGAAGCGGCCGTCATCCGCGAAAACGCCGTGAAGGAGGCCAACCGCCGCGCGGACGACATCGTCGGCCGCGCCCGCGACGAGGCCAAAAACATGATCGCCCAGACCGAGCGCTCGCTCGGCGAGGAGCGCCGCGGCCTGCAAAAGGAGATCGAGCGGCAGATCGCGGACGTATCCGTGCTCGTGGCGGAAAAGGTGCTCGAAAAGAACATCGCCCCCGAGGACAACAAAAAGCTGATCGAGGACTGCCTCACGGAGTGGAACAGCCATGAAAAGCGCTGAAAAGGGTACGGCCAGGGTCACGCTGGCCATGCAGGCCGACGCGGAGACGCAGGCCAAGATCGCGGCGTTCGCCGAGCAGCGGGGCTGCCCGAACGTGCGCTACACCCTTGACCCGTCCATCCTCGGCGGCATTGTCATCCAGATCGGGGACACCATCTACGACGGCTCCGTCCGCACGCGGCTGGAAACGGTGCGCCGCTCCGTCTGAACGGGCGCATTTTTTTGTGCCGCACAGGAACATTATGATCGACATCAACGCCATCGGAAAGGATATCCGCGAAAAGATCGCAAACGCGCGCGTCTCCATCGACGAGCGCGCCTGCGGCCGCATCGTCTATTCGGGCGACGGGATCGTGCGCATTTCCGGCCTTCACGACGTCAAATACAACGAGCTTTTGGAGGTGCACGGCGGCGGCCGCGCCCTCGCGCTCAACCTCGAAGAGGACAACGTCGGCGCCGTCCTGCTCTCGGAAGGGGAAGGGGTGCGCTACGGCGACCTCGTCTATTCGACGGGCGAAACGGTGCACATGCGCGTGGGCGAGGGGCTGCTCGGCCGCGTCGTCGACCCGCTGGGCCACGCCATCGACGGCATGGAAGAGGCCGAGGCTGCGGGCACCCGCCCCGTGGAATTCCCCGCGCCCGCCATCATGGACCGCGCCAAGGTGGATACGCCGCTGCAAACGGGCATCCTCGCCATCGACAGCATGATCCCCATCGGGCGGGGCCAGCGCGAGCTGATCATCGGGGACAGGCAGACGGGCAAGACGGCCATCGCCGTCGATACCATCCTCAACCAACGGGGAGAGGATGTGATCTGTATCTACGTCTCCATCGGGCAGAAGGCCTCCTCTCTGGCCAAGATCTTGCAGACGCTCCGCAATGGCGGCGCCATGGACTACACCTGCGTCGTCTGCGCCACGGCCGACGACGCCGTGCCCCTGCAATACATCGCCCCGTACAGCGGCTGCGCCCTCGCCGAGTACTTCATGTACAAGGGGAAGGACGTGCTCATCGTCTACGACGACCTCTCCAAACACGCGGTGGCCTACCGCGCCATGAGCCTGCTGCTCAAACGCCCCTCGGGCCGCGAGGCCTACCCGGGCGACGTGTTCTACCTGCATTCCCGCCTCCTCGAACGGGCGGCCAGGCTTTCGGACGCGCTCGGCGGCGGCTCCATCACGGCGCTGCCCATTGTCGAAACGCTGGCAGGGGACATCTCCGCGTACATCCCCACCAACGTCATCTCCATCACAGACGGGCAGATCTACCTGGAAAGCGAGCTGTTTAACAGCGGCGTCCGCCCCGCGGTCAACGTCGGGCTGTCCGTCTCGCGCGTGGGCGGCAGCGCCCAGCGCGCCGCCATCCGCCGCATCTCGGGGCAGCTGCGCGTCAACCTCGCCCAGTACCGCGAGCTTGCCGTGTTCATGCAGTTCGGCTCCGACCTCGACGCCGAAACACAGAAGACCCTTTCGCGCGGCGTAAAGATGACGGATACCTTGAAGCAGCCGCAGTACCGCAACTATACGGTGCGCGAAATGATCGTGCTGCTGCTCGTTTCGCAGAGCGACCTCATCGACAGGATCCCCGCGAAACAGGTGACGGCCTGCAATGCGGGCATCCTCGGGCACCTGCACGCCAACGAGCCCGCTCTGTTGGAGGCGATCGACCCCGATAAGCCCGTATTCGAGGCGCTGCGCCAGAAGATCCTCGCCGCCGCCGAGGCCTACATCTCCTCCGTCGTGGAAGAGGAGGCCGCTCCGCCCGCGGCGGAAGGCGCCGAGGAAAGCTCCGCGGAGGCCGTATAACATGGCCGACATCACCGAGATCCGCCACCGCATCAAGAGCATCCGCGATACCCGCCAGATCACCAAGGCGATGGAGCTCATCTCCGTATCCAAGATGCGCAAGTCCATGACCAAACAGGCGTTCAGTTCGGTCTACTTCGATTCGGTCCGCTACACCGTCAAGGACATCCTGCGCCACAGTACGGACATCGCCAACCGCTACACCGAGCGGCGGCCGCACGGCCGTGCGGCCTACGTGGTCATCGCGGGGGACAAGGGCTTGGCGGGCGCGTTCAACGACAATGTGCTCAACCTCGCGTGGCGGCACATGCAGGGGCATCCCGTGCACTACGTCGTCACCGTCGGGCAGATGGCGCGCGCCTTTTTTGAGGGGCGGCAGCAGCCCGTCGACCTCGAATTCACCCACGCCGTTGCCAACCCGACGCTGCACGACGCCCGCGGCATCATGCGCGACCTGCTCGACCTGTACGACCGCAACCTCATGGACGAGATCTACATCGTCTTTACCCGCATGCATTCCACGGCCGAGCAGGAGCCGAAGATCGTCAAGCTCCTGCCCATCGAGGAGCAGGACATCGACGCGGACGTGCAGGCGACCTATACGGGGGATATCTGTTACGACCCTTCGCCCGAGGAAGTGCTCGGCGTGCTGGTCCCGCAGTACCTCGTGGGCATGATCTATTCGGCGCTCATCCATTCCTCGGCCAGCGAGCACGCGGCGCGCATGCTCGCCATGTCCAACGCCAACCGCAATGCGGACAAGATGCTCGAATCGCTCGGCCTCGAATACAACCGCCTGCGCCAGGGCGCGATCACGAGCGAACTGCTTGACCTGACTTCGGGCAAGTTCTTTTCCGAAAACTCTCTCCACCAAAAGGCAGACCGTCATGGCTAAACATGGTAAGATCTCACAGATCATCGGCCCCGTCGTCGACGTGGCGTTCGCGGCCGCGGACATGCCGCCCGTCTACGAGAAGCTCGTTTCGGGCGAGGCCGTCTTTGAAGTGCTCGCGCACGTCGGCCGCGGCACCGTGCGCTGCATCGCGCTGACGGCCACCGAGGGCCTCGCGCGCGGGGAGGACGTCGTCGATACGGGCGCGCAGATCACCGTGCCCGTGGGCGAGGGCGTGCTCGGGCGCGTGCTCAACGTATTGGGCGAACCCATCGACAAAAAGGGCCCCGTCGAGGCAAAAGAGCGATGGAACATCCACCGCAAGCCCCCCGCATTCTTCGAGCAGAGCGCTTCCGCCGAGATCTTCGAGACGGGCATTAAGGTCATCGACCTCATCGCGCCGTACAGCAAGGGCGGCAAGATCGGCCTGTTCGGCGGCGCGGGCGTGGGCAAGACGGTGCTCATCATGGAGCTGATGCACAACATCTCCAAAGAGCACGGCGGCTACTCCATCTTCACGGGCGTGGGCGAGCGCTCCCGCGAGGGCTTCGACATGATCTCGGACATGACCGAATCGGGCGTCATCTCCAACACCGCGCTCGTCTACGGGCAGATGAACGAACCGCCGGGGAGCCGCATGCGTACCGCCTTCACGGGCCTGACCATCGCCGAATATTTCCGCGACGTGAACCGCCAGGACGTGCTGCTGTTCATCGACAACATCTACCGCTACATCCAGGCTGGCAGCGAAACGTCCGCCCTTCTCGGCCGCATGCCTTCGGCCGTCGGCTACCAGCCCACGCTGGCCACCGAGATGGGGCTTTTGGAAGAGCGCATCGCCAGCACGCGCAAGGGCTCGATCACGTCCATCCAGGCCGTGTACGTGCCCGCCGACGACATCACCGACCCCGCGCCCGCGGCCATCTTTTCCCATCTCGACGCCACCACGGTGCTCTCGCGCAAGGTGGTGGAGATGGGCATCTATCCCGCCGTCGACCCCCTCGAATCGACTTCGCGCATCCTCGACCCGCAGATCGTGGGCCGCGAACACTACGAGGTGGCCAACAGCGTCATCGCCGCATTGCAGCGCTATAAAGAGTTGCAGGACATCATCGCCATCCTCGGCATGGACGAACTGTCCGAAGAGGACAAAAACATGGTCTACCGGGCGCGCAAGATCCAAAAATTCATGTCGCAGCCCTTCGCCGTCTCCAAGGTCTTTACGGGGCTGGAAGGGCGGTACGTGCCCTTGCAGGCCACCATCGAGAGCTTCAAGACCATCCTCTCGGGCGAGGTGGACCACCTTCCCGAAAACGCATTTTTCAACGTGGGAGACATCGACGAGGCCAAAGCCAAGGCCAAGACCATGCGCCCCGAGGCCTGAGGAGGGAGGGGATGAACACATTCTTTTTGGAGATCATCACGCCCGAAAAGAGCTTTTACCGCGGTGAAGTGGAGAGCGTGAACATCCCTTCGCTGGGCGGGGCCTGCACCATCATGGCGGGGCACCAGCCCATGGTCTTTGCTACGGAACCGGGCACCATCTCCATCACCGAGGGCGGCGTCACGCGCGAGGCGTTCATGAGCGAGGGGTTCATCGAGGTCCGCCCCGACGAGACCATCGCCTTCGCGCAGGCCGTGGAGTGGCCGGAGGACATCAACGCCCGCCGCGCCGCCGAGGCCAAAGAGCGCGCCGAAGAGCAGCTGCGCCGCAACCGCAGCGCGGCAGAGTTCAAGCTCAACCGCGCGGCGCTGGCGCGCGCCTTTGCCAGGTTGCAGGTCAAAAACCGCAGCGGCCGCCGCTGAAAAACGCGCGGACCGCGCGTCCGCCTTTTCCGCCGCATCCGCGGCGGTCTTTTTTTCGCGGCGGGCAATGCGCGGCTACCGTTTGACAAAATGCGCGCTGCGCTATATAATAGTGTCATACCCAAAATCCGCAAACCGAGGAGAGAAAGGATGATCAAACTCATTCGCGGCGGCTGTTACTACATGAACGGCGCGCTCGTCAAGGAAAACAGGGCGTTCCTCACGTCCGAGCAGAAGGAAAGGGCGCGCAAGGGCACGATGGCCTACGGCATCCTGCGCGCGCACAACCGCGGCGGCGAACAGAACATGCAGTTGCAGTTCGACGCCATCACCTCGCACGACATCACGTACGTCGGCATCATCCAGACGGCCAAGGCCAGCGGCCTCAAAGAATTCCCGCTCCCGTACGTGCTCACCAACTGCCACAATTCGCTGTGCGCGGTGGGGGGCACCATCAACGAGGACGACCACGTTTTCGGCCTTTCGGCGGCCAAAAAGTACGGCGCCGATTTCGTGCCGCCCCACCTGGCGGTCATCCACCAGTACATGCGCGAGGTGGAGGCCAAAGTCGGCCGCATGATCCTCGGCAGCGATTCGCACACCCGCTACGGCGCCCTGGGCACGCTGGCGGTGGGTGAGGGCGGGCCCGAGCTCGTCAAACAGATCCTCAACAAGACGTATGACATCGCCCGCCCCGACGTCGTCGCCGTCTACCTGCGCGGCAACCTGAAAAAGGGCGTCGGCCCGCAGGACGTGGCCATCGCTCTTTGCGGGGCCGTGTTCAAGAACGGGTTCGTCAAGAACAAGATCCTCGAATTTGTCGGCCCCGGCATCAAAAACCTGTCCATGGACTACCGCAACGGCATCGACGTGATGACGACGGAAACGGCCTGCCTTTCCTCCATCTGGGAGACGGACGAAAAGACCCGCGAATACTACAAGACGCACGGCCGGGAGAAAGACTTCAAGGAACTGCACCCTTCCGACCCCGCCTATTACGATTACGGCATCACCGTCAACCTCTCGGCCATCGAGCCGATGATCGCGCTTCCCTTCCATCCCAGCAACGCCTACACCATCCGCGAGGTCATGGACCATCCCCGCGAGATCCTGGAAGAGGTGGAGTCGGCGGGGCGCAAACTGCGCGGGGACGACAAGTTCACCCTGACCGACAAGATCCGCTCCGACGGGCTCTACGTGAGCCAGGGCATCATCGCCGGCTGCGCGGGCGGCATGTACGAGAACATCGCCGAGGCGTGCGAGATCCTCAAAGGCAAGTCGACGGGCGCAGACGAATTTTCGCTCAGCGTCTACCCGTCCAGCCAGCCCGTGTACAAGGCGCTGGTGGAGAACGGCTACGTCGGCACGCTGATGGATGCGGGCGCCGTGGTCAAGACGGCATTCTGCGGCCCGTGCTTCGGCGCGGGGGACGTGCCCGCCAACAACGGGCTCTCCATCCGCCACACGACGCGCAATTTTGAGAGCCGCGAGGGCAGCAAGCCCGCGGCGGGGCAGCTGGCGGCCGTGGCGCTGATGGACGCGCGTTCCATCGCGGCCACCGCTGCAAACGGCGGCAGGCTCACGCCCGCCACCGAAGCGGAATACACCAAAAAGGTCAAAAAATACTGCTTTGACGGGGAGATCTATAAAAACCGCGTCTACCACGGCGCGGGCAAGGCGCACCGCGACGCCGAACTGAAATACGGCCCCAACATCGCCGACTGGCCGGAAATGATCCCCCTCGGCCGCCACGTCCT
This sequence comes from uncultured Clostridia bacterium, assembly GCA_944328445.1. Lineage (GTDB taxonomy): Bacteria > Bacillota > Clostridia > Christensenellales > Borkfalkiaceae > Borkfalkia. The sequence continues at coordinate 27,114 of CALVHO010000006.1, read as the reverse complement.
CATCAAGGCGGTCAGCGTGATCGACGATCCCGTGACCACCACGGACGAGCTTATCCCCTCGGGCGAGACCTCTTCCTACCGCTCCAACCCCATGAAGCTGGCCGAGTTTGCGCTCTCGCGCAAGGACCCCGCGTACGTGGGCAGGGCCAAGGCGGTGCAGGCCGAGGAGGCCGTCCGCCGCGAAACGGGCTCGCTGCCCGAAAGCGTGACAAAGCACCTCAACGGCGTGGAGATCCGCGAGGGCACGATCTACGGCAGCTGCGTCGTGGCCGTAAAGCCGGGCGACGGTTCCGCGCGCGAACAGGCGGCGTCCTGCCAGCGCGTTTTGGGCGGCATCGCCAACATCGCGCAGGAGTACGCCACCAAGCGCTACCGCAGCAACCTCATCAACTGGGGCATGCTGCCGTTGCAGGCCGATAAATTCAAGTGCAAGGTGGGCGACTACATCTACATCGAAAACATCGACCGCCTGATCGCGGACGGCGCTGCCAAGATCCCCGCCAAACACATCAGCGGCCATTCCGTCAAGGACGTCACCTTCACCGTCGGCCAGCTCACGCCCGACGAGCGTAAGATCATCCTGAGCGGTTGCCTGATCAACTTCAACGCGGGGAAGTGACCCCGCGGCGCTCCCGTACGGAGGTGGCCCGATGCTGAGCCTGAACGAATACAAAGAGCTGATCGACCTCGATTACGTGCCGCGCCCGTTCGAGGTGATCGGCGAAGAGGAAAAGAACGCCATCTGCGACGAGATGCTCGGCGTTCTGCTCGAAGAGCGCAACGAGATCGCCGCGTTCAGCTACCCGTATAAGGTCAAGCGCGACCTTATTTGGGGGTATCTGAACGAGCGTTTGCCCAACCCCGTCGGCGACCGTTTTTTGCAGATCCAGGACCGTTTGTTCCGTTCCGAAACGGCCGAAAACGGCATCGTGGACCTCTCTTCGCTCACCTTTACGGACAACATCGCGCTCTGGCAGGGGGATATCACCCGCCTCGCCGCCGACGCGATCGTCAACGCCGCCAACAATTCCTTGCTCGGCTGTTTCATCCCGCACCATAAGTGCATCGACAACGTCATCCATTCCCGCGCGGGCGTGCAGGTGCGCCTCGACTGCTCGCGCATCATGGGCGCGCAGGGCGAAGCGGAGCCCGCGGGCTGTGCCAAAGTGACGCTCGCGTACAACCTGCCTTCCAAGTACATCCTGCACACCGTCGGCCCCATGGTGGGGCTGCGCGTGCGCGAGGAGGACGGCCGCGTCCTGCGCAATTGCTACCTGTCCTGCCTCAACCTGGCGCGCGCGATGAAGTTCAAGTCGGTGGCGTTTTGCTGCGTCTCGACGGGGGTGTTCGGCTTCCCCGCCGACGAAGCCGCGGCCATCGCCGTGGGCGCGGTCAAAAACTGGCTGCTCGAAACGGGGTACGACCTGCGCGTGGTATTCGACGTCTTTTTGGACAGGGACCGCGAGATCTACGGAGACATCCTCAAAAACATGTGAAAACGGCCATGCTGAAAACGATCCCGTGCTTTGCGGCACGGGATCTTCATATCTTCGGCAGGCGGGGGCTTGGCGGGCGGAAGGAGGGAGCCTCCGCGTGCACGGCCAAAAAGCGGGCGACGCGCGGCGCGTGCACTTGGGCCGTGCAGTTGTATAAAACGAGCAGGGCCGCCGCCAGGCAGACCGCCGTCAGGGCGGCGATGAGGATGCGCTTGAACATACCCAAAGCATGCGCGGCGCCGCCGTTTTTATGCGGCGTTGCACCAAGAAGAAACGCAAGCGGCGTGCTTTTTTTGCTTGCCTTTTGCGGGCGGTTGCGGTATACTGTATGCGTTTGGAATCGGAACCTGCGTCGGAGGGTACGTCCCGACGGCAAAGGGGAGAAAGAACGCGAACAGCTCTTTGTCCTCCTTTTTTGCCGCGGCGGAAAGGAGGGCTTTTCTCTTTTCGGCGGGTAAATCACGGCGATTCCCGAAGGAGATATCATGAAAAAGACATTGGCAGTATTGTTTGCGTGCCTGTTGCTCGCCCTGGGCGTTTTCGCCCTCGCCGCCTGTGACGACGAGACGCCCCCGCCTCCCGGAAACACGGCTACGGGCAGCGAGACCGCGCTCAGCGTGTACATGCCCGACGGCGCGCCCGCCCTTGCCATGGCGCAGCTGATGAGCGAGGAAAAGCAGTTCACCGTCGGCGAAGGGGAGGATGCGGCCGTGTTCAAGCCCGATTACAACGTCGTCGACGCATCCACTATCCAGACCTACGTGACGGGCAAAGAGCCCAAGGCGGACATCGCCGTGCTGCCCGTCAATGCGGCGGCGAACCTGCTCGGCACGGGGGAAACGTACAAGATGCTCGGCGCGGTCACGCACGGCAACATCTACATCCTTTCCGCAAATGGGGAGGTAAAGATCACTTCCCAAAACGCGAAGGAGATGTTCCAAGGCAAAAAGATCGGCTGCCTGCAATTGGACAATTTTGTCGGGTACATCCTGCGCACCGTGCTGTCCAAGTACGATGTTGAGTTTGAAGTGCGGCAGGACGCGGACGAGGAGAACGAGACCAAAAAGGCCTACCTCTATTCGGTGGACGGCACGGCGATCGTCCCCACGGCGCCGTACGATCTCATGATCGCGGCCGAGCCCGTCGTCAACCGCAAAACGAGCAGCGGAAAGCTGTCCGTGGCGGGAGACATGCAGGCGCTGTACGGCGAACGGGGGTACCCGCAGGCCGTGCTGGTGGCCAAGACCGAACTCATCGAGAGCTCTCCCGCCTTCATCGAGGCGTTTACCGCCGCGGTGGCGGCCAACGCGACGTGGATCGGGACCGCGCCCGCCAAGACGCTGTACGACGCCGTGACGGGGCACTTCGCCAAAGAGGGCTCGGCGCCCACCTTCAACGAGACCGACCTCACGCCGCAGGTGCTGGAACGCTGCGCCATCCGCTTTGAGGCGGCCGCCGCCATCAAAGACCGCGTGAACGGCCTGCTGGCCGAACTGTCCGCCGCCGCGGGCAAGACGTTCGCCGCCCAAGACGCCTTCTTCTACACGCCGCAGGCGGACGCCGCATGAGGGAAAAGCTGCGTTCGTTTTGGGCGGGCAGGGCGTGCAACGTCTTGTTTTCGCTGCTGGCCGTGCTCGTCATGTGGGCGGCGTGGCTCGTCGCCTACGCCGCCGTCGGCAACGATTACGTCCTGCCCTCCTTCTGGGCGACGCTGCGCGGCCTCGGAGAGCTCCTCACGGAGGGGTTCTTTTGGCGTTCCTTCGCGCTGACGCTGCTGCGCGCGGCCGAGGGCTGGCTGCTGGCCTATGCCTGCGCCGTGGCGGGGGTGGCGCTGGGCGCGCTGAGCGGCAAGTGCCGCTCCTTTCTCGCGCCCTTCGTCGCGGTGCTGCGCACCGTGCCCACCCTGGCCGTGACGCTCATGCTCGTGCTCTGGTTCTCCAAGCACACCGTGCCCGTCATCGTCACCTTTTTGATGCTCTTTCCCGTCTCCTACGCGCAGCTTTCTGCGGCCTACCGCGCCATCGACCCGAAGCTGTTGGATATGGCAAAGGTGTACCGCCTTTCGCGCTTTGACCGCATCTTCCGCATCGCCGTGCCGCAGATGCTGCCTTCGCTGTTCGCGCAGGCGGGGCCCAATTTTTCGCTGTCGGTCAAGGTGGCCGTCTCGGCCGAGATCCTCGCGCACACGTACAACGCGCTGGGCTGGATGATGCAGGACGCGGGCAGCTATCCCGACCCCGTCTCCGTCGCGCGCATGTTCGCGCTGACGCTCGTCGTCCTGGTCACGGGCGGGCTCATCGAGTTCGCGCTCGGGCAGCTCACGCGCATCACGGACGTGTGGAAAACGGGCCGCGGCCACAAAAAGCCGAGGGAGGTGCGCCGATGATCGAGCTGAAAAACATCACCAAATCGTACGGCGATACCGCCGTGTACAAAGATTTTTCGCTGTCCTTTGAAGAGGGGAAGATCACCTGCCTGCTGGGAGCTTCGGGCTGCGGCAAGACCACCGTCTTGAACATGCTCGCGGGCCTCACTCCGTACGAGGGGCGCATCGAAAACGTGCCCGGAAAGATCTCGTACATCTTTCAGGAGGAGCGGCTCGTCCCCAACCTGACCGTCCGCGGCAACATCGCGCTCGTGCTCGGCAAGGGCGAGGAGCGGCGGAAGATCTCCGAAATGCTGGAAAAAGTGGAGCTGGGCGGAAAGGAGAACGCATACCCTTGCGAGCTTTCGGGCGGGCAGGCGCAGCGCGTTTCGATCGCGCGCGCCTTCGCATACCCTTCGCGGCTCATCCTCATGGACGAACCCTTTTCCTCTCTCGACACCGCCTTGAAGATCCGCCTCATCGACGTGTTTTGCCGCCTGTGGCGGGAGGAGCGGCGCACGGCCGTGTTCGTCACGCACGACGCGGAGGAGGCCTGTATGCTCGCCCACCGCGCGGTGGTGCTGCGCGGCGGGAAGGTGGCGGCCGACATCTGCGCCGAGGGCGAACCGCCCCGCGCCTACGGGCAGCCTTCGCCCTTCAAAGACGCCGTCGTGCAGGCCCTGCTCGGCGGGTCATAAACGTACGTTTCCGCCCGCGCCGCCGCGGGCGGTCTTTTTACGCACGCCCGAAAAATGCGTTTTGCGCGCCGTTTGGCTTGCATTTCGGAGAAATGTGTGGTATACTTGCATTTGTAAAGCGAAACGGCATGTGCCCGCCCGCGGCGGGCTTTGTCCGATATGGGCAGGTATTCATGAAAACGCTGTTTATTTCTGACTTGGACGGGACTTTATTGACGGCGCAAGAAACTGTATCCGCTTATACCCTCGGAGAGATCAACCGCATGGTCGACGAAAACGGGCTCGCGTTCACGTACGCGACGGCGCGCTCGCTCAATTCGGCGGCCAAGGCCTGCTGGGGCCTGCGGCAGAACCTTCCCGTCATCCTATACAACGGCGCGCTCATCATGCACCCGCACACCAAGGAAGTGCTCTACAACAACCATTTCACGGTGGAGCAGCTGTGCTATCTGCGCGAGCTCTTCGCCCGGTACGACATCCATCCCTTCATTTATTCCTTCCACGACGGCGCCGAGCGCGTCTCCTGGGTCGGGGGGAAGGAGTCGAGCGGGATGCAGCGCTACCTCGTGCGGCGGGCTGGGGATGCGCGCTTTTATCCCATCCGTGAACAGGAGGACCTGTTCGGCGCCGACTTTTTTTATTTCAACTGCATCGAGGCAAAGGAACGGCTGGACGCGCTGTACGGCGAACTTTGCACCCGTGCGGACATCCGCTGCATTTACGAACGCGAGACCTACCACACCGATTACTGGTGCGAGATCATGCCCGCGACGACGTCGAAGGGCGCGGCCGCTGCGCGGCTGAAAGACATCTTGGGGGCGGAAAAGCTCGTCGTGTTCGGCGACGCGCCCAACGACAGGACGCTCTTTGCCGCCGCCGACGAGAGCTATGCCGTGAAAAACGCCGACGCCGCCCTGCAAGCGGCCGCGACGGGCGTGATCGGCTATTCGGAAGAGGATTCCGTGGCGAAATTCATCGCCTCGAACCTGAATAAATACATCTGAGTGGGTTTTTACCATGGCAGAGAAGGAAAAGAAGGCGAAGAAGGAGATCGAAGAGGCCGCCGCGCAGGAAGCCGCGCCCGCCGAGGCTGCTGCCCCCGCCGCGCCCGCCAAGCCCGCCGTCGAAGACCTCCTGGCCGAGATCCGCGACCTGTTGAAGGCGTCCGGCAATGCCGCCGCGGCAGAAGTGCCCGCAGAAGCGGCGACCAAAGAGTCCGAAAAGAGTAAATAATGCCGAAAGGCGGCCGCAGCGGCACTTGCCGCTGCGGCCGTTTGCCGTCTTTCGGGCGCGGAAAGGGGACGTTCCTTCCGCCGCGCCCCGCGCGTTGTGAAAAAATTTTTGCAAAGCGTGCCCAAACAGTTTGGAAAAGCCGTATTTTGTGGTATACTATACAGGCGGTACAAGGGCTTGCCCTTGCGCCGTGTACAAGCTCCGCCGAGGCGGAGCAAGAGGAAACGCCGATGGTGGAAAGTTTGCCCAGCAAGTCCGTCCTGTACGGCTGCCCGTGCCGCGCCTTTGCGGCAGGGCCGGCGCAGCGCACCCTCGCGGGCTATATGCGGCCGTAAAGCAGGTACCTGCGGCGCCTTCCGCGCGCCGTGCGGCCCCTGCTTTCTTTCTTGCGCGGGCGCGCTTTTCGGGAGCTTTGCAGAAAAAGGGCAGGCCGCGTTCAGCGCAGGACCGCCCAACCGCCGCGCACCAGCGCGTATACGAGGTAGCCGTTGAGCACGATCATGAGGGGCAGCAAAAGCATGGGCAGCAGGTTATCCGTCTTGAAGCGCAGCGCCAGCATGGCGATGTAGCCGCCGAGCGCGCCGCCCAAAAGCCCCGCCAGCAGCAGCCGCGCGTTTCCGCTTCCGCCCCTTGCCCGCCCTTCGGCCGCGCGCCGCTGCGTGCGCACCCAAAGGAAGGCGTACAGGTTGACGGCCAGCAGATAGGCGGCCAAGAGCAGGTAGGGCAGCAACATCGCAAATTCTCCTCGCCGCTGAGTATGCGCAGCGCGGGGCGGTTTTAATCAAAAAAAAGGAGCGAAGGCACGATGGCAAAAGCAGCGATCCTGATGGGGAGCAAGTCCGACTTCGCGGTGGTCAAGCCCGCCGTAGAAGTGTTGAAAAAGTTCGGGGTGGAAACGCAGGTGCGCGTGATCTCCGCCCACCGCACGCCCGACGAGGCGCACGCCTTTGCGGCGGGCGCGGAAGCGGACGGCGTCGAGGTGATCGTCTGCGCGGCGGGCAAGGCCGCGCACCTCGGCGGGGTCATCGCCGCCTATACGACGCTGCCCGTCATCGGGCTGCCCGTCAAGACGGACATGATGGGCGGGCTGGACAGCCTGCTGTCCATCGTGCAGATGCCTTCGGGCATCCCCGTGGCCACGGTGGGCGTGAACGGCGGGGAAAACGCGGGCCTTCTGGCCTTGCAGATCCTTGCCCTGCGCTATCCCGCCATCGGGGCGAAGCTCAAAGAGTACAAGGCGCAGATGGCCGCCAAGATCGCGGCCGACGACGCGGCGCTGCAAAACGAATTGCAGGGCCAATAACCTTTCATCACGTCAAAATTTTTCGGAGGTCATACCATGAAAAAACTCGGACAGCTGTACGAAGGCAAGGCGAAAAAGGTGTTCGCCACCGACGATCCCGACATCGTCATCGTCGACTATAAGGACGATGCGACCGCGTTCAACGGCCTGAAAAAGGGCACCATCGCGGGCAAGGGCGTCATCAACAACAAGATGAGCAACATGATGTTCAGGATCATGGAACAGCACGGCATCCCCACCCATTACGTGGAGGAGCTTTCCGACCGCGAAACGGCCGTGAAAAAGGTGCAGATCGTGCCGCTGGAAGTGATCATCCGCAACACCGCGGCGGGCAGCTTTTCCAAGCGCTACGGTGTTCCCGAGGGCAAAAAACTGCCCGTAACCGTCATTGAGTTCAGCTATAAGAGCGACGAGCTCGGCGACCCGCTCATCAACGAATACCACGCGCTGGCCATGGAGCTGGCCACCCCCGAAGAGATCGACACCATCAAAAAGATGGCCTTCAAGGTCAACGACGTGATGAAGGAGTTCTTCGCGGGCCTCAACATCGACCTCATCGATTTCAAGCTGGAATTCGGCCGCTTCAAGGGGCAGATCCTGCTCGCCGACGAGATCTCGCCCGACACCTGCCGTTTCTGGGACATGACCACGGGCGAAAAGCTGGATAAAGACCGCTTCCGCCGCGACCTCGGCGGGGTGGAGGACGCTTACAAAGAAGTGTTTGCCCGCCTCACGGGCAAGTAAGCGGGGCGCGCGTATGTACCTGCGCGACGGAAAACTTCCGTCCGACGGCATGCATGAAGAGTGCGGCGTGTTCGGCGTGTACAGCAACGAGACGCGCGACGTGGCGCACACCGTCTACTACGGCCTCTTTGCCTTGCAGCACCGCGGGCAGGAGAGCTGCGGCATCGCCGTTGCCTATGCAGACAAGATCAATTACTACAAGGGCATGGGCCTGGTGCCCGAGGTGTTTTCGGGCGGGCGGCTTTCGCAGCTGCCCGAAGGGGACATCGCCATCGGGCACGTGCGCTATTCCACGTCGGGCGCCAGCCTTGCCGTGAACGCGCAACCCGTCGTCTTTACGGGCAAGTGCGGGCGCACGGCGCTGGCGCACAACGGCAACCTGACCAACGCCGCCGCCTTGCGCGCCGAGCTCATCCGCGACAACGCCGTGTTCCAGACCTCCGTCGATTCCGAGGTGCTGGCGCTGCTGATCAACAAGTACAGCGACGGGGACATCGTGAAGGGCGTTTTGGCCGCCTGCTCGAAGCTGTGCGGCTCGTACGCGCTGGTCGTGATGACGGCGGACAAGCTCATCGCCGTGCGCGACCCGTACGGCATCCGCCCCCTGGCCATCGGCCGCGCCCTCGACGACGTGGTGATCGCCAGCGAGAGCTGCGCCCTCGACGCGGCGGGTGCAGCCTTCGAGCGGGACGTACAGCCCGGCGAGGTGTTCGTCGTCGACGCGAAAGGGGAGCGCTCCTATTTTCTCGAAAAGAAGGAGCCCGCGGCCTGCATCTTTGAATACGTCTACTTCGCCCGCCCCGACAGCGTCATCGACGGGCTGAGCGTCTACGCGGCCCGCCGCGAGGCGGGGCACATCCTCGCCCGCAACAGCCGCATCGAGGCGGACGTCGTCAGCGGCGTGCCCGATTCTGGGCTGGCGGCCGCGCACGGCTATTCCGAGGTCTCGGGCATCCCCTGCGTGGAGGCGCTCTCCAAAAACCGCTACGTGGGGCGCACCTTCATCCAGCCCGAGCAGGGCATGCGCGAAAGCAGCGTGAGCGTCAAGCTCAACGCACTGCGCGCCAACATCGAGGGCAAGCGCGTGATCATCATCGACGATTCCATCGTCCGCGGCACCACCAGCCGCAAGATCGTGCGGCTCTTGCGTGAAGGCGGGGCGAAGGAAGTGCACATGATGGCGGCGTCGCCCGTCGTGCGCCATCCCTGCCGCCTCGGCATCGACATCGAAAACTATTCGCAGCTGATCGGCGCCAATAAATCGGTGGAGGAGATCTGCCGTTTCATCGGGGCCGATACGCTCACATTCATGACGGTGGAACAACTCAAACAGTCCTGCCGCGGCGCCCGCCTCGGCTTTTGCACGGGCTGTTTCGACGGGCAGTGCCCGTACCCGCCGCAGGCGGTGCGGGAAAGCAAATCCCAATTTGATTGAACCAAGGAGCAACGCAAGTTTATGGCCATTTCGTACAAAGACAGCGGCGTGGACGTCGAGAGAGGTTACAAAGCCGTCGAGCTGATGAAAAAGCACGTCAAGACCACCTTCGACGAAAACGTCCTCGGCGACATCGGGTCCTTCGGCGGTTTTTATTCCATCGCGGGAGAAAAGATGAAGGAGCCCGTGCTCGTCGCGGGGACGGACGGCGTGGGCACCAAGCTCAAATACGCCTTCCTTTCGGGCAAACACGACACCATCGGCATCGACGCCGTCGCCATGTGCGTGAACGACATCGTCTGCCAGGGCGCCAAACCCCTCTTTTTCCTCGACTACTTCGCCACGGGCAAGCTCTTGCCCGAAACGGTGGCGACCGTCGTCTCGGGCGTGGCGGAGGGCTGCCGCCGCGCGGGCTGCGCGCTCATCGGCGGTGAAACGGCGGAAATGCCCGGGTTTTATCCAGACGGCGAGTACGACATCGCGGGTTTTGCCGTGGGCATCGTCGACAAGAGCGAAGTCATCAACGGCAAGGACATCCGCCCCGGCGACGCGCTCATCGGCATCGCGTCCAGCGGCATCCATTCCAACGGCTATTCGCTGGTGCGGCGGCTGTTCGGCGATTCCGCCAACGCGCCCGATTTGTTCCGCTACGACGACCGCCTGAAAGACAAACTGCTGAACGTATTGCTCACGCCCACGAAGATCTACGTCAAGAGCATCCTCTCGCTTATCCGCAAGGTGCACGTCAAGGGCATCGCGCACATCACGGGCGGCGGGTTCATCGAGAACATCCCGCGCATCTTCCCCGAAGGCGTCGGCTGCGAGATCGAAAAGGGGTCTTACCCCGTTCCCGCCATCTTCTCCGTCATGCAGGAGAAGGCAGGCATCGGCGACGAGCAGATCTACAACACCTTCAACATGGGCATCGGCATGGTGGTGTGCGTGGAGGAAAAGGACGTTTCCGCAGCCCTTTCGGCGCTGGCGGAGGCGGGCGAACAGGCCTGGCGCATCGGCACGACGGTGGCGGGCAAAGGAGTTTCGCTGCGGTGAAGAGGATAGCGGTATTCGCGAGCGGTTCGGGCAGCGATTTTCAATCGATCATCGACGCGAACGAGCGCGCGCCCTTTTGCGAGATCGCGCTGCTCGTCGCCTCCAAAGAGGGCATCGGCGCCATCGAGCGGGCAAAAAAGCACGGCATCGAGCACATTGTCCGCAGCAAAAAGGATTTTGCTTCGCCCGAGGCGATGTACGAGGACGTGATCGCCGCGCTCTATGCGCGCGGCATCGACTACGTCGTGTTCGCGGGCTGGCTCTCCATCGTCAGCGAAAATTTCGTGCGCGCCTTCCCCGATAAGATCGTCAACATCCACCCGTCGCTCATCCCCAGCTTTTGCGGCAAGGGGTTTTACGGGTTGCACGTGCACCGCGCCGCCATCGAGTACGGCGTCAAGCTCTCGGGGGTCACGGTGCATTTCGTCGATGAGAACTGCGACGGCGGCGCCATCATCATGCAGCGCGCCGTCGAGGTCAAGGATGGCGACACGCCCGAAAGTTTACAGGCGCGCATCCTGGAAGAGGAGCACCGCGCCCTGCCCGAGGCCGTGCGCCTGCTGACGACGGGCAAGATCGTCAAAAACGGAAGAAAGGTCACGATTTTGCCGTGACGTCATACAAAAATCAGGACACAGGGGGTCTGTTCATGAACATCTACGCCGTCTCCGACATCGGGGAACTGATCAAGGACAACAGCTATGTGGGCCGCGGCATCGCCGTGGGGCTGAGCGAAAGCGGCAAAAAGGCCGTGTTCGCCTACTTCATCATGGGCCGCAGCGAAAACAGCCGCAACCGCGTCTTCGTGGAAAAAGGGGAGGAGATCGTCATCTATCCCTTTGACGCGAGCAAGGTCAAGGACCCGTCTCTCATCATCTATTCGCCCGTGCGGCGGGCGGGGGACTGCCTCGTCGTCACCAACGGCGACCAGACGGACACCGTCTGCAATTTCCTCGCGCAGGGCAAGAGCTTCGAGCAGGCGCTGGAAACGCGCTGCTTCGAGCCGGACGCGCCCAACTTCACGCCGCGCATCAGCGCCGTGCTCGATTTCGCGGGCGGGTTCACGTATAAGATGAGCATCCTCAAAAGCGCGGACGAAAAGGGCAGCGCCTGCAACCGCTACACCTTCTCTTATGCGCCGCTGGCGGGCGTCGGCCACTTCATCCACACCTACAACTGCGACGGCGACCCCATCCCGACCTTCACGGGCGAGCCCGAGCGCGTGCGCATCCCCGACGACGTGCACGCCTTTGCCGCCACGCTGTGGGAGAACCTGAACGAGGCGAACAAGATTTCCCTCTACGCGCGCTCGATCGACCTGGAAACGGGCAAGAGCGAGAGCGTGCTCATCAACAAAAACAAGTAAGGGAGGAGAACATGAACGAATTTCAGCTCAAATACGGCTGCAACCCCAACCAGAAGCCTTCCCGCATCTTCATGGCGGACGGGAGCGATCTGCCCTTGGAGATCCTGAACGGGCGCCCGGGTTACATCAACTTTTTGGACGCGCTGAACAGCTGGCAGCTGGTGAAAGAGATCAAAGAGAACGTCGGGCAGGTGGCGGCCACCTCCTTCAAGCACGTGAGCCCCACGAGCGCCGCCGTCGGCAAAAAGCTCTCCGAACGGCTGAAAAGATCCTGCTTCGTCGACGACATCGACGGGCTGGACGATTCCCCCTTGGCCTGCGCCTACGCGCGCGCCCGCGGCACCGACCGCATGTCCTCCTTCGGCGACTGGATCGCCCTCTCCGACGAGTGTGACGAGGTCACGGCGCGCATCATCGCGCGCGAAGTTTCGGACGGCATCATCGCGCCCGGCTACACGCCCGAGGCACTGGCCATCCTCAAAACCAAGCGCAAGGGCGGGTACAACATCGTCAAGATCGACAAAGATTACAGGCCCGACCCCGTCGAGCGCAAACAGGTGTTCGGCGTCACCTTCGAGCAGGGCCGCAACGAGTTCAAGATCGACAAAGACCTGCTCAAAAACATCGTCACCAAAAACAAAGACCTCCCCGAAGCGGCGCAGACCGACCTCATCATCTCGTTGATCACCCTCAAATACACGCAGTCCAATTCCGTGTGCTTTGCCGCCGACGGCCAGGCCATCGGCGTGGGGGCGGGGCAGCAGTCGCGCATCCATTGCACGCGCCTGGCGGGGACCAAGGCAGACCTTTGGCACCTGCGCCAGAGCGACAAGGTGCTCGGCCTGCAATTCGCCGAGGGCGTCGGCCGTCCCGACAAGAACAACATCATCGACATCTACCTCTCCGACGAGTGTGAGGACGTGCTCGGCGACGGCGTGTGGAAACAATACTTTGCCGTCCGCCCCGAACCGTTCACCAAAGAGGAGCAGAAGGAGTACCTCTCGCACGTTACGGGCGTCTCCTTGGGCAGCGACGCATTTTTCCCGTTCTCGGACAACATCGAGCGCGCGAAAAAGAGCGGCGTCTCCTACGTGGCGCAGCCGGGCGGCTCGGTGCGCGACGACCTCGTGATCGAGGCGTGTGACAAGTACGGCATGGTCATGGCCTTCACGGGGATGCGGCTGTTCCACCATTGAGCGGGAGCGGCAGAAAAACGGCAACGTAGCGCCCGCCGACGGCGGGCGCTTGGAAAGTAACGGCAGGCGGGGCGCGGCCCCGACGGGAGCATACATGAACGTTTTAGTCATCGGGAACGGCGGCAGGGAGCACGCGATCGTGGCGGCCCTTGCCAAGAGCCCCCGCGTGGGCAAGATCTATTGCATGAAGGGCAACGCAGGGATCGCGGAGCTGGCCGAATGCGTCGACGTCGACTACATGGACAACGCCGCCGTCTGCGGCTGGGTGGAGGCGCACAAGGACGTGGAGTACGTCGTCGTCGCGCCGGACGACCCGCTCGCCGCAGGGCTTGTGGACGCGCTCGAAGCGCGCGGCATCCGCTGCTTCGGCCCGGACAAGGCCGCGGCGCGCATCGAGGCGAGCAAGAGCTTTGCCAAGGCGCTCATGAAAAAGTACGGCATCCCCACGGCTGCCTACGAGGTTTTCGACGACTATGAGCGGGCGCTCGCCTATGTCCGCGGCGGCAAATTCCCCGTCGTTCTCAAAGCGGACGGGCTGGCCCTGGGCAAGGGCGTGCTCATCTGCGAAACGATCGCCGAGGCCGAGGACGGCCTGCGGCAGATCATGTTGGACAAGGCCTTCGGTGCGGCGGGCAACCGCGTCGTCATCGAAGAGTTCCTCACGGGCAAGGAGTTCACCCCGGGCGAGGAGGTCTCCGTGCTCGCCTTCACCGACGGCAAGACCATCGTCCCCATGCTCCCCAGCTGCGACCACAAGCGCGCGTTCGACGGGGACAAGGGCCTCAACACGGGCGGGATGGGCACCTTCACGCCCTGCCCGTTCTACACGGAAGAGATCGCGCGCGAGGTGATGGACAAGATCATGCTGCCCACCGTCGCCGCCATGAACGCGGAGGGCTGCCCCTTCAAGGGCGTGCTCTATTTCGGGCTGATGCGCACCAAAGAGGGGATAAAAGTCGTCGAGTACAATTCACGCTTCGGCGACCCCGAAACGCAAGTGGTGCTGCCCATGCTCAAAACCGACCTTTTGGACGTCTTCGAGGCCGTCACCGACGGGCGGCTCGCGGATGTGCGCGTCGAATGGGAGGAGGGCGCCTGCGTGTGCGTGGTGCTCGCCAGCGGCGGCTACCCGCAGCATTACGAAAAGGGCAAGGAGATCGCCATCGGGGACATCGGCCCCGACGCCTTCTTATACCACGCGGGCACGGCGCGGAAGGGCGGCGCGCTCGTCACCAACGGCGGGCGGGTGCTCAACGTCTGCGCCAAGGGCAAAACGGTGGCCGAGGCGCGCCAAAAGGCGTATGCCGCCGCCGACAAGATCGCTTTTGAAGGCAAACAATACCGCACCGACATCGGCATCAAATACAATTTGAAAGGTTGAGTATGATTTACAGGATCTACGTTGAAAAGAAGGACAATTTGCAGGCGAAAAAGATCCGCGACGACCTCGCGAACCAGCTCGGCATCGCCGCCGAAGACGTGCGCGAGCTGATCCGCTACGACGCGGAGGGGCTGAGCGCGGAGGAGCTGGAAGGGGCGATCGTCAACGTGTTTTCCGAGCCGCCCGTCGACACCGTCTACCGCGAAGAGCTGCCCCGCCTGGACGGCTACAAGGTGTTCGCCGTCGCCTTTTTGGACGGGCAGTACGACCAGCGCGCCGACAGTGCCGCGCAGTGCATCCAGCTGCTGACCCAAAAGCAGCGCCCGCTCATCAAGTGCGCGCGCGTCATCTGCGTCAAGGGCATCGACGACGCGCAGCTCGCCCGCGTGAAAAAGCACCTCATCAACCCCGTGGAGAGTTCCGAAGTTTCGCTGGACAAGCCCGAAACGCTCGCCCGCGCCAAAATGCAGACGCAGGACGTGAAGGCGGTGGAAGGGTTCATCGCCATGGACGACGCGGCCATCGCCGCCTACCACGCCAAAAACGGCTTTGCCATGAGCGTGGAAGACCTCGCCTTCGTGCGCGACCATTTCCGCAAAGAGGGGCGCGACCCCACCGAGACCGAGATCAAGGTCATCGACACGTATTGGTCCGACCATTGCCGCCACACAACGTTCGCCACCGAGATCCGCAGCGTCGACATCCGCTCCGACGACCCGCACATCGCCAAGGCCTACGCGCTGTATAAAGAGCTGTTTGCCGAGTTCAACGCCTCCCGCGCCGACAAATACCCCTGCCTGATGGACATCGCAACCATCGCCGTGAAGAAGCTGAAAAAGGAGGGGAGGCTGGACAATTTGGACGTCTCCGACGAGATCAACGCCTGCTCCGTCTGCATCGACGCCGAGATCGACGGCAAGACGGAAAAGTACCTCGTCATGTTCAAGAACGAGACGCACAACCACCCGACCGAGATCGAGCCCTTCGGCGGCGCGGCGACCTGCCTGGGCGGGGCCATCCGCGACCCGCTTTCGGGGCGCACGTACGTCTACCAGGCCATGCGCGTGACGGGCAGCGCCGACCCGCGCGAAAAGCTCGAAGACACCCTCGAAGGCAAACTCCCGCAGCGCGTCATCACCAAGACGGCCGCGGCGGGCTTCTCTTCCTACGGCAACCAGATCGGCCTGGCGACGGGCATCGTCGACGAGGTCTACCACCCCGGTTACAAGGCGAAGCGCCTGGAAACGGGCTTCGT
Source organism: uncultured Clostridia bacterium (assembly GCA_944328445.1). Lineage (GTDB taxonomy): Bacteria > Bacillota > Clostridia > Christensenellales > Borkfalkiaceae > Borkfalkia. Next base: position 11,592 of record CALVHO010000006.1, on the reverse strand, counting down.
CGTCGGCGGCGCGCGGCGCGACATGGTCTACCGCGAAAAGCCGAAGGCGGGGGACGTGATCATCCTTTTGGGCGGCGAAACGGGGCGCGACGGCTGCGGCGGCGCCACGGGTTCGTCCAAGGCGCATGACGCGCATTCCGTCGAGACTTGCGGCGCCGAGGTGCAGAAGGGCAACCCGCTCACCGAGCGCAAGTTGCAGCGCCTGTTCCTGAACAAGGCCGCCACGCGGCTGATCAAAAAGTGCAACGACTTCGGCGCGGGCGGCGTTTCCGTAGCCATCGGCGAACTTTCGGACGGCCTGGTCATCGACCTCGACAAAGTCCCGCTCAAATACGAGGGCCTTTCGGGCACCGAGCTGGCCATCTCCGAATCGCAGGAGCGCATGGCCGTCGTCGTGGCGGAAAAGGACAAGGACGCCTTCATCGCCCTCGCCGCCGAGGAGAACCTCGCGGCGACTCCCGTGGCCGTCGTCACCGACGACCGCCGCATGAAGATGCTCTTCAAGGGCCGCGCCATCGTCGACATTCCCCGCGACTTCCTCGATACCAACGGCGTCAAGCAGGTCATCGACGCCGAGATCTGCGACAACGTGCCCCGCTACTTCGCGCCGCGCGGCCGCAAGTTCCGCGAAGGGCTTTTGGCGGCGCTGTCCGATCTGAACGTCTGCTCCAAGAAGGGGCTTTCCGAGATGTTCGACTCGACCATCGGCGCGCGCAGCGTGTACATGCCCTTCGGCGGCAAGACGCAACTGACGCCCGCCGTCGCCATGGCCGCCAAGATCTGCGGCGGAGAGACGGACGTGGCCACCGTTTCGGCCTACGGCTATTGCTCCGCGCTGATGAGCGAAAGCCCGTTCACGGGGGCGATCTACTCCATCGTGACGTCCGTGGCCAAGCTCATCGCTTCGGGCTGCGATTACGACGCGATCCGCCTCACCTTCCAGGAATTTTTCATGCGCCTGAACCGCGACCCCAAGCGCTGGGGCGTGCCCCTTTCGGCGCTGCTCGGCGCACTGTACGCGCAGATCGGGCTGGGCCTTGCCGCCATCGGCGGGAAGGACAGCATGAGCGGCACCTTCGAGCACATCGACGTGCCGCCCACGCTCATCTCCTTCGCGCTGGCGCCCGCCAAAGCGAGCGGGCTCATCACCAACGTGCTCTCCCGCGCGGGGCAAAAGCTGTGGCTGCTGCCCGTGCCCAAGGACGAGAGCAACATTCCCGACTTCAAGGCGCTGGCCGATTTGTACCGCGCCGTTCATGAAAACGTGAAGAGCGGCAACATCCGCTTCGCGACCGTCGTTGAAAACGGCGGCGCGGCGGCGGCCGTGGCCAAGTCCTGCTTCGGAAACCTCTTGGGCTTCGCGTTTGAAGGGGAGGAGGGCGTGCTGCTCGACGAGCGCTACGGCGACCTCATCGTCTCCCTCGAAGACCCCGCCGCCCTCGCCGCCGACAAGGTGTACATCGGCTGCACGCAGGAGAGCGGCTTCACCTTCGGCGGCCAAAGCGTCGGCGAAGAGGAGGCCGTGCAGGCCTTCTGCGGCACCCTCGAAGGGGTGTTCTCCAACACCGCCGCGGCGGAAGGGGATGTGCCCTGCTGCGACTGTGCGGACAAGGCGCGGCCGCACACCGTTGCCGTGAAGGCGGCCAAGCCGCGCGTGTTCATCCCCGTGTTCCCCGGCACCAACTGCGAGCTGGATACGGCGCGCAAGTTCCGCCTCGCGGGTGCCGAGCCCGAAGTGCTGGTGCTCAAAAACCGTTCCGCGGCCGACATCGAAGAGAGCGTCCGCGCCTTTGCCGACGCGATCTCCCGCGCCAACATCATCGCCTTCCCCGGCGGCTTCTCGGGCGGCGACGAGCCGGACGGCAGCGGCAAGTTCATCGCCACGACCTTCCGCAACCCGCGCATCGCCGAGCAGGTCATGGAGCTTTTGAACGCGCGCGACGGGCTCATCCTCGGCATCTGCAACGGCTTCCAGGCGCTGATCAAGCTCGGCCTCGTGCCGTACGGCGAGATACGGCCGCTGTGCCCCGACAGCCCGACGCTGACCTACAACAACATCGCCCGCCACGTTTCCACGCTGGTGGATATCCGCGTCGCCTCGGCCAAGAGCCCGTGGCTGTCCGCCTGCAAGGCGGGGGACGTGTTCACCGTTCCCGTCTCGCACGGCGAAGGCAAGATCGTCGCGCCCGCCGCGGCGTTGGAAGAGATGCGCAAAAACGGACAGATCGCCACGCAGTACTGCGACCTTTCGGGCAAGCCTACCATGCAGTATCCGTTCAACCCCAACGGCTCTGCGTGGGCAGTCGAGGGCATCACCTCGCCCGACGGCCGCGTCTACGGCAAGATGGGCCACACCGAGCGCACGGGCGAAAACCTCTACAAGAACAGCTGCGGCAACTTCGACATGAAGCTGTTTGAAAGCGGCGTGAAGTATTTCCGCTAAAAGCCTTTCGCAGGCAGAAAACAAAACGGCAACCGCTTCGGCGGTTGCCGTTTTGTTTTTGTGCTGTCGGCTTATTCTTGTGCAAAGAACGGATCGTTTTCTCCGATGTACGCGCCGATGTCGGCGAAGGTCACGTTGTCCTTTTCTTCGGCGTATTCCGCGCCGTGCGCCGTAAACAGCTCCGTCACGGTGGCGCGGTTGTCCTTCGGCAAAGCCGCCGCGATATCGTTGTTTTCGGAGCATTCCTCGGCAAAGTCGTCGGCATTTTCTTTTTGCACGAACAACATCGGTACGGTGGTCTCTTTCTTCTCGTACACGGTTTCATCGCCCTCGGTCACGGCCACATAATACCATACCTGCCGCATCTCGATGTCGTAGTGGCGGGAGGTCTTCGTGCCGACGATGGGGACCGTGTTGTATTCGGGGAGGAAGGTATCCGCCTTGCCGTTGATGTAGACGAGATGATCGTTTTGCGTGTTGTCGTCTCCTTCCGTATCTTCGGCGGCGCACACCGATTCGATGCCTTCGACGTCGTAGACGTTGAACCAAAGGGTATCGTACTCGGCGGCGGCAAGGCCTGCGATGCTCTTGGTCTCCGTCACTTCGCCGCCGAGCATTTCGCCCGTTTGGCTGTCGTACACTTCGGCAAAGGCGCCGATCTTCATGTCGTTGCTTTCGCGCTTGTCCGACAGCACGGCCGTCACCTCGTCGTCCGAATAGAGCAGGGCGGAGGTGTGGATGTTCGCGCTCTCCGTGCCGTAAAATTCATGCAGCGTACCGCGCACGCCGTCCTCGCCGCGCGTGAAAGAGATCTGTTGCACGGTGCCGACGCCTGCGGCCGTGAAGCGTACGGCCAGTTTGAGCGCCGTTTCCGAGGCCTGGTATTTGAGCGCCACGCCGTCCGCGATCTGGATGCGGCCCTCGTTGCGGTAGAGGGCGTTTGCCGAACGGTCGGAAACGAGCTTGACCGAGACGGTGCCGTTGCCAGCAAGCAGCGTGACGCGCTCGCCTTCCGTTTCGATGCGGAGGCGGAACTCCGCCCCGCCGATGGTGACCGAGCCCTCGAACACGTCGGTGTCGTCGGGGTTTTCGTCCAGGAATTTCTGGTACGCCGCCGTAACGGCTTCGGTCGCCGTGAACACGGCGTCGGCGGCTGAAAGCGCGGTGTCGGCCGCGGCGAGGCCGTCGTAGAGCACGTTCAGCTGCTTTCCGATCGCCCTTTTGCCGATGGCGGAAACGTCGGTGTCCGCCGTAAAGTCGCCGCCGCCCGCAGGCATCTGCCCGTAGGCCATGGCTTTGGGGGCAAACGCTTCGGGCAGGAACTGCCAGGGTTCGGGGCGGTCGAGGATGCCTTCCAGCACATCCTGCGCCGCCTGCGCGAGGGTGTAAATTTCCAGCGTCGCCGTCAGCACCTTCGTCTCGTAATTCGGGTTGGTCAGCGTCGCCGTGACGGTGTGCGTGCCCGCTTCGCTTTTTCCGTTCCCGTCGTAGGAGACGGCGGTGCCTGCGGGAAGCTCGCCTTCGACAGCAAGCGAATGTTCTTTGCCGTCGTGCAGGACGCGCTTTCCTTCCAGGACGACGGAGGAGGGGAATTGCGCCTTGTTCACGGTCAGCGTCGCCGTCAGTTCGAGCGTTTTATAGCCTTCCTTGGTCAACGTCGCCTTGGCCGTGTTTGTGCCCGCATCCGTGCGGGCGTTGTTTTCGTATTTAATGTCCGTGCCCGCGGGGATGTCGCCCTGCACCGTGACGGTGTGTTCGGTGCCGTCGTAGGTGAAGGTGCCGTCCGCAAAGGTAACGCCTTGAAATTCCGCTTCCGCGGGCGCGTCTTCCGTCCCTCCGCAGGCAGCCAGCGCCGCGGCCGAAAGGGCGACGAGCATGGCAAGAAAGACCAATAAAAATTTTCGCATACAGTTTCTCCTAAAATAATATATAGGGGCGTCAGTCGGAAACGATCTGGTGCACACCTTTGGTGCCTTTCGTTCTCATGATGTTTTCGAGGTACCGTTTCAGCTCGTCGGGATGTTTGATGTCCGTGGTGTTCACGTCCCATTTGCCGACGGTGTCCACGATGACGTCCCCGTAGCGGAACAGTTGCCCGCCGAAGCTCTGCTGGATGCGCACGCCCATGACCGTTGTGAGCAGGCTCTGCCGTTCCTCGACGTTGAATACGCCGCTCCTGGTGATGATGCGGTCGTCGTAGAATTCGATGCGGTAACGAGTCGCCCGCACGATCAGATAGATCATGATAAAGATCGGCACGATGAGCCAGCAGAGCAACACGCAGAGAAAGATCCATCCTCCGCAGTCTCCCATGATGCTTTTGCGTGCCACATAGTTCGGTGACGATGACATTTTTTCCTCCTCCAAATTCATGAAATTCATGATTTCATTACCAACAGTATACTCACGAAATTCGTGAATGTCAAGCAGAAATCACGAAATTCGTGTATATAGCTTGTTATGAAAGTATTCGGAGAGAGGCTGAAAGAACTGCGCCTCGTAAAGAAGGTAACGCAAAAACAGTTGGCCGAAGCCATGAACATGAGCGGCAACGCCGTGCACGCCTGGGAGTGCGACAAGCAGGAGCCTTCCTTGGCGATGCTCGTGCGCCTGTGCGAATATTTCGACGTTTCCGCCGATTACCTGCTCGGGCGGGCCGATTATTGACCCGTTGCCGCCGTACGCTTTACAATCCGCGCATTTTGTGGTATACTGAATGGCGTATACAAGCAATGGTAGGAGGGCAACGGTATGAAATGCATGTACTGCGGCTGCACGGAAAGCAAGGTCATCGACAGCCGTTCGACGGACGAGGACAGGACCATCCGCCGCAGGCGGGAATGCACGCAGTGCGGCCGACGGTTCACGACGTACGAGACCATCGAAACGACGCCCGTGCTCGTCGTCAAAAACGGCGGCAACCGCCAGGCGTTCGACCCGAACAAGATCAAGAGCGGCATCATCAAGGCCTGTGAAAAGCGCCCCGTGCCCATGGCCAAGATCGACAAGCTCGTCGACGACATCCGCAAGCAGATCTACAATTCCCTCGAACAGGAGATCTCCTCCAAGCGTATCGGCGAGATGGTCATGGACGGCCTCAAAGAGATCGACGAAGTCGCCTACGTGCGCTACGCCTCGGTCTACCGCCAGTTCAAGGATATCCCTTCCTTCATGAGCGAGCTCGAATCGATGATGAAGGAGAGCGAAGAGCGCAAAAACGGCAAAAAGTCGTAAAGGAGCGGCGGGCATGAGCGGGCAAGTTTTTGTAGGGGGGCTCTCCCTCGGCGGCGGCGCGCCCGTGCGCGTGCAGTCGATGACGACCACGCCCACCGCCGACGTGCAGGCGACGCTCGCGCAGATCGGCCGCCTGGCCGCGGCGGGCTGCGAGATCGTGCGCGTGGCCGTGCGCGACGAAGGGGACGCGCGCGCCATCCGCGCCGTCAAGGCGGCGTCTTCGCTGCCCGTGGTGGCGGACATCCATTTTTCGGCGCGGCTGGCCGTGCTTGCCATCGAGAGCGGGGCGGACAAGGTGCGCATCAATCCGGGCAACATCGGCGGCGAGGCGGAGATCGCACAGGTGGCAGACTGCATCCGCGCCCACCGCATCTGCGTGCGCGTCGGCGCCAACACGGGCAGCATCGAAAAAGAACACCTGCAAAAATACGGCCGCACGGCCGCCGCGCTCGTGGAGAGCGCGCTGCAAAACGTGGCCGTGCTGGAAAGGCACGGCGTGGAGGACATCGTCATCTCCGTCAAGGCTTCGTCCGTGCCGCTGACCGTCGAGGCGTACCGCACCCTCGCCGCCCGCACGGACCGCCCGCTGCACGTGGGCGTGACCGAGGCGGGCACCAAGGAGACGGGCATCGTCAAGAGCAGCGTCGGCATCGGCGCGCTGCTTCTGGACGGCATCGGAGACACCGTCCGCGTTTCGCTGACGGACGACCCCGTCGAAGAGGTGTACGCGGCCAAGCGCATCCTGCGCGCCTGCGGGCTGGAAAAAGATTACGTTGAGGTCATCGCCTGCCCGACGTGCGGCCGCTGCGCCTGGAACAGCATGGCGCTGGCGCAGCGCGTGGAGCGGCGGGTGTTCGGCGTGAACAAGCGCTGCAAGGTGGCGGTGATGGGCTGCGTCGTCAACGGCCCGGGCGAGGCGAAGGACTGCGACCTCGGGATCGCGGGCGGGGAGGGCCGCTGCGTGCTCTTCCGCAAGGGCGAACCGTACCGCACCGTGCCTGCCGACGAGGCGGAGGCGGTCTTTTTGCAGGAGCTGGACGCTTTGCTGGCGTCGCGCTGAACGGCATTTGGCAGCGAGAACAAAGGAACGCGGCGCGCTTTTTGCGCGCACGGTCGGCATAAATATGGACCAACAGGAATTTTTGGCGCGCATCCGCGCGGAAGAAGGGCTTTCGCGTGCGGTGCTGCGCAAGATCGTCGTCGACATACCCGATAAAACATGCCTCTTCGAGATCGTGACGGACGCCGCGTACCCCGCGGCGTCCGAACGCGCCGCCGCGGCCGCGGCGGCCGAGGCGGCGCCCGCGGGCTTTGCGGGAAAGGCGCACATCCGCCGCCACGTGGCGGACGAGCGCCTCGTCCGCCATGCCATCCTGGACTACCTTGCCGCCCGTTACAGCGCGGCCGCGGCCTGCATCCGCGCGGAGGACATCGTCGTGCACCTCGGCGAACCCGTCCGCTTCGTCTTCGGCGTAGACGCGGCCGAGCGCGGCTACTTCGAGCGCAACGGCGGCATCCTCGCGGAGGTGGAGCGCATGCTCGGCCGCGCCTTCTGCAACCGCTTTGAAGGTTCGCTCGAAGACAAGGACAAGGGCGACGTCGTGGAAGAGGACGGGGCGGACGAGCCCGAAGAGGAGCCCGCGCCGCAGTTGCAGCCCCTGCGCACCTTTGCCGTGACGGGGTTTGAACCCATCGACCTGGCCGAAGCGCCCGTTCTGGCGACCTACATCGCCGACTGCAACTTCCCCAGCGAGATGCTCACCGTCTGCGGGACCATCACGCAGATCCGGGAGCGCGAAACGCAGAAGGGCAAGCCGTACCTGCGCTTTACCATCGGCGACGGCACGGGCACGCTCAGCTTTTCGTATTTTCTCCGCAAAAAGACGGAGGCGAAGATCCGCGCGTTGAAGGAAGGGGATTCCATCGTCTGCACGGGCGAAAACGAGCTTTTCCGCGACAAGCTCGGCTACACCGCGCGCTACATCAACCGCGGCGCGCCGCCCGCGGGGTTCGTGCCCGAAAAGCGCAAAGGCCTGCCCGTCCCCGCGCGCTATACGTGCGTCAAACCCGAAAAGCTCGTCGACTACAACCAGCTGAGCCTGTTCGAGCAAGCCGCTCTCCCCAAAGACCTCGTCGACAACACCTTTGTCGTGTTCGACCTGGAAACGACGGGCCTGTCCAACACCGCCGCGTCGGGGAACATGGACGCCATCACCGAGATCGGCGCCGTCAAGATCGTCCGCGGCGAGGTGCGCGAAAAGTTTTCCACCCTCGTCGACCCGCAGAGGAAGCTCACCGAAGAGATCGTAAAGCTCACCGGCCTGACCGACGAAATGCTCGCAGGCGCGCCGAAGATCGGCGAGGTCATCCCCGATTTTTACAAGTTCTGCGACGGCTGCCTGCTCGTCGGCCACAACGTGCAGTTTGACTGCAAGTTCATCCAATATTACGGCGAACAGAGCGGCTACATGTTCGACCACCGTGCGTACGACACCGTCGACATCGCGCGGAGCGCTCTCTTTTTGCCCAATTATAAGCTCAACACGCTGGCCGCCTTCTACGGCATCGATTTCCGCCACCACCGCGCCTACGACGACGCGCTCGCGACGGCAAAAATCTTCATTGAGCTGATAAAAGCAAAAAAATGCTTGCCAAATGCGTGACGGTGTGGTATAATATGGCTACTGAATATACGTTAGCATGAGATTGAGAGTGGTTGCCCGCTCTCAAATCTTTTTATGTGCACGTTCACGCGGGAGGGAGCGGCATGAAGGTCAAGCCGTTGGAAGAGATCGAACGGGCCCTGCGGCCCATCGCCGAAGAGCAGGGCGTGGAACTGTACGAGGTGGTGTTCCGTCAGGGGCGGCACCCGTCGCTGACCGTGTTTTTGGACACGGACCGCGAAGGCGGTATCGACCTGGACGCCTGCGAGCGCTTCCACAACGCGGCCGACCCCGTGCTCGACGAGCTCGACCCCACCTTCGGGCAGCCGTACACCCTGAACGTCAGCAGCCCGGGGCTGGACCGCCCCTTCAAAAAGGAAAGCGACTTTTTGAAAAACATCGGCAAGAAGGTGGAGATCAAGTTGTTCGCGCCCATCCGCGGGGAAAAGTTTTTCGAGGCGGTGCTGCGCGATTATGACGGCGCCGCGGGCAACATCACCGTGGAGAGGGAGGGGGAGACCTTCAAGCTCAACCTTTCGCAGATCGTGAAGATCTCGCAGGCGATCGAATTCGACTAAGCGAAGCCGCACGGGCGGCCCTTGTTGCGGACGGAGCGCGGCGCCAAGCCGCGCGGGTCCCGTTTCAATCATTCAATCATCGAGGAGAGGACAATGGTTAGCAAAGAGTTTTTCGAGGCTTTGGCCGATCTGGAAGCGGAAAAGGGCATCAGCGAAGAAGTGTTCATCGACGCCCTGCGCAACGCCCTGATCTCCGCCTACAAAAAGCAGTACGAAGGCGGCGCGGGAGACGTGGATATCCGCATCAACCCCGAAAAGAACAGCATCAAATACTACACCGTCCGCACGGCCGTCGAAGAGGTGACCGACCGCGAGAAGGAGATCTCCCTCGCCGAGGCGCAGCAGATCAAAAAGAGCTACAAGCTCGGCGACCTCGTCTACGAAGAGTTTGTACCCAAAGATTTCGGCCGCATCGCCGCGCAGACGGCCAAGCAGGTCATCTTGCAGAAGCTGCACGAGACCGAGCGCGACAACACGCTCAACGAGTTCTCCGACAAGAAGTTCGAGCTCATGAGCTGCGTCGTGCGCAAGGTGGACGCGCGCTGCGTCTATGTCGAGCTGGGAAAGGGGCAGATCGAGGGCATCATGCTCCCGCAGGACCAGGTCCCCGGCGAGCGCTACGAGGTCAACGACCGCCTCAAAGTGTATGTCAAGAACATCAAGAGCGGCAGCCGCGGCGCGCAGGTGTTGGTCTCGCGCACTTCGGCGGGCTTTGTCAAGCGCCTCTTTGAAGAGGAAGTCCCCGAGATCAAGTCGGGCGCCGTCGTGGTCAAGGCCATTTCCCGCGAGGCAGGCCAGCGCACCAAGATGGCCATCGCCAGCGAGGATCCGCAGGTGGACGCCGTGGGCGCCTGCGTGGGCAACAAGGGCTCGCGCGTCAACGCCGTGGTGGCCGAGCTCAACGGCGAAAAGGTGGATATCATCCAGTGGAGCGACAACCCGCTCGAATTCATCGCCAAGGCGCTGTCCCCCGCGAAGGTGCTCTCCGTCACCCAGATCGACGAAAAGTCGGCCATCGCCGTCGTTCCCGACGACAAGCTCTCCCTGGCCATCGGCAGGGACGGGCAGAACGCCCGCCTGGCCGCCCGCCTGACGGGTTGGAAGATCGACGTCAAGAGCGAGAGCGCGGCCGCCAAGATGGAGGAGCTGCGCGCCGTCGAAGAAGAGATCGAGGACTATCCCGACGAGACGGACGGACCCCTCGAATAACGCCGTATGCGCCCCGGGCCTTTGGGGCGCGTGAAAGATACGCCCGCACGGGCGGCCCGCGGAGGTGGGTGAATGAAGGTCAAAAAAGTCCCCATGCGCATGTGCCTGGCCTGCCGCGAGAGCAAGCCGAAAAAGGAGATGCTGCGCGTCGTCAAACCCAAGGAAGGGGACGTGTTCATCGACTACACGGGCAAGGCCGCGGGCCGCGGCGCCTACGTGTGCAACGACGCGGAATGCATCAAAAAGCTGAAAAAGGCGCGCCTTTTGAACAAGGCCTTTTCTTCGGAGATCCCCGCCGAGGTCTACGCGCGGATCGAGGAGGACTTTTTTGCAAAGAAGTAAAGCGGAAAGCTACATCGGTTTTTGCATCAAAGCGGGCAAACTCACCTGCGGCTTCAACGCGGTGGAAACGCTCAAAAAGGACGTGCACCTGCTGCTCTTGTGCGAAGGTGCGTCCGAAAATTCCAAAAAAAGTGCGATCAAGCTGCAAAAGCGCTTCGGCTGCGGCCTGATCGTGTGTGAAAGCGGCCGCCTCGAAGCGCTGACGGGGAAAGAAAATTGCCGCCTGGCAGCGGTGCGCGACCGCTCGCTTGCCAAGGCGATCCTGTCGGCGGCGGACGAACGATACAGATTCTATGCGGGAGGCAACATTTAGCAAGATGGCAGAAGCAAAGAAGAACAACTACCCGAACATCGAAACGATCGCGAACCTCTTGAAAGGGGACGGGATCGAAGCCCTCTTGAAGAACGTGCAGGGCACGGAAAAGCGGGTGAACGAGATCTTGCGTGAACTATCCGACCTCGAAGCGCTGGCGCGCCGCCGTGCGCAGGAGGAGCTCGAAGCCGCGGCCGAGGAAGAGGCCGTTCCGGCGGAGGAAGCTCCCGCGGCCGAAGCGCCCGCCGCGCAGGAGAAGGCGGAAGAGCCCGCGCCCGTTCCCGCCAAGGAAGAGCCCGCCGCGCAGCAGCCTGCCGAGGAGCCCGCTCCCGCAAAGGAAGAGGCTGCCGAACAAAAACCCGCGCAGGAAGCACCCGTGAAGGAAGAGCCTTCCGCGGCCAAGGCCGAAGAGCCCGCGCCTGCACAGCCTGCCGAGGCAAAGCAGCAGCCCGCGGCCGAAACGCCCGCGGAGCAGAAGCCTGCGCCTGCCGCACAGGGCCCCCGCGCGTCCACGACGACGGTGCAGCGCGGAGGCGAACAGATCATCCGCACGCAGTACGCCGACCGCGAACGTCGCCGCGCGCTGTTGCAGCCGCGCAAGACGTATATCCCCGCGCCCGAAACGCGCCCCGCTCCCGCAGGGGCCGCAGGAGCGCGCACCTACCAGCCCCGCCCGCAGGCCGCCAGGCCCGCCGCGGGCCCGCGCCCCGCGGGGCGCCCCGCGCCCGGCGCGCGCTTTACGGCGCCCGCACCCGCGCCCGCGCCTGCGGCTGCCAAGCCCGCCGCCAAAAAGAAGGCGTACGATAAGCC